>CAZCJR010000025.1:0-47546 GCA_964499225.1 uncultured Cellvibrionaceae bacterium | reverse complement strand
TTTGCGCGCAAAGTTTTGATATGACCATCGATGCTGCGGTCATAGCCCGCATCAGCGGTTACACCAACAGCATTCAGTAACTGATCGCGGCTGAATACACGCCCAGGTTGTTGCACCAGCGCTTGCAATAAACAAAATTCAAATCGTGTAAGTTGTAATAGTTGCTGCTGATAGTGAATCGTTTTGCGTTCTGTATCGATTAAAAATTCCTGTGCTGATTGCTGTTGTGATTCCAAGTTATGCATTGACGAGCCAGGTGGTGATAATGATTCATTTACTGAAATAACAGGACGTATACGCTTCAAAATCGCTTTTACCCGCGCCGCCACTTCACGTGGACTAAAGGGTTTCACCACATAATCATCGGCACCGATTTCCAAACCTACAACGCGATCCAATTCATCGCCACGGGCGGTTAAAAACATCACTGGTACTTCGGAAAATTTACGCAGCTGTTTGCAAGCTTCAAAACCGGTCATATCCGGCAGCCCTACGTCCATAATAATCAAATCCACCGACTGCGCTTTGGCGTAAGCAAGCGCCTTGGTTGCCAGACTTTCCCAATGCGTACTGAAGCTCTCTGCTTGCAGCACAAAAACCAGACTTTCGGCAATTGAGGGCTCATCTTCCAGAATTAGAATATGGGGCATATAAAGTGTATCCAGCAGGTCTCATCGGCGGTTCCAGATTCTACAAGAAAGTGGGCTATTTAACGTATTGCAATGCAACAGAATCCGCCCTAACCTCGTGCTATCACATTAACGTCTGGCCAAAAGCGTATGTCCGCAAAAGATTCTACTCCTGCTGAACCCATTACCATTGTCGGTGGTGGTCCCAAAAAGGTTCTTTACACCTTAAAAACCGTTGCGCGTATCGGCCTGCTCAACTCGGCTAAGGCGCTCAACAGTAAAAATGCCTGCAAAGCTTGCGGCCTGGGAATGGGTGGGCAACGCGGGGGCATGACCAACGAGAAAGACGAGTTTCCCTCAGTCTGCAACAAAAGTATTCAAGCTCAGTCAACTGATATACAACAGCCGATCCCGACGGATTTATTCAATCACACTCTGGATGACTTTAAACAGCTCAGTGCTTATGAGTTGGAACATCTCGGGCGCTTGAATAATCCCCTATTTAAATCCGCCGACGGCAACAAATATTCACCAGTAAGCTGGGAATTTGCATTGGATAAAATGGCGCGCGCGTTTGCCGCGACCAATCCCGAGCGCAGTTTTTTTTATTCGTCTGGTCGCTCCTCCAATGAAGCCGGTTTTGTATTGCAATTACTGGCGCGTTTGTATGGCACTAATAACGTGAACAACTGCTCCTATTATTGCCACCAGGCAACTGGCGTCGGGTTGCAGAATGTTATCGGCAGTGGCACTGCAACCGTTTCGCTGGAAGATGTCGGCAACAGCGATTGTATTTTTGTAATAGGTGCAAACCCGTCATCCAATCATCCACGCTTTGTGCATCAATTAAAAAATTGTCGCGAACGCGGTGGGCAAGTGATCATCATTAACCCAGCAAAAGAACCCGGGCTCGTGCGATTTGCCGTACCTAAAAGTGCCAAATCCATGCTCAGCGGCGGCACCTGGATTGCGTCGGAATATGTGCAGCCAAAAATCGGCAGCGACCTTGCATTACTTAAAGGTATCGCTAAAGCGCTGCTGGAATCGAATCAAGTTGCGAATGACTACGTCGCGCAATACACGGACAATTTTCAAACCTTTAAACAGGATATCGATACCACAGATTGGCAAACTATTATTGATACTTGCGGGGTTGATAGAGAAAAAATTACCGCCCTTGCCAACGCCTACGCTCAATCCGAAAAAGCTATTTTTGCCTGGGGCATGGGCATTACCCATCATTTACACGGGGTAGAAAATGTCGAGGCAATTGCTAACTTGGCCTTATTGCGCGGCATGCTCGGCAAACCTGCTGCGGGTTTATTACCATTACGTGGCCACAGTAATGTGCAAGGCATAGGCACCGTTGGCGTTAAACCCATTTTAGCCGAAGATGTTTTGCAGCAGATGGAACAGCATTTGGGCGTACAACTACCGCGCACCAAAGGTATGGATACTCTCGCCTGTTTAACGGCAGCTCATGAAGGAAAAATCGACGCGGCATTAATCATGGGCGGCAATTTATTTTCTGCCACGCCAAACAGCCAATGGGCGCAGAAAGCATTGGATAAAATCAACTTCAAAGTCTATTTAACAACGACATTGAATGCCGGACATATCACGGGAATGGAGACCACTGAAGCATTAATTTTACCGGTCACCGCACGGGATGAAGAGTGGCAACCCACTACACAAGAATCCATGTTCAATTATGTGCGATTGAGCGATGGCGGTATTGATCGCTTGCACAATGTAAAACCGGAAGTGGAAATTCTGTGCGAACTGGGCAAACGCTTAGTGCCCAATTGCCCGCTCGATTTTAATCATCTTAAACAACACGACTCTATTCGAGCTGCCATCGCCGCTACCATTCCCGGTTTAAGTGAATTAAAAGATATCGCCCAGACCAAACAAGAATTTACGATCAAGAATCGCTTGCTTGAGACACCAAGCTTCAAAACTGAAAACGGTAAAGCCCAATTCCAAACCAGTCCACTTCCCGCACAAGTCACCAGCAGTGAATATCCCTTTTTACTCGCCAGTATTCGCAGCGAAGGTCAATTTAATTCGATTATTTATGAGGAGAGCGATTCCTACCGCGGTACCGATACGCGCTGGTCGATCTTGATGAATCAAACGGATATCAATGAACTGGGAATTGCAGCGGGTGATTATGTGGATATCCAATCGCAGCAGGGTGAAATGAAAGCGGTAAAGGTGTTTGTGTTCGATTTACCGCGCGGCAACGTAATGGCTTATTACCCGGAGGCGAATGTGCTGATAGCCACCACACATGACCCACGCAGTAAAACTCCCGCGTTTAAATCCGTACCGATTAAGCTGGTTAAAACAGTGGGTTGAACAGCCATCCCTAGATAGTGACGCTAATACTCGGCTGCGGAGATTTGCGCCGGTCTTTCCCTGCGCGGGTTTCCAACATAGCGGCGGCAGATTTATTGCGCCGGTCCTGTTGCTGCTTGCGGCGCTCTACCCCTCCTGGTGGGCCTATCGCATCAAGCCCAGCTGAGCGATCACCTTTTTGTTGTTCATTAGCATAGGCGCTAACCGCTGTCGTCGCGGCTGGGCGACTGGGCGCCTTTACCGATACCGGTCGTGGCTGGATGGGGCCTAAATACACCATAAAGATTCCTGTTGCGTCTAAATACTCAAGTTACAGTCAATTTATCGGCAGAGCGTCGGATTCCTTTAACCTTAAAACCAGCCACAACATATTACTGACGCGCAGATCACATTTTGTGTATTTTCAGCCGCCTGCTTTAAACCATTTCAGACTCTGATGCAGATTGACGACCTCACCCACAATAAACAGGGTTGGTGCATGAACGTCATTGGCAGCAACAACGTCGGCGATTGAATGCAGATCAGCGATCAACACCCGCTGCTCCTGCGTAGTGCCCTTCTCGATCAAGGCCACCGGGGTACTAGCCGCACGACCATGGGCAATAAGCGATTCGCAAATTTCTTTCAGCCCCACCAACCCCATATAAAACACCAATGTTTGGGTTGGATTGGCCAATTCTGGCCACTGCAGATTGGTATTGTCGGACTTCAAATGCCCGGTCACAAAACGCACCGACTGCGCGTAATCACGATGAGTCAACGGGATACCGGCATAAGCCGAGCACCCCGAAGCAGCGGTAATACCCGGCACCACTTGAAAAGGAATATTA
This sequence comes from uncultured Cellvibrionaceae bacterium, assembly GCA_964499225.1. Classification (GTDB taxonomy): domain Bacteria; phylum Pseudomonadota; class Gammaproteobacteria; order Pseudomonadales; family Cellvibrionaceae; genus Cellvibrio. The sequence goes on along the minus strand of CAZCJR010000025.1, from coordinate 43,726 downwards.
TTTTGCGCGAGCAATTCAATCTCTTCGCCGCCGCGCCCAAAAATAAACGGATCGCCACCTTTCAAACGTAAAACACGCTTGCCTTGCTTGGCGAGATCAACCAACAGCTGATTGATGTTTTCCTGCTGCATCGCATGTTCACTGCGGCGCTTGCCGACATAAATCCGTTCAGCATCGCGGCGCACCAATTCCATCACGCCATCGGAAACCAAACGATCATACAGCACTACATCTGCCTGCTGCATTAATCGCAGCGCACGCAATGTTAATAACTCCGGATCACCAGGACCGCCGCCGACCAGATAAACCTCACCTTGCGTAATGGTCTGATCATCTTTCGTAATTTCCGTGGCAATAATTTTTTCTGCCGCATCTTCCTGGCCGTTTAATGCGAGTTCAGCTGCAGGGCCTTGCAGAATTTTTTCCCAAAAACGACGGCGACTGTCGCCATCATCAAAACGCGCTTTAACACGATCACGCCAACTGCTAGCGATTTGCGCAAGACGTCCGTAACTTGTTGGAATCAGCGTTTCCAATTTCGCGCGGATTAACCGCGCAAGCACCGGCGATTCGCCACCGCTGGAAATTGCAATCACTAACGGCGAACGATCAATAATCGCAGGTGTAATGTAGGTACAAAGTGCGGGACTATCCACCACATTCACCGGTAAATTACGCGCTTTAGCATCGTTAGAAATTTGCTCGTTGAGCAATTCAATATCCGTCGCCGCAATCGCGATGACACAATCATTTAAATCGCCAGATTGATATTCACGCTCATGTAACTCGCCATTATTTTGCGCCACTAATTCGCGCAGCTCGGCAGAAATTTCCGGTGCAACCACACGCAGGCGCGCGCCCGCCTTGGACAGCAAACGGCCTTTGCGTGTTGCAATATCACCACCGCCCACTAACAGGCAGAGACGGTTTTTTAAATCGAGAAAGACGGGGAAATATTCCATAACAACATCTTCTAAGAATCATGGTCAGAAAATACAAAGGGTACGCTTTTTACAGCAATAAAAAAGGTGGGTATCGCAAAGCTCTACCCACCCTTTATTAAGCAACCAGTGCAATACGGGAATTACCCAACGGAAGTTACTTTTTAACGGGCACCAATACTTCAGTGCCACCCATGTAGGGGCGCAGCACTTCCGGAACTACAACGCTGCCATCCTCTTGTTGGTAATTTTCCAGCACAGCAAGTAAGGTACGGCCAATAGCTAAACCTGAACCGTTGAGGGTGTGCAGTAATTCGGGCTTGCCGGTTTCTTTGTTGCGATAGCGTGCCATCATGCGGCGGGCTTGGAAATCGCGGAAGCTGCTGCAGGAGGAGATTTCGCGGTATTTATCTTGCGAGGGGACCCAAACTTCAATGTCGTAAGTTTTGGCAGAGGAGAAACCGATGTCGCCACCGCACAAAACCACCGTGCGATGCGGCAAACCTAATTCGTGCAGAATTTTTTCAGCGTGGCCAACCAAAGCTTCGAGCGCTGCATCGGATTCTTCCGGGCGCACGAACTGTACAAGCTCTACTTTTTCAAATTGGTGTTGACGAATCATGCCACGGGTGTCGCGGCCATAGCTGCCCGCCTCGGAACGGAAACAGGGTGAGTGGCAAACCAATTTAATCGGCAGTTGTGCATCATCCACAATTTCATCGCGATAAATGTTGGTAACAGGAACTTCAGCGGTAGGGATTAAAAAGAATTCGCGATCATCGGTGAGCTTAAATAAATCTTCTTCAAATTTTGGCAATTGCCCTGTGCCAAATAATGAATCGCGGTTCACAATAAATGGCACATTAACTTCTTCGTAGCCGTGCTGGTTGATGTGAGTATCCAACATAAATTGGGCCAGTGCGCGATGCAAACGGGCAATGCCACCGCGCAATACCGCAAAGCGAGTACCAGTGATTTTAGTGGCGACTTCAAAATCCAAACCACCGAGTTCAGCACCCAGATCAACGTGATCTTTTACTGGAAAATGAAAACTTCGCGGCATACCCCAGCGGCGAATTTCTACGTTATCGTCTTCACTCTTACCATTAGGTACGTCATCAGCAGGAATATTGGGAATAGCGTTTACAAACTCATCCCACTCGGCTTGCACTTTCGCTAACTCAGCTTCGGCCCCCACCAATTCTTGTTTAATGTTTTCTACCGCTTGCATCATAGGCGCAACATCTTCACCGGCTTGTTTGGCCTTGCCGATTCCTTTAGAGATGGAATTGCGTTCGCTTTGCAAATTTTCAGTTTTTATTTGAATCGATTTGCGAGCTTCTTCCAATGCCTGGATTTTGGCAACATCTAATACATAACCACGTTTGGCCAAACCCTGAGCAACTTGTTCGGTAGCGGTACGGAGTAATTTTGAATCTAGCATGATGAGTAATTTTCTGTATTAAAGTTAAAAAGTGTTATCCGTAGCCCGTATGGAGCCTAGCGGAATACGGGGAGTGATTGCCAAATAAACGCCGCATTTCGTTAAACTCCATGCGGGCTACAATCTAGAAAAATTTCTGTGCCAAGGTCATTCCAACAAACGCCATTAATAAACCCAAAATCACCGAGCTGCCTGCATAGGCGATTGCCGTGAACGCGTAGCCTTCTTGAAACAGTTTTAGCAGCTCCAGCGAGAAAGCTGAGAAAGTGGTAAAGCCGCCTAAAACTCCAGTGATAAAAAACAAACGCCACTCGGCTGACAAAGTCGTTTTTTCAACCAGCAGCACATAAGCCACACCGATTAAAAAAGACCCGACGATATTGACCACAAAGGTGCCAAGTGGAAAACGGTAATTGAACAGTGGCGTTAAATAGCCGACAGCAGCGAATCTAAGCACTGAGCCAAGAGCACCACCTAATGCGATTGCTAACCACTGCATAAATCAAGGATCCTAGTTTACTCTTTCCAACCGTGTCTCAAATCACAGACATCAACAGAATCGTAAAACTCTGCCCCATTTTCATAACCATCAATTTTCTTTCTCAGCTTGAGATAAAGTTTAGCTTCCGAAGTTCTACAGGCCACTCCTGCATACTTTCCGATGTTATGAATACTTGACGGATATCTCGCCATTAGATCCTCATAACCCTGCTTTAACTTGTTCCAATACGGGGGCACATTCAGGCTCTGATTAAATGGAATACCACTTGAATCATCAACAAGCCAATATAAGCGCGCATACATTCCATCACCTTCAAAACTTTTAGTCTTTTGTGCAGCTTGAACGGCAAAATTCTCATAAGAATTAATATCGCCATACCACTTTGGTTGGTAATATCTAGCCATTGCAAAATAGATGTTGTGGTATTGTGGGTATTTGGTTGTGCCCTCATCAAAAATTGCCTTTAACGCAGATTCTTTATCACCGATTGCCACCATTAAATCAAGCATACGAGCATATACTGCAGGGCAGGCATTGCCATTTTTTAATATTCCTCCAAATACCTCCTTAGACTTTTTCATACGCTCATAAAAAAGCTGCCAAGCCTCCTTCGATACACTATTGGAGTAGCCATTACCGCGAGCTTTCATTGCATAAGCATACCAATAGACCCCCTCAACAAATTTGGCTGATTCATCCAAAGGAGACTCCGTCTGCCATTTTTTAATTTTTAACAAATCTTTATCCCATGTATTCCATGCCCTAAAATTCACTTCTAAACCATTCGCATATTGGGATAATTTCCAGCGTCCATCAGGAAAACGTTCTTTACCTGTACACCACTTATAATATGTATCACTGAGAAGATTATAGTTCCCTTCATTAAACCCACCTTGAACTATTGACTGCCCCTGATGAAAGAACAGCTCCTTATCCGAACATGGTACTGATTTCATGAGTTGCATATCGGTACAGGCAGGAACCGAGGGAACTTCCATGCTAGCACCAGAAACACCTATCTGTGCAAAAGCAAAATTTTGTGCAGCAAAACAGAAAAAAAGGTAGAAAAAAACAAATTTTTTCATAATTAAACCTATTGAAGATTTAAAAAAATAGTGAAGTAATACTTATTTTTTGTAGCGTTTCTTTTTACTTTGTTTATCCAACTCGCGCAGGTGCGCAAGTTTTTCCTGAATTTTTAATTCCAGCCCGCGTTCGACCGGTTGGTAATAACGGGTTTGCGCAATATCTTCCGGCAGATAATTTTCTCCCGCCGCATAAGCACCTGGTTCGTCGTGGGCGTAGCGATATTCGGCACCGTAATCCATGCTCTTCATTAGCTTGGTCGGAGCGTTGCGTAAATGCACGGGTACATCGTAAGCCGGTTGGGTGCGGACGTCGGCCATGACTTGATTGAACGCATTATACACAGCATTACTTTTGGGTGCGCAGGCCAAATACACCACGGCTTGGGCGATAGCCAACTGCCCTTCCGGGCTGCCCAGTCGCTCCTGCACATCCCATGCGGATAAACACAGCGGCAACGCACGTGGATCGGCATTACCTATATCTTCGCTCGCCATACGCACAACACGGCGGGCGATATAAAGCGGATCGCAGCCGCCATCAAGCATTCTTGCCAACCAATACAGGGCGCCATCGGGCGATGAGCCGCGTACGGATTTATGCAATGCCGAAATTTGTTCGTAGAAAATATCACCGCCTTTATCGAAGCGGCGTACATCAGAAGCCAATACTTCGGCAATCACCTGTTCGTTAATGACTTTGTGATCGCCCTGTTCTTCCGCAAGATCGGCGGAAATTTCCAGCAGGTTAAGAGCTTTGCGTGCATCGCCATCGGCTGCTTGCGCAAGAGTCATCAGCGTATCGGCATCGATACGGATATTCTGCGCACCCAAGCCGCGCTCTTTATCGTCGAGCGCCTGTTGCAATACATCTTTCAATTGCTCTGGCTGCAGGCCGCGCAACACATACACACGGCAGCGAGAAAGTAGCGCGTTGTTTAATTCAAACGAGGGATTTTCGGTAGTTGCACCGATAAAAATAAAAGTCCCATCTTCCACATAAGGCAGGAATGCATCCTGCTGGGATTTATTAAACCGATGCACTTCATCGACAAATAATATGGTTTTACGACGGCTGGAAATTCGCTCTTGTTGTGCGCTGGCGACTGCTGCACGGATTTCTTTTACGCCGGATAAAACTGCTGATAGTGATTCAAATCGGGCGTCGGCCTGCTCGGCAAATAATTTGGCGAGCGAGGTTTTACCCACGCCCGGAGGCCCCCACAAAATCATCGAGTGCAACTGGCCGCGTGTTATTGCTTCACGCAGGGGTTTACCGACGCTGAGCAAGTGCTCCTGACCGATGTAATCGTCGAGGTTGCGCGGGCGCATGCGCGCCGCCAGTGGTTGATATGCAGGTGTAGCTGAACCGAAAAGATCCATAGAGTCCGGCTTAGTCTTTTAGGATTTCAACGCCCTCGGGCGGAATAAAGAAAAACTTTTCTTCCGGCAGGGTTTCGTTGCGCTGCACATTGGTTAATACGCAGCGAGTAAGTTGGCCGAGGCTGTCTTGTATCGCAAATTCGGTGAGCTGATTGGCTTTAAATACCAGTGTTAAATGCTGGAACATGCCATCGGTGACCTTGGGAGTCAGGGTATATTTTTCGGCAGAAGTGTCTTTTTCATCGCGGGTGACGGTAAAATTTTTGCGCAATTGTTCGATATCCGAACTCAATAACAACGCGGGGGTTTCACGCAGGTCGTCGGTGAATGCACGTTCGTTGACCGTTTCCAGATCCGGGTCGTAAAGCCAAATGGTTTTGTTGTTGGATACCAGCAGTTGCTGCATTGGCTGCAGCGTTTTCCAATAGAATTTGCCGGGGCGCATCAGCATAAAATTGCCACTGCTGGTCTCTTGCTCGATACCTTTTTTATCGTAGGTGGTTTGCACAAAATCACCTTGCAAGGTGTTCATTGCGTCGAGTTGTTTACGCAGTTGTGCAGCGGCTTGATCGTCGGCCGCATAAGCGGTAACGGAAAAGACGAATAATAAACCGGTAAAAATTCGTGAGAAGACGTTCATATAATATCCAACAATAAATGAAGTGACTGACACCCGAAGACTGTCCGCCTGATCCTATCGGGTGCAGATGAACCTGAGATAAATAGTTTGTGTAACAACCGTTAATCTCGTCCGCCGCTGCCGACCAAAACTTCGCGGTTGCCATTGTGCCCAGCTGTGGAAACAACACCGGCGGCCTCCATGGTTTCGATCAAACGCGCGGCGCGGTTGTAACCAATACGCAACTTGCGCTGCACCGATGAAATTGATGCTTTGCGCGATTCGATAACAAATTGCACGGCTTCATCATAAAGCGCATCCGTTTCCCCATCGCTGTCTTCGCCGCCTTCACTAGGCAAGCCGGGTACCGGAATAGAATTGTTGTCGTCATCGGTAATGCCGTCGATATATTGCGGCGAGCCGCGTTTTTTCCAGTCAGCGACGACTTTGTGAACCTCGTGATCATCGACAAACGCACCGTGCACGCGAATGGGAACACTGGTGCCGGAGGGGAGATACAACATGTCACCATGACCGAGCAATTGGTCTGCACCGCCCTGATCCAAAATGGTCCGCGAGTCGATTTTGGAGGAAACCTGAAAGGCGATACGCGTCGGCACGTTGGCTTTAATCAAACCGGTAATGATGTCTACCGAGGGACGCTGGGTAGCGAGAATCAAATGGATACCGGCAGCACGCGCCTTTTGCGCGATGCGGGCGATCAACTGCTCTACTTTTTTCTTGTCGACAATCATCATCATGTCGGCAAATTCGTCGATTACTACCACAATAAACGGCAACTCCGCCAAATCGGGCGCAGTCGCCACTTCCGCACCCGGATCAAAATTCTCTTCCGGCTTGAACAGTGGGTCTTTAATCGGTTCACCAGCCTTAATCGCATCTTCAACTTTGCGATTAAAACCGGCGAGGTTGCGCACCCCCATCGCCGACATCAGTTTATAGCGGCGTTCCATCTCACCCACGCACCAACGCAGGCCGTTGGAGGCATCTTTCATATCGGTGATAACCGGGGTCAGCAGATGCGGAATGCCTTCATAGACCGAAAGCTCCAGCATTTTTGGGTCTACCAATATCAGGCGCACTTCTTTCGGCGTGGATTTGTACAACAGACTTAGCAACATCACGTTGACGCCCACAGACTTACCCGAACCGGTGGTACCGGCTACCAGCAAGTGCGGCATTTTGGCGAGGTCGGCAACAATCGGCTCGCCGGAAATATCGTGCCCCAAGGCCATGGTCAGCGGCGATTTAGCGTTATCGTAGACTTCAGAAGAAAGCACCTCGGACAACCGCACCATCTCGCGATGCGCATTGGGGATTTCGATACCCATTACCGATTTACCAGGAATCACTTCCACCACCCGCACCGATACCACCGCGAGTGAACGCGCAAGGTCTTTGGCGAGGCCGGTGATTCGGCTCGCTTTAATGCCGGGTGCAGGCTGGATTTCAAAACGGGTAACCACTGGGCCGGGCTGAACCGAAACCACTTCGATGTCGATACCGAAGTCTTTGAGTTTGAACTCCAGCAGTTTGGACATAGCCTCCAGCGACTCTTTGGAGTAACCCTTGTCGCTACGTTTGTCGGCAGGATCAAGCAGGTTCAGCGGCGGCAGAGTTCCAACGGCCGGTTCCAATGATTCAAACAGGGATGGCTGTTTTTCTTTTTCGATACGTGGGCTAGGTATCGGCTTCTTCTTGAGTGGCTCTTCGATAATCACCGGCGCCTGCCGTTTGGCTTCCACCTTCGCATGCTGCACTACCACTTCACGGCGATGCTCCTGAGCTTTGAGCGCGATTTGTTTTTCCGCGCGTTCGCGTTTGTACAATTGCCATTTTTCCAACCCGCGATTAACGCCGACGCTGACCCAACGACCAATATCTTCGGCAAGTTTTAACCAGGAGAGATCAGTAAAAATCGTCATACCGACGAGAAACATGGTGAGCAGCAGCAGCGTGCCGCCGGTGTAATTGAACGCACCGAAGACACCATCGGATACCGCTGCGCCCAATAATCCGCCATTGGAATAAGGCAACACTGAAGCGCCATCGCTGTAGTGCATGGCCGCTATGCCCGTACCTGCAACCATCACCATGATTAAACCGACGGCACGCAAACCGAAAAACAGCCAGTCAATGCCTTCATTGCGGGCGCGGTCTTTAAGCACCAGCCAGGCGCGATAGGCAATCATGACCGGGAATAAATACGCGAGATAACCAAACAGTGAAAAAAACACATCGGCAATCCATGCACCAAAAGGCCCGCCCGCATTTTGGGCGATATGGTTATCGCCGGTTTGGGACCAACCCGGATCATTCGGATCGTAACTGACCATAGCGATCAACAAGTAGAGGCACACAGCACCCAAACCAATGAGGGCGCCCTCTTTTAACAAACGCACCAATAAATTGGAGGTTTGCTCTGAGGCGGGTGCGCGGCGTTGTCGACTCACTGGTTTCAATGGATTATCCCGAGTCGTTCTTGCAATAGAGAATGGCAAATGAGGGCTATTGTAATTACTGGCGGCAGATTTACCACCGGCAAGATCACTCTGGGGGGAAATGAAACCAAAAACCCGCTAAAGAGCGGGTTTACTGGTCGAATTGCGCACAACTCTCTAGTTATTTGGACACAATCGCTAATGTTGAGTCTCGGCAATAAGGCTTTCCATACCCGGCGCCCAGCAGGTGACCTTATTCCGACCATGTTGTTTGGAAAAATAGAGCGCTTCATCTGCCTGCTGGATAAGTTGTGTGGCCGTACTGGCCCCCATGCGGATTGAAGTTACCCCGAAACTGCCGGTCACTTTGATGCCGTTGGTATCCCGGTTGGCGATTTTTTCGCGGCAGCGCTCGGCGATCATCTGCGCTTGTTCCAGCGGTGCGCCCGGTAAAATCACACAGAACTCTTCGCCGCCAAAACGCGCCACCATATCCATATCGCGCACTACTTCGCGCAGGCTGTTGGCCGCCATTTTAATCACTTCGTCGCCGGCACCGTGACCATAGGTATCGTTCACTTTTTTGAAGAAATCGATGTCCGCCATGATGCAGCTGAATTCGGCATCGGAGGTGCGTGCACCATCAAATTTTCCGTCGAGATGTTCGTAAAGTGCGCGGCGGTTAAAGCAATTGGTAAGCGGATCGCGCGTGGCCAGAAAAGTCAGCTCTTTGTTTTTATTTTCAATTGCCACCTGACTGGCAGCGAGCTCCTGGATCATATCTTCCAGCAGGCGGCTTTTGGTTTCCAGTTCGGTGATATCTTCAAACACTGCAATAGTGCCTTGGCTCGTGCCCTTGGCATCGAGAATCGGCACCGCGTTTACATGAAAAATCTTGTCTTTATTTTCGCTAGTTGGCAGCAGCACACGTACGCCTGTTTGTTTGATACCAGTACTAATCGCCGTCAGCCAAGGGTAAACCTGTGCTTCCTGTTTGGGATCCAAAAACCAACCAAGGTTACTGGCCTTTTTACCGATTAGTGTCTGCTCTTTGCGCTGCAAGTGATCCATTAACGATGTATTCACCAACACAATCTGTTCGCGCCTATCCAGAATTAACACGCCCTCAGCAAGAATATTGAGCGCGTTGCGCACCCGCGCTGGCACCACTGCACTCGGGTCGAGATGTTTTAACGCGCGTTTAATGTAATACCAAAAACCCACGAAACCGCTTAGCGATACAAAAATTACCAACAATGCGAATGTGGGAATGCCAAAAATGGGATGTTTGTCATCGAGCAGCGGTTCAAAGCTGATTTCAAAATCCGCACGTTTGGCGCCATTGATCATGATTGGGAAACGAATATGAGTGGGCGTGGATTCGTGCGCTTTAGCCTTCGCCCAAAACTGTGAATGAAGCTTGGTTTGCGAAACCAGAACGCCATCGTTACGCCTGACTCCAGCAGATTGAATTTCCGGGTTGCGTTCGACAGAGGATTCCAACAAGTACTGCAACAAAATTTCATCGCCGCGCGTAATTGCCACTCCCACTTGCGACGCCAGGGTTTCTGCCAGACGTTTACGCACATCTAATTGTTGCCGCTCGGCACCGGGCGTTAACCCGATCGCTTGCGCGAGGATCAAAATGGAGACGGTTAATACCACCAACCCCAAACTCAATCTGACTGCAGGAGTAAAACCAAACATTGTCTACCTTGATCCTTATGTATTTATAAATGAGTGTAGTAAAAACAAGGCTGGCGGAAGAGCGAAATGCTCTGCCATGCAGCCCAATTAGGAGCGCGACTCTTTTCTCTGGGCATGATCAAACAAATAACCCACTTCTTTTGCACTCTTGTCTTCGCGCTCGCGATCTTTACGCTGTTGCTCCAATTCTTTTTTCTTTTTATTCACTTCATCAAGAATCGGCAGTGGATCAAGCCCGCGCCAGAGCGGCAACATCGACATCATGGTTAACAATAGGCTGCTCGCACGCAAGGACCAAACCAGCAAACCGGTGGTTACCGAAAATGTCAGGCCCGCAACAACGGCTTTGCGATCTTGTTCCTCTTCGAGCGCATCATCCATCTGCGCGCGCAAACGGCGCACTTCATTGTCAAAATCTGCCGCCTCCCAAGGCGCAAATCCGGCGTCGGGGGCAATCAAGCTAAGCAGCGAGGTCGAGGCCGTGAGCACCGTTAACGGAACGTTATTGGTGTTTAGGAGCTCCTCGACTCGAGCATAATCGCGACTGGATTTATCATTCACGTCGCCAATATCTATCTGCTCACCCCCACCAGTAATTACACCAGGCGATCCCGCACCGCCAGTACCGGGGCTAAGGGTATCGGTTTCGCCACCCGGGTTTAGTGTCGGCGGCACTTCGCCACCACCAGTGGGTGGTGTAGTGGGAACTTCCACTGCCGGTGGCTCAGTTGGGGGGGTGGTGGGTGGAAGCGTTGGCGGAACTTTACCCGGCTCCTGCGGCGAAACGGGTTCTTCAATACCTGAATCCAGTGCGGTAACCGTGACGTTAAATTGTGTGTCTACCCAAGCGCCGTCGGCATCCAGTGCGCGCAGGGTGATGACAGATTCACCGCCCACACTGGATGAAAATGCCACCATCATCATCCCGGTAGCGGGATCTATTTGAACATTAGTGGCGATGGCGGGGTTGGAGTTTCCCATTACCGAATATTTCAGCTGCGCGCCGTCTTCAATATCATTGAACGTTGTGCGCAAATTCATTTGTTGCGGTGCAGTACCTGCATCGACTTTTACATCGGCGATGCCCGTCGTCGTCGGCACATCGTTTACCGATTCGATATTAACCCGCAGTGAGGTCTCGACAATAGCGCCCCCGGCATCCTGCGCGCGAATAACCAAATCAGCACTACCAAATTGGTTAGGACCGTAGCTTAATTGCAGCCGCCCGGTGACAGGATCTATCACCGCACTGCTCACCAAGCCCGGATTAGTATTGCTGACCACAGAATAAAGCAGCTGATTTGACGGCGTTTCGTCATCGCTGAATGCCGCAAAAAGATCAACCGTATCGCCCGTGGCATCTTCCAGATTATTGATCGGCGCCAGACCCGAGGTCACAGGCACATCGTTCACAGCAGCGATAGTGAGATTAACGCTTGCGAAGGCACTCGCTTGTCCATCACTCGCGATCACTTGAATAGCAAGCATACCCACGTCAGCACCGCTCGGTGTGCCGCTGAGAGTGAGAGTTTCCGCGTTAAAACTCAACCAGGAGGGCAACGCATCACCGTTTGCCAGTCGCGCGGAATAACTCAGCTCGTCGCCCACATCTTCATCAGAAAAAGTACTGCCCGGTAGACTCAAGGTAAAGGGCGAATCTTCCTGAGCACTAACGTCATAAATGTCGGGGGAAGCCACCGGCGCATCATTGGTATTGGTGACTGTGATGGTGAAGGTATCGCTAGCACTGCCGGTGCCATCACTGGCCGTAACCACTACGTCGATAACGCCCACATCAGCGTTTAGCGGCGTGCCGGAAAATGTACGGGTTGCAGCGTCATAGGTTAACCAGGTTGGCAATGCACCGCCGCCAGCAAATTGCGCAGAATAAGTCAGCGCATCTCCTTCGGGATCATTAAATGCCGCAGCAGGAATTGTAAAAGCAAAGCGCGAATCTTCTGCGACAACCTGATCGCTAACTCCCGCTTGAACCACGGGCGGCAAATTGGCTGGCTCCGCGCTGACAATAAGATCGAAACTATCCGCAACACTGCCGCCATTGCCATCGCTCGCGATGACTTCAAGCGCAAGCGTGCCGATATTTGCATTCGTGGGTACACCGCTAAAGGTGCGGGTCGCCGCATTAAAACTTAACCAGGCTGGCAATGCACCGCCGCCTGCCAATTGCGCGGTGTACGTTAATACATCGCCGACATCCTGATCATTAAAAGTATTGAGCGCGAAAGTAAAATTGAACCCGGAATTTTCAGTAACACTTTGATTTGGAATCGGGTTGGCAACTGTCGGCGCATCATTGACGTTAGCAACAACAACCGAAAAGGTATCGGTAACTGTTCCGCCATTTCCATCATTGGCGATCACATCAATCGAGACTGTGCCCACATTGGCGTTCAAGGGTGTGCCGCTAAACGTGCGAGTGGCCGGATCAAAACTTAACCACGCGGGCATTGCACCGCCACCGGCCAATTGCGCTGAATAGGTCAGCGTATTGCCCACATCGACATCAGCAAATGTATTGAGCGCAAATTGAAAATTAAATACTGCGTCTTCTGTCGCCGCTTGATCGGGAATTGGATTGGCTACTGTGGGCGCGTCGTTGACATCACTCACGACTATGTCAAAGGTATCGGTCACCGTACCGCCGTTACCATCGTTGGCAATCACGTCAATTGACACAGTACCAATATCACCGTTCGCCGGAGTTCCGCTAAATGTTCGGGTGAGCGGATCAAAACTCAACCACGCCGGAATTGCCCCACCGCCCGCTAATTGTGCGGTGTAAGTTAAGGTATCGCCGACATCAACATCGGCGAACGTATTGAGTGCAAACTGAAAATTAAATGCAGCATCTTCTGTAGCATTTTGGTTGGGAATTGCGTTGGCAATTGTCGGTGCATCGTTCGCGTTGGCGACGACAATATCGAAAGTGTCGGTAACGGTTCCGCCATTGCCATCGTTGGCGATGACATCGATTGAAACTGTGCCAACGTTTGCATTCAGTGGTGTGCCGCTAAATGTTCGGGTGAGTGGATCAAAACTCAACCACGCCGGAATTGCCCCACCGCCCGCCAATTGCGCGGTGTAAGTCAGGGTATCGCCGACATCAACATCGGCGAACGTATTGAGTGCAAACTGAAAATTAAATGCAGCATCTTCGGTGGCATTTTGGTTGGGAATTGCGTTGGCAGTTGTCGGTGCATCGTTCGCGTTGGCGACAACAATATCGAAAGTGTCGGTAACGGTTCCGCCATTACCATCGTTGGCGATCACATCGATTGAAACTGTGCCCACGTTTGCATTCAGTGGCGTGCCGCTAAATGTTCGGGTGAGCGGATCGAAGCTCAACCATGCGGGGATTGCCCCACCGCCCGCCAATTGCGCGGTGTAAGTCAGGGTATCGCCGACATCAACATCGGCGAACGTATTGAGTGCAAACTGAAAATTAAATGCAGCATCTTCGGTGGCATTTTGGTTGGGGATTGCGTTGACAATTGTTGGGGCATCGTTAATCGCATTAACAGTGATGTTGACATTGTCGCTGTCAGTTAGCGCGCCGCCGGTGCCAGTATTGCCTAAGTCGCTAGTGGTGATGCTCAGTACCGATGCGCCGCTGAAACCCGGTGTGGGGTTGTAGGTTAGTGTTGCCAAAGCGGCATTAATGGCTGCCTGCGTACCGCTAAAAACCATGCTGCCGTCGGCGGTACCATCGCCCGTGGTGAATACCAAACCCGCAACGCCCGCGAGTGTCAGGGTGCCGTTGGTGACCGAAAGACTCACCTCCAGATCGCTGACTCCCGCATCCACATCTCCCACCTGAATTGGATTGCCATTGCCCGCACTGAATACCAACGCCGTATCTTCATCGGTAGCTTGCGCACCTGGAACCGTATTTGCCGGAGCATCATTCAATGCAGTGATATTAATAGTCGCAGTGTCATTGCCATTAAGGGCACCGTCATTGGCGGTGATGGTTAATGTCGCGGTGGCGGAAGGTGTATCACCCGCTAACCGGTAGGTCAGCGTACCGCCATTGTTACCTGCCAGAAAATCATTGACTTGATTGAGCGTTCCCGTAATAACCAGACTGGCTGTGCCATTACCAGAGGAAATAGCTGCGCCAGTAGTGCCGACGTTGGCTGTTAATTCGCTGTGCGGTGCAGGCCCGGCAATAGTGACAGTGACTGTGTTGGTATCCACATCACTAATAGTGATTCCCGTACCGTGCAAATTTACGGCTGTTTGTTCATTCGCGTAGTAGTCGGTTAACGCAATACTCACGGTCGGAGCGTCGTTAACGTTGGCAACGTCTATATCAAAATAGTCGGTGATGGAGCCACCGTTGCCATCGCTAGCGATCAGCTCAACCGAAAAGTTACCAACATCACCGTTAGCGGGCGTTCCCGAAAAGGTGCGCGTCGCCGGATCAAAACTCAGCCAGGCGGGCAATGCGCCGCCGCCAGCCAGTTGCGCCGAATACGTCAAGGTGTCCCCGACATCCGGATCGCTAAAAGTATTCAGCGGAAATTGAAAACTGTAGAGCACATCTTCAGTCGCATCTTGATTGGCAATAGGGTTGGCGACTACCGGAGCATCATTGGTGTTGGCAACCACAATGTTGAACGTATCGGTCACTGTGCCGCCATTGCCGTCGTTGGCGATCACATCGATTGCAACACTACCCACGTGGGCATTTAGCGGTGTGCCGGTAAACGTGCGGGTGACTGAATCAAAACTTAGCCAGGCAGGCAAAGCACCTCCGCCTGCAAGTTGCGCGGAATAGGTAAGGGTATTTCCCACATCCTGATCGACAAAGGTATTGGCGGCAAAGGTAAAGTTAAATGCCTGATCTTCGGTGACATTTTGATTGGGTACTGGATTTGCGACTGTGGGTGCATCGTTAGTATTGGCGACAGTTAAATCAAAAGTATCCGATGCTAGCGTGCCGCCATGGCTATCGTCGGCTGTCACCCTGATTGAAATGGTGCCCACATCGCCATTGAGCGGTGTGCCAGAAAATGTGCGGGTCAGCGGATCAAAACTCAACCAGCCGGGCAGCGCCGAACCGTCGGCCATAGTGGCGCTGTAGGTGAGCACATCGCCCATATCTGCATCATTAAAAACATTAGCGTCAAATTGGAAATTGTACGCCGCGTCTTCAGTTGCATTCTGGTTTGCGATGGGGTTGACCAAAACAGGGTTGGTGTTACTACCGCTGGCTACCTGGAAGGCCAGGTCGCGGCTGGTATCCTCCACTCCGAAACTGGAGTAGAAGGAGCCATTGGGATACACATCCGTGTTGTGAATGCCCGCGCGCACCAAACCGTCGACACTGCTGGTTTCGACTTTGATGAAATAAAGCTGGTTGTCGTCAAGTGCTTCACCGGCAAAGGTAAAGGCTTTCCAGCCGATGGTGGTGCCAATGTCAGCGGAAGAGATAGTATCGCTCGCCAGCACTACACCGTCATACGTACCGGAGATCAGTGACACAGTGATGGTCTGTACCGAAGCAGCCGGGTCCTTCACCAACTGGATCACGATGGAATCTACGGTGTAGGTAGGGCCAACGCTGTCGTGGAAAAACGATTGATAAAGCGGCACTCCCGCCGACAATGTCTGGGTATTACCCGCTGGCCCCGAGGTTTCATAGATAACATTACTGGAGCCGACATTCTCCACTTCCAGGTCAAAAAAATCTGACACGCTGGCTGCGCTGCCATCAGTGGCAATCACTTCCACACTAATGGTACCCACATCGCCATTCGACGGAGTACCACTAAAGGTACGCGTGGCACCATCAAAAATCAGCCATGCCGGCAATGCACCACCACCTACCAATTGCGCAGTATAGGTTAGGCTGTCACCCACATCCTGATCATTAAAAGTATTGACCGCGAAACTAAAATTAAACAGCGCATTTTCCGTGGCTGTCTGATTGGCGATAGGATTGGCAACGGTGGGGGCATCATTAGCGTTTGCGATTACTATGTCGAAAGTATCCTCAGCGATACCGCCCGCACCATCGTTGGCAATGAGTTTGATGGAGAGAGTTCCCACATCACCATTGGCAGGCGTACCACTGAAGGTGCGTGTTGCCGAATCAAAATTCAACCAGCCAGGCACTGCTCCCCCGCCCGCTAATTCCGCTGTGTAAGTAAATACCGTGCCTAAATCGCCATCGCCAAACGTATTGGCGGGAAAGGTGTAGGTGAATAGCGCATCTTCAGTCGCATTTTGATTGGGAACAGGAATATTTAAAAAAGGATCATCGTTAATGTTGTTGATCACAAGATCAAAGGTGTCATTGACCGTGCCGCCGTTTCCGTCGTTGGCAGTTACGCGAATGCTAATGGTGCCCACATCGCCGTTATCCGGCACCCCACTTAAAGTACGGGTGCCAGCGTTGAAACTTAACCATGCTGGCAAAGGATCACCGTTGGCCAGGGTAGCCGTGTAGGTCAACGTATCGGCATCAAGATCGTTAAAAGTATTGACGGGAAACGTGTAGCTGTAGAGCGCATCTTCATTAGTTGACTGATCAGAAATCGCATTGGCAACAGTGGGCGCGCGGTTCTGAACATCAATGATGGCGATAGACATATCGCGCAACGAATCGCCCGTAGTGTTGACAACAAACTCACTGGCGATCACGTTACTGTTGATGTAACCAATTCCGACCAGATTATCGGCGGCATCGTTAGTGCGGAATTCAATCCAATAGATAGTGTAAGCGGTAAAGGTAACAGCGGAAAAATCAAAATTCACTGTGCCCAGCGTGCCGCCCAGTGAGGCTGTGCTCACTGAGGAGGTTGCTACAACCGGGCCGTTATAATTGGATTGATGGATCGTCATGATCACACTGGTCGACGCGGTGCCATGATCAGCGAGTGTTACCTGGACACGATCCACAGTTTGATTGGACAGGAGTTGAACCCCCTGCATGACCCTGCCAGCAGTAGGAATCGCCTGCTCATGAGTTGGGGCGCCCGAGTTCAGGTGCACTATGTCGGCCAAGACACCCTGCCACGCCATAGGCTCATTGGCCGCAAACAGCGATTCAGTTTCGACAATACCTATTTTTTCTTCTAAAACCCAATCCGCTTGCGCGTGGCTATTGCCAGTCAAGTCGTTACTGGCGGCGATATCGGCGCCGGTTAACGCACTTAGCTCGCGCAGGAAATTTATGCCGCTTTCATTCGCCGCCAGATCGCAGCCGTAGAGCAAGATATCAGCGTCGCCATCCAGTGCTGTTTGCCAGCCGGTTAATTGCGCTTCGAACTGGTTAATGTTGTTTTCGTTAAGCACCTGGGTGCCCAATTGCAGATTGCCAGCGACGCTGTGGGAGATAATATGGATGGAGGAAATACCGCTCGCACCGGTTAGGTAATCGCTAATCTGGTCCACGCCATCTTTGTTGGCATCCAGATACACAATCGCAACAGAATTGGCATCGGCGCGCGCGCGAATATCGTCGACCAAAGTTTCATAGTTATCAACAGTCGTATCGACAAATACCAGCGTGGTAATCGAGGGGTTTTCGCTCAGGGCAAGATCAGCCTGCGGCTCGCCATCTGGCGCCTGGCTTTCCATCATCACCGGATCAGACTGCATATAGATGCTGACCAGGTCAGTCTGCGCAGCGGCTTGCGCTAAATACTGGCCATCGGAAGCCCCGTCATCGAAAACGGCAATGTCCGCTGTAGCGGAGAAAAGTAATCTTGGCTCTAGCGCTTCGATTAACGGACGACGGTGACGCGGCGATCTTGACATGGCTATCGAATAATTCATTAATCTACAACGCCAGCGGCTGTGTAGATAGGGTTTAAGGACTGGTTGAAACCAAATGATCCTTGCGATTTAGGCGCACCCGCCAAACCCTAGCGGTACTTAACTCTGCATAAATCGTTGAAAAATTACGAACAGGCTAACTAGGCTGACGCCAATCAGCGCCAAAAGTCTTATTTATCAACTAGTAGCGGGTGAATTATTAACGTAAATCTCACACCAATTTTGGCACATTTATCTTCTTATGGTTAATTTTCAATCAAATATTCTATCAATCACAGCATTGTTAGCATTTCGATCTATGTCCGTCTTGGGCCCGCTTTACGGCAAGCTGCGTGTCTCGAGCAAATTGAGGGTGACACCGTCGAAACTGACACGGCACTTCAGACCACTCGGCAAACGATTACCCGGGTTCGGAAACGAAAGGCGAATCCCGAAGGTATTGCTTGGCCCGTCAATCACTTGGTCTACCAAAACCACTTCGGCAGAGTAACTCTGCTCCGCTATGCCCAGCTCCGGTGAAACTCTGGCGGTCATCCCGGCTTTGACTTTGCCATACAGGCTTGCAGGGGCAAAAACCTCTACACGCAAAGGATCCAACTGCGCCAACTTAAGCACCGGCTCAAAATCGATATGCTCACCCGGCTCCTTGAAGCGCTCTATAACAACCCCGTCGATCGGGCTGACCAAGGTGCGCCGCTGTAAATCGGCCAGCGCACGATTATGCTCCAATTCGGCCTGCCGCTTGCGATCCAATGCCTGTTGCAACTGTTGTTGGGCAATCGCCTGCTCAGTCTTGAGCTTATCCAGCTCTGAAAAAGAAGCCGCTTTCTTCTCATAAAGGTCTTTAACGCGCGCCAGGGAGCGCTCGCTAAATTCGAGAGCTAGCTTTTGCGCTTGCACGTCGCTACTCAGTTCCGCTTGTACGCGGCGCAATTCCACGGTGGCCGCCTCCAAACCGGCATCCAGGCGGGCTACTACATCACCTTTTTTGACCACATCATTTTTATCAACCAGTACTTCGCTAATAACACCCTCCACCGCGCTACTCATTTCAACCACGACAGAAGGCTCAATCCGGCAATTAAGTTGTGCAGGCTCTTGGGTTTGCGCAATGACTTCACTGCCAAACAGCAACATCAACATCAGCAGTGAATAATCAGACAATTTATGCATGTTACATCCGTAAAAAAAACACAAGGCGCTATAAAAATACAATTCGCTTATTACTATAGTTTAAAAAATCAGGTTACGAAAAATGACGAATAAAAAGTAGTTGTAGGGAGCGATACCACTGCGCCGCCAAGGGCTCTGCGGGATGTTGGAACTTCACGTGGGCACGCTCACCGTAATGACCGGACTGCACAAAATCACGCAGCGTCAAATCCAGTAGGAATACCTTTTCCTTCACTCGCGTACCGGTTGGTTGATTTGCATCCACCGCTATGCGCCCGCCCCCCTGCGTACCTAGCACCTGACTGGGCAAATCCTGGGTCGCGACGGGAATGTCCTGCACTATATCCGCTTCAATCACACGCATTGGATTGCTGGCAAACCTGATGCTGACCTTTTCCGTCATCTGCCGAATTAACCCCACCTCTTCTTGTAAAAGTGCGGCACGAACATGCACTAGTGCGGGTTTTTCGATCAAGGCCAACTCGTCACCCTGCTTTAAAAAACTGCCGGGTAAATAATGCCGGCGGGTGACGCGGAAAATACCTTGCGACGGACTCCGCACCAACAAATTCACCACCCGGGTTTGCAGCAATTCAATTTCCGCTTTGATGGCATTGATGTCCTGCTCAAATAATTGCGCCTGCGCGCGATCTTCAACCCATGCTTGTTGATAGCGCGCCTCGTATTCACGCAAACGGGCTTGCTGCACCGCCAACTGCGCCACCAGCACCGGATTGTGCAAACGCACCAACTCCTGCCCTTGCTCAACGGTATCACCATCGGCCACTAACACTTGCGCTACCTCACCGCTGGATTCCACTTTTACGCGCGCTTCGTCCGGCAGCCAGAGCACGGCCTCAGCAGAGGTTGACATTGGCATGGGTACAGCGACGACCAACAACATCATTAGTGCTACACCAGCTGCCGTCACACCCACTGCACGCCCGCGCTTGCTCGCCAATTGTTTATCGCGCGCAACATAATTCAGCGCTTTAACGGCTGGCCACAGCAATTGGAAAAACAGCAGCCAACAGCCAATCACCAAGCCCAAGGTAGGGAAATAATTCGCCACTAACAAAATAATAAAAAACAGCATAAACACGCGATAGACAAACGCTGCCACACTGTAGCCAGTGAGCAGCACCGCTTCGCGATAATTTACTGCGGGCGAAAAAACGCCACTCACACCGTAAGCGTAGCGACGCACTAAATAGCTGAACTGCTGATTGGCGCGCGTGGCGAGGTTGGGCAAATCAAATGCATCGGTAAGCAGGTGATATCCGTCAAAACGCATCAGCGGATTGCCATTGAAGAACAGCGTGGATACACCGCCGATAATAATAATGTTGTACAAAAAATCGCGCAGAAAACCATTAGGTAATTGTAGCCAGAGCAACAGTGCAAGTGCCGCTAAAAATAATTCCACAGCCATGCCCGCAGCGCCCACCATTAACCGCTGGCGTTTGGATTGAAAACCCGTCGCTGCACTGGCATCCACATAAGGCAGCGGCGTGCCGACTACAAACACCACACCACAGTCATTGACCTGCCCGCCCCAGACTTTGGTAAACAAGCCATGCCCCAATTCATGCAGCACTTTAAAACAGGGGTAGGTCAACCAGAGTAAAAATAAATTTGACGGCGACAACACACGATCCAAATGTCCTTGAGTAAGCTGTGTCCAATTCAGCACTACTTGGGTAAGCGCATAGCCCACCACCAACAGCCACACGATTCCCATAGTGCGCGATGCAAGCAAGCGCGCGAGCGGCATTAACTTATCGAGCAGACGATCAGGGTTGCCGAGCGGAATATTCCAGGTGAGCGGATTCATTAACAAGCGCAGCCAGCGCTGCTGCTTTTTTTGTTCGCGCCGCGCAAATAATTCCTGCGTATTCGGCGGCAAATCGCACACCAGCAAATCGGCGACGTGCAAATATTGGAGTAGATGAATCAAGTCATCGCGCGTGGGGATTTCATCTTCCGCCGTATAAAATTCGGCGTGCGCTGCAGACGCTAATACTTGTCCTAACGAATTGCGTCCATCCATCGCACTAACCAGGCGCCATGCTGATGGCGTTAAGCGATGAAAACGGCCATTGCTTTTATCTTGCAAAATATACCAGCGCTCACCGTTGTAATCGCGGCGTTGAATATGGATATGGCGCGGCAACGACGGGCGAAGCGATTCAAGCCGCTGCCAGACAGGATTGTTATTTAACGATTGGGCGTCACTCATGAGCAGATCACCACAGCGTCAACCGCAGCCAGTGCCACATGTCATGGAACCAGATCCAACCCAGCGCGCGGCGGCCAGCAATGAGTTTTCCATTGCCGGTCATACCCGGGCGCAGCACGTCCAGCTCGCGAGTTAATTCGGCATCAATACGAAAATAATTACGTCCCTCGCGCACTTCACTAATGGGGGTAATACTTTTAACTCGCACATCAAATAACTCTCCCGGCAGACTCGAAAACTTCACCTGCCCTTCCTGCCCGGCTTGCACCGCGGCAATATCGCGTTCATCAATAAATAACTGCACCAAAAAACCCTGCGCCGCCGCGATTTCAAACAGCACATCGCCCTGCTTAACCGGCGCGCCCTGGGTTTGCGAAATATCGTCAGACACGACAATGCCATCCATAGGCGCGATGAGTTGTGTGCGCTCCAATTGTTGGTCGATCAAACGCAACTGAATACTCGCTTGATCCAGCTGTGCACTGGCGACGGCGGCCTCAATACGGTTGGAATTGGCAAGCGCCGTATCATAGGTTTGACGATACTGTTGCACTTGGCTCGCCAATTTACGCCGCTCCAACCGTAAATCTTCATCGTTTAATTGCGCCAGCGCTGCGCCTTTTTTTACCCTGTCACCAGGACGCGCACTGATTTTTCCCAGATAACCATCATGCGGTGATACAACCAAATATTTTTCTGTGGTTTGCAACGTCGAATCAGCAGAAATGCGATAGTCGAGTGGCACAAATAGTGCGACGACAAAAATAAGTAGCAAGGTAGCGATAATTTTTCCACGCCAGGAATCTTCACCAAACCAGCGTTCCAACCGCTGCGCTGTGCGACGCTTTAACCCTTGCCACACACTGGCGCCCACTTGCTGGCGCAACGCGAGAATCGCTCCGGCAAAATGCAAAGCCTGCTGCAAAAAACTGCGCTGGTCTTCCGTCAGCGCCGCCTGCTTATCCAATTCAATGGTGAGCACACCGATAATTGCATCGCCATCGCGCACCAATAAACTGTGCACGGCTTGCAACTGCTGTTGCTGGTGTAATTGCTGATGAGCGTGCTTGATCAAGATCGGCAAATTCGCTGCCGAATCTGCCGCTAGGTCAACAACCTGTGCGGGGGAGAAATCAATCGCTGCGTTCTGTTCCATCGCCTCCGCCATGGCTTCGCTGATCGCCTGCATGGACTGGGTGCGTTTATCAAAATTGGCTGAAAACGAAATTGCTTCCAATTCGACTTTACTCGCCTGGCACAAACCCAAACTCACGCGGGTCGCCTGTAAAAAGCCTGCGATTAAATTCACCAAACTGATAGCGGTTTCTTGCAGTGAGTTTTCTTTGAGCAAACTGGCACTGAGTTGCAGCAACGCCGGACTGGCAGAATTTTTATCGATAACGGGCACAACTGCAGGTGATGGCGCTTCATCGGGCTGCTGCAATAAAAATTGCAGCCAGTATTGGCCGAGTTTGAGATTTTTTAATACCGCAGGTAGTTCTTTCTTATTTTTTAGCTGCAGGTGCAGGAGCAACACCCCCCAAGACTCACCCTCAATCACCAGCGGCTGGCCGACAATAAAATGGCCCTCGCCAGCGGGTTCCAAATGCAAACGCTTTTTATCCAACACCTGCTTAAGCGCCTCGCGCAGAGCGGCATTATTCGCCGCTGCATTGGGCCATTTAGCGAGTATTTTAGGTGGAATTCCAAACGTGGTTTGCACCAGCATGGCGGCACTGACGCCACCAAGCATTTGGCATTGCATACTGAGCCACAGTTTGAGCGACGCGGTAAAAGACTGCATGGGCGATTACTGGTGTGTTTGGTTTTCGGCCTTGGATTAGCATCCTCCGCGTCAAACAGTTTGTTATTGTTGTTAGGCTATTTTGTTGAGCGAAAGGTTAACGATATAAATTCTCATCAAAAAAGCCAGATTCTTACGGCAAGTCTAGTTCTAATAATGAGAAGTTGTATAACAAAATTGCCGCTATTTTTTTGGCCGCGCAGAATAAACGAAGAGGGGATCAGGTGCCAGTCACAGCTGGTCTAGCTTATACTCCGATCACAAAAAAGATTGAGCAATAGACTTTTCGAAAGTCCAAACTTGAGCTCATGTGACCTAATCAACCGGTGACACACTCACCAAAACATCGGGCGATTCAGTGAGCGGCAGAGCCACAATAATCGCCTGATTGGATTCCGTAAAAACGCCTGCAAGTGCCTGGATATTGACTTGATGCGTCACCAAAATAACGGCACCCAATGGCTGCAAAGTGTTCACGAATGAGCGCACATTTTTTGTCTGTTGTTCGCGCTCGTAGCGCCCCTCGAAAAAAGAATTTAATGCCGGAAGTGGCACTACTCTTCCCACATTCATGGCGGTTGCAGTATCTAGAGTCCGGCACCATTCACTCGCAAACACGCGCGCCTCGACTATATTTTGTTCCGCCAAATAGTATTTCCACTGTTTCGCCTGCGCCACGCCTTCAGCGTTGAGATTGCGTTGGGTAGAACAATCACCCAGGGTAAATTCAGTGGGGTCACCCACTCCCGGGGCCAGAGCGTGGCGCACAAGCAACACGGCTTTGCCCTCGCGCAGCAATTGCCATGCCTTTTGCTCATCCGCGACCGCGGGCATAATTGTCAAAAACGTTGCACATAAAAGCACAAGGCCCAAGATTCGGCCGTGTCCCACGTTACTCATCATTGTCAAAAACCTCGTTAGCTGACCGACCATCAATCCCAGTGCCCCCTAGTGATCGGCGTCCAGCTGCAAACATCAGAATCTGCGTTTTTGCCTCGTCATCCACCAAGCTCCAGCGGGTAATTTCCTCCAGGCTGCGAAAACAGCCCAAGCAAATATCTGCCTCGTTCAAGCAACAATTTCGCACACAGGGGGATTGCACAATCGTAACCACCGTCTTCTCCGTTCGCTGTTATTACCCATGATTATAACTACTGCAAATGACCAATTATTTTCTGCGTGTAAAGGCTTTTTAAGAGTATTTATCAATTGCTCATCTACACTCTGGTTTGTTAGTGCTTTCCCGCGCGCTGTAAAGATGAATTGTTACGTGGTTGCAGGGGAAATTTCTCAGGGGATATGGATCGAACGAGACATGCACCAGATAAACCTTTTCAACTTTCTCTACCCGTTACCACCAACACTGATATCAAGCTTTTTGCTGGCCGTTGGGATCGGCGTGCTGCTAAGCTGGCACGCGCCAAACACACTTGCCAGCATTTACCCCTATGCGACACTTATGGCCTACAACACTGCGATAGGCTTTGTCGCCTGCGGCATAGGCTTAATTGCGGTAATGCGTTCGCTGCACGCCATGCTGCTCAGTTGTTTTATTGCCCTGTCCGCGATAGGCATTCTGACCCTGTTGGATTTGCTTGCCGGATTTAATCTCAACACCACCGATTGGTTTGTTGTATTGCTACAAGAGCCGCCGGTGCGCAGCCAACCCATTTCTCCAGCTACCAGCACCGCTTTCCTACTAGCAGGTGTGGCACTGTGGTTTAGTGCAGCCACCCAAGGCAACCGGACGATTATTGCTGCCCTTCTGAGCCTGCTAATCATTGCTATCGCCATAGCCGCCATTCTAGGCCAGGGACTCGGGCTCTTTCCTACCTTCGTTTGGTTAGGCATCAAAATGGCACCCCAAACAGCGGTGGGCTTAATTGCCTTTTCTTTCGCCATTATTTTTCTTCGCTACCAAGCCAGTATTGATGCGTTTAATCGGCTAAATTTCTTTCACCGCCTGGCTACCGGTTTCATCTTTATGAGCTTGCTGTTTATCGGCATCGGTTCGATTGGCTTATTGCAAATCAACAGTGTGGCTGAGATTTCACAAAAGCTATATCAAGGCCCTCTGCAAACCAGCAATGCAGCATTGCGAATCAAGGGTTACGTCAGCCAGCTTAACCGCGCCATTAAGGATGTAGCCGTCAGTCCATCGCTTGCCAACGAACGCAATATTCCGCAACTGCTTGAGCAAACAGGCAGCAATTTGCAAAGCGAAATAGCCGTAATCCAACGCGACCAGCGAAATCACAGTTATGCCGCTGCACTCGCGCAAGAATTCGATCAATGGCGACAACTCATAGTGAATCTACACAAGCAACTGCTAACGGGTGATACCGAGTCTTATCGCCAGATTGCCCTCACCCAAAGTCAGGATAAAACATTTGCACTGGAAGCCATGTGCGACCAAATACTTCAGCTGGCTCAGGAACAAATGCAACAGCTGAATGCAGATGCAGTGGCTACCAAAAACCATGCAGGCAACCTGATGTTAGTCGTCATTAGCGGTTTTTTAGTCATAGGGATTTTAGTTTCCGGATTAATCACTCGCAGCCTGAGCTGGCAGCTGCAAAAAATCCGTACCGCTATGCTGGAAATCGCAGAGGGTGATACCGGGGTTGTCATCCCCTTTTACGATCACCCGCATGAAATTGGCGATATGGCCAAAACCCTCACCATTTTTGCGCAGCATATAGCTGAACGAAAAAAAAACGCGTTGCTTCTGGAGGAGCACCAACAACAGCTGGAAAAATCCAATCGCCAGCTCGCACTCACCAACAAAGAGTTGGAAACCTTTGCTTACGTCGCCTCCCACGATTTGAAGTCCCCCCTGCGCGGTATTTCCCAGTTATCTACCTGGATCGATGAGGATCTTGAAGCGCAAGAGCTTGCCGAAGTGGCTAAACACACGCAGATGCTGCGCAATCGCATCCAACGAATGGAAAAATTACTCGATGACATGTTGATTTTTTATCGCGCCGGAAAAACTGATGGCAGCATCACTCGCATTGACCTGGCGCATATGGCAAGAGAGTTATTTGAAATTCAAAACACGAAAAAAGGCCTTCGCTTGGAGCTGGGCGATAACCTGCCGGTATTCGAGAGTTTGAGTACTCCCTTCGAACAAGTCCTGCGCAATTTATTTTCCAATGCCATCAAACACCATGACGCAGACGAAGGCATCATTCGTATTGAAGCACGCCAACTCAATCAACATTTTTATGAGCTTTCTGTGGTCGACGATGGCCCCGGCATTCCCGCTAAATATCAAGAGCGGATATTTGGCATGTTCCAAACCCTGAAGCCGCGCGACGAAATAGAAGGAAGCGGTATGGGGTTGGCGCTAATCAAAAAAATTATAGAGACTTACGGGGGTAAGATCAGCGTGCACTCAGATGGGCGCGGCTGCCGATTTACCTTTACTTGGCCAAAAACACTCAAAGGGAAGCAGGATAATGATTGAAAAAATTCACCCGCTCGGCACTCAGGCATTCAAAACCGTCAGCCTGCTGATCATTGATGACGACGATATAGACGCAACCGCCCTGAGGCGCGCCCTCCACAAACTTAAATTGCTCAACCCGCTCTACCGCGCCAAAGACGGTATTGAGGCCCTTGAAATATTGCGTAATGGCGAAGTACCCAGCCCTTACATTATCTTGTTGGATATTAATATGCCGCGCATGAATGGCCTGGAGTTTCTGGAGGCCCTGCGCGCCGATCCGCAGTTGACGCATTCAGTCGTCTTTGTACTGACGACGTCAAAGTCGGATGAGGACATTATTGCAGCCTACCGCGAACATGTTGCTGGCTACTTGCTGAAGCAGCGAATGGACAGTGATTTTATGCAAGTGGTTAGTTTGCTCGATCATTACTGGCGAGTCATTGAATTACCCGTCACCGAAAAATAAGTCAGGTTAGGAAAGTACATTTAGCGGAGAGGTATCCTGCATGAAGCTGTTACTGATTGACGACAACGAGCTTGATCGACAAGCGATTATTCGCACGTTTAAAAAAACCGAATGGGATATCACCATCGCCCAGGCTTGTTCGGCGAGCGAAGGACTAGCCCAGTTCGACAGCAACGATTTTGATGCAGTGTTACTCGACTATCGCCTACCCGATATTGATGGCATGGAAGTATTGCAACTCCTTGCAAAACACCCGCATCACCACGCCGCGATTATTATTCTCACCGGTGCCAGTGCTGATGATGATCTTGAACGCGAATTTATTGAAGCCGGCGCGCAAGATGTATTGTTCAAATCCGAAATTGCCCATAAACACTTAACCCGCGCCATCACCCATGCGCGTGCGCGCCATTTATTAGAGCGGCAACTGCAGGAAAGCCATCAACGGTTGCGCGCACTGGCCGAAAATGATTCGCTCACCGGTCTCGCCAATCGCTACTTTTTTGACGAAAGCCTGCGCGCTGCTATCCAGCGGGCCAAACGCCATAACGAACAGCTCGCGCTTTTATTTCTCGATCTCGATAATTTTAAATTCATCAACGATGGTCTCGGCCACGTCATCGGCGATCAAGTCTTAAAAGAAGTCGCTCAACGGCTGACTCACGTGGTGCGCGCGGGCGATATTGTCTGTCGCCTCGGCGGTGATGAATTTGCAATCCTCGCGCATAATTTTGATTCGCAGGAATCCATCAGCCAACTTGCACAACGTATTCTCGATGATTTGCGCCGCCCTATTTTGGTAGGCAGTGGCGAACAATGTATTTCAACCAGTATCGGTATAGCCGCTTACCCGGACGCAGGCGAAAATGCGAGCGATTTACTCAAAGCGGCTGATATGGCGATGTATCGCGCCAAGCAAGATGGCCGTAATAATTTCCAGTTTTTCTCCTCACTCATGCAAGCACAACTGCAAGAGCGACTGCGCCTTGAAAAAGAGTTGCGCGCACTCATTCCAACTGACCATTTTATTTTGTTTTATCAGCCTATCGTTGATGCACAAACGTTTGAAATTTGCGGCGCCGAAGGTTTAATCCGCTGGGATCACCCAGAGCGCGGCATTTTGCCGCCGAGTGAATTTATTGCCCTCGCCGAAGAAATTGGTTTGATCAGCGAGATAGATTCCAGAAGCCGTTTTAACGCCTGCCAGCAGTTGGCCAATTGGCGCAAGCAAGGTTTAGTGAACGATGATTTCAATATGAAGTTTAATGTCTGCGCCCAGTTGCTCACCGACGACGATTTATATCAGGGCATTATTGATGACCTGGCCAGCACCGGTGTACCTGGCCGTTGCGTCAGTTTGGAAATCACTGAGTCAGTGTTAATTGAAAATCTGGAACGCACAGCGCAGAGCCTGAAAAGAATTCAGGACTACGGGGTAGAAATTGCAGTCGATGATTTTGGTACTGGCTATTCATCAATGGCGTATCTGAAAGAATTACCGGCACGTACCCTTAAAATTGATCGCAAATTCGTTCAAGGCGTTCCTGATAACGCAGCCGATTGCCGCATCCTGCGTGCGATGATTGTATTTGCGAAAAGTCTGGACCTCACCGTGGTAGTTGAAGGTGTAGAAACCCGCGAACAGGCGCGCATTTGCCGCGACTACGGCGCCGATTTGCTACAGGGCTACTTGTTTTCCAAACCCTTGTCACCGGCGGCATTCGAACATTTATTACAAACCCATAACGCCCAGGAATGGGGTCATCATCTATCCACACTGGGCGTAAGAGCCAGCTAGCAGCATTTTCAGCCGCCGTTAGCAGTGCTCAATAAACAGGCACATAGCCAATCCCAATGCCGCGCATTGAGCCATACAATTTTGCACGGCTATTGTGATTCGCCTATCATGCCCCCACATTGACAACACCTTTTTCGCGACATCCCTTTTTATTGCATCAAGTTCAAGGATCTCCTATGAGTGACGTACAACATCATCGCCTGATTATTCTCGGTTCCGGCCCTGCAGGTTATACCGCTGCTATTTATGCTGCGCGCGCTAACCTCAAGCCAGTAGTCATTACCGGTATGCAACAAGGTGGTCAGTTAACCACCACCACAGAAGTAGAAAACTGGCCCGGTGGCGTGCATGACTTGCAAGGCCCGGATTTGATGGTGCAAATGCAAGAACATGCCGAGCGTTTTGATACGCAAATTATTTTTGATCACATCCACGAAACTGTGTTGACCGAGCGCCCATTCAAGCTGATCGGTTCTAACACTTACACTTGTGATGCGCTGATTATTTCTACCGGTGCATCGGCGCAATATTTGGGTCTGCCGTCAGAAGAAGCTTTTATGGGCAAAGGCGTGAGCGCCTGTGCAACTTGCGATGGCTTCTTCTATCGCGATCAAAAAGTTGCCGTTGTCGGCGGTGGTAATACTGCCGTTGAAGAAGCACTGTATTTGTCTAACATCGCCAGTGAAGTCACCCTGATTCACCGTCGCGACAAGTTGAAATCCGAAAAGATTCTGCAAGATAAACTCATGGCAAAAGTGGCTAACGGCAACATCAAAGTAATCTGGAATCACCAGTTAGATGAAGTTCTCGGTAACGATTCTGGTGTTAACGGTCTGCGTCTGAAAAGCACGCAAGATGGCGCAACCCAGGAAATTGATGTTGCTGGTGTCTTTATCGCGATTGGTCACAAACCCAATACCGATATTTTTGAAGGTCAACTGACCATGAAAGACGGCTATATCAAAGTGAAAAGCGGTTTGGAAGGCAACGCCACCCAAACCAGCATTGAAGGTGTATTTGCCGCGGGCGATGTGGCTGACCACATTTACCGTCAAGCGATTACCTCATCTGGCTCTGGCTGTATGGCTGCGCTAGACGCGGAAAAATACCTCGACGATTTGAAATAATCCCGAGCGTCTTTTCTCAACAAAAAGAGAGGGCAAAAAAAGAGGAAAACCTTGGCGGGTTTTCCTCTTTTTATTTGCGTAGTAAATTTGAATTTCCGGAATTAATCGCAGCACTTTCAGCTACTAACGACCCGACGCTTTATCCAACTCTTTGCGTAAATTACCCAGCCACTGGTTAAAGGCCAAACGCACCTGCACATTGTTGGTCACACGATTATTTTCCTGCCACATTCTTCCCAAATCACGCTGATCCGTAATAATCGCCAACGGCTTACCGGAAACAGAATCATAGAGCGTAATCTCCATCGTCATAGTGCCCATACCTTCGCTATAAACCTTCACATTGGTAGGGCGCCCTTTCAGATCATCTTTACTACCCAGCGGCGCAATTTCCAAAACCTTAGCCGTCACAGTTAACACATCTGGCCCCGCCTGCATCGCGGTGGCGTAAGTACCATCGGCGATTAAATTACTCATTAACGCCTCGGTGTATCTCTCGGAGTAATAGCGACGATCCTCATCGTTTAACTCCCAGGGCGTATCGTTGATACGATTATTCGTGGATTGCTTTCGGATTTTTACATCACTCATATCCAACTGTTCAACAAACAGTTTTTTGTACTGCGAAAACTGTGCGCCCTGGGCGATAAAAGTGCCATCAAAGCGGGTTTTCTCTACCACCGTCAAACCCGCCTTATCAGCCTTAACCTGAGCCGCTTGCTCATGCTTTTTCGTCGTCGCACAACCGGCAATCAAGCCAGTGGCCAGCGCAACAAACATAACCTTGGATAAAACGCGTTTCGGTATGATTTTCATGATGTTACCTACCTGTATATCGATTCGAACAATCAGCGGATTAGCCCGCAGGCTTTTATAAGACGTTATTCGTATTTCAAAATTCAGTGGATGCATACAGCGCATCGCGATTGGCAGACCATAACAAACGCCACCAGAGAATGTAAGTTATTGAAGCACAAAAACAAACCGGGGAACTGATGTCCCTCGGGTATGTTTGTAATATTTTGTAGCATGGCTATTTAAAGTGAGGAAAAACGGAAAGGCCCGTTACGGCATTTTTCAAGCTAGTTGTCGCGCACCGGGTCAAACACGGCAAAGTCATCGTTTGTCAGACCGATTTTGCGTCCCAATGATGCCAGCGCATCCCCCATACCAATACGGGCTTCAGGCCTAATAGCTTCCTCTAAGATTGCGAGAACCTCTGCCTCGGCACTACGATTATGAAGTTTCGCCTTAGCCTTTAGGGCATTATGTAGCTCATCCGGTATATTTCTTAAGGTCATCGTAGCCACAATATTTCCCCCCATGAAGTCAATAAATAATCATTGATTGCCAATTGATATCAAATTAAAAAATGAATGCATAAAACAACATCTGACCCCATTGCACCTGAAGGTATGCACTATGACAACAGCTAGGTTGAATATACGGATTTCCGAAAAGCTAAAAGCCAAAGCCATAAAGCCGCGGTGTTGTCGGGTCACAAAAATTTGGCTGATTATGTCACTAGCGTGCGGGATGAACATTCAACTGAGGTTATCCGCTTCACGATGCGAAGGAATTGAAGGTCAGTAAGAACCGGTTCGGCAGCGCATGGCAGCGCATCATGAAAAAGGCTTTAAAAGATAGGTTAAAAATTGATACCCACACTGTGAAGTTAGAACAGTCGTTTACGTTCCATGATTTAAAAGCGAAAGGGATGACTGACCATACGGAACACTGGGCGGGACATAAAGCGGAAAAGGCACGACTGGTTTACATTAGAAAATTACGGGTGATTGACGCGACTCGATAGACTTCTGCACCTGAATTTTCTGCTAGCACGTATAAATGATCGATATCAAACAGGCAAGCGCAAAGAGCTTATCCTCAATGAGGATAAGCTTTTCAATCTACTTTTATCGTCTTGGCCAGCTACGATAATGGCAGATCACATCTTCCCAACGTCCGAAGCGAAAGCGAATATACTTACGCACAAAGACTGGTTTTTTTGAGATAGTGAACATATCAATGTCCTCAAAAAATTGAGGGGGATTGATAAACCAACCGATCAACTGCTACACTGTATTTTCCACAACACAGGTATAGAAATTAAAGAGTTGGCGCTATAAAGACCCCCGACTACTTTATTAGCTGTTTTCGTTTCCTCCAAAGCACTTTGAATCGCAAGTTCTCAGTGCTTTTTTATTCTATTAAATCTCATTTGCGCAGCCTGCTCTGATACATCGAAGCGCCTAACTATCTCATCCGCAGACAGTAAGCCAACAACCTCCTCATAGGGCATTAAAAGTTCGGCAGCAAAAACATCGGCCTGCCATTCTGAATCTTCGTACACCTTATGATTACCGCTTGACCGAGCGTATCCGCCAGGCTGGCGGTGCAAAAGAAGATGCCCAAGCTCATGTGCCAGAGTAAATCGATCCCTTCTATTACCTTGCCGGGCACCGTCGTAAACTGATTCACGAACTTGAATTAGACTCAACTCGGGATAAGTTATCGCGTACTCATTCGGCAGCTTGTGATCCTCGACCACCTCCAAGTAAAAAGTGGGCATAATTTCAGGCAACCGCACGTCCAAAATGTCGATTATATCTACTCGCCCGATAGTCTTTGATCCAAATACACCGACTACCCCCATCAAAATATCAACAACACCTCTGATTTTTTTAACCGACATTGGAGACACCTTATGCCCACGATTATGCATTTTTGAATTACCTCTTACATGTTAATAGCCCTTTGGTTTCAAAATATCTCTCAGTGCAGTCAACTGCTCATCACTTAGAGAACGTGTATCGATACTTCTAGCAAACATAGCGACGGTCTGTCTTGTTGCGTCATGCAAACCGATTAGATTTATCTTCTCCTCGGTTTTCGAATCTACGGCGGCGAGATACATTTCATTGGCTTGCACTTGGCTCAGCGTGAAAGCAGACGAGATTTGAACCAACAAATCGTTGGTAATTTTCTTTTTGCCCGTTTCAACAGCAGATAGATATGATGGACTGACTGAAAGTTTTTCGGCCATATCGCCCAAATTCATAGCCAAATCGATCCTCAGCTTGCGGATAAACTGTCCGAATTTAGTTAGCATCTGCGTTACCTCAGTATATGATTAGTGAATTTGCATTCCTTTGGTACAGTTTTTTTATTGACCGGTGAATTAAATGAACCGATTGGTTCATAATATAGACCTAAGCAGTCCTGATTGCAAATATTTTAATTTAGGGAAGTTAGTAAATTATCCGCCGGATACGACATTGGATCTGATTCCATGGCAGGCCGACGATGCACAAGCACGAATCAAGTGTCATACATGCCAATTTTCGTCACAAAATGCAGGCAACGGGCAGGCAGCCCAAATGCAATGCAGATTTGATCATAAAAAAGGGAGGCCTAAGCCTCCCTCATCTACCAAGCTGCTTGTCTGGGTGTTCGATTCTTTAGCTGCTCAAATTGCAGCTGATATATTCGCTTAATTTCCGTCTGTTTTAGTTCTCTTTCGCCGCGCCCTTGTTGAACCTGCTTTAACATTTCCTGCATTTGTTTCTCGATCATCGACAGCTCCTTCGTTTCGTTGAGAATTAACATGATCTACCTCCGGGCTTTTCCGGTCACTTTCTACTGCGACGGGATCAATGATACTTAAAAACTTGTCAACACTTGAAACCCAAGTGATTGGCTTATTTGCTGATGCAGCTTCGAGACCATTGTTAGGCATAAATTTATCATAGATAAATTGAAAAATTTTGCCTTCTGTCTCATTTGGACAGCGAACATTGTCAAAAATTTCAGCAATCTCTTTGCGGTCGATCACAAATCCATGAGCAGGATATGAGACCAACAATCGCTCTATTCTTGCGCGATCTGTATTCTTAAATTTTGAGTTCAAGCGCTCGCCATACGCTACAGCAATTTGCATCGCTCGTTGGTGCTCGCCTAGTTTTACTGGATCTATTTGTTGCGCAATGGGCGTCACTAAACCGACAGCCATGTTTGACGCGATATCAGATGCTAGTTTAGTGCCAAGTCTTCCACCAAACTTCAGATCGTAAAGATAGTTTTTGAAGGCGGCATTCATTGTTTCTTGCAAAGCCACCAAGGCCTGCATGATATCTAGCCCAGATGAGTAGCCAAAAAGCTCATCTTTACTACTCAACTGGATATCTAGAGGACCGAGCTCGCCTCGATCCGCAATAATTAGCTCACTGCCACCAATACACATGAGCGTTCCAGCGCTTTTGCATATTGATGGAATCCCAATTTTCACTCCTTCAGGATAGTAGTGTCCCAACGCTCTGGCAATTCGATAGCCCGCATTGGGATCACCCCCGGTGGTAATTGGTATGAAAAGTACTGATTTTGCATCGGGTGACTTCATTGTCTCAATTGCTTTCGACAAATCTAAATAGCCACCTACATTTACACTCCCAAGATAAACGACAATATCTACTTCCGACATTACGCCACCACCTTCCAGATAGTTTAGTTTCTTATTCCCAGCTTGAGACTAGCACATAAAACGGTATATTTATGGACACAAAAAAGACTTAACAGATTCAATTTCAAAAGTTCAAGTGCAATTTTTTATCATTGTTTTATCACTTGCTTTTACCACAGCGGATGCAACAAAGGCTTAGCATCTCTGCTAAGCCTTTGTTTTATATGGTGCACTCAGGAGGATTCGAACCTCCGACCGCTCGGTTCGTAGCCGAGTACTCTATCCAGCTGAGCTATGAGTGCGTTGTTGAGGCGCGCATTTTATTGATCGGGGTTCAGTGAGTCAAGCATTTATTTGATTTTCTTTTGTGAGACTTTCAAATTAATGCTTTATAAATCAATGAAATACAATTTTCGATCAACCTGTACAAAGAGCGAACTAGATGCTGCGTTGCGCGAAACGGTACAGTAGAGACTATTTAAAAAATGGCGGTGAGAGAGGGAGTCGAACCCTCGATACCTTGCGGGATACACACTTTCCAGGCGTGCTCCTTCGGCCACTCGGACACCTCACCGTTTTTTTACCGCGCTAAATTGCGCGCGGGCTTCGCAGTAAATCACCATCCAAAGTGCCCCCTGCGAAGGCGCGCTAATGTACACAAGCAAGCTTGCAAACGCAATCTTATTCCTGCGGCCATGCACTAAAAAAGTCCGCTGGATTTTGTTCGCGTGGCGCATGGGGCGGAACCGTGGGTGTGCCGACATAAATGAAGCCGATAATTTCCTCACCTTCGCTTAAACCTAATGCCGCTTTCACCGCTGGGTCATAAGCCATATCGCCCGTGCGCCAGACTGCTCCGACATTAGTGGCGAAGGCAGCATTGAGAAGATTCTGCGTTGCAGCACCAGCGGCGATGATTTGCTCAATCTGCGGCACCTTCGGATTGGGCTGGCAGCGCGCAATAGAAATAATGATCATGGGCGCACGCTGCGGCATAGCGTGGCAGCGGTCCAATTCCGGCTGCGTGATCTCAGGGTTGTTTGCCGCAGCGACTCGGGCAAACAACTCGCCGAGCCTTACCAGCCCCTCCCCCTCTACTATTAAAAATCGCCAGGGCCGCATATTGCCGTGGTCGGCTGCGCGCATCGCCGCTTTGAACAACACATTCAATTGCTCGGGTGTAGGAGCCGGTGCGGTAAGCCGGGGGGTTGATACTCGCTGATGTAGTGCTGCAATTGCATCCATAAAAACACAAACCTCTTTAGTAGTTTATCCAACACGCAGACTGGGCCGTTTATATAGGTATAGCCAAGTCGAATATTGGCCGAATCTGTACCATACTTTCAGGCAAATACGTCAATCAGCGATTATAGAGTCGATTGCGGTAACAAAGTTGCCCCAGGTCCGCTCGTAACCAAAATCCTTCCGGCCGGCAATAATATGCAAGTACCCATGCTCGTTCTCGCGGTAGCCATTGAAATCTATCTGGCGTTGCTTATCGCGGCTGTTGTGCTGATTTTCTACGCTCGTAAACAAAAGAAACTCATTCGTCGACAACAAGACAAATTGCGGGAATTGATTGAGACCATCAAAACCACCAGCTCACCCACAGCACCAGCCGGAAAAACCTACAAACAACTGATATGCGAACAGTTGGACTTCACCCAGGACCGATTTGCGCTAATTGCCCCGCGCAGTGATATCAGCGAAGTGCAGCCCACCGATCTGCCCATCAACCAACGCATAGTCGCACTGCGCTACGCGTTCCTGCGCGCCGAGGAACTGGGTACCACCGAAGTGCCGGGAAGCGAAGGTTATTGGAATGTCTTTCGTCAAACCTTGGAGCCGCTGCTCCAATCCACTGCTGGCACGGCCCTTGATCTACCTCTGGATGCATCCCCCGACAGTTCCAATAACGAAGAGCTGGAGATGTATAAAAAGCGCGTTGAGAATCTGGAGAAATTCAAAAAACTGTTTTTTGATCTGGAAAAACGCTGGAACGAAGCTCAGGCGAATGCCCAAGGTTACTACAACGAACTTTATGCTATGGCCGATGGCATCGAGGACCGCGAACGATACGAGATGCTGCTCGGTCAGTACGGCAATAGCTACAACGAAATAAGCCAGTATATGCATGACACCAATGCAGCCATAACTGGACGGCCAGTCGAAAATAAAACCATTAATATCATTCGTCAGGACCCACGCGCCGCTGAAGAAATCATGAAGCTGCGTAATGTAGCCGCCGACCAATATAGAGTCATCAGTAACTTGCAGCGCAAATTGGAAGGGGCAGTGACCGCCGAAGAGAAAGATCTGGTTATCAAGGAACTGGAGCAGCAACTGCAACGACAAGTTCGTTTCGTGCAGGAATCCGACACCTGCGTGCAGTTACTGGAAGAGGAACTTAACAAAGCCAACGAGAAGATCGCTGCTCAGGAAGGAATCATTGAACATGAGCACGAACTCGAAGAAGAAAACCAGCGCATAAAAGAGACGCTGCAAAATTTTACTCATGAGAGCAAAGAGCTACTGGGCAACCTGGAAGATTTGGAACGAGAAAACGATCAACTTAAAAATGACCTTGAGCATACCAGCGCGGAACCTGCGGCAAGCCCGGCGAACTTGCAGCAAATACAGTCTGAATTTGCCGAACTGCGCAAGCAATATACCGAATTGGAAGGAAAATACCTGGAATTGAAATTTAAATAATAAGCAAACTGAAAAGTCGCTTACGCTTCCACCAACAGGTAGACATTTTGGACAAAAACCCGTTTAATTCACTGGCTTGGGCAAGCGGCACCATATCTATAGGGATTGACTTACTGACCAAATAACAACAAGGTTTAGTCCATGAACAGTAAGACTGACAGTCAGCAACTGCAAACTGAATCCCCAATACAGCAGTACTATTTTCGCGCGCTTATCTGTTTTGCCGCCTCTGGCACTCTTGCTTCGTTTATCGACTGGAATCACCCCAGCCTCACCCATATGGGTGTAATTGTATTTTTACTGATCTACGCCTACGCCACTTATCATTTCACACGCAAACAACTTCCGGAACAGATGGCCCGCATTAATCGTTGGTTATCCCATGCGGATGCGGCATTAATTGGTGTAGTACTGAGCCTTACTGATTTTAGTATTTTGCCCTGCGTAATGTTTCTCACCATGATTCAATTTAATGCGTTGATCAGTGGTGGCGTGCGCAAACTAATGGAGGACAATAGTGCGTTTGCGGTAGGCGTCATTCTGAGTTTAATTATTCATAAACCTCAGCTGGTTTTATCCAGCAGTATTGAAATCAGTGCCGCAAGTTTGATCGGGGTCGCCACCTATTTTTTAGTTTACGCCATTTACATGCATCAGCGTTTTCATAAGTTGATGATCAGCCAAAAACAACTCGAAAACGAGCAGAAATGGCACAAGATCCGCGCTTATAAATTGTCACGTTATTTACCACCTACTGTGTGGCAAGCGATTAATCGCGGCGACGATAAAAACTTGCAGGCAGAACGCAAACGTATCAGCATTTTCTTTTCCGACATCAAAGATTTCAGCCAACTCTCGGAAGAGATCGAGGCAGAAGCATTAACTGAACTGCTCAATCACTACCTCACCGAAATGTCGAAAATAGTTGCCCATTACGGCGGTACCATCGATAAATTTATGGGTGACGGCATCATGGTGTTATTTGGCGATAGCAACAGCAAAGGTGTAAAAGATGACGCCACCCGCTGCGCCGCAATGGCTATCGCAATGAAAAAGCGCATCAAATCCATGCAGGTGGAATGGTTCAATCAGGGCATTAAAAAACCGCTGCAAGTGCGCATGGGCATCAATACTGGTTACTGCACCGTCGGCACCTTCGGTACTTCCAACCATTTGGATTACACTGTATTAGGCACTCAGGTTAATCTCGCCAGCCGCCTTGAGTCAGCGGCCGAACCGGACGAAATTTTAATTTCGCACGAAACCTGGTCGTTGGTGAAAGATACTGTGATGTGCCGCGACAAAGGTGAAATTCAAGTAAAGGGCTTCTCTTTGCCGGTCAAAGTCTACCAAGTGGCAGACCTGCGCAAAGAGATGGGTAAAAATCAAAGTTACTTTGAAGATCGCGCTGAAGGTTTTTCCATGTATCTGGATATGGACAAG
The DNA here is from genome assembly GCA_964499225.1 of uncultured Cellvibrionaceae bacterium. Classification (GTDB taxonomy): domain Bacteria; phylum Pseudomonadota; class Gammaproteobacteria; order Pseudomonadales; family Cellvibrionaceae; genus Cellvibrio. Next base: position 5,105 of record CAZCJR010000025.1, on the reverse strand, counting down.
GTGCGCAATTACGATAAGCAAAAAGTGATTGAGTCACTTGAAAAAGCGGCAAGTCGTTTGAAAGATAAAGTGATCGTATAAAAGTTTTTCCAGTAGCGCTTACTGCGCTACTGGCGAATCAAACGCAACAACTCAGGTTTTGCATTCGGGTTGCTGGAGCGAAACGGATTAATATCTAAACCACCGCGCCGTGTGTAGCGCGCATACACAGTCAACTCTTCAGGCTTACAAACTCGCGCTATATCACTGAATATCCGCTCCACACAATGCTCATGAAAGTCCTGATGCTCGCGAAACGAAATAATGTAGCGCAATAAATTTTCACGCTGGATTTTATTACCCTTATAGCGAATCACAACACTCGCCCAATCCGGCTGGCCCGTCACCGGGCAGTTGGTTTTTAGTAGATGACTAACCAGACATTCGTCCGCAATCTCCACTTCAGTGGTGAGCAATTCAGGTGCTGGATGGTATGTATCAATCTCTACTGGCAACGCATCCAACAGATCACCATCTACTTCAGCAATTTCCGCCAAATGTATTGCAGAGCGGGATAATGGCGTTAAGGGCATTACTACTACACGAACATCCGCATTGGTAATGCGCGCAAGATCCTTGGTAATCAACAACTCTACTTCAGCAGTACCTTCAAAACGCGTTTGATTTAGCGAATTCAGATACAACTTGAAGGATTTCGATTCCACGATAAATTCACTAGTGCAAGGAATAAAGAACTCTGCAACTGCAACAACAGGCTTGCCCATGCTATCCAGCCAAGACAACTCATAGCCAGTCCAAATATCCACGCCATAAAAAGGCAAGCTATCGCCTATTTCCAGCAACGCGCGCGACTCGGCACGAAGAATGGGAAATAACAATTGCGGGGCATAAACCGAGATGTAATCTGTTTGACGACCAAGCGGATTGTGATTCATAGCAGTTTCCAAAAGTTTTTCAAATGCACCGGATCAAGCGCGCAGGCGTTTTCCAGTTTTTAATAAATGCAAGGCAATCACAAACAGTATCACTACAAACACCGTAAGCCCCACCAATGCCATAACAATATTCAAATCAGTAATCCCCAACATGCCGTAGCGAAACGCGTTCACCATATGCAAAATAGGATTAAGCACCGATACCTGCTGCCAGAACTCAGGTAGCAAATTGATCGAATAAAAAACACCACCAAAATAGGTTAACGGCGTTAACACGAAAGTGGGAATGATCGATACATCATCAAACGTATTAGCGTAAATCGCGTTGATAAATCCGGCGAGGGAAAACAATACTGAAGTCATGAATACTATGAATATAGTCGTAAACCAATGATGAACATGTAAGTCCGTAAAAAACAACGACATCATTGTCACTATCAATCCAACAGCAACACCCCGCGCTACACCACCCATGACATAACCAAGCAAAATAATATAATTGGGAGTTGGCGAGACCAGCAACTCTTCGACACTACGTTGGAATTTTGCACTAAAAAATGAAGATGATACGTTAGCGTAAGCATTGGTAATTACGGCCATCATAATCAAACCAGGAGCGACAAACTCAATATAACTAAAACCGCCCATATCGCCAATACGGCTGCCAATTAACTTACCAAAAATAACAAAATATAAAATCATGGTAATAGCGGGTGGCAATAACGTTTGAATCCATATACGGGTAAAACGCTTTATTTCTTTGTTCAAGATCGTCAGAAACGCAATCCACTGCTCTTGCACGTTCATGATTGCACCTCTTTCTGCGCAGCACCTGCCAGATCCTTATTTGCATTGACCATAGCGACAAACAACTCCTCCAAGCGGTTAGATTTGTTGCGCATGCTAACAATTTCAAAGCCTTGAGCCGTCAACTGCGTAAACACGGCATTGAGCGATTGTCCTTTATCCACATCCACTTCAAAAGAGTGCTCATCTATTCGGGCAACGCGATGACCATCTATACTTGGCAATGACTGCAGATTGTCAGCCACATCGAAAATAAAAACTTCTTTGTTGAGTTGTTGCAATAAACTCTTAACGCTTGTGTTTTTAACGATCACACCTTGATCAATAATTGCTACATTGCGGCAGAGACTTTCAGCCTCTTCCAAGTAATGTGTGGTGAGTATGATGGTTGTACCGGCAGCATTAATCTCGCGCAGAAAGTCCCACATAGACCGACGCAGCTCTATATCAACACCAGCTGTTGGCTCATCTAGAATTAGCAATTGCGGCTCATGCACTAACGCGCGCGCAATCATTAAGCGCCGCTTCATTCCACCTGATAGCATACGCGCGGGAGTGTGGCGCTTATCCCACAAGCTCAATTGTTTTAAATATTTTTCAGTTTGGAGCAGCGCCTGTTTGCGCGGCAAACCATAGTAGCCCGCTTGCTGCAGGACAATATCCTCTACCTTTTCAAACATACTGAAATTGAATTCTTGTGGGACTACACCCAGATATTTTTTTGCAGCGGAAAAATCGGTATCAATGCTTTTACCGAACACTTCAACCGTACCTGAGGTTTTGCGCACCAGTGAACTGATGATACCAATGGTGGTCGATTTGCCAGCACCATTCGGGCCGAGCATAGCAAAAAAATCGCCTTGCATTACATCAAGTGAAATACCCTTTAGTGCTTCGAATTTTTCGTTGTAAACTTTACGCAGGTTTCTTAATGAGAGTGCCGGAGTCATAACCCCTCGCAGAAATGTATGAAGGTCAGAAAATCTACCACCAGATCAGGGCGCAGCATGTCGATTTCAAGTTCAGAACAATCTATTTACGATCAAGAGTATTACATATATCACCTGGAGTTACTCACTGCCTTCAGCGCGCAGATTCAGTCACTCCCACCCTTTAACTCCGAACATCCAAGCGAAGATGATCGCGAATTTCTGACTGCACTTGCCGAATTACAGCAACAACCGCAGGGGATCAACTTTCTGGAACAAGGGCAAGTATTGATGTGTCGCGTGGTAGGCAGCTATCCGCACCTGATGCCGCTACTTTATCGCGACCTACTGTGGTTTTTTGGCGGCGACTGCCTGCACTTTATGCCCGACGAAGAAATCGCTGTGTTCCAGCGGCTGGATGAGCAGCGAGAAGAAGCAAAAGAGCAGCAAGTGCCGTTCAGCTACAAAGAGGCGCGCGCGAAATCAATGGGGATGCATTAAGCAAAACAAACGCAAAGGATTGCGCTATGCCCAAGTGGGCAAAGAATCTATTTTGAAGGAAATTTAATGTTGGAAAATAAAATGGTATAGAGATGTAACGCGTAAAACTGGAGCGGGAAACGAGACTCGAACTCGCGACCCTAACCTTGGCAAGGTTATGCTCTACCAACTGAGCTATTCCCGCTAAATGTGGCGTCCCCTAGGGGACTCGAACCCCTGTTACTGCCGTGAAAGGGCAGTGTCCTAGGCCACTAGACGAAGGGGACATTTCGAAAGTTGCCTAGGTGACAACGATAAAACGTACTTCACTAACAGATAAAACGTAAATTTTTACGACGTTAACTTCCCTTGGTGAGAGAAGTTGGAGCGGGAAACGAGACTCGAACTCGCGACCCTAACCTTGGCAAGGTTATGCTCTACCAACTGAGCTATTCCCGCTTTAATGGCGTCCCCAAGGGGACTCGAACCCCTGTTCTCGCCGTGAAAGGGCGATGTCCTAGGCCACTAGACGATGGGGACCCGGACCTTCCAAAACTTTACCGTCTCTTTCAAGGCGATGTCTGCGTCAGAAGTGGGGCGCATTCTAGGGACAGGTGCCGCTGGTGTCAACACTTTTAGTTCTTTTTTTATCAGAGTGGAAACAAGCACTTAGCGCTCTTATCGCGTTCATAAAGTACAAATTCTGGCGCCATTTTTTTCGGTGCTATACTCAAGCTATTAATATGCCCAGCATTTAACCGATAAGGCTTTTAAAACATCATGTCAGCCTATGTTATCGCCACAATTTTCCTATTGCTGATTTTATTGGCAGGATATTTATTTCTCTCTCACTCAATTGAGAAGCGGCGCGTGCAACGCCAGCGGCTAATTACCGCTCTACGCGCCAGGCGCAATTCTTTTCGGGATCTCGCTACCGGGTTTCCGGCGGGATTTTTATCCACGGAATTGACCGCCCTGCTCTATCGCGCACTGGTTGATTGCTGCGAGCAGCTATCCCGCCTTGAACCGAAAGACCCGACCCACGCCGAGCAATTCAATCTCTACACCAACCTACTCGCCACACAAAAAGACAACAGCCAACAAGCACGTGTGCGTCTGGACAACCCACAACAAATCAAAGAAGCGCATGTCCTACTGCAAGAGCTACATAAGTTTGTAATGCAGCAATCCGCGTTACAGTTGATTAATCAAGTGCAAACCGAGGCTTACATAGATCAGATCAACCGGCTGGTATTGCAAATGTCAGTGGATGGCCACGTATTCAATGCGAAACAATCCCAGCAAGTTGGCAAAGTGCGATTGGCTGTCCACTATTACACGCTCGCTCGCAAAGCCTTGGCTGCTGAAAACGCAGGGCATGGTTTTGATAAACAAATCGCGCAGCTGGATTCGGTGATTGCGAAGCTGCAGGAAAAAGCCGACGCAACACCAGAAGGCGCGGAAACACCAACAGCAACGGAAGCCAAACCGGCTGCTGCTGATGGCTCTTCCAGTAAAGAGTGGAAACAATTCGACGAAGAAAATGATAAATGGAAGAAAAAGCAAATTTACGATTGACGCTTTACACACCTATCAAAGATCGATAAACCCAGATACGCAGTTTTGGTTTACTCACCCATAGGAACACAAATCACACACCGGAAAAAACAAAAGGAGGCCGAAGCCTCCTTTATCAGCCACGAGCACGGAAAATTTATTAACCGACAAACACTCGAGCATTGCGGAACAAGCGCAACCAGGCACCGTCATCCTTCCAATCGTCCGGCTTCCATGAATTGCTTACCGCGCGGAATACACGCTCGGGGTGCGGCATCATGATGGTGGTGCGACCATCTTTACTGCTCACACTGGTGATCCCCAAGGGTGAGCCGTTCGGGTTAGCAGGATAAGTTTCGGTTGCGTTGAGATTGTTGTCGATAAAACGCATCGCAAC
>CAZCJR010000024.1:0-48568 GCA_964499225.1 uncultured Cellvibrionaceae bacterium | reverse complement strand
CAAGAGCATACCCTGATCGAGCAAATGCTTACCAGCATGATCCAGCATTGGAAAGTATTGGGTTCAACCTCCATTACCGGATTGCGTGAAACTTTTTTCCAGCGCCAGGGTTGGTTGGTGTTGGAAGAAGATTGCTGGCGCTTGAAAGTAAAGGAGCAGACGTTTGATTTGCTGCTTGACCGCCTGCCCTGGAGCATCAGCTTGATTAAACACGGATGGATGGACAAACCGCTGCGCGTTTCCTGGCGCAATCACTCCTGATTATTTGATTGAGATAAGTGTGCAATGATCATTAGCCAAGCCAATGCCAAGACACTCGAACAGGAACTTGCCTGGTTTGATGCTGTGTTGAATTTGCGCTTTAACCATTATTTCGGAGCGCCTGAAACGCAAAAAGTAGCTGCAGATGTGCGCACCTTGGCCCCGCCTGATGTGACCGACGATCAATCACCCTATGCGCAGATTGTGCGCAACTACGCGATGGGTTTTGATGAGCGACTGGTGTTTATATTGTGTTTAATTCCACACCTGCGGCCGCAGGCGCTGGATATCTTTTTCACCCAGAGCCAGGTGACCGGCCGCGCCTATACCGAATTTGGCGGCTGGCGAGGTAAAGCCCATAGCGGCTTTTTGCCCACCGCCGAAACAGCGGTATTTATTCTGGCAGGGCAGGATTTAAATCGCCGGTTTGTGGCTTTGCAGTTATTTGACGAACAGCATTATTTTCTGAAACAGCGTCTGATCAAGCTTGAACATCAAGCAAGTGGTGAACCATTTTTAAATGCGACTATTTCAGTCACGGCGGAATTTCTGCATCGCTGCACTCATGGCCATGTACACAAACCGGATTACAGCATTGAGTTTCCGGCGAAATTAATTACCAGCAAGCTCACATGGGATGACTTGGTGTTGTCTCATGATGTGATGGATGAGATTGATCATTTGCATACCTGGCTGCGTCAAGGTAAAGCGTTGGTCAGTCGCTGGGGCTTGGAAAAATCCATCAAAGCCGGGTACCGCAGTTTATTCTTTGGTCCACCGGGTACAGGTAAAACCCTGACTGCAACCTTGCTTGGTGCCAGTGTGGGGGTAGATGTGTACCGCATCGATTTATCGATGGTGGTGTCCAAGTACATTGGTGAAACTGAAAAAAATCTTGCAGGTGTATTTGATCAGGCGGAAGATAAAAACTGGATTTTATTTTTTGACGAAGCAGACGCCCTGTTTGGCAAACGCACTCAAACTAGCAGTTCCAACGATCGCCATGCAAATCAGGAAATTTCGTACTTGTTGCAGCGCGTGGAAGATTTTCCTGGCGTGGTGATTCTTGCGAGTAATATCAAAGCCAATATTGACGAAGCCTTTGCGCGGCGTTTTCAATCGATTATTTATTTTCCCTTACCCGATGAAACCGAGCGCTTGCGCTTGTGGAATAATTTATTGCCGGATAAATCATTGCTGGCGAGTGATGTGGACCTGCAATCGCTGGCTGAAAAGTATGAACTCTCAGGGGGTTCGCTTACCAACGTGGTGCGCTACGCAGCGATTCGCGCAACGCGTATGCAGCGCGCTCGTCTTGAACAGGCCGATTTAGTACAAGGCATCAATAAAGAACTTCTCAAGGAGGGGCGTACGCTCTAACTGACCATGACAATTGCCTCATCACTAAAATTGCTTGCGCTCTTGCTCGGATTATTGCTGCCGGTTAGCGTGCTCGCACAAGTCCTGCCGGAAGGTGCAACCACTAATAAAGACAAATGCCTCGGTTATGATCTGGAATATAAAAAGTATCCAAAGCCGGTTATCGCCAAAATACAAGCCGATATGTATCAGCTTTATCACCAGGAAATGGAATGGCAAAAAGATGCGGGTCGCACCGGCAAACCACTCAACGACGGAATTCTCGGCCCCATTACCTGGTCCTGGATGCAGCGATTTTGTAAAAGTTTTGCGCTGGACACTACCACTGATGTGATCGCCGCATTTCCACCACGCGCATCGGCTATTGCATTATTTTCAGAAAAATTCGGTGATGATGCGGCGACCCTGATTAGCACTCCATTCGCGCAATGGGCCGCAACGCACGTTACCGCGTGCGAACTGGATACAGCAAATACGCTTGCTACGGGTAGCGCTGCTGATTTGCAAGCACTACTGAGCTGTTACCGTCAACCTGCACCGCTGCCTGAAGTTCAGCCACAACCGGTAATTACCCAGGTTATCCCCTACAGCCTTTATGTATTGCGCGAAGATGATTTTGAGGCGATGGCAGCAAGAGTAAGTGTTGCATCGACAGTGGACAAAGCAGTTAGCAAAATTGCAGGAATTGAATTTGCCGATAGGGCGACAGCAATCGCTGAGATTAATAGTCTGCTTGCCGGTTTGCCACCAGAAGAAAGCCGTGCTCTTAGCGCAAAAATTGCCACCAAACTCAACCAGAAGCGGCGCTACGATATTAGCGATCAAGTCCTGAACGATCTTAGCCAGCAAGGCATTAGTGATGCGCTCTTCGCCAATCTAAAAAAACTACCAGAAAAAACTTTTGCGGACAAAAAAAGTTTTGACGCGGTTGTGAGTCTGGCCATAAAAAATTCGATTGCAGAGGACTTGCCAGCAGACAATGTTGCCAGCAGTGCCTCAGTTGAAAATAGCAGTAGCCTTGGCAACACGAGTTCATCCGGTGTGGTTGCCTCCCCTGCACCAAACCCCGACAAGTTGTTGTTGCAGATCCAGTTGGCGAGCCAGCAGGACTATGTCGAGCTGAGTAAAGAGGATACGGACTCGCTCGCCGGTAACAAAAAACAATTTGCGGCAGTTGTGATTAAGTTATTACGTACATTGCAAGATGTGGAATACCCCACTGCCGATTTGCTTCAGCGTGCGATCAAAAGCAAAGTGCTCAAGGCATCCCGCATTTGCAAACTCGATAAATCGAATACAGTCGATAACCAGCTCGGAAATTTGGATGCCGATGAAGTGGCTGTATTAGCGGCGGAATTGAAGCGTTTTCTCGCAGCGAATAATCAGGATTCACTTAAGTATTGCAACGAAGAGCACGAGCAAGCATTAGATAATTACTACGGCAACGAACTCCGTCATACGGTTGAGCATCTCTACACCGAGCCCATGCCAAATTATACCGGCAAGCCAATTTTGTTGAGTGGCAAAGGCGAAAATTGCGGTTGTGTACCGAAAGAAATTCAAACCATGGCCTATGGGATTTATCCCTATTGGAAAGTAGGTGACACCGCACAAATATTCGATTTCAGCACCTTTTCCCGCATCGCATATTTTGGTTTAACTGCGACAGATAGTGGAAAACTCATGCAAATTAACGCAGGTGCAGGGACCTCCACCTTGTTGAATGACAATAGCGATGACGCTAAAGCATTTTTACGTGAGGCGCGACGCTATGGCAGCAAAGTGGATTGGCTAATTGAAAAAGAATTTTCGGTCTCGCCACTCCTGAATGACGAGGCAGCGCTCAATGAGTTTTTCGATACTCTCCAGCGACAAATTGTGGGCTTCCTGACGCTGCCACTGGACGATATCGAATCGCGCTTACGCAAGGTCTCAAGCCTCGGGCTTGCCGGCCTCCCGACCAATGGCGATGGTGTTACATTGTACTTTAAAAATTATCCGGATACCGCCATCGCGCGCGACAGTTTTGCCAAATTCTTTAAAGAATTAAAAATTGAATTGACAAATAAAGACGCCGCCGCAAATCGTTTTCACGCCGTAAAACAAAATACCTATCTGAATATAATGGTAAGCCAAACCGAGTTCTTAAAAACTGGCTCAGTATTTAGCAATACTCATATTGACCTGATGGCGGGCACAAGCCAATTTGCGAATGATAATCTCTCGATTCCTGAAATACAGGAGAAGGTAAAAACCGTAGTGTTACTACTGTTGGAAGACCCCTATTACAGCGCACTCGATGAAATTTACGCGGTGACGACCGGTACGGATCGCTCCATTATCGCGCCTTTGATGTTTACCGATTACGCTGGAATGAGTGCGGCCAATAACAACACCGGTGCACACCAGATTGATGAACGACAAAAACGTCTTTCTTATATTCATGAAAGCTTTGGCGGTGGCGCATTTTGGCCGATACTTGAATACCAGAACGCAACAGACGGCAAAGACTACACGACCGTTAATAAATATATCGCCAAGCATTTTTCACCGGGTTATACCCAATCCCTGTGGAATGAAACCCTGTGCGGCTATCGCTGGGTGTTAATTGCCATCATGAATATTTGGCTGATATTGGCGCTTGTCTATCTGGTTGTTATTTTTTACGTGTATCCGAATCATTGTAAAAAATTGCCGGTTTATATTCGCTGGTTACAGCATCCACTCACTGTCGTGACGGTGCTAGTGCCGCCGATTGTATTGTGGGTATATTTAATTGTGGTTGATCCGCTGTTCAACGTTATCAACCTTACCAGTCTTATTGGTCTGATCGTTTTAGGTTTGGCGATTTGGGCAGGTATTGATGCAATTAAGGCATTAAAGGAGCTTAAACCCAATCGCAATTTATTGTTGCACCGGGAAAACGCAGCCGTACCGAGCCGTGCAACAGTGGAGCCCGATATTGATGATGAAATTGATGACACAGATGTAATCGACGGTAATAAATAATCGTTGTAATCAACGCTAGTATGAACTTTACTAAACCTAACTAGCCAAGAAGGATTAACCAGGAGCGAACCATGTCCTACACCAGCAAACAAGCAGCGCAAGAATCGCAGCGTGTTGAAACTAGTGCGAATAAAGTTGTATCGCCCAAATTTGCAGACCATCGGGCGTCAACCAGTGCGCAATTAAAACAACAGCAAATGATGAATGCGTCAGACGCTAATCTTTTACAGCGCGCGGAAGATGAAGAATTGCTACAAGGAAAGTTTGCGACTGCACAACGCGCTGAAGAGGAAGAGCTTTTGCAGGGTAAGTTTGCAACCGTGCAACGCGCTGAAGAGGAAGAGCTTTTGCAAGGCAAGTTTGAAACTGCCCAGCTAGCTGAGGAAGAAGAGTTACTGCAAGGCAAGTTTGAAACTGCCCAGCTAGCTGAGGAAGAAGAGTTACTGCAAGGTAAATTTGAAACAGCACAGTTAATGGAGGAAGAAGAGCTGCTGCAGGGAAAGTTTGAAACGGCGCAGTTGGCCGAAGATGAAGAGTTACTGCAGGGAAAATTTTCCAACTCGGTAACGGCGCAATTAGAAGAAAAGCCCAATAACACCGGTTTACCAAATCAATTGAAAGCTGGTATTGAATCTCTGTCTGGCATGAGCATGGACGGTGTAAAAGTCCATTACAACTCAGATAAACCCGCGCAACTAAATGCTCACGCTTATGCGCAAGGTACAGACATTCACGTCGCACCCGGGCAGGAACAACATTTGCCCCATGAAGCATGGCATGTGGTGCAGCAGGCTCAGGGCCGCGTAAAACCGACTACGCAAATGAAAGGCACATCGGTTAATGATGATGTGGGTTTGGAGACTGAAGCGGATGTGATGGGGGCTAAGGCTAAATCTCTTTTCTAAATTATCGGGCATCACATTTTGAGCGAGGGTAAAATAATGGGACATACTCGTATCTATAAAAATACTGCTGGTAAAGACAACATTTCTTTGCCGAAAACAGCGCCGACATTTTCAGATAACCGTGCTTCAACAAGTTTTCAATTAAAACAACAACAGATGATTAGTAACGCTGGATTTAGCAATTCAATTATCCAGCGAGTGGAAAAATGGTGGCCAACCAATCCGGAGCACACCCAAGTCACAGGGGACGCGACATCTACTGCTCCTCAAGATGGTGAATATGTAAAGCGAGAAAAGGCGGGCGCTTCTGATCAATTGTATTCTTCCCATGATGATGCTTGGGCAAAAGCCAAGAGCGAATGCTTAACAAAACGATCTCACAACACAGATCTGTTTCCAGGCACTAGTGAAAGAATGGGAACTGACGATGGTGACAGAACTTACCTGGGTAAGGATGGTGTCAAAAAAGATGTATCAATCGTGGTTTCCCATACTAAAGATCCTCAATCAAATTTAATTGCTGAGGATGGAAGCAAAATTAGAGTTACCCACACACACAGTGCATTTGCAAAATTTGCTGCAGTTAAAAGTGCAATTTCGAATGAACAGGTGCCAGATTACTCTAATTCGCCTGAAGCAAAAATACACTACCTTTCCTTAACAAGGCAGGGCTAAAAATTTTAGCCTTACATTTAAATCGACCTTGGATCTGTTATGGCTTATGTTAATAAGTTGGCCTCACCTGAAACAAAATCAGATGAACTGGCCCCTAAAAACTCGCGAGCACCATTGTTTACTGACAATCGCTCTAGCGCGGTTAGTCAGCGGAATTTGCAGCAGTTAATGCAAAACTCCATGCCTGTGCAGGCCGTGTGGCAATGGGAACAATTTGGGAAAAACCCTGGAAAGTGGCGCTGGGTGAAACCACACACAGTTGGCAATAAGGATGAAATACCTGGGCATCAAGGGCAAACGCATGGCGAAAAATATCCAGCAGCGGAGGTTGTCGATGTATCTGCTCAATATAAACAGGAACAAATAGCCCAATACCTAAGCCTTATTCCGCATTTAAAGGGTGAGTTGGAAGGCAAGAATAATGTTAAGGGAGGGCATGTATGGGAGATGATGCGAGCCGAGTGGGGAGATCGGCTGTCCTTAGTGGCTGGCGAACAAAATGCAGATGCTCCCTGGCAATGCACATGGACAATTGATACCAGAACCGCAAAAGGCAGCACCATGTTCCCCAGTAATTGGGACGAGGAAAGATTGACATCCGAGCTGAGAAATTCCTCCATGATCAGTGGAAAGCTATACGTGTCAGGGATCAAAATAAAAAAAGCAGGGAACACCTTTTATCCTGATGTATGACTTTTTCATTTAAGCAAATAGACTCTCACTGAGGCGTTCAATGGAATACCTTCGCAAAAAGCAGGATGGTGTGTGTGAAATAGGCGGCAGGGAGCGTAAAAAAGTGCCTCATGTCCTATTTTCTGATCAGAGAGAGTCATCGAATAGACAGTTGCAACAACAAAAAGCGATGCAGCTACATTCTGGTGCGAATGTAATTCAACGCCTTCAAGGAATGGCGGACAAAGACTTTATTAAAAAACACGGCCATAAATTTGAGGACGATGGGTGGGATCTGCAAGAATTAGAAGCCGACCTGAAAAGAAACTCGGGGCTCACAGAGGACCAATACCTAGACTACCGAAATATAAAAAAATCGAATAGAAAGGAAAAGGATGAAGATAAAACCTATGGCGGAGCAAGATTAATTGGCGACTCCAACGCCCTTGCGCTTTCAAAATTTAATTCAAAGACCCGGGCTATTGATTTTAAGAAATGGAAGAAAGGGAAAGAAGCTCAACACTTGGTTCCAGCCTCGATTGCGAAGAAAAACAAAATATTAGCAGGCATAATTGATCGGAAACGCAATGCAATTATGCTCCCTTCCATCTGGAAGTCCGGGATCAAGAAACCTGTTCATCGGCAACCTAAGCACAGGGATCATGCTGCGTATACTAAAAATGTGCGGATTATGGTTGCTGCAGTGCAAAAGTCGTTAGGCGTGAAATCAATGACAAGAAAACAATGGAAACGTGTTATGGATGCCTTGAGGGTGGTAAATAAACTCCCAAGTTATAGGTACATCGATAAAATTCCTTACTCGGAATTTCAGAAAGCATGGAATAGCGGGAATTTAACCCAGATATAAAATTTTGAACAACTCGTCAAAGGCCTGATTCTTTAAATACCAAAATATCTAGCGTTATGAGCGTTAACTTAATGTGTTGTTTTATTCTCATCCTCACTTTGAATTGACATTTCCCCATCCGAAAGCTCATCACAATGAAATGAAGAGCATCCACTCAATAACACCGTAAATACAATCAACAGGCTTTTTAAAAAGTAAGTTGAAATCATAATATCTACCCAGATTAGCCCATTTTTCTGCTTACCAATATTGGCCAAAAGCAGACGTTTAATTTTGCAGTAACCCCAATTATTTTCAGTTATAACCACCACGATCGAGGCCCCGGAAGCCCCGGCGCCTGGATTGTTAGTTGCAAGCCACGTCTCGGTAGGGAGCTGTCAGAAGATCCATAGAAGCGCCAGGTGATCTCCGTCGATCCAATGTCCGCGCAGATCGAAGAGTGGCGTTCGTTTACATTTGGTTCCGCAGTTTCGATGGCATAGGCCGCATCGCTCTCACCACAGGCACGGCTGAAGGAATCTTTCGAGGAGGCGTAGCGATTCTCGATTAGCGGCCCAAACTGTTCGAGCATCTGGCGTGGGTCATCTGTTTCCGATGTCACCTGTACGGCTAAAATGCGTTCGCGACTTTTGTATACCATCAACGTCTTGTTATTGAATGTCAGGGGCGCTTCATCGAAGAAGCTCAATGTCGTACCCTGCCTATCAGCTCGCCCGCGGCAAAGTGTTGGATCGTCTGCATTGATGTTGCAGTACCAGTGCACGGCTTCAATCCCGGCGTCGATCGCGAGGGCTCCATCCTTCGCAATAGTGATGACGATCGGATCGCGCAACAATAAACTACGGATTTTGCTGGATTGTGTTTTCCCGTCGCAGCCTGCCAGCACCGTCAATGCGACCACACCAAGTACGCAGTTTCTATAGAACACCTTCATACTCCTTAATGCTTCGATAAATATTCTTATGCATTGCCATTCTACGTTCCCGTCCCGATTTTGATAGGATCGCGGGGCCGGTACGGATCGGAGCCGCATCAAAAAATTTAGAGCTTTTTGGAAGACGCCACAAAAAACATTAATGAAAATATTGTGAAGCGGCACTAAACAAAACTCGACCGCTTCCGTGCAGGTTACGAATTCTCGTTGATATGTAAAGTGTCGGACAAAGATAGCTATCCTCGCATATTTGAGATTTGCTATCGGTCAAGAGCGAAAGCTCGTTTCCCAACATTACTCCCAGGATAACGTCAGTGTAATTACCGCAGGAGGTGTTTCTGGTAGTGCTGACCGCTGAATGTAAACAGACTGCGTCGCTGCATCCGCAACGTCTGAGCCATAAACATGGGTACCTTTTGTGGATTTCACTAAGGTTAGTTCGACTGTTTTTACGTTCATTTTTTCTCTCATTATTAAACTTTTTCGCTAGGGCTATTAAATAGCTGTAGGTATACCCGCAGTGCGGCGTAGGCGTCATTAGCGGCATAAAGTAGCTGATTGGATGTAAGTATTGTGCTACTCCAATTCGACATAGTGACATGCTTTGATTTATGGAATTGCTGGTTGAACACTATGGCGACCGCAGCTCTAATGCCAACCGTATTGCGATAACCTTGCCTTTTAAATACAGGGCGAAGGTCAACTAGCCCGCGTGGTAGCATGCCAAACTTCTTGAGCAACAACTTACGGTCTGAACCTAAATCAAAGCCAATTTTTTTTATATCTTCAGCTGCTAACAAATACAGTAAAGGATTGTGGCTTTCCGGATTGCACAATTGAAAAATATAGGCCTGACTCTCACTCGCAAATTGCACCACATGGGGTCCATCACTCACTTGGCCTTTCTCAAATGTTGGCCGAGATTCAGTATCAAAACCCACGATTTTTGCTGACTCAATATGCGATACCGCAGCTGCAAATTCACGCGCCGTGGCCGGGACGATAACGCTCTCAAGTCCCAGATAATTGAAATCGGGTAACTGCTTGGTTTCTAAAATAGTAGGAACTGATTTTCGCATAACACACCATACTATTAATTGCTTCACTACGCTAAGTTCGATAAGGCTCGAAATGTATAAAAAAATCAATTGCGATTTGAACAGAAGAATTTTATGTAGGTCTCAAGTCAAGCAAAATCAGATGTTAGTAGCATTATGATCGGCGAGAGAGAATAAGGATCTTGATGTCGGATCTACCTATTTTTCACCACAGTTGCTTGCTATACCTTTTCAAGGATTTCATCAAGTTTATGGTATTCAGTAGGACTGCATGCCTTCACAGCACCATCAGGCCCCGGAGGATTTCTATAGTAAATTGATATTACAACGTTATTCAATTCTTTGGGGTCTAGCGCGATATATGATGATGAGTATTCACCAATATTTATGTTGGAAAAGCCGAAGGTGCTATTACTAATTTTAGCCTCTACCAACATTACAAATTTTTTACCTCTGTAGTAACTAAAGGTTACGTAGCTTAGGCCTTCTTTCTGTATTTCATTCGGGTAAAAAACCGCCAGCTCCAGTTCGGACTGGCTTTTTTCAATTATGTGAGCGAATACCTTTAATTTTTCCTTAGTTTTTTCTGTACACGAAAAACACGGTAACGCTATACAGAAACCCAGTAAAAGTGAGATTAATTTCATTAATGCTCCTAGGTATAACGAGCTAAGTGGCAGCTTTTAAGTTGTGATTTTGTGGAATACTTTTGCGCAGCAAAACCATAAAACCGCGACTTAAAAACTGTCCGATGCAACGCCCTGTTAGCACTTGCTCTCGCTAAAACGGAATATCATCATCAAAAGAGTCAAAGCCCACTGGCTGTGGAGAAGCAGTAGGAATTGAGTTAATAAGCTCGTTACTTAATAGATAATCAATTCCGGACTCGGTTATTCGATAAGCAAAGTAATCATAGCCATATTCATGATTGGTTTCTATTGCTCTTGTAATGTATTCCATACGCTCCAACTTAATTAGAGAAAGTTGAATTATAGGATCATCGATTTTCTTCAAGCTTGCTGAGACCTTATCAAATGAAAGACCTTCAGGTAAAGTAGTATAGCTTTGAAGACATGCTGACAATACTTTGGAATCTGTTTGCCCAATTTCATATATTTTCGGATTAGCACGCATCACTTTATTTTCCGACAATGCGGCGAAGTTAATTAGACCAATTCTTTTGACTTCTTCTTTTATAAGTGCACAAGCTCTATTTGTTGCAGATACCATGTCTCCATCAGAACGATTAGCATCATAATCTGCTGCAGTTACGCCTAAAAGATCAGTAGGAAGATGCATTTCTGTATCACGAGGCTTTAGAAAAAATGATCTGTCTTTTCCAATTGCTCCGACGAAAAGCCCCATTTCAAATACAACATTATCTCTGACAATATGTTCCTTACGGCTTCGAATTGTAGCAATGTCATCAGGTGTAAATATGAATAGCGCGAAATCAACAGTTGATGATTTCTCAATTAAGTCTTCGATCACTGTTGAAGAAAGTTTAAATGTTCCATTTGTCCAAATTGTAACTTCAAATTTATGATCTAAATTTACATTGACAGCCTCTGCAATTGATAAGCTCTCTGCGGAGGAAGCTATAAACAATTTTGGCTTTCTCATATGTTATCCATTTGTGGTTTTGCTAACAGTTTATTCAATGGCCCAAGCCGTATACTTACAGAACCCAACTACTTTATATTACCGAAACACACCTAACCATCAATAAGTTAGGTTAAAAATAAATTTGTAGATACACAGTTCAATATGTTCGGAAATATACGGCCGACTAAATTTAATAACCAAACATCCGCTTTGGGCAGGGCACCAACACGACCTTCAGCGGCTTCGGCTTTGACTCCTGTGTCGCTCTACCTTCTGCATCCATGCAGTCGTGCTTCGCGAGGCGCGCCGTACAAACATCAAGCTATTATTCTGGTAAGCCACATTCGCGACTTTCAATCTATTGTGTTCGCAAACTCAGGGCACGCGACCCGCGCTAAACTACGGGTGCAAAGCCACTCTTCAAAAATAAAATGAATTGAAAAAACGCATTCCGTTTATCCGTGTTAGGGAGAGGAAAACATCCAGTACACCTGAACCACTGCGGCTCGCCTTGGTAATTGGAACAAATAAAGACTATTGCATTATTTAGCGCCAGTTTGAATTACAGCCTATTACTGCCCGTCGTTGACAACCCGCACTCATCACCTGACCTGCCCCCGCTGCAGTAAATCCCGCAGCCGGGAATTTCACCACTGGCTAGGCGGTAATTTCTATTGCTTTTTGAAAGGCTTTTTTGCCGCGCTGATACCGCTTGAGTGCATTTGCATCATTAAATACTTCCAGCAACGCGGTAGTAAAATCATAAACCCTTGTATCTCTTCCCGTCTGTTCTGCCGCCGCTTCAAAGCCCTGGGTATGTGCATCGGCAAACATGGCGACATCCTCAATCATGCCGGTGGCGATTTCCATATTACTTGGATCGCCATGGGATTGTTCGCAGGCATGGGCATCTGTTGAATGAAAATTGCGGCAGCGGAATGGGCGCACCGGATAAATGCTGCATTGATTATCTTGCAGCAGTGCGCATTTTATATTGGTGGTGAGGTGTTGTTCGGGGGTGAGAGTGCGGATAATCGCCGCATTGGCTTCCGCCTCTGCTAGTAGCGAGGCAATTTTTTCGGCGTGAAATGTTTTGCTCATATAATCTTTGATCAACAACATTTCATGCGCGCGCACTTCCACTTTGTAATGACAACAAAATGCACAGCCCGCTTTGCACGCTGGTTTGATTGGCGACTCATCAATCGTTTTGGCGATTAGATTGTCGTAGCGTTCATAGGATTTTTTTAATGCCGCCGTTGCATCTTTTCCCGTTGCAAGTTGGGCTGCAGATTTTTGGTATTCGCTCAGTGCGGCAGATTGGAACGGGTCGGTCATTATTGTTTACCGGAGATGTTTTTAAGATAAGTCTTTGCGTCGGTTAAATTAGTGTCTATCTCGGCTTCAAACGGCGTATTGCTGTAGTCTATCCCTTCGATTTGATCGATTAGAATATTTATTCTATCTACGGAAAACAGCTCTGCTGCTGTGTAGTGCCCCCCATCCAGAAATTGATGATTACCTATTTCAGTCTTCAGCGATATAGAGGCGCCGTAAGCAGTTGTTAACAGAAATCCGCGCATTAGTCGTTCGGATGCTTCATCAGTTGGTTGTTGAGCGCCAATCTCATAACCGACTTTGAAGCTAATGTATAAGGATCCAAGACAGATAAAAATAATCAGTAAATTGCGTTTCATACTATTTCCTTGTAAAAGTTATTGACTGGTTAACTCTCGTCGCGCCTGCTGCATCACCTGCCAAGCCGCGGTCAGTGCCAGTGAGGCCATAATTACCGCCACAATTAAATCCGGCCATGCAGTGCCGGTACCGAATACTCCGACTGCCGCAATAATTACCGCGATATTCCCCAGCGCATCATTGCGCGTGCACAACCACACACTGCGCATATTGCTGTCGCCATTGCGATAGGTGTAAAGCAAAATCCCTACGCCGACATTGGCGCAGAGCGCGAGCAGGCCAATCAAACTCATCGTCTGTGCGTCTGGCAGTACGCCGGTAATTAAATTCCACAGGGCATGGATCAAAATGCCAATGCCGAATAGCGCCATGGACGCGGCTTTAATCAGCGCGGCTTTTGCGCGCGCTTGCACACTCATCGCTAATACCCAAATGCTAAGGCCGTAATTGGCTGCATCGCCAAAAAAATCGATGGCGTCTGCCAGCAGCGCGACAGATCCGGAGCGCAGGCTGAATACAATCTCGATAAAAAACATAGACGCGTTGACGACTAACGCAATCCAGAGGATGCGGCGATATTTGGGATCGGGTGTGACGGGTGGTTCGTGATCGTGGTTACAACAGTGTGCGCCCATCTTTAGCTCCCAAATATTTCAGTGTGAAGTTTCCCAAAGTAGATTCCCTGCCGAAAAAACCACGAGGGCCGGTCGCCAAAAAACTGCCTCTCCAACACTAGTGCACAAGTAGGTGCTGGCGCCTGTCAATAAGCTGACAAATGTAGCCGCACCGAGTGTTTATTAATGTTATTTTTCTCGTCCTTACCAATCGCTGCCTATACTGACGCCTAATGATACCTGTGCAATAAGTATAACTACCACCACTACTATAAGACCTTCCTATGGAACGTTATTTACTTCGTACCCTCGGCGACAGCATGCTCGACCTCATCTATGCCAAGGACGAAAAAGGCCGTTTTATCTATGCCAATCTGGCTTTGGTAAATATGACCGGTGCGCAGTCTGCCGAGGATATTCTGGGCAAAACAGATTTCGATCTTAATCCTCCTGCCGCTGCTCAAGCCTATACCGACGATGATCAACTGGTAATGCGCTCCGGCCAGCCGTTAGTGGGGCGCGAGGAGCTGCTGGAAAATTTTAAAACGGGTGAGTCGCGCTGGCATTCTACAACCAAGGTGCCGCTGCGTGATGACAACGGCAAGATTGTCGGCATTATTGGTATTACACGCGATATTACCCAGATTAAACAAGCGGAATTCAGTGCGCGTGACCTGAACATTGAATTGGAAAAACGTGTGGCCGAACGTACAGCCGAGCTGAGCGCAATTAGCGCTACGCTTGAACAAGAGCGCAACCTGATGCGCACCTTGGTCGATGCGGTACCCGACGGCATTTTTGCCAAAGACCTCAACAGCAAATTTCTGTTAGCTAACGATTCGGTTGCCAGAGGCATGGGCACCACACGGGAAAATTTGATCGGCAAAGATGATTTTGATTTTTTCCCAGAGGAGATGGCGCAGAATTTTTTTGATGATGAACAAACCGTCATTCGCACCGGTGAAGGATTAGTAAACCGTGAAGAGCTGGCGGTTAACAAGGAGACCGGCAATATGCGCTGGTTTTTAACTACCAAGCTGCCCGTACGTAATGACAAAGGCGAAATCGTCGCGCTGGTCGGGATTGGCCGCGATATTACGTTGCGCCGCCGCGCCGAGCGCGCACTGCGCGAAAGTGAAGCCCGGTTCCGCAGCCTGATTGAATTATCGTCTGATTGGTATTGGGAACAAGATGCTGATTTGCAATTTATTGATATCGAAGACCCTAACAGCAAATCCAGTTATACGCGCGAAGAAGTTCTTGGTAAATGTTTAAAGGAGCTACCCGGCACTGCACTCTTATCAGAATCCTGGATTGAATATGACGATCTTGTGGCCGAGCGCAATCCGTTCCGTGATTTGGAATTACGCCGCGTGGCGGACAACGGAAAAACCTACTTCATTAGTTTGACCGGCCTACCCGCCTTTGACGAAAACGGAAAATTTCGCGGTTATCGCGGAATCGGCCGCGACATTACTGACCGCAAACGCTCCGAGGAGCATATTCACTATTTAGCAACACACGACAGCTTAACCTCGCTCCCCAATCGTTTTATGTTTAGCCAAATTCTGAATTTGGCGATTGAGTCCGCGCATCGCTACCATCGAAAACTCGCTGTTTTTTTTATCGATTTGGATAGATTCAAAAATATTAATGACACGCTCGGCCACGAAGCGGGCGATTTTTTACTGCGCGAAATGGCCATGCGCCTGAAACAATGCTTGCGCGCCAGTGATGTGGTCGGTCGCCTTGGTGGTGACGAGTTTGTCATTCTTTTACCGGAAACGGAAAACGCCGAACAAATAGCAACGGTAGCGCAGAAGATCTTGTCTGCATCGCTCAGCCCTGTCGATATCAATGGCCAGGAATGTTGCGTTACGGCGAGCATCGGCATTTGCGTTTATCCAGACGATGGTAAAAATGAACAAACCCTGATGAAAAATGCCGACATCGCCATGTACCGCGCGAAAGAAGAAGGGAAAAATAATTACCAATTCTATTCGCCCGATATTGAAGCTCGCTCATTAGAGCGTTTGATACTTGAAAATAATTTGCGCATGGCGCTTGAACGCAACGAGTTTTTCTTGCACTACCAGGCAAAGCGCAATTTACAAACCGGCGAAATCGCCGGAGTCGAGGCCTTGGTGCGCTGGCAACACCCGGACCTCGGTATTATCTCACCCGCACAATTTATCCCACTGGCGGAAGAAACCGGTTTGATTGTATTAATTGGCCGCTGGGTATTAAAAACCGCCTGTGCACAAAACGTCGCCTGGTTAAAACAAGGCTTGCCGCCGCTGTGTATGGCCGTGAATCTATCCGTGCGTCAGTTTTTTGATGAGAGTTTAATTAATGACGTTGCAGACGCGTTAAGCGAATCGGGCATGCGGCCTGAATTGCTGGAAATGGAAATTACTGAAGGTATGGTAATGCAGGATGCGGAGCGGGCCATTCGCATTCTCACCGCAATAAAAGCGTTAGGTGTGAGGTTGGCCATTGATGATTTTGGTGTAGGCTATTCATCGCTAGCGCAAATAAAACGCTTCCCAATAGATACCTTAAAAGTTGACAGTTCTTTTATCCGCGATATCCCCCAAAACCGCGAAGACCGCGCCATTACCGAAGCGATTATCGCCATGGGCAGAACCTTGAGTTTGACGGTCATCGCCGAGGGCGTGGAAACCAAAGAGCAAGAAGCGTTTTTACGCGATCACAACTGCGATCAATCCCAAGGCTACTACTTTAGTAAACCGATTTCTCCGGAAGATTTTGTGAGTTTTATGAAAACACAAGCGGCAAGCACGGTTGTTTATCCGCCGGTTGCTAGTCCGAAATAAAAATGGCTGACAAACGTTAATTGAGGTCTGCAGTGGAGTGGAGTCAGGATTTTTTATTCTCACGCAATCCTAATCTGACCCCGTCGGGTTTAGAAATTTAATGCAATCTGCTGGATACTAAGCGATTTAAACTTACACCTGCTTCAGCAGCTTGCAATGCGAGTGATCGATGAACTTCTGGCGGCACCCTGACCATAAATTTTCCGCTAAAAGATTTGGCCGCAATAGGCTCAGGAATTTCCTCTTTATTCGCTTCCATATCAGCAATGCAATCCTTCACCAGGTTGCGAATACCGGATAACGCTTTTTCAGGTGTTTTCTCCAACCAACTAAGGCTGGGAAATTCTGCGCAGAGCCCAACGTATTCCTGATCCGCTTCAGACCAAGTAACGCGATAGGTATAACGATCAATATATTTAGCCATTTTCCACCTCTAATCGCTCGATGGCCTGTAACACCTGAAATATGAAAAAACCGCCGGAGGGCGGTTTTTTCGTCCTATACCGATATCAACTTAATGACACCTGCTAAGGATGAGTCGTGATGCAATCATAACCACTGCGCATTTTTTGGCAATAGTTAATTCGCTTTACGATGTATCAATCCATAAAGCACTGGCAATACCAACAGCGTTAATAATGTCGATGAAATAATCCCACCAATCACCACCGTCGCTAATGGCCGCTGTACTTCCGCACCGATTCCCACATTAAATGCCATAGGCACAAAACCCAGACTTGCGACTAATGCAGTCATTAATACCGGACGCAAACGTGTTAAGGCGCCTTGAATTATGGCATTCATTAAATCGCCATGTTCAAGATAGAGCTGGCGGATAAACGCGAGCATTACCAGACCATTTAAGACTGCTATGCCGGAGAGTGCAATAAAGCCGACACCGGCGGACATCGACATGGGCATATTGCGCAGCCAGAGTGCGAGTACGCCGCCAGTGAGAGCGAGCGGGACGCCGGTAAAAATAATCAGTGCGTCTTTGATCGAACCAAACGCCATTACTAATAATGCGATGACCATTAGCAATGTGAGCGGCACGACAATGGCTAAACGTTTGCTTGCGGATTCTAGTTGTTCGAAAGTGCCGCCGTAATCCAGCCAATATCCTGCCGGTAATTTTACGTCGCTCGCGATGCGTGTTTGCACTTCATTCACGAATGAACCCAAATCGCGGCCGCGTACATTGGCAGTGACGATGACTAAACGTTTGCCATTTTCGCGGCTGACTTGATTGGGCGCGGGTGCAAGTTCAATGCTGGCGACTTCATTTAGCGGTACAAAACCCGGTTCGGTTTTGATGGGTACGGGCAAACGTTCCAATGCCGATAAATCATTGCGCAATTTTTCGGGCAAGCGCACGACTAATTCAAAACGGCGGTCGCCTGCGTAAATTAATCCTGCACTTTCACCGGCAATTGCGGTGGCGACTAAATCTTGCAGTGTGCTCACCGTCAATCCATAGGCAGCGAGTTGATTGCGTTTGGGCGTGACAGTTAATACGGGCAAGCCAGTAATCTGTTCCATGCGCGCGTCTGCTGCGCCGGGAATTTTTTCCAATACCTCCAAAATTTCCGCTGCCGATGTCTGCAGCTGCTCCAAATCATCACCAATCACTTTGATACCTAAATCCGAACGCACGCCGGAGATGAGTTCGTTAAAACGCATCTGGATTGGTTGCGTGAATTCGTAGTTGTTGCCGGGCAAGTCGCGCACCGCTGTTTCAATCGCTGTTACCAAATCGGCTTTTTCGCGTTTGGGATTCGGCCATTCACTGCGTGGTTTAAAAATTACATAGTTATCGGCAACCGAGGGTGGCATGGGGTCAGTGGCGATATCAGCAGTGCCGATTTTGGCAAAAACTTTATCCACTTCCGGAAATTGTTTAATGCGTGCTTCGAGCAATGTTTGCATCGCCACCGCTTGCTCCAAACCAGTGCCGGGAATGCGCAGTGCATGTAGGGCAATATCACCCTCATCCAATTGCGGAATAAATTCCGAACCTAAACGTGTGGAAAGCCAGATGCTAAATATCACCAACATAACAGAGCCACCCAGTACCAGACTGCGCTGTTTAAATGCGCCCACTAATAATGGTTGATACAGTTTTTTTGCCGCTTGCATAAAGCGATTTTCATGTTCGGCGATTTTGCCGTTCATGATTAATGCAATTGCGGCTGGTACAAAAGTGAGTGAAAGAATTAATGCGGCGGTTAAGGCAATCACCACCGTGATGGCCATGGGGTGAAACATTTTTCCTTCCACACCGGTGAGTGTGAAAATCGGCAAGTACACCAATGTGATAATACCCACACCAAATAAACTCGGGCGGATCACTTCGCTGGTTGCTTCATAGGCGAGTTGTAAGCGATCTTTTAAGGCGAGCTGCCCGCCTCTTTGTGCTTCGCCTAATCGACGAATACAGTTCTCTACAATAATGACCGCACCGTCCACAATCAAACCGAAATCCAGAGCGCCCAGGCTCATTAAGTTAGCGGACACCCCCGCTTCCACCATGCCGGTAATTGTCATTAACATGGCGATGGGAATGACGGCAGCGGTGATCAGTGCGGCGCGTATATTGCCGAGCAATAAAAATAAAACCGCGATTACCAGCAATGCACCTTCAAGCAGATTTTTTTGTACGGTGCTGATGGTTTTATCGACCAGTTGGGTGCGGTTATAAACCGCAACTGCGCTAACACCTTCGGGTAGTGAGCGATTAATCTCTTCCAATTTAATCGCCAGCGCGCGTGCAACAGTGCGCGAGTTTTCACCTTTGAGCATGAGCGCTGTGCCGAGCACCGTTTCGCGGCCATTCTGTGTTGCAGCGCCGGTGCGTAATTCTTTGCCAATCGCCACTTGCGCAAGATCGCCAATACGCACGGCGACGCCTTTGGGATTGCTCACAATTAAATTTTCTATATCGCTGATGTTGGTTAATTGCCCCGGTGTACGCACCAATAATTGTTGGCCGTTGCGCTCAAGATAACCGGCACCGCGATTGTCGTTATTATTTTTTAATGCGTTTATCACATCATCGAAGGTGAGTCCAAACTGCATCAACTTAGTTGGCTCGGGAGTGATGTGATATTGCCGCGCATAGCCGCCAATTGCGTTAATTTCGACCACGCCTTTGACTTGCATTAATTGCGGGCGGATTACCCAATCTTGCAATTCGCGCAATGCCATTGCATCGAGTTTTTGTGAATCGGTTGCTTCGACTGTATACATAAAAATTTCGCCGAGGCCGGTGGCGATGGGTCCCATCACCGGTTCTATCTCGTCGGGCAATGCACTTTTAATTTGGCCGAGGCGCTCGTTAATTACATTGCGCGCAAAATAAATATCCGTGCCTTCATCAAACACGACGGTGACTTGCGATAAACCGTAACGTGAAATTGAGCGTGTGTAGTTAAGCTTTGGCAAACCGGCGAGAGCGGTTTCCACCGGATAAGTAATGCGCTGTTCCGTTTCCAACGGCGAATAGCCGGGTGCTTCGGTATTAATTTGCACCTGCACATTGGTGATGTCGGGCACCGCATCAATCGGCAGCCGTTGATAGTTCCACAGGCCTAGAGCGATGAGTGCGAACACCGCGAGCATCACCAGCCAGCGGCGATTAATCGCTGCGCGTAAAATGGATTCAATCATGATGGTTTCCTTTTATTTGGCCGCGGCGCTTTAGTGATCATGTGCGGCGCCGGATTTCTCCAGATCAGCCTTGAGCAAAAAGGAGTTTTCCACCACGTAGCTATCGCCAGCGTTTAAGCCGCTGAGCACTTCGGTGAATTGGCCATCGCTGCACCCCAATTCGAGCGGGCGAATCTCATAAGTGTCACCAATTTGAATAAACACCACCTGCCAATCGCGGAAGGATTGCAGCGCGCGGTTATCAACCATTAACGATACCGGTATTTGCGCGATATCAACCCAGCCTTCAACGGCTTGGTTAGGTACCCAAAGGTTGTTGCTGTTATCGACCGGCGCGTGAACTTCGAGTGTGGGTGTTTCGCCATGTCGTGGCGTTATGTATTCAGTTTTGGTCTGCGCTTGTTGACCGTTGGCGTTAATGGTGATGGCTTGGCCGGTTTTGATTTTGCTGGCATCGGTCGGGAAGGCCTGCAAATGCAGTTCTAAAACGCGCTCATCCAACAGGGTAAACAGCACGCGGTCGGCCGTGAATTCACCGGGATTGGAATGGCGCTCGACTACCACGCCGTCAATCGGCGCCAGCAACGGATATTCGCGCAAACTCTCGTTGGACTCCACCGTCGCCAGCACATCGCCCGCTTTTACGCGGGTGCCAATGGTCGGCTTCACCGAGCGGATTAAGCCGGGGTAGCGCGCCTGGATGTGGCTCACGCGCAACGGGTCAGCAACGATAGTGCCGTAAAGTTTGATGCGCTCCTGCAGCACACCTGTTCCGGCAATCGCGGTGGTTAACCCTGAGGCTGCAGCAACCTCAGTCGCCATAGTGATGCGCCCTTCGTGGGAGGGATAAGTCCAGTGGTGCTGTTTGTTTTGGTAAGTTGCGGTGACTTTCACATCAAACGAATGCGGCTCTTCCACCACACCTTGCCCGCGCAAAAAGTCTTGGTCGGCCCTGAATGCAAAGCGATTCACTTCCCCGCCCAAGCGGGTGAGTTGCACTTCCAATTTCCAGTCGTTGGGTTTCAGGGATTTGCCATCCAGAGTTGCCCAAGCGCGGTATTCGGGCGGAACGTCTTCTTCAAAAATCGCCAGCTCGACAACAAAATCGCCGTCTTTCAACAAGCGGCCGTTATGGGCGCCTTTTTCGGGCTCTTCTTCGTGGTGTTCGTCGTGCTCATCGTGGCCGTGGTCGCCGGATGCAAAAAGGTTTGCCGACAAGCCGAGGCTCGCGACTAATAGCAGAGTATTGATAAATGGTTTCATTGGGCAATCTCACCTAATTGGGTTGAGTCCACAGGAGCGGACGCAGTCAAACGCTCCAGTTCTATGCGGGTTTCATGGGCGCGCAGGGCGGCATCGATCAAAGCGGCCCGGGCTTCCAGTAATTCGCGCTGGGCGAGTGCCAGTTCAAGCGAGCTGTAGCGACCTTGATCGAAGGCGGCAGTGGTGGCGCGATTGGCATCTTGCAGCAGAGGCAGGATTTGGTCGCGCAGGCTGTGCACCTCGATGAGTGCCTGGCTATGGGCGCTATAAGTCTGGTTGAGGCGGGCTTCTAGCTGGACTTTGGCGCTATCGGCGGCGAATGTGGCGACATCTTGTTCGGCGCGTGCTTTGCTGATCGCCCCGCTGGCGCGTTTGCCGCTGGAGAGAGGAATATTGATACCGGCGACCAACGCGGTGTCGTCAGTCATCTGCAACTGCCGCACTCCGGCACTCCAACCCAAGGTCATTTGCCCTTCGGCTTCCGCTTTGCGCAACTCGGCAGCGCGCAGGCGGGTTTCGCCGGCAAGCAGGAGCAAATCCGGGTTTTGCGCGAGGCGGGCTTGCCAAACGGCAAGGGGTGCGGCGTTAGTAAGCGCAAACAAATCACCCTCGGCTTGAGTGAAATCGGGCGTGCTATCGGCCCAATGTGCGCTGAGTTTTAGCGCGTCCAAATGGACTTGCTGGCGGGCTCGACCGACATCCAAAGCTGCTTTGGCCTGTGCAGCGCGGGCGCGCAATAACTCCTCTTGCGGTGCGCGACCGGCTTGAACGCGTTTGCTCAAGCTGGTCACTAGCGACCGAGCGAGTTGTTGCGCCTGCTCTTGTACTTGCACCTGTTCCTGCGCGGCGATCAAGGCGATAAAACGGTAATTCACTGCCGCGACCAGATCTAAAACAGCTACCCGCTGTTCCGTCGCCAATTGTTGTTGGCGCGCGGTGACAACATCTATACGAGCATCGCGCTGGTTGCCTAATTCGATAATCGAGGCAAACGACAGCGTCAGCTCGGTGCCATCAATACCGGAAAAATCACCTGAGCCAGCGACGTTTTCCAACTCCGAATGCAGGCGCATTTCCGGTCGCAATGCTGCAGTAGTCTGTTCACCGGCCAGGGCGGTACGGCGGAATTGATAGCCCGCCAACTGCGGGTTGTGTTGCAAGCTCGCGGCGAGCGCGTCTTGCAGGCTAATGCTATCGGCAAGTGCCGGGCATGCCAAAGCGCCAACCAACAAAGGCAGCGCAAAAGAAATTTTGTTCATGGTAAATCCTGTCTGATGTGCCTTAGGGGCACAGCGGTTTTATCAAGGCGCAGTTAAATGCGCCCAATGCGATTAAACACTCAGACAAAAACGGGTGGCGCGCGCAGTAAAGGTCGCCAATAGAGGGAAATGCGGGGATAAAACGCGCGATAAGCGCTAGTGAAAACAGGTGTTGGAAGGATCAATAGCGCCAGTGCCGAGGCAGCGAGCAGCACCAATCCCAAATCAATTTTGCTTAGTTTCGCCAGTGCCGACTGGGTCAACTCGATATCAGCGTCCTGATGCACTTCTTCGGGGTGATGGTCATGCACCTCATGCCCATCCAAATGCATATGCACAGAAATCGGCGGCTCCTGCCCATCAAAACAAAAATGCCCATGCGCTCCCGCCCAGTTGCTGAGCAACCAGAGTGTGAGGGCCAGGAAGGCAAAATTGGGGGAGAGTTTGGGCATCAAGCGCAACCGATAAGTGAATGCGCGAAGCATAACTGGCGCCGCAGCAATCAGCAAACCTTCAGTTGAAGCCAAGTGTGCCACGTGCCACAATCTTTTCACTGCAGTAGCGACATCACTCTGAGGTGTGAAATGCAAACCCAAACACTGAAACAAGAAGCCTTGGACGCTATTCAACGTCTGCCGGATAACGCTGATATAGAAGAAATAATGTATCGCCTTTACGTGATCAATCAAATTCGCCAAGGCATGCAAGAAGCCGCCGAAGGTAAAGGAATCAACAGCGAAGAACTGCTGCGCGACATGGAGAAGTGGTAATACAGAATGATTATTTGGACTCCCCGTGCTCGCGCTGACTTAAAAGCCATTTACGAACACATCGCCAAGGACGCACCGATCAATGCAAAAACAGTTACTCAAGCCTTGGTCAACAAAACCCAACATTCTCTTCAGCATCCGCAAATTGGCAAAAAAGTCGCCGAACTCAATGACGACAGTTTGCGTGAAATCAGCCTTTATTCCTGGCGAATTCTTTATTACATCCAACACGATAAAGTGTATGTGCTGACTCTGGTGCATAAACGTCGCAAGTTGCAGGCGCAAGATATTCCTACCCATTAGCATCGCGTCTTGAAGTCTTAACGCCACCAACATACCACCCTCTTGATCTGTATCAGCTGAGGCCTGCGCTAACAGGCAGATACTGGTTGCCGCACCAAGCTGTCGAGATCACCATCACCGGTAGTGATCAAGTAGATTCAGTCAGCGTAAGTTTTACTAAGCTCGCCAGCGTACAGATGCGCGCAAGAACAAAAGACTAGGCTCGTAAACGGGAGACTTCACTACAGGATCGTGCAATGGAATTTATCGATTATTACAGCGCACTCGGTGTTGACCCAAGCGCCGATGATAAAGCGATTAAAACGGCGTATCGCAAACTTGCGCGCAAGTATCATCCCGACGTGAGCAAACTGCCGGATACGGAAGAAAAATTCAAGCAAGTTGCTGAAGCTTACGAAGTACTGCACAGCGCGGAAAAGCGCGCCGAATACGATGCCTTGCGTGAAGCGCGCAGCCGTGGTTTTGATGCGCGTAGCGGGCAATCGAACGGCAGCTATTACGCCGACAATAATGCAACGGCCAATCAGGACTTTGCCGATTTTTTCAATTCCATTTTTGGCGCGACGGGTTCGCGCAATCGTCAACAACATCGTCCGGAAACACGCCAGGACGATATCAACCTAATCAAAGGTGATGATGTTGAATTGGAATGGCCAATAATGTTGGAAGATACTCTGGCTGATACCACCAAGCAGATTGAATTTATTATTCCGTTTTACGATCATCAGGGCTATCAACAAAAGATAAAAAAATCGCTGAACGTCAAAATTCCCGCTGGTGTTAGCGACGGCGAGCGTATTCGGCTTAAAGGTCAGGGTGCGCCCGGCGGTGGTCATGTTCCCAATGGTGATGTGTATTTGACTATCCGGTTAATACCGCATCCGCTCTTTGATGTTGAAGCAAACAACTTGTTACTCACCTTGCCGCTAGCACCCTGGGAGGCAGCGCTCGGAACAAAAATTATATTACCCACACTCAATGGGAAAATTCAGTTAGCGATTCCCGCTAACAGCCAAGCCGGTCAACGTTTGCGCGTAAAAGGAAAAGGATTGGTGGGAAAAAAAGCGTGCGGGGATTTGATTGCGGTTTTAAAAATTGTAATGCCACCCACAGTAAATGACAGCAGCAAACCACTCTGGGCGCAACTCGCGCAGAGCGCCAGCTTTGATCCGCGTCGCGAATGGAATAATCAATCATGACATCACTATCAGAAATTCATTCACCCCACTTTCACCTGAGCTTTGAAGAACTCTGCTTATCTGCCGACATCAGCAAAGAGTGCATGCTTGAATTAGTTGAAAATGATATTGCGGTACCTGTGACAGGCACTCATCCACAGCAATGGCAGTTTCATGTCACCTGCTTGATAAAAGTGAAAAAGGCGGCGCGCCTCTACCGCGATCTGGATATTGATTGGGCTGATCTTGGTTTGGTGTTAAATCTGCTCGATGAAATTGAACAGCTGAAAAATGAAAACAGCCAGTTGAAACAACAGCTCGCGCGGTTTTTCTAGCAAGGAAATGAGTTAAACTTTACCCAGCGAAACGCAATAGTAAAATAAAAAAATAATAGCATCACTGGGCAATAAACACCGGCGCAAAGCCTCCACCTTGGGTGCGGAAATTGGTTGTCTGGCCTTGATACAAACGCGCCGCTAATAATTGAATTTCACCGGCATAAACATAGGCGCGAATATCCATCTTTAATGCGACCTCTTGTTCATCTACCAAAATTCCACGTTCGCTCGGCGGGACTTGTTGTTGTGCAACATAATCGCCCTGCAGGATTTCATCCCACACACGCTTGGTAATTTTGTCGCCGCGATACGCCGCTTTGCTGCCATACCCGGTGGCGGGTTTAAAAAACAAATGTTTGCGTTCCTGCCATAAATGTTCAGCGTTATTGGCGGTGACAACTTGGGTGTGGGGAATCGCCTCGCGTAAATTATTAATATCAGCGTCTCTCGCCCCGATATTTTTTAACGCGGCGTCATCGCTAAAAATAGCGAGATTGCGTTTGTTGGCATAGAGCGCGTGGTGGTGTGGATTGGGGGTGACAATTACAGCGCTGGCAAGATAGGCCGCGCGCAACGCGGCGCTGTGTTCACTGCTCAATGTAAAATCGGTGAGGCGGTTATAAACCAGATCGATAGCAATACCTTGTTCGTGTGGTGATTGACGATAAATCAAACGGCCCTGTTCAAAGTACAATGCCTGCGGATCGGTAATCACAGTTTCTATGCCGCTGCGCTCAAATAGCCGCTGCGCCATTTTAAATTCAGGGAAGAGAAATTGTTGCGTAGGATTTTCGTCAACAATTGCGATACGCATGAGCGGCGCCGCAGGATGTTTAATTTGCCATTCGCTCATAAACATGGCGAAAAATTGCTCGTCAATGTGACGTTTTATCTCGGGCAGAAATACTTCCGCCGTGCGACAGCAATCCGTTTGCGCGCGCAATAAAGCTGCATTTAAAAAACCACCGCCGGCATTGGTATTAATTTCTATGAGTTGTGGGCCGGTAATACCTAGATGAAAATCGTAGCCCATAAATACGCCAGCGGTGCCAGCGTCAAATATTGCTGATTCATCAGCTTGCGCTAATACCTGCTGCTGGTATTCGGGTAATTGCACTACACGCTCTACTGAGTGCACCAGATTTTGCATTTGCAGTAGTTGCGTGGGCGAGATAAATACACTGGTATTGGAAAATAGCTGTGGGTGGGAATTTAATAGATCAAGATTTAAGGTGTCGGATTTCAAAATGCTATCCAATTCGGCGCGGTTTAATGTTTTACAAAAACAACCACTATTGAGTTTTTCCGCCGAGGAACTTGCGGCCATGCCGCACGCAGATGGATTGCACAATGTGGATTGATCTGGTGGTGCAATCGGGTTAGACATTATTTCACCTTGCTCAACTATTTTACTTTCCAGTGTTTCTGCATTTCCAAATACATAAACGATGCGGTCCAGGCGATTAACAATAGTCCGGTGAGCGCCTCAACACCGGCAAGAAAGCGCAACCAACCGGTGGGCGCCAAATCGCCAAACCCCAGGGATGTATAACAGGTGAGCGAAAAATAAATACAGTCGATAAGGCTGGTGCTGGGAGTACCAAATAAACCATGCCCTTCCAGGTCGCCACCAATTAACTGGCCAAATCCGCCAACCTTCATGTAAACATAATAGGCAAGCGCGAAAATTAACACTTCCAGCAAATGCGCAAAAAAGCAGGCAAAGAGGCTCAATAAAATACGAATACGTGGAGTGGCTTTGGGTTTAAATAAGGTATTGGTGAGAATGTTGATTGCTTCAAAATGAAGCAGTACACACACAGCCACTACAATAAAATTAATGACCAGTGAAATCAGCATAGTTAACCGCCTGTGATCTATTTAATCCGCTTTTGATACAGCTGCTTTAGGAAGGGCCGCTTTAGGAAGGGCAGTTGAGATTACTACTACTATCAGTAGAAAAATAGCACTGCCCCACAAACAAAGCGACAAACCGCCTTGTTGATACAAGTAACCGGATAAGACGGTGCCAATTAATCGCCCCATTGCATTCGCCATGTAATAGAAACCGACATCGAGCGAGACACCATCGTCTTTCGCGTAGCTGACAATTAAATAGGAATGCACTGATGAGTTGATCGCAAATACTATGCCGAACAAGATCAAGCCAATCATTAACGCGCTGGTAACAGCTACGCTGGTCGAGACAGCAAGTGCCAAGCCCGCCGTCACCAGCGCCAGAATAATTGCCCATAGTAGCGCTGCACTGCCGTTGGGTGCTGCATCTGTTTTGTTGCGCAGCAGTGTTGGTGCGGCTGATTGCACCAGACCGTAGCCAATGACCCAGCTGGCGAGGAATCCACCCACCCACCAAAAATCCCACTGCAATTGGCTGCTTAAAAAAACTGGCAGGGCAACTACAAACCAAATATCGCGCGCGCCAAATAAAAATAAACGCGCCGCCGATAAAATATTAATCGCGCGGCTTTTGGAAAATAACTCATTAAATTTGGGTTTGTTTTTGGCTTTGCCTAAATCCTGCTTCAATAAGATCACACTGGCAATCCATACCAACGCAAGTGCCGTTGCCATCGCTAATACGGCGCCTTTAAAGCTCAATAGCGCAAGCAGTGCACCGCCGAGAAAAAATCCCACACCTTTTAATGCATTTTTAGAGCCGGTGAGCAACGCAATCCATTTAAACAATCTCCCCTGTTGATCACCCGGCACCAACAATTTAATCGCGCTCTTGGCGCTCATCTTATTTAAATCTTTGGCGATACCGGATAGCGCCTGCGCGCCCATCACTAATGGCACGCTGAGCCACTGGCTGGGTACTGCAAGCATTGCGAGCGCAACGACTTGTAAAGCTAAGCCAATATTCATGGTGCGATTCAAGCCAATGCGCGCACCCAAATAGCCGCCAAATAAATTAGTCACTATCCCGAAAATTTCATAAAACAAAAACAGCGCCGCAATTTGCAGCGGGCTGTAACCGAGTTGATGAAAGTGCAATACCACCAACATGCGCAGCGCGCCGTCGGTCAGTGTAAAAGCCCAATAATTGCCGGTGACGATTGCGTATTGGCGAATGGCGGTTGAATTGTTCATGATTTTCGGGATAACTTATTGGGTGATGTTTGGATGTGATTTTGGGCGTGATAAATCACGCCCCTACATGGCATCGTAGGGGCGCAATTTATTGCGCCCTGGTTTATTTCGCCCATGCGATTCCGCCCGGTGTTATTCAAATCAATCTACTGCACCCACCAATTTCGCCAATTCCGCTGTGCGATTCGCATAGCCCCACTCATTGTCATACCAGGCATAAATTTTTACCAAGGTGCCGTTGACTACCATAGTAGAAAGCGCATCAACAATCGATGAAAGCGGATTGCCACAAAAGTCGCTGGAGACTAAAGGACGTGTCTCATAGCCAAGAATATCTTTCAGATAAGTTTCGCTCGCGGTTTTTAACAACCCATTCACTTCTTCGACGCTGGTGTTACGTTCCACTTCAAATACACAATCGGTAAGTGAACCCGTCGCGAGCGGCACACGCACCGCGTGGCCATTTAATTTACCGCGCAACTCGGGAAATATTTCTGCAATTGCAGTAGCAGAGCCGGTACTGGTGGGAATTAAATTGGAATGGGAGGCGCGGGCGCGGCGCAAATCTTTATGCGGCTGGTCGAGTATCGATTGAGTATTGGTTAAATCGTGAATAGTGGTAATGGCGCCGTGTTTAATCCCGAGTTGTTCATGAATTACTTTTACCACTGGTGCCAAACAGTTAGTGGTGCAAGACGCAGCAGTCACTATGCGGTGTTCAGCAGGGTTAAATAAATGTTGATTAACACCCATCACTACATTCAATACACTCGGTTCTTTAACCGGCGCGCTGACTACAACACGTTTTACACCCTGATCCAAATAGGCCTGTAGCAATTTTACCTCGCGCATTTTTCCGCTGGCTTCAATCACCAAATCGCAACCGCTCCAATCGGTTTCCGCAATTGTTTTGTTGCGACTAAACGCAATGGGTTTACCGTCAATATAAATTGCGTTGTCATCCGCGCTGGTTTCCGGCGCCCATTGACCTTGCACGGAATCGAACTTGAGCAAATGTGCAAATGTGGCTGCATCGCCGGCGGGATCATTGATCTGCACAAATTCAAATTCTGGCCACTGCCAACTCGCGCGCAATGCCAAACGGCCGATACGACCAAACCCGTTGATACCGATTTTGATTTTTTTCACAAAAGTGCTCCTAACTTAAAAGACAAATTAATGTTTAATAAACCAATGCTGGGTGCGATTACAAAAGGCGACCAGTGACAGCATCACTGGCACTTCTACCAATACGCCAACAACCGTTGCCAGCGCCGCGCCGGAATGTAAACCAAAAAGTGAAATCGCCACTGCCACCGCTAGCTCAAAAAAATTGGAGGTGCCGATCATGCACGCGGGTGCAGCGATGTTGTACGGCAGTTTCATCGCTTTGGCAGCGACAAAACTGATCGCAAAAATACCGTAGGTTTGAATCAGTAGTGGAATAGCAATTAAAAATATAGCTTGGGGTTTGGTAAGAATCGTCTGTGCTTGAAACGCAAATAGCAGAACGACCGTAGCAAGTAAACCAATTACCGACCAAGGTTTACAGGTCGCCAAAAATTGTTGTAGCTGTTGACCGGCATTGATACCGGTTTTGGATTCCAGCCAGCGGCGAGTGATTACGCCTGCGATTAGCGGTAAGAGAACATAGAGTACCACCGAAATAATCAGCGTTTCCCAAGGCACATGAATATCGCTTACGCCTAGTAAAAATGCACAGATAGGCGCGTAGGCAAAAATCATAATCACGTCATTAACGGAAACCTGTACCAGCGTGTAGTTGGGATCGCCTTTGGTGAGTTGGCTCCATACAAATACCATGGCCGTGCAAGGCGCTACGCCCAGTAAAATCATGCCCGCGATATATTCTTGCGCGGTTTGTGGATCAACCCAGTCAACAAATAATACGTTGAAAAATAACCAACCGAGTGCGGCCATGGTGAAAGGTTTTATCAACCAATTTATAACCAGTGTGAGGATTAATCCCTGTGGACGTTGGCCGATATTCTTTATCGCGCTAAAATCGATCTGCACCATCATCGGGTAAATCATTACCCAAATTAAAACCGCCACGAAAAAGTTTACATGTGCAAATTCCAGTGCGGCAATTTGCGCGAAAACGGTGGGAAAATAATTACCCAGAATCACACCCGCCGCGATGGCAAGTGCAACCCAGAGCGATAAATAACGTTCGAATAAGCTCATCTAAAACTCCGGTAATTGTCAGCAGCAGCGGTTCGGCCGGTCTTCCATCGCACACAAACGCTGGTGATTTTCTTCCAGCCAATCCTTATTTGCATCGAGCATCGTCTGCAAGGTTTTGCTAACCCACGCGGGCAACTCGGGGTGCAACCGGTAATACACCCACTGTCCTTTGCGGCGATCTGCCAATAAACCCGACTCCCGCAGTAGCGCCAAATGGCGGGAAATTTTGGGTTGGATCTCATCGAGCGCGCAGGTGAGTTCGCACACGCACAACTCGGTTTCGCGCGCAACCAACAGCGCAATGCGCGCGCGGGTGGGGTCGGCGAGGGTTTTACAAAGGGAATCGGGCGTGAATTCAGGCATAGATAAAAACTGGCTTTAATATATGGTTTGGCGAATATATGATTTCACGTATATATTGGCAAGGAGAATTTATCCTTAGTCAATCAACTACCAATGGGCGAGTAGCATGGATACACGGGGCACAGAATCTATCGACATAGTGATTATCGGTGGTGGGCAAGCGGCTTTGTCGGTCGCTTACTACCTACGGCGCAGCCACTATAACTTTGTCATTGTGGATGTCGAGCAAGCGCCCGGCGGGGCTTGGTTACATGGCTGGGATAGTCTGCGACTGTTTTCGCCCGCGACCTGGAGCTCGCTATCGGGCTGGCAAATGCCGCCCACCGTAAATACTTATCCCGGGCGCGATCAGGTGGTGGATTATCTGGGCAAGTATGAATCCCGTTATGAATTTCCGGTGCAGCGCCCGGTGTGGGTGTCGGCGGTAAATAACCTTGGCGACCGACTGGAAGTGGTCAGCGAGCAGCAAACCTGGCGCACCCGCGCAGTAATCAGTGCCACTGGCACTTGGCGCAATCCGTTTACTCCCGCTTATCCCGGCCGCGATCTGTTTCAAGGAACACAGCTTCACTCAGCGCATTACCAATCGCCCGCGCCTTTTGCAGGGCAAAAAGTTTTGGTCGTGGGCGGCGGCAACTCGGGCGCGCAGATCCTCGCCGAGGTATCGCGCGTCGCCGACTGTACTTGGGTCACAACCAGCGAACCGCTGTTTTTGCCCGATGAAGTGGACGGGCGGGTGCTATTCCAGCGCGCCACTGATCGCTGGAAGGCGCATCAGGAAGGGCGTGAAATTGATCAGCCCGTGGGTGGTTTAGGCGATGTAGTGATGGTGCCGCCGGTGAAAGAGGCGCGGGAACGTGGCGTACTACACGCGGTTCGGCCGTTTACCCGCTTCACCGCGACCGGTGTCGTCTGGGCCGATGGCACTGAGTCCGCCGTTGATGCAGTGATCTGGTGTACCGGATTCCGCCCTGCGCTCTCGCACTTGCAGTCACTGGGCGTGGTTAATCCAGATGGAAAAGTAGACGTTGCAGGCACTCGCTCAGTGCAGGAACCGCGTCTGTGGATGCTGGGATATGGCGAGTGGACGGGTTTGGCCTCAGCCACCTTAATTGGTGTTGGGCGCAGCGCCCGTGCTACTGCTGATGAGATAACCCAATATTTAGGCAGTGCTTACTATAGGAGCGCGACCGACTTTATCTGCACCCAAAAGGATTTGCCGACGGCTACACCAAGCGTCGCTACGGCGCGTTTGGTCAGGCGGGCGAGCAAGATAGTGTCGCCGATACGCACACGTACTAGCGCAAGACCGGGGTGTGCGTCGTCGCCGATGGCATCAATCTGACCGGGCATTTGGTTTTGGATACTGCTCAGGGTTTGCTGTTCCGCCAAACTCAGATCACGGGCGAGTACGCGTACCCGCACCGATTTGCCTACCGCCAAACCCTGATCTTTGGCCCAGAGGCTGCCGCCGGCAAAATCCACCCGCGCCAAGTGCCAGTCGTTATCCACAGCGCCAATAGTCGCCTCGATAATCACCCCCGCGTCTTCACCGAGTTGGATTGGTAGATCGAGCCGGGCGAGGGTATCGCTCAGGTTGCCGCTGGCGATGGCGCGGCCGTTTTCCATCACCACCAAATGATCTGCCAGCCGCGCTAGCTCTTCGGGCGAATGGGTGACGTAAAGCACCGGTATATCCAGCTCACGGTGCAGACGTTCGAGGTAGGGGAAAATTTCCTGCTTGCGCTGCAGGTCAAGCGCGGCGAGGGGTTCATCCATCAGCAGCAAGCGTGGGCTGACCGCCAGTGCGCGGGCGATGGCAACCCGCTGGCGTTCGCCGCCGGAGAGTAAATCCGGGTTGCGAGTTAACAGATGGCCGATACCCAGTAGTTCGATAGCTTGATCCAAACCTGTATGCGCAGCGCCGCTGCTGCGCCTAAGTCCGTAGCGAAGGTTGTCTTGCACCGAAAGGTGGGCAAAAAGACTGGCCTCCTGAAAGACATAACCGAGCGGACGCTTGTGGGTCGGTAGCCATTTTTTGTCGCTTTGCCAGATGTCGCCATCCACCACCAACCGGCCTTGCGGCGCCCGCTCCAATCCGGCAATACAGCGCAGTAAGGTGGTTTTGCCGGAGCCGGATACCCCAAACAGCGCTGTAACGCCGCGCCCGGGTAACTCCAGATCCACATCCAGTTGAAAGCCCGGCCAGGCCAATTGAAAGCGCGCTTGAATTACCTTCGCACTCATCTCAAGCGCCTCGCTTACTGACGGAGTGCCGCCCAACGGGGCGCCATGCGTATATCGCCAGCAGTACCAAAAACGAAAAGATCAGCATCACCGCCGATAATCGGTGCGCCTGCAGATACTCCAGCGCCTCTACATGGTCATAAATCTGTACCGACGCCACACGCGTCACGCCGGGAATATTGCCGCCAATCATCAGCACCACGCCGAATTCGCCGACGGTATGCGCAAAGGTGAGGATGGATGCGGTGATAAAACCCGGCCGCGCCAAGGGTACGGCGACGGTAAAAAACGCATCAAGTGGCGATGCGCGCAAAGTCGCCGCCACTTCCAGCGGGCGCTCGCCAATCGCCTCAAACGCGGTTTGCAGCGGCTGCACCATAAACGGCAGCGAATAAAATACCGAGGCCAGCACCAATCCCCAAAAGGTAAACGCCAAAGGGGCGATGTTTAGCGCTTCGGTCAATTGCCCCACTGGGCCGTTTGGCCCCATCGCCAACAGCAAGTAAAAGCCCAGGACCGATGGCGGCAATACCAGCGGCAGCGCGACAATCGCGCCGATAGGCCCCTTCCACCAACATTTGGTGCGCGCCAACCACCAGGCGATAGGCGTGCCGATTAAGAGCAGGATAAACGTGACGATTGCAGCGAGCCGCACTGTCAACCACAGGGCTTGCAGGTCGCCGTCACTGAGCATGGGCGTCCCCAGCGGCTGCTTCCGGCATCACAAACCCATAACGCGTCATCACTTCCCGCGCCGGTTCGCCACCCATATAAGCCGCAAATTGTTTCGCCAGCACATTTTTTTCAGCGCGTTTGGTGATGATAAAACCCTGCTCCAGCGGTGCGTGTAATTCCTCGGGAATCAACCAATAACCGCCCTTGCTCGCCAGCTCCGGGTTGAGCGCCAGTGAGAGGGCGATAATGCCCACCTGCGCGTTGCCGGTTTGCACAAATTGCGCGGTGTGAGCGATGTTTTCGCCGTAGACCAGTTTAGGTTCTACCTTATCCCATAGCCCCTGTGCGCGCAGCGCTTCTTCGGCGCGTTTGCCATAGGGTGCGTGTTTGGGGTTGGCGATGGCGATGCGTTTAATGGCTGGATCGGTCAGGTTGGCCAGCGTCATCTGGCTCGCATCCTGTGTGGCGCTCCACAATACGATGCGACCCACGGCATAAGGAACCACTTCGGAGGCGGCGAATCCGGCTTTCGCCAGCAGGCGTGGGAATTCGATATCCGCCGAGAAATACAGATCAAAGGGCGCGCCCTGCTGGATTTGGGTGTGGAATTTCCCCGACGACCCGTAGATCACCTCAACCTCATCCTTGGGATGAGCTTGTTTGAAATCGACCAATAGTTCGTCCAGCGCAAATTTCAAATCAGCGGCGGCGGCGATGGTGATTTTGTCGGCCTGTGCCAGCGGTGCGAACGCACAAAGCAATACCGGTAACAGTAAGCGCAGTAATCGCATAGATAATTTTTTCCAGCACAGAGATCGATGGGGCGAGTTTATTAGCCCTAACCGACGCACAGCAACTTATTAAAGTCGCGCAAGTGCATTAAGATCGCCAGCCAAACATACGAGGGGGAGCCTTATGGGGTGGTTTTATTTGTTGGCCGCTGGCCTGTGCGAGATTTTTTATGCGGCTGCGATGCCCAAAACCGACGGTTTTACCAAGCTCGGGCCAAGTCTGTTCTGCTTGGCATTTATCGCCGCCAGTATGTACTTGTTGTCCCTGTCGGTGCGCACGCTGCCGATCGGAACTGCCTATGCGATTTGGGTCGGCATAGGTGCGGTAGGTACAGCGGCTTACGGGATTATCGCGCTGAATGAAGATGCCAGCGTTCTGCGTCTATTGTGTTTTGTGTTGATTATCGCGGGCATTATTGGGTTGAAATTGTTGTCGGTGCCCGCTGCTAATTAATGGTTTTATGTGATTTTGTGGATAGTTATTTATGTTTAGCTCAGTGAAAGAACAATGGTTTTCCAATATTCGAGGCGATTTTTTATCGGGTTTAGTGGTTGCACTGGCGTTAATTCCCGAAGCAATTGCTTTTTCGATTATCGCCGGTGTTGATCCAAAAGTCGGATTGTATGCGTCGTTTTCCATGGCGGTGATCATCGCCTTTGCTGGCGGTCGCCCCGCGATGATTTCTGCCGCAACGGGCGCTATGGCGCTGCTCATGGTGACACTCGTTAAAGAGCACGGCTTGCAATATTTATTAGCGGCAACGGTATTAACCGGTGCGATTCAAATTGTTGCCGGATTTTTGCGCTTGGGCGATTTGATGGGGTTTGTCTCGCGTTCAGTGGTGACGGGTTTTGTAAATGCCTTGGCGATTTTAATTTTTATGGCGCAGTTGCCGGAGCTGACCGATGTAACCTGGCATGTCTATGCGATGACCGCTGCTGGTTTGGGGATTATCTATTTATTCCCCTATATTCCAACCATCGGAAAAATTATTCCATCGCCGCTCGTGTGTATTCTGGTGCTAACGGCTATTGCGATTATATTTAAAATTGATATTCGCACCGTGGGCGATATGGGTGAGCTGCCCGATACCTTGCCCATTTTTCTGTGGCCAGATGTGCCGCTGAATTTAGAAACTTTGATGATTATTTTGCCCTACTCGATTCCACTGGCCGCAGTCGGTTTATTAGAGTCGATGATGACCGCCACCATTGTGGATGATATTACCGATACGACTAGCGATAAAAACCGCGAGTGTAAAGGTCAGGGCTTTGCTAACGTAGCCACCGGTTTGCTCGGCGGTATGGCAGGTTGTGCGATGATTGGTCAATCCGTCATTAACGTAAAATCTGGCGGCCGCACGCGCTTATCGACTTTTTTGGCGGGTGCGCTCTTATTAATTATGGTGGTGTTTCTAAGCAATTGGATTTCTATTATTCCGATGGCCGCATTGGTGGCGGTAATGATTATGGTATCAATCGGCACCTTCAGTTGGACATCAATCCGCAACCTGAAAAAACATCCACTCTCGTCTAATATTGTTATGCTTACCACCGTCTCTGTAGTTGTCGCTACCCACAATCTCGCTTACGGCGTATTTATTGGCGTGCTCATGGCAGCGATGTTTTTTGCCAACAAAATTGGCCATTACATGGCGGTGACATCAGAACTAAACGAAGACGGCAATGAGCGCACCTATAAAGTATTTGGCGAAGTTTTTTTCCGCTCGGCGGATATGTTTGTGCGCGGCTTTGATCTGAAAGAAAAATTACCCAAAATCACCATCGATTTAACTCACGCCCATTTTTGGGATATCACCTCAGTCGCCGCGCTGGACAAAGTGGTGCTCAAATTCCGTCGCGAAGGCGTTGAAGTCGATGTAATTAACATGAACAAAGCCACCACGACTATTGTGGATGATTTTGGCGTGCACCATAAACCGGAAGAGGTTGTGCAGGTGATGGGGCATTAAATGACTCCTGAAAAATGATGGATAACCATAAACCAATCTTTCTCACAATAGGTGGCCTTGGATTGTTGTTAACAATACTAGGCGACCTATTTTATCGGCCCTGGGTCTATAAAAATGGCATTGGGGATTTTGGTTTTGTGTATGTTTATCCCAGTATTACAGGAACCATAGCAGCAGTTTTCCTGCTCACCGCTTTCGCAAGAGGAAACTTCTCTTATATTTTTAAATGCGCATGCGGAGTAGTTATAGGCTGTCTACTCTATGAATGTCTACAACCCGTCCTGGCTACTGGTGTATTTGATGTTAATGATGTAATCGCGATATTCGCTACAGGGAGTATATGTTGCTTGGCAATAGGGCATTGGAAAAATAACTAATGAAAACCCCCATCTTCAATATCCACGATCTAATTCTCGTGCTCACTCTTGCCGTTTGTGTGCTGCTGGTTATTTTTCAGTGGCTTCTATCCAAACAAAAAGCGATTGCTTCGCAGTTGTTGTCGGGATTTTTTGTGTGCGTGGGTGCAAGTGCGCTGTGTAATTTGTTGTTGTGGAATGATCACATCGGCTTGCATAGTGAGCTGGCGCATATGCTGTTGTCGCTTGGGTTGGTGACGGCAGTGGTGGGCAAAAGTGTGTGTTTGTATATGTATGTGGTGGCGATTACGCGAGCGAATTTTTCGCTGCGTACAAAAGATGCGCTGCATTTATTGAATTTATTTGCGGTTATTGTGTGGGTATTGTGGGGTGGTTTGGATAGTGATCGCATGCGCTTTCAGTCCGCTACTCACACCGAAGATTCCATAAGGCTCACAAATTATTTATGGCACTATCTGAAAATTTTACCCGTGGTTTACGCCTTTGCAGCAGCGCTGGAAATTTATCGCTATAAGCAACAACTAAAAGAATTTTATTCAAGTTTAAGTTTGCAGGGCCCGTATTGGTTGTTATTGCTGACGCTGGGGTTTGCGCTCAATTGGTTCTGGTCGCTCATCGCACATCTATTGGGGCAGGCTGTGAGTCTTTCTATCGCTGATAGTTTTGGCATCTTCGACAATTACATTACCTTTGTACTGGTAAACGCACTCTTTGTGTACAGCTTGTTGTATGCACATCAATTATTGGAAACCAACGATAAACCCAAAGAAAAAGACGTAGCTGCAGCGGCAGAGATTTCACCTGATGCAATAGCGCGTATCCGCAATACCATGGAAAAGCAGCAGCTGTATCTAAAACAGAATTTAAACATTGAAGATTTTGCGCGGCAGGTGGGGATTCATTTCCGCGAAGTATCCAGCATTATTAATAAGGAATTTAATACGAACTTTTTTGAGTTTGTGAATGAGTATCGCGTGAATCGAGCCAAACAGATGCTAATCGATCCGCAGTATGCGGAGATGACGATTTTGGATATTCTGTTGGAATCCGGCTTTAACAGTAAGTCGTCATTTCACCGGTTTTTTAAGCGTTACACGGGGATGTCGGCGGCGGAGTTTCGTAAAGAGACCGTGACTATAGCAAGTAAGGTCGAGCAGCAATAAAGTATTCGGCGTTAACGTTAGCTCAGTATGGACGCGCGCTATGCTGTTGAGATTGTTATAATCCCGCGACGGCTTGTCGGCTAATACTGGCCAGATATGAAGAGACTCCCTTTGGAAAATTCAAAATTCCCCCAATTTCATCGCAGTTTTTTGCTGCCCCGCTTCTGGCCTACCTGGTTAGTGTTAGGTTTTTTTTGGCTAATCGCACAGTTGCCGGTCGTCCTCAATCAGGCCATAGGACGCGGCTTGGGGCAATTGCTCTACTGGTTGGCGCGCTCACGCAAACGCTACGCCGAAATTAATATCGCCTTGTGTTTTCCCGAGTTGGATGCGCAAGCGCAGGCAAAAATGGTGCGGGGCGTGATTATGTCCTGCGGCTTAAGCATTGCTGAGACGGCGATGGGGCTGTGGGGCCAGAAAGATAAAATGCGTAATCGCTACACGATTACTGGCTTGGAACACATTGAAAAAGCGCAAGCTGAAGGCAAGGGTATTTTACTCTGCGGCAGTCATCTCACTACGATTGATATCAGTGGCCGCATCATGGCCTACCATGTGGTTGCCGATGTGCTTTATCGCCCTGACCCCAACCCGTTAATGTCGTACGCGATTTACACTGCGCGCACCCGCGTAAACGATAACGCCATTCATCGTCGCGATACACGCCAACTCATCAAAAATCTACGTAAGGGACATCTGGTTTGGTATGCGCCTGATCAGGATTACGGTAGTGCACAGAATGTGTTTGCGCCTTTCTTCGGAATACAGGCATCAACCGTGGTCGCCACGGCGCGCATCGCACAGCTGTCACACTGTGCGGTTATTCCATTTTTTTGTTTTCGCGAACCTCATGGTCGCTACCGTATAGAAATCCAACCGGCGCTGGATGATTTCCCTAGCGGCGATGATGTGGTAGATGCAACCCGCATTAATAAAATTATTGAAGATGCGGTACGACAGGCGCCCGATCAATATCTTTGGGTGCATCGCCGCTTCAAAACCCGCCCGGAAGGTGAGCCAAGCTTTTATC
This sequence comes from uncultured Cellvibrionaceae bacterium, assembly GCA_964499225.1. GTDB lineage: Bacteria > Pseudomonadota > Gammaproteobacteria > Pseudomonadales > Cellvibrionaceae > Cellvibrio. Next base: position 9,337 of record CAZCJR010000024.1, on the reverse strand, counting down.
CTCCCAAGAAAAAACGCCGCGTAAAACCAAAAGTGTAATCTTCTGCTTCTGTTACGCGGCCGATTTTTCCGAGGCGGCTAAAATTACGGTTTGCTGGCTACGCCCAGGCGGCGAATAAAAACCAATCCACTCAATAACAATAACCATGTGTAATTGAGTGCGCCGCCCCCCGAGCTCCCGCCACCAGATGCTTTGGATGTGGCGACGGACGATGCGGCAACCGCGACGGAACTTGCCGCCGCACTCGCCGCAACACTGCTCGCAGCGATTGAACTGATTGCAGAACTTGAGGCTGCTATCGAGCTTGCTGCTGAACTGGAATCGGCGACCGAACTGGCGCTTGAGCTGCTTGGGGTTTCATCAGCAGGTGGTGTGCCGGTATAACCAGTAGCATTTTCTTTGGTCAAGGCGAGCACCAAAATCCCGTCCTTAATCACCACGTTTTCCGGCGCAAAATCCACGCGGTTACTTTCAAAACTCCAATTGGCTTTACCCCAGCGTGCGCTGTCGAGCGTGTTGAAATCATCGCGCCAGCCGCCTTCAAATTGTTTTGTTGTGGTGTTGTAAGTTTTGTAATCGATGTAATTTACAAATTGGTACACCGGCAACACTGAGTCATCCCACTCGCCCACCCAAGGCACTGATTCGGATGACCATATATTAAAACGCAAACTTTGCGGATTAGTGAGGCTGGTGACCGTGCTGGTGCCGGTGATGCGGCGGACTTCTACACCATCCAGATACCAGGCCACGTAGTCCGGTGTCCACTCCAGTACATAGGTGTGATACGCATCAGCGAGTGAGGTCCCGGCAGAGTGGGTTTGTTCGGTGTGAATGGTCGGGCGCGAGCTGCCGAGAATAATATTACTCTGCCACTCGGTCGCATTATTTTTGCCGAACACTTCAATATCAATTTCTTCCCAAAAGGTATTACCTACTTCCGAGCCATTTTTATAAGTAAAGAACGTGGATAACACCGCGCTGGCCTTGGCGACGCGCATGCGTATTTCATAGCGGCCATATAAATAGCTATCGCTGGAATAAATTTCCGCGCCCTTGTAGGGCTTGGCGTTAGCCAGATGAGCAACAGATCCGGCAGTGATCGCTAACAACACACATAACAAACGACGCATAACATTTACCTCATTTACAAAAAACTGTTTTTAGAAATAAAACGAAAAAATAAAACGTAAAAAATAAACTGTAGAAATAAAAACGGGAGCGCAAGCAAGGTGCCCGCAACCCCCAAAGGCTGAAACGGACTTAGATTTTTGTCAGCTTGATCCAATCAATATTAAAGCCACCGCTGTTGGCATAGATCGCCAAACTTTGCGCTCCTGCGTTCAGGTAAATATTGTGGGAGATCGTCTGGTAGTTACCCCAGCCACCGGTATTAGGTACGCTGATGGTGCCCAAACCGACACCATTGCGATCCAATGTGAATTGCGCAGTGGTTAGTGCCGAGGCCACGCGATACTCCACGCGATAGGTACCGGTCTGCGGAATATTGACGTTGTTATATTTGAACCATTCACCCGCGTCGATATAACCCACGGTGCCGCCTGCGACTGTCACACTGCCGCCTACCTCGTTAAAGCTTTCCGCCTGGATGGTGATAGCCGTGGCAGCTGCGCTGCTACTGCTTCCACCGCTACTGCCACCATCGGCCGGAGGAGTGCCGGTATAACCTGTCTGACCTTCGCGAGTCAGCGCCAGTACCAAAATACCGTTTTTGACAACCACGTTATTCGGGTCAAAGTCAGCGAGGTTTTCACCAAAGGTCCAATTGGCTTTGGCCCAGCGGTTAGTATCGAAGCTGTTGAAGTCATCGCGCCAACCGGTACCGAAACTGTTGGTCGCGGCCACATAAGGTTTGTATTCAATGTAGTTCACAAATTGGTAGACGGGTAAGATATTGGGGTTCCACGCGCCGACCCATTCGGCAATGTTGGCGGCCCAGAGGTTAAAACGCAGATCCTGCGGGCTGGTAAGGCCGGTGACAAACTGGCCACCGTTAATACGACGAATCTGCGCGCCATTCACAAACCAGGCGATGTAATTGGGTGTCCACTCCAGCACATAGGTGTTGTAGCCATCGCCCAGCGAGTAGGGCATGGTGTGCACGCCTTCAGTCTTGGTGGTGGGTCGGTTAGTCCCGATAATTACGTTGCTTTGCCACTGGGTAGCATTGTTTTTACCGAAGATCTCGATATCGATCTCCTCCCAAAACACGCCCGGTTGCTCTGAACCGTTTTTGTAAGTGAAGAAAGTGGACAGTACCCCACTCCCCTTGGCGACACGCATACGCATCTCATAGCGGCCGTATTTATAGGTTTGCTTGGAGTAAATTTCCGCCGCCTTATACGGCTTGGCAGTGGCGGGGCTGGTGGCGGTAAAACCGATCAGGGTGGCGAGCGCAAAGAGCACGCCGGTATAGCGATTGAGCTTGAACATAGCGAATACCTTTATCGTTAGTTATTAGAGGCGATTGTTAAAAAACGCTTTATGTCTGCAGTAGATCCATACGCCGTGGCGATTGCTGGCTGCCACGAGTTTATAATCCCCAAATCGCTAACGCTGGTCGCACCACTTTGCGCAGCAAACTTGAAGTGGTGCATAACAAACCTGAAGTGGTGCGCACTAAGCCTGGGGTGGGATATGACCCCTGCAACTTTTTGGGGTTTACACCGTAGATTGAATCAATATATTAAATAAGGAACTGATCCTGAGATGACTGTACCGATCGATAACCAGGATGATGAGTTGATCAATCTTATCGCCCGCTGCGCCTTACGCGACCAAACCGCACTTAAACGCCTGTTTGAGCGAGTGGGTCCCTACCTTAATGCCGTGGCTTGGCGAATCCTGAAATCACCTGAGATGAGCAACGAGGTATTGCAGGAAGCTTTTTTGCAAATCTGGAATAACGCCAGTAGCTATCGCCCGCATCTCGCCAAGCCGCTGACCTGGATGGCCAGCATTACCCGCTACCGGGCGTTGGATCGGCTCGACAAAGAGACGCGCAGCAATAGCAATACCCGCGCGATTAATGAAGAGGAAGACTTTCCCGGCGGCGATGAACCCGAGCATAGCCTGGGTGCCAGCCAACTGCGTTTTCATCTGCACCAGTGCCTCGCCACCTTGGGCGATAACATCAAACGCAGCATCGAGCTGGCCTATTTGCAGGGTTACTCGCGCGAAGAGATTGCACAAACATTATCGACCAACACCAATACCGTTAAATCCTGGCTGCATCGCGGCGCTGAGAGGTTAAGGCTATGTCTGGAAGCCAAACAACAACCACAAGCCTGAGTGAGCCCCAGCTGGTATTTGATTATGTCACCGGGGTGATGCGTGGGAGCGAGCGCAAGCGGTTTGCCTTGCGGCTGATTAACGAATCGGAATTAGAGGCGCAGGTGAATTACTGGGAAGAGGAATTGATGAGCTTGAGTGACAGGCAGCAAGTACTCACGCCAGCAGGCGACACCTGGGACAAAATTAGCGCGCGTATTAATCGCACTCGCTCACCGCAGCCCGCTTCCTGGCTGCGCTGGTTCTGGCAGGGTGCCACTGCTATGACCGTTGCGATTTTCGCACTGTTTATTTGGCTGCTGAGCGAGCGCCCGATGACCCCCAACGCGGATTATGTGGCAGTGCTCACCGATGAACGTGGAACACCGAGCTTGACGGTGCTTACAGCAGCGGGTGGCGAGCAGCTGTGGCTGAAATGGGGCGCAGTAGAGATTGCACCGGACAAAAATCTCCAGCTCTGGGCGATATCCAAACGCGATGGCCAAATCCGCCCACTGGGTGTGTTTTCTGCAACGGATGCTGTGGACTTATCGCTCAGTGTTGCGCAATTGCGTTTAATTAAGGATTCATCGCATTTGCTGCTGACCGAAGAAGATGTGGGTGGGTCCCCGCTGGACGAACCCAGCGAAACCATTATTGCCAAGGGAGTTTGTGTGCTGCTAGCGACAACAGAAAAAACAATTTAGGGATCTGTTTCACCACAGTCCCTGCACTAGCTCTTATAATGCGCCGCCTCAATTTGCATCTGCCGTAAAAGGCAAATGCAATAAAAGCGGCGCATTTTTTTATGCAAGGAAAGAGGCTGAGCATGATTAAAACATTATTTTCATTAGCGATTGTCTTGTTCGTATCTGGGCAATCGGCGCAGGCGTTGGATGTAACTTTTTCTGACCGCAATTTAACCAGTTGCGTGCAGGACATCATCAGTAAAAAACAATGGCAAGCGCTTGACCAAATCACCAGTATTGAATGCCACTCCAAAAAGATTGCATCGCTTGCCGGTATAGAGCAGCTGGTAAAACTGCAAAAGTTATCGCTCTATAACAATAATCTCACTCAGGCAGAACTGGGTAATCTTCCCGACTTGCGCCATTTGAATCTCGCCAAAAATCAAATTACTCAGGTAACGCTAACCCAACTGCCCGCATTGGCAGAGCTGTATCTATTTGGTAATCGACTGGAAAAATTTCATTTGCAGCAATTGCCCGCACTTAAACTGCTGAAAATTAATGACAATCGAATTTTAACCTTTACCTATCAGGATCTGCCTGCGCTGCAAAAAATTTATATGTTCAACAATCTTATGGAGCATGTGGATATCTATCACCTGCCCGCCATGATTTATATGGATGCGCGCCAGAATCCCATGCCCGATCCACTCTACGAAAAGATGGACAAAATAACGGGCGTCACCTTTTTGCACGACGGCAATGCCGAAGATTGGCAATAGTGGCCAACATTAATTCATCAGGAAGAGTAATAACAATGAAGCAGATTTTTTTACCGATTTTAATCAGCAGCATGGTCGCCGCAGATGCGGTAGCAGAAACAACACATACGTGGGATTGGGGCAGCCGCGTGCGCTATGCCAATGTGGATGCGAATAATAGCGGCCAATCGGCATCGCTCTTATTGCGCGGCAATGTGCAGTCGCAGTGGCATGAAATCTTTGCGACCTTTGTAGAAGTGGATTCAGTGAGCAGCACGTTTAAAGACGATCACAGTGACGGTGTGCGTTTTAACGGGCAGCCATTGCTGCAAGACCCGCCAGGCACTGAATTTAATCAAGCCTTTGCAACCGTTAATACGGATCAGTTTTTGTTGCATCTTGGGCGTCAGCGCATCAATTTAGACAACCAACGTTTTGTGGGTGGCAATGGTTTTTGGCAAAACGAACAAACCTTTGATGCACTTTTTAGCCAATTTAAATTGGCGAGCAATTCTCGTTTCACCTACAGCTACGTCGCTAATGCCAATCGTATTTTTGGTGAAGATGCGGATAAAAATAATCCCGGCCGCGGCCCTTTATCGAGTGGTATTACCCCACCGCGTCCGCCGGCCAATTATGGCGATCATGAACAGCATACGCATCTCACTCATTTGGAATGGAATGAGTGGGATTACACCCGCGTTACTGCCTATGCGCATCGCATCGAAAATCTGGATATGCCTGCAGCGTCTAACGCAACCTATGGCGCAAGTGTTAGTGCGAATTACAAAATTGATCGCGTGAAATACCGTGTGCAATTGGAAGCCGCGCAGCAAGACCGATTTGATTTAGGGCGCGACCAGCTGCCCTATTATTTGGTTGATGCCGGTGTAGCAATAAATACCGTGGAATTTATCGCCCGCTATGAAGTGCTGGGGGAAAATAATGGCGTGGCTTTTATCACACCGCTCGGTTCAAACCACAAATTTGAAGGTTGGGCCGGCGTGATTGGCAATACTCCCAACACCGGTGTACGCACAGCATCGCTTGGGCTGCTGTGGCGTGCGTCGCCAATTCGTTTGGAAACGCATTATTTATTTTTCAAAGATGATGTGCGCGGTCAAGTGATAGGCGAGGAGTGGGATTTGGATATTGCGTTCAGGCCAATTCGCAAACACAATTTATCATTGCGGATTGCACACTTTGAACCGGACAATAATTCGGGAGCCATTCGAAAAGTGTTTTTGGATTACGCTTACAATTTGTAATTATTGTGTTTGAAAAACCCACCGCTGTTGCCAGTGGTGGGTAATTTTAGTGATTGGCTTCTAACGATTAATTGTTAGGTATGAAACGCATATTGTCGATGGCGACACCATGGATTTTTGCACCGTTGTAGCCCGAATCTTTCTGCACCACAGCGCGCAATCTCACAAAGCTGCTGTTAGTGCCGCCGATGGGCAACTTAACCCGACCAAAACTGTAGCCATTTTCTCTATACAGGGTTCCCTGCAGCGCCGCTTGTCCGAGGAAAGGGGTTTCCTTCGGGATTATCTGATCGCTAATTTTAAAATCAAACATTAGTTGGCCGCTGACACCCGCGGGTATTAGCATGAGCGCATTACTGCTGCTGGCAATATTTATGTTTATTTCATCGCCATGGCAGAGATTGATACTGGTATGGTAGGAGTAACGGCCAGAATCACCCTCGGTTTTGATGTGGTTGCCAACGCCAGCAACACTGCCTTCTAGAATGCAGTCGTTAAGGCGATTAAATAGTTGTGCCGCATTGGCGGGAATTACCTGCCGGCTATTCTCAAAATCCTGATAAATTGCACCGGAAATCTTGCTGTCGTAGCTTACCGAGATGTCATCCACTTCCAGGCTGCCCGGGATTTGGTACTGGCCGCCGAATTTATCCAGTCTATTCGAACCCATTAAAAAGCTAAGATGATTGGCGTTGGCACTGCTGATATTTTCCGAGAATTTTAAAAAGAAATCATTGGTGCCCGGGGTACTGACACTGTTATCAAGCGTATTGCGCACAAACATAGTGTTACCGGCTGCGTTTTTCGCCATAAATACTAAAGAGTTGCTAGTACCTCCAGATCTGTGGGTCAAAAGTTCGACTTTGTTGATCTTGGGCGCGCGGCTGAAGTCATCCATTTTAGCAATGATGAAGCTTTGAGCGGAGTCAAGGTGTTTGCTTTTAAGCACGTTGCGGCGATTGTTGGCGCCCGTAACGGGGTCTGCAGTGATAAGGTTTTGACTTTGTAGTCCATTCAGGGAAAAAATTTCGCCACCGGAAAGTAGAGTTTCCAAGCTGAGGTTGTTGTAATTAAAGTCGTTTTTCTCAAACATCATGCTGCTGGGCTGCAGTACGGTTTGAAAATCAATCAAGTGCGGCATCTTGTAACAGTTGGTGTTGCTCGCGTAGCGCTCCATGTCATAAGCAACATATTCCATATGGCGACGCAAATTGGCTGCATTGACTTCCGCGTGTGGCATATCGCCATCAATACAGGTGTTAAACATCGCGTCTGATTCCAGTACCACGTCAGATGACATATGGCAGCTGCGGCAGTAGTTTTTGGTCACTGTGTGATAAAGGTTGCGGTCGTTGTCCGAGCTGTTAAAGGGTGCCGGGGTAAAGGTGTCTACCATGGTGGCGAAGGAGTTGGTGATCGAAGGCGTATAAGATCCTTCGAGGTATTCCCAAATTTGTTTATTGGCGGCGGAACCCTGTGCGTAAGTGGCTTTTTCGGCTTTGTGTACCAGTTTGTTCATCTGGTCTAACACGCTACGCGCGGCTACGCGTTTTTCTGCGCTGGCAAATTCAAACGAGAAAGTGTCAAACGGCAAAAAGTGCGCGTTGGTGATATTAATTTGATTCGGGTCGTTCGGGTTGGTGAGGGTGCCACCATGACACGCTATACACAGGCCAGGTTGTTCCTGACCATTGCTGTTATCCAATGCAATTTTTAAGTTGGTAACCAGCTTTCCGCCATTGCTTTGGGAGTCAAATACAAAAAAGCGCACCTTGTTACGCGCTGCGCTGGGGTGATATTCCATGGCCACTGTCGCAAATTCTTTGCTGGGGTTGGTGGGTGAGGTTGCTCGCTCCAACTCGGCAAAGGCGTGGGCGGCACCGCCACCAATTTTGCCATAGTTAGACACGAAGCACGCCATGGCGCCGGTGCCGCGCGTCGCTTCCAATTGCGGTTGTGCTACGCAGTTCATATCGCGCCCTAAACCGAGATCGCCGGAGTTGAAATATTGGGCGTTGAGGGTATTGCCACTGTTAAAGCCATTGAGCTGTTTCCATTTACTCAGGCTAAAGCTGGCCGGGGTCTCTCCGGCATAGGCTTGGGTGACGATTGCATTTAAATAATTGTTAAGTGCAGTCGTGCCGTTGTAAGCGTTGTTGGGTAGATCGCGGGTTAAAAAGGTATTTTGTGGATTATAAAAATCGGCTGAGGCATTAAATGCCAGCAGCGCGCCTGCAAGTAGTAAGGTGTGTTTCAACATGAAGTAATCCTTTTTTGAAAATAATGTGTAGTAGTAAGTAACTCGCTTAAAAAGCAAAAAATCAGCTAACCCTCGCGGCAATGCCGTGAGCGTTAACTGAAAAAGGGACAACAAAATAAAAGCTGCCTGACGGTGGTTTTCCATTTCCGTGATTGTTATTTCCTAGTAGCCGTAACCCGCAGATGAACTGCTGTAAGTGTATGAAGAAGCCGTGGACGAAGATGCTGGCGATGAACTACTTGCTGCATCTTTTACTGCGGTGGTCGCCAATGACCAGTTGGTAATTTCGCCATTGATATCGCCTGCGGCATTATCGCCAGCGTAGAAGTACAAAGGCTGGCCGTTATACGCCCATTGCTTGCTGTTATCGCTGCGGGTGATCACAGAAAAGTCGCCCGCGCTTTGCGCTTCGGCGGCCGCGTATAAAGGTGGCCAGTTACCGATACAAGTAGCGCCGCAATTGCTTTGGTCGGCAGTGTCTTTGGTGAAGGTATAAAGGGTGAACCCGGATTTACTCTGATCTGCCATCCCCTGGCTGTTGAGGAGATAACCTTTTCCAATTAAGAACTCACCTTTAGTTACATCATTGTGCAAGGTTACCGGAATCGGGCGCGCCAGCTGCCAGTTGGTCAGCGCCTTGCCATTGGTTTGACCAGCGGCAGTGTCACTTTTGAAGAAATACAGTGGCATGCCCTGGTATGCCCATTGGCGGCCACTGGTGGACGATCCCAAACTGCGCTCGATAATCGAGTAGGGGTAGTTGGCCTCATCATTAGCACCGGCGAGTAGTGGTGGCCAGTTGGCCAGACAAGTACCTGAGCAAGTAGATACACCCTTGCCGTCCTTGGCGAAGGTGTAGAGTGCGAATCCTTCGCGATCATTCCATTGTTCCTTGAAACGGGTATTAGCGGAATCGTCGGGCAGTGCCAAAGCAACCTCACCCCTGGCGACCAAATAGTTGCCGTCTGCACTATTAATCGCGCTGTCCACCCATGCCACCGGCGGCACGGCGGCTACACTGGACGCTATGGAGCTAGCCACGGAGGAGCTAGAGGGTGCTGAACTAAT
>CAZCJR010000023.1:0-49879 GCA_964499225.1 uncultured Cellvibrionaceae bacterium | reverse complement strand
AGCCGATTCTTCACCGAGCGTTCGTGAAATTAAAATGGCGCATTCAAGGCTTTTATAAATTGAGCTGGATGCCGTTATCAATGCATCTTTTTTTGCACTGCCATCTTCTGCAACTGCCCAATAGATTTCGCCAGTCGGCGCTTGATAGCGCAATACAAATTCAATTGCTTTTTTTACGGACGGGAAAAATTCACGCAGAATACTTTCATCTTCCGTCACCAAATAATAATGCCAAATACCGGTGGCGATATAGGCGATAAAATTAGTTTCGCGATGATCTTTATCGACTGCTTCGTCACCGAGATAATTTGCCCACCAACTGCCGTCTTCAAGTTGTTCTTGCGCGAGCCACTGGTAAGCGCGGCGGGCAGCTGCTAATTCGCCACCAATGGTTAAACCCATTGCCGCTTCGATATGATCCCATGGATCGGCTTTGCCGCCAGTGAACCAGGGGATGCAGCCATTGGGTAGTTGGGTTTGCAAAATATAATTGACGGTTGGTCGCAGTAGCGATTCAGGGAAAAATCCTTTGGTGAGTAGTAAATTTTTCATTGTGAATTCTCTTTCCGGAAATACATCACCACGCTTTTTCCCATAATCGGATTCAGCAATTTTTCCAGTGTTTGGGTAAGCCAGGGTTTTTCCATCAAATCCCACACCAATAAACGGTGATAGAGTTTGATCAATGGATTTTGATCCTGGGTTTTCCACCAGAGGCATTTTAGCCACCAGAAGGGCGAATGCAGTGCATGGGCCCAGTGGCGTTTATAAAAATTAAATGGGCGCCGTTCTATTTCGCGACGTAGATGTGTGCCATTAAAGATACGGATATGGCCGCCTTCTACTTGATGATATTCGCTGCTTAACCACCAACAGATTTTTTCTGGCCATGCGCGCGGCACAGTGATGGCTAACAGACCGCCGGGTTTTAAGATACGTTCGATTTCAGCGAGTACGCCCTGATAATCGGGAATATGCTCCAGCACTTCACTGCAAATAATTTTATCGAAGCTGTGATCGGCAAAGGGCAACTTGGTCGCATCAGCTTGTTGCAGATAAAATTGTTTATCAATTGATGCTTGTGCAAAGGGCAAAAAGCGTTCGCGGCTGGTAAGCAAATCGCGGTGATTTAAATCGACTCCGATTGCGGTGACATCGCCATGCAAATAGGCATTGATAACATGGCGGCCTTCGCCGCAACCGAGATCCAATACTCGATCGCCTGCGTCAAGCGGAAAATCGCGGAAATTAATCGTAAGCATTTTGAACCTGCTCATTCGATAATTCACGATCGACTACTGAATCATCCTGCGCCTGTTGTTGCAACACCTGATAATAATAGCGTTCCATTTTTTTGCCGACGCAATCCCAACTGAGTTGTTGCAGGATATGTGCGCGACCCTGTGCGCCTAATTGTTCGCGCGCCTTATGGTCGTTTAACAATTCGCGCAACGCGCTTTGCAGATCATCCACATTACCGGCGCGCACCAAACGTGCGGCATCACCCACCACTTCGGGTAATGCGCCGCCGTCGCTACAAATTAGCGGTACGGCACAGGCCATGGCTTCGGCAGCGGGCAAACCAAAACCTTCGTATAGTGAAGGTACTATGGCGATACTCGCCTGCGCATATTCTTCAACTAATTGTTGGTTGCTGATACCGGATTTAAATTGCACCACGTCTTGTAAATTTAACGTCTGCAATTCTTTTTGCGTTTCACCATTCTCTTTTAATTTTCCGATCACAATTAAATGCAGCTTTGGGAACTCGTTGCGCAGTTTCGCCAGCGCGCGCAACAGCACACTCAAGCCTTTTAACGGCTGGTCAGATGAGGCAGTGGTAATTAATCGGAATGGAGTAAGTGCGATGCTATCGAGCGGCTTAAAAATACTGGCATCTACACCATTTGGTATGACCTTAATATTTTCTGCGGGCCGATCAAATGCTGCAACTATATCCTGCTGCGATTGCTGCGATACGGTGATGACATGATCGAGTTGCTGCACCACTTTTTTTTGCATCGCCAAAAAACTATACCAACGCTTGATTAACCAACGCTGGCCTTTTTCAGTTGCCGCAGCAAGCGCGAGATCGCGATCCTGGGTGATGGGATGATGCACAGTAGCGATCACATTTACACCGCGTTTTTGTAAATCCAACAAGCCATAACAAAGGCTTTGGTTATCGTGGACGATATCGTAAAGCGGTTTATGTTTTTTAAAGTGCGCGCGCAAACGGCGACCAAAAGAATATGGTTCACCAAAGGCGCCGCTCAATTTACTCCACCACTCGTAAAAATCCGCGAGCGATAAAAGATGTTTTAATTTCAGTGCGCGGGTGGGATTGGGGTGCGCGTATAAATCGAGACTTGGCAATTGAATCAAGCGCACACGTGGATCTAATTCGGGATAGGGCGGGCCGGAAATCACATCGACACTGTGGCCCAACTCCACTAAAGCTTTGCTTAAATACTGCAAATAAATTCCCTGCCCGCCCACATGCGGATGACTGCGGTAGCCCAGTAATGCAATACGCAAGGCACGCGGTTTAACCGGCGAAACCTCGGCGCGTGCTGCAGACGGCGCTGCGCCAGTAGTTTTGGGCTGGTCATTGGTGACGGGGAAATAAGACATGGACAACAGACACCTGAATGTTTTGCGCATTATAGGTGTTTGTTGCCGACAGGTGTTTGTCGTTGCCGCTAGGCGGTTTTAGGGCTGGTACTACTCACTTGGCGCCGATGCGGGTGCAGTAACAGGTTCTGCACCGGTTTCCTCCGCACTGGTCTCTGCTTCAGGTGCCTCAATAGGTTCAGTAGTGGGTTCCTTACTGGGCTGCTCAATGCCGGGGGCCGTAATTACTCGAAAGCGCAGAATACCAATCAGCTGGTTGGCTTCCGTCACCACCCGAATATTCCAGCGCCCGACCGGATTCTCGGGGAAATTTTCTTTGCGCGACCAAGAGCGATAACCCTCCGCGCGCGCGCCGCTGATATGCAAGGCTACCTTATCAATGACTTTGCCGTCGTGGGTCCAGACATGGTAAATCGTCTCATTTAAACCGCGCGGGGCGTGGATCGCCGTGTAAGCATAAATACCCTGGCGCAACTGCTCCACCGACACCGTTTTATAAACGCGCACCGGCACACGCTCTTCGGTATTCATCTCATCGGTAATCGCCACCTCGGTGAGCCACAGCGTCGCCGGTGGTACCCAGGGACGCATCAATAAACCGAATAAACCTGCAGCAGCAATTAAGCACAAGGCGGAGAAAAGGCGTTTCCACCACACCATCTTCATCGCGCTCACAACATTGGGCAGCGTCATTGCGATCGATATCAGCAAGGCGAGAAGATAGGCTTTGGGTGTGGGTATATGAAAAATAATGGGCAGTGAGGTAAGCAATACCGCAAATAAGGTCACACCGTGAAAGATAAAGTACAGCCAGCGGCGCTGCGCCAGCCAGCGGTAGTAGATGGGGTCAATAATCGACACCAGAGCAGCCAGCATGAGCAGCCCGGTAAATGCCATCTGCGCGCTGTTCCATGCAGTGGTGATAAAAAAGAAAGGGACAACAAAAAACAGACTTTCCTGATGCACCATCTGCGTAGCGAAACTGACCAGCGCGGGCGGTAATTTGAAACCGAACCAATGAAAAATGCCCTGCTTTAACAACACTTCTGACGCAAGCCACAGCCAGCTCACCAGCATCAGGATCGCAATCAGCTGCGCAAATTCCTGATTGCGCTCAACCATTACAAAGCTGAGCACACCGGAGACAAAACCGAACAGTGCTATCGCAAAGGGATAGCGTTGTGCAAACGCAAATGTCCAATTAACCAGCGTTGTTATTTTCTCTCTCACCGACACCATCATTCACTTCTACTCGTTGTTATCGACCAAATAGCCAATAAAACGCTAGTGTATAGATTAACGGCCTCGGGGCTGTGAACTATCGCAGAAGTTAATGCTTGCGCCCTGCATCAAAATGTTTATCCACCGCCGCCAACGCTAAACCGGCGACAAATAACGCCACCAAAATCACGACCAATGACGCCGTTGCCACTACACCTGAAATTAACATGATGATTTCTCCATCGGTTATCGCACTGCTCTATTAATGGAAAGACAGTGCCCTCGGGAGTAGATTGCGCGTTTTACGCTGATGCATTTTTGATCTCTATCAAATGTTGTAGTCCGGTTCAGTTGGATGGCCGCGTTACTTGATCCAGCGCAAATTTCACCGGCGCTCACATGCCAGTAGGCCCATCCGATTCACCCTTTCTTCAGGTTTTTTCACCGCTTATCACTTGTGCGGGGCAGTACCAAGGGTGTGGCCCCAGAATGCGATCTGTTGATCAATAACACCTTGAAGGAGTCGCCGTGAGCCAAACATCCACACTCAATACCCTAACCAATATCCTCACCAGCCCGGCTGTGGCCTTTCGGGATATCAAAACCAGACCCGGATTTTTATTTCCACTGCTGGCATTACTCGCTACCAATATGCTGTTGATGCTGTGCTTTTTTTCCACGGTGGATTTTGCCTGGATGATCGAGCAAATGGTGAATGGCCAAGCAGTGGACAAAAGCGCCGCCGAGCGCGCGGACATAGCAAAAGCCATGAGCGGTTTGACGCCCATTATCATGGGCGGGAGTGCGATGGTGGGAATGCTGCTTGGTGTACTGGTAATTTTCAGTGTGATGGCGGTGTACTTGCTGCTCGCCAATAAATTGTTGGATAGCGACCAGCTTGGATTTAAGCATTGGTTTTCATTTACCTGCTGGTGCGCTATGCCTACGTTATTTACGGCGCTGGCATCGCTGGTGAATGTGCTAGTTGCCGGGGATGGCCAACTCACATTGGAGGCGATCAACCCCGTTAGTTTTAATAATCTATTTTTGCATCTGCAACCTCATGACCCGCTCTTTGACGCACTCAGCGCCTGGGACCCGTTCACCCTTTGGAATCAATTATTAATGGTGCTGGGGTTTAGTTATTGGATGGGAAAACCCATCGCCAAATCAGCGGCTATTGTGCTGGCACCTACCCTCATCATTTACGGGATTTGGATTGCCATCGCATTGGCGTAAGTGGGTGTAGCGCGCATGAAAAAAATAATTCTCGCCGCCATTATTGGCGCTGTGATCGCCGTGCCGGTGGTTAAAAAAACCATCGGCGGTAGTGCACAAAAAACCGTTCAGGTAGAAGCGTTGCAAGAACAGGTAATTACCCGGTCGATTTTGGCCTCGGGCAATTTGCAGCATCAGGAAAAAGTGCAATTGAGCACTGAAGTCATCGGGAATGTAAAACGGATTTTTGTTAAAGAAGGCGACCGGATTAGTAAAGGCCAGTTGCTGTTGCAGATTGATGATGAAGCCTATCGCTCTGCCACCGAACAGCAACAGGCCGCGGTGCGAATGCAGGAATTGCGAATTACCCAATTGCAGGCGGATCATAAAAATGCGCAAGCCCAGTGGCAGCGCCAGCAAATATTGCACACTAAAAAATTGATTGACCAACAAACTTTCGACCAAACCACACTGGCATTAGCCAATGCGGATTTTCAATTGCAAGCCGGTCGCCAACAATTAATTCAAAGCAAAGCGCTCTTGGCACAAGCGCAAACCAATCTCACTAAAACACGCATCTATTCTCCGCTAGATGGAATCGTCACCACGCTCTCCATTAAAGAAGGTGAAACAGCGGTGTCCGGCACCATGAATTTTGCTGGCTCCAGTTTGATGACGATTGCCAACCCGGCGAGTTTGCAAGCGGAAGTCTACGTGGATGAAGCGGATATCAGCCAAATCACACCCGGCCAACGCGCCACCGTAATTGCCATTGCACAAGAAAACCAACCCATTTCAGGCAAGGTTAGTTTTATTGCCGAAACGGCAGCCGTTGCGCCGGGGCGTGCCGGTTTAAGTTTCGCAGTCAAAATCCGTTTTGATGAAAACAACACCATCAAACTTTGGCCGGGCATGTCGGCGCGCGCGGAAATTTTTGTGAGCGATGATGCAAAAAAACTGGCCGTGCCCATTCAGGCAATTGTGTATGACAAGGACAAAAATCCGTTTGTGTTTATTGCTCGCAACCACACCGCTGAGCGTATTGCGGTCACCACCGGTATTGCTGATGACAGTCGCCAGGAGATTACCGCGCAAGGAAAGTTACAATCCGGAGTCAATGTAATCACCGGCCCCGACCGCGAACTGCGCTCCTTACAAGAGGGTGATGCCATTGTTGTAGACACGAAAGGGGTAGAAAGAACAGGGGTAGAAAAGAAAAGCGTAGAAGAGAAATCTGGAGAAAAAGCAGCAGCAGAAAAATGGGATGAACAATAATGATGCCGTTAATTTCGCTGGTGGATATTTGCAAACACTATGTTATGGGGCAAGACACAGTGCGCGCGCTGGATGGCGTCAGTCTGGATATTGGCGCCAACGAATATATTGCGTTTACGGGCGCATCCGGCTCAGGAAAATCAACCTTAATGAATATTTTGGGCGCTCTCGATAAACCCGGCAGTGGTGACTATTTATTAAATGGGCGCAATGTCGCGCATTTAAATCAGGATGAATTGGCCGGGGTGCGCAACCGCGATATAGGTTTTATATTCCAAAACTTTAATTTGCTACCGCGCCTCTCTGCTCTCGCTAATGTTATGCAACCGCTTATTTATCGCGGCGTAAATGTACGGGCGCGTGAACAGGCAGCGCGTGCCATGCTCGCGCGGGTGGGCTTGGAACAGCGCATGTACCATCTACCCAATCAATTGTCCGGCGGCCAGCGCCAACGTGTTGCTATTGCGCGCGCATTGGTTACCCAACCGTCGTTATTGTTAGCCGATGAACCGACTGGCAATTTGGATTCAGCAACCACGCGCGACATTATGCAATTGTTCGATGAGTTGCAGCGCGAGGGCAATACTATTGTGATGGTGACACACGAGCCGGAAATTGCCCGCCACTGCCAACGCGTGGTGCGCATGCACGATGGAAAAATCGCCGAACACTATTGGAATTAATCCGGAGCAACTGTGTTTACGTTTATTGAATGCCTGCGCGCTGCGCTTATCTCGATTAAGGCCCACGGTTTGCGCAGCCTGCTCACTACGCTCGGCATTATTATTGGTGTTGCATCAGTGATTGCGACAGTCTCTATTGTGCAGGGTTTGAGTTTTAACATTACCCAACAATTTGAAGGCTTGGGTGCAAACAGTTTATCGGTTTACTCCTACACCTCATTTAACGATCAATTGCGCGGCCGCTTCGGGCGTATCACGGATCGCGATTTACAATTGATTAGCACAGGCTTGAGTGGCATTGAATCCATTACCCCCATTCTCGCATCACGCTTTACCAGTCAGGTACGCAAAGGCACACGTTCAACTTACGGGCGCGTGATTGGCACCAGCGAGAGCTATCGCCATGTAAACCAATTATTTGTCGAGCAGGGGCGATTTTTATCCGCCAGTGATAACCAAAGCCGTCGCCGTGTATGTGTGATTGGCGTGACAGTGCGCGATAATTTGTCGCTGCCGGAAAATCCTATTGGCGAATATATTGAAATCAATAACGAATGGTTCAAGGTCATTGGCTTGGCTGAAGCCAAGGGTGAAATGCTCGGTCTGCAGCAGGATGATATAGTGCTGCTGCCTTACAATACTATGCAACGTTTGAATGGCAATACGGCCGAGTTGGATATTCAAATCCAGCTCACGGTGCAACACTTGGATGACCTGACCAACGTGAGTGGGCAACTCCGCCAATTGTTGCGCAAAAGCCACCGTATTGAAGGCGATGAAGATGATTTTAAGATTCAATCGGCGCAGCAATTAAAAGATTCTATCTCGCAAATCACCTCCGCCGTCACTTTGGTAATGGGCGGCATTGTGAGCATTTCGCTACTGGTGGGTGGTATCGGCATTATGAATATAATGTTGGTGTCAGTAACAGAGCGCACGCGCGAAATTGGTATTTGCAAAGCCATAGGTGCAAAACGCCATGTCATACTTTTGCAGTTTTTATTGGAATCATTACTACTGTGTTTGCTGGGCGGATTGGTGGGCTTAATTATTGGTTATGCCGCGGGCGCCGGGCTTGCAGCATTAATTCCGAACTTTCCGCCTGCCCATGTTCCCTTGTGGGCGGTTGCGTTATCGTTTGGATTTTCAGCATTGGTCGGTCTGGTTTTTGGCATAGCTCCTGCTGCCAAAGCCGCTAATCTCGATCCGATTGATGCATTGCGTTACGAATAGAATCTATTCTTACTTTACGGAGTTAGTGTGAGCAGTATCTTGCAAACCATAAAACCCTATTGGGATATTAGTTTCAACTGCAGCCGCAGCTACCGCTGGGTAATGAGCATTGTGACGGCGCTGTATTTTTTAAGTTTTATGGTCATGATGCAATCCATGTTTCGCAGTGAATCCAACCAGATGCTGCCCGCATTAATTTTTCGCGCGTCAGTTGAGGCGGGAATCTTTTTTACTTCCTGCCACTTTTTTATCCGACCCTACCTCAAACTTTACCTGCTGCCACAAAATCGTTTTGGCTGGAACCTGCTGCAATTTTTATGTTTTGCATTTTTCCTTGGGCTAGTGATGATTGTGCTGGTGATGCAATTAGCCAAACTATCTCCGTTTGGAGAATTTGATTTTAGCAATATCAATATTCAACATCCGGATGACGCCCAAAAAAATATGACCATGAATTTAACCCTGGCCACTATCGTGTTTATGGGTGCGATTAATATGACCTTGATGTACTGCATCTGGGCGCTTGCCTATTTGTTTTGGCATACCTTGGTCAGCAAAAAACAAATCCAACGGCAAATGCGCGCAGCGCAAATGCAGCAGCTGACCAATCAGTTGAATCCCCATTTTTTGTTTAATGCTCTGAATAGTATCCGCGCGCTGATATTTGAGGACCAACACAAAGCGGCACACACGCTTACGCAGTTATCTGAACTTTTCCGTGTACATTTGCAAAGCCATTTAAAACCGGTTTCTACACTGGAAGATGAATGGCAAATTGCCCAGCGTTATTTGGAGATAGAACAAGTGCGGCTGGAGCAACGCCTGCAGTTGCAATTGGAGTTTGATTATTCACTCTGGCAACAGCAATTACCCACATTGACCTTATTGACGCTGGTAGAAAATGCCATCAAGCACGGCATTACCCCCAGTCAACGAAATGGCACTGTGGAAATTATCAGCCGCCGGTTAGATAAAAAACGCTGGCAACTGTGTGTTAACAATACGCTGGATGGCGATTCCAATGCGCAGAGCACCCAAACCGGCCTCGCTAACTTACAGCAGCGGTTACAGCTGTTATCGCCACTGCATAAATTATCCTATCGCAAAAGTCCGGAGCGTTTTGAAGTGACTATCGATATGACTATGTATCAAGGGGAATTGGTTATGGAGCTGGGTGATGATCAACACATTGATCGTTGATGACGAGCGTTTGGCGCGCGCCGAGCTGAAACGTTTGTTAAGTACACATCCACAGATTGAGATTTGTGCGGAAGCGGCAAGTGCCGATGAAGCCAAACAATGGTTGGCTGAACTGCCGATTGATTTGGTTTTTCTCGACATTCAAATGCCGGGCATGACCGGATTGGAATTGGCCGCGCAATTGAACCCGAAGTTGCAATTTGTATTTTGTACCGCGTTTGATTCCTATGCGCTGGATGCGTTTGAATTAAATGCGCTGGATTATTTGGTCAAGCCGATTGATCCGGATCGCTTGGGAAAAACCTTGCAGCGTTTTGCAAGTAAACTTGTGCATCAGGATGCGGCTAATTATCTGCCTGAGTCCCACGGATTATTATTAAAGTTTGGCGAGAGCAACCGAATTGTGCGCCTATGTGAAATCAGCCGCTTTGAAAGCGTTGGCAACCACAGTGCTGTTTACACTGCTCATGGTAAAAGTTTTTTGCACAGTTCACTTTCCAAAATTGAACAGCGCCTGGACCCGCAACAATTTTTTCGCGCGAGCCGCGCCGATATTGTTCGTGTCAGTGCAATCAAGGAATTGGAGGCAGGGATAACATCAGGCAGTATGTTAGCGGTGTTGCACGATGGCCAAGCGGTGGAAGTCAGCCGTCGACAAGTGCAAGTACTGCGCAATCTATTTGGCGGGATTTAATCAAGGAGCTTTTATGGACATGTTTAATGCGTTTCTCCAACAGTTCGCACAAGCGCCCATCGCGGTTTGGTTATGGGTAATTCCGCTGACATTGGTAGTCTGGTTTATTCCCAGTATTCTGGCGGTGTTTTTTAATCGCAAACATTTGAAATTGATTGTGCTGGCGAATATCCCCGCAGGGTTTTCCTTTATCGCTTGGGGCGCGTGTATTGTCTGGGCTGTGACAGGGAAGATGAGAAAAAATAAAATTCCTGAAAAACAAGTTTAAATGAGCCTTAAAAAACCGGGCACGAGCGCCCGGTTTTTGCGGTCCTTACACCCCATCCGCCGTAAACGTCTTCATCACATAATCCACGCGCTGTTCAGCGGTGCGGTGCATGCGCGCTTTAAGCGATTCGACGTGGCGCAGGCGCGGCAGTAAGCCACGACCATTGGCGACTTGAATGGCCAAACCAGGACGGGCGTTGAGTTCTAGCAGCTGGGCGCCGCGCACTTTGTCCAATACCAGATCGGTGCCGATATAGCCGAGGCCGGTCATTTCGTAGCATTTGGACGCAAGTAACAGCCAATTGCGCCAATCGGCGATCTGGATTTCATCCAGTGCGCGCTTGGTGTCCGGGTGATGGGTTACTGGTTTGGAGTGCTGCACGGCTTTGAGGGCGCGACCGGTGGCGATATCCAAACCAACGCCGACAGCGCCCTGGTGCAGGTTGGCTTTGCCATCGGACTTGCGGGTCGCGAGGCGCAGCATCGCCATTACTGGATAGCCTTTGAAGGTAATGATGCGGATGTCCGGCACACCTTCGTAGGAGTAGTCCTTGAAGTAGTCGTCGAACTGGATCAAGTCTTCGACTATGACCACATCGGGCTTACCGCCCAACGAATACAGGCCCGCAAGGGCGTTGGTCATATGGCGGCGGATATCTTCAACGCTGATCTCGGCGCCGGAGGATTTGATGAACTTGTCGCCACGGCGGCCGACAATCACCAGAATCCCTTTACCGCCCGAACCCTTGGCGGGTTTGACAGCAAAGGCGTCAAGTGCCATCAGCTTGTCTTCAATGGTCGCAATTTCATGCTGGACATTGACCACAAAAAACAATTTCGGGGTGGCGACTTCGTACTCTTCCGCCAACAACTTGGTTTTGAGTTTGTTATCCACTAACGGAAACAAACTGCGCGGGTTGTAAGCGGCGATAAAGTCGTGGTTGCGGCAATTCATGCCGAGTATGCCCATGCTTTTTAACCGCCAGGGGCTGACCCAGGAATTCCACCAGCGTTTTACATTGACGGGCGCAGCTGCTGTTGTGGGTGCCGGCGAGCTGGCTACAGAAGAAGATGGCGCCTGACTCATACACCAGTTCCCTTGCTCGGTTCATTGCTTTTAACGGTTTCCTCGTTATCCACCATGGCGCGGAAACGGCGCAATTCAGAGAGTTTGTAGCCGGTGTATTGACCCATCAACATAATCAGCGCCAGCGCGACGAGATTCAGCTCAGGGAAGTTAAACGTGAGGTGACCGACCAACTCAAATTGCATCAGTGTGTAGGCAAGCACCGCGACTAACAGGCTGCCGCCGCCTTGTACCAGAACTTCTTTGGGGCCCTCCTCTTCCCAGAGAATCGACATACGCTCGATCGTCCAGGCGATGATGATCATCGGGAAGAAGGTGATGGTCATACCGGTGTTAAAGCCCATCTGGTAGCCGATCAAACTGAGTGCCGAGATGATGAAAATCACCAGCACCACCAGCGTCGCAATCCTCGATATCAGCAGTAAGTTGAGCCGCGATAAATAGGTACGCAACACCAGACCCATCGCCACCACTGAGATAAAACTCACCAAACCCAATACCAGCGACGTCTGCAAAAACGCCATGGCGATCAAAATCGGCATAAAGGTGCCCGATGTTTTGAGGCCGATGATAATGCGCATAAACACCACCACCAGCGCTCCGATCGGCAACAGCAGTAGCAGCTTGAACATACTCTGCTCTTCAATTGGCAAGTGCTGGATGCTGAGCACGCTAAACACGCTGTCTTTATATTGCGCTTTAATCAAATCCAGCGCCGGTACAGTCTGGTGGATCATCGAGAAACGCACACGCGAACGATTGCCTCCGGCCACATCCAAAATCGATTCGCCGCCGGTATGCCAGAGCAGCAGGTTCTCCGGTACACCCTGTTCGCCGGTGTAGGGGTTAAACAGCACCCATTCTTCACCGTCGTAAACCTGCACCAAACGGGTCAGACTTTGATGACGACGGGCGTCCTCCAGATACAACCCCAGCGCCGGGCGCGCCGCTATACCCGCTTGATTGATTAACTTTTCCAGCAGCGCCGACTTTTCAGTTTGCGCAGAGAGCAATAGCGCCGAGTTTTGATCAAGTGTGTCGGAGTTGAACAATTTGATCAGCTCGCGCGCCAGACTTTGCGGGGTACTGGATTTGGCGTAGGCGGTATCCAGCACTTGCTGCGCGGCGGCTTCCTGCGATGATCCATCCCAATCCACATGCGACGCTCTAGGCACCTCGAAAGGCACCGGCGTGGGTGAGGTTGAATCCACTTCGATAAATTGGGTTTTGTAATAGATAGTCTGGGCACCCGTCGCTTCGCGTTTGGACCATTCGCCGCGGCGCACGCCATTTTCGCTTACCACGGAATAGCCGTAACCGGGCGCGGCGGCCTGTTCACTGAAACTGCGATAGCCGGGTGGATCATCCGGCAGACCCAAACGGGCGGTGACCGGTTCGCCGGTCGCATCAAAATCGATGCGCGCCTCAATCAGCCACACGGGTTTTTGCACGCCGGGGGTGAAAGGGATTTCCATTTGGTTATGGCGCATCCCGGCAGTCGTCAGCCCGACCAGCGCAAGCAAGCCGATAACGGCGTAAAAGGGTGCGCGTGAAACTTTTTTCATGTACATGTTCCTTAAGGGAAAACCCTGCAACGCCAGCGTGGATAGCCAGCGTTAGTGTTGATCAATGTTATTTTTTTGCCGCGGAACTGGAACTGCTGGCAGCTTCCTCAACCCGCTGCAGCGGCGCCAGATTATTGCCGCTCACATCTACCAACATGACATCGCGCAGCAAATTGCGGCCGATCAGGATGGGATATTCGGAAGCGCTCCGGTCGGCAAGGACAAACTCACCGCGCTGGGTCAGCTTGCCAATGGTAAAGCGAATCTCAACCACCGGGCGGCGATCAGGTGTGGGGTTGGCCGTCTGCACAGTTTGGAACCGCAGGCGTTTGCGCTCCAGCACGTGTGGCTCTTTGGTATCGGGATTGTAAAGGGTGAAGCGCACCCACTCTTCGCTGTTGCGTTCAAACATCTGGATATTGCGCGCGTCGACTACCGAATGCGCCACATTGGTACTGATACGCGCCTGCATCACAATATTCAAACCGGCGATCAGCGCCTGCTCACGCAAGCCGACAATTTGTTTATCGGTGGCGGCCTGTTCTTTGGTCTGGTTAGTTTTGTTGGTCGCGCGCACCTGCGGGCATTTGCCTTGCGGCACTATACGCTCAACAACCTGCGGCTTGGCCTCTATCGCCATTTGCTGCAAGATCAGCTGCTGCTGGACCTTTTGCAGCTGTCGCAAGGTCTCCGCTTGCTGCTCGATTAATTGCTGCCCCTGCAGCTCCTGCTTGGCGATACACGCCTGCGCCGTGCCCAATTCCGCCTGGATTTGCGGCTGCAATTTATTGTGGGTACAGGCACTGAGCGATGTTATCGCCAGAGCTGCCAAAACCAGGTTGCGCAGAGAGCCAGGGAACATCAAATCAGTTTTTTTATTCATCACAGCAACCAGAAATATCAGGAAATTAGTTATTAAAAAACAGTGGGCTAATTGTAGCCACTGAAGTTTGCTAGCACATCCTTGTGCAACGATTTAAGGCTCTTTCTCAACGAAATAAATGGGGCACAATAAATTGCACCCCTACGGGTGCCTGTAGGGGCGTGATTTATCACGCCCTCCTGTCGGTTGCACCCAACAATTCATTTAAACTGATAGCGCTTTGGATACTGTTCCGGCAAGCGGCGAAAGCGTTTGTATTCCCACTGGTACTGCGCCGGTGCCCGACGCACACAGTCGGCCACGCTGGCATTCAGACCGGTTATTGAGGTAACTGGCTCAGCACTGTAAATCTGCGCGTCTGCCTCCATCACCACCAATTTGAAACCACCCGCCACGCGCTCGGCGTAGCAAGAGCAAACCGCACAGCCGGTGCGCTGGATCAAACCCTGCACCAACGTCATGGTCAGCGCGGGTTGGCCAAAAAACGGAGCGACTTCTCCGCCAGCATCGCGCGCTGGTACCTGATCGGGCAGGATGCCAACAATAGTGCCGCCCTGCAGCGCCTTGAACAACATCATCACCCCTTTGCGATTGGTAGGCGCCATAGTGATATTGAGTTTGCTGCGCCCGGCGAGCACCAACTCATCCATTTTGGGGTTGTCGAGCGGTTGGTACATAGCAGTAAGGTTGGCGAGGCTGGCGAGATAAGGTGCAACCACTTCCCAATTGCCGTGATGCGGCGCCAATACCAATACACCTTTACCCGCCGCCAATTTTGCACGCAGGATGTGATCGCCTTCCATCGCCACAATTTTGCCCTGTAACCAGGTCCAGGAATTGCGCCAGATAGCACCGGCTTCCATCGCCGTTTTGGCAGTTTCTTTAAGGCTTTGACGGGCGAGAGCAGTTTGTTCAGCGGGAGATAATTCAGGGAAGCAGAGCGCGATATTCTCGCGCGTAATCTTGGCAGCGCGGCTATTAAATAGCCACATGAGCGAACCGGCGACACAGCCTAACACCCGCAGAATACCCAGCGGTAGCATAGCCAATAGTTTAAAAATGAGAGGAGCCAGTTGGTCTTTCATGGAACCCGCGCCGGTGCAGCAAAAAGTGCGCGCAGCTTACCGGAAATCGGTTACTAACTGAATGAGTGTGTTGCAATTCACACGAGGGATTTGATGCGGTTAGTTCCCCCTTTGAAACGGGGCGCGTAGCCAGGGGGCTAGGGGGATTTAAGGGGTTGAAGAGCAAATCCCCCTGGCCCCCCTTTTTCAAAGGGGGGATTCAAGGGTTTAATGCACTTTTACCGCCGTAAAAATATCCACAAAGGTCAGCTCTTTTTCGATCTCCACCGGCGTATGTAAGCGGCTGGCGATATCGCGTGCGGATACTATGCCGCGAATGTGATGCGCATCTTTATCCACTACCAACAGGTATTCCTGGTGGGTTTTCTTCATGGTGGAGACCACATCGGCCACAGTCGCGAGTTTAAATTGATCGTATTCCAGCGCGCGGATACTGGCACGGGCGTGCATTAAATCGCGCACCAAGAGTTCATCGCGATTAATGTGCAGCGCCATTTGCTTGAGCAGCATATTGTGGTCCGACAGATCATCAACACTGATCACGCCGATAAATTCTTTGCTGTCATCTACCACGATTTTGATTTTGACATCCTGGGCCAACATCATTTCCAGCGCTTCAGTCGCTTCAACATGGCTATCGACCATATGTGGTTTGTGGCTGCGGAAATCCGTGAGAATCGCCAACGCGGAGGTGTTAGCCTGAACATCGCTAAATTCTTCTGGCTGTACCAAATGGTCATTCGCCGCTAACGCAAACACGTTTAAATTTTTCATGACAAGCCCCGATAAGTAAATGAGTAATCCAGAAGGAGCACGTGTTGCCGGTACATCCGGCGATCTGATCGCCCTCTGGCGCTCGCTCTGTATTGATAACATAGGCTCTACCACGGCTGATTAAAACCCGCGCAAGCGGGCTTTTACGGTGGATTTACTCAGTGTTTACGTGGGCTTTACTCGGCGCGCAAATCTACAACCAAAACGCACTGTTTCAATGCTCTTTTCGGCCGAGCATGCGCAAAAGCGTGCGATCTTTATCGAACAAGTGATGCTTGAGTGCACCAGTAATGTGAAGCACTATCGCCGCTACAAGCAAGTAACCCACCCACTCATGGGTGACCGCACCAAGCTGCGCCAGACCTGCATGGATAGGTTCAGTCTGGCCCGTTGCGGGGTTTTTATTGCCCGCTATCATCGCCCAGCCAAACACTTTGATGCCGTAGCCGCCCAAGCCGGACAACATCATGCCCGAGATCGGCATCAATACCGTTCCCACTATCAGCACCCAGTGCGTCACTTGCGCAAGGCGATGTTCCAGCGCCGGATAAGTGCGCACCGGCACCGGCCAGCCGTTTTTCATCCGCCACCAAACCCGCACCAAAATCACCACAAAAATCACCACACCGATGGATTTATGCCAGTCGTACAACGGGTAATACTCGTTAATCGACATATAAAAACCGATGCCAAGCATGGCGATTACGGTTAGTGCGATCACCCAATGCAGGGCGATGGTAAGGGGGCTGAATTTTTGTTGGGTATCCACGGGTGCACCTCGTTTGATGTTGTCATGGCTCGCTTGAAGTTGTTATTACTCGGGTAACTATAGGTATTTTTACAGAACGTGGGCAAGCGCTGCCATTGTGCAAGTTTGATAGCTATAATCGCCGCATTTTTCTACCTTCATAAGATCAGGTCTACCATGTCCGAAAAACGTTATGACGTAAGCACCTTCCAGGGTTTGATTCTCGCCCTGCAAGATTATTGGGCGCGCCAGGGTTGCGTGATTCTGCAACCGCTCGACCTTGAAGTCGGCGCCGGTACTTTCCACCCTGCGACTTTCCTGCGCGCCATTGGCCCGGAAACCTGGAATACCGCTTACGTGCAGCCCTGTCGCCGCCCGAAAGACGGCCGCTACGGTGAAAACCCCAACCGCTTGCAACACTACTATCAATTTCAGGTTGCGCTCAAACCGTCGCCCGCGAATATTCAGGATCTTTATTTAGGTTCGCTGCGCGAGATGGGTATTGATACCAGCGTGCATGATATCCGCTTTGTGGAAGACAACTGGGAATCGCCCACACTCGGCGCCTGGGGTCTGGGTTGGGAAGTCTGGTTGAATGGAATGGAAGTTACGCAGTTCACTTACTTCCAACAAGTCGGCGGTTTGGAATGTTTCCCGGTCACTGGTGAAATCACCTACGGTATTGAGCGTATCGCCATGTACCTGCAAGGTGTGGATTCGATTTTTGATCTGGTATGGACGATTAACCCCAACGGCGACAAAGTTACCTACGGTGATGTGTTTCATCAGAACGAAGTGGAAATGTCTACTTACAATTTTGAAGAAGCCGATACCGAATTTTTCTTCAACAGCTTTGATGTCTACGAGCGCGAAAGCCAACGCTTGATGGAAAAAGGTTTGCCCCTGCCCGCTTACGAAATGGTGATGAAAGCCTCGCACGCATTCAACTTGCTCGATGCGCGCCACGCAATTTCGGTCACCGAACGCCAGCGTTTTATTTTGCGCGTACGCACACTTTCCCGCGCCGTTGCCCAAGCCTATTACGACAGCCGCAAAGCCCTTGGCTTCCCACTTGCACCTGAAGCGTTAAGAGCTGAATTGCTGAATGTCTCAGCGGAGGAAAAATAATGTCTGCTGATTTTTTAGTTGAATTAGGTACAGAAGAGTTACCGCCGAAAGCATTGAAGAATTTGATGGCTTCGTTTGCTGAAACCATTGAGGCTAATTTGAAAGCGGCGGAATTATCGTTCACCGCAATTAAACCTTTTGCCGCACCGCGCCGTTTGGCAGTGCTGGTAGAAAACCTCGCCAGCGAAACACCTGCTAAAGAAATTGTTGTGTGGGGCCCACCGGCGGCAATTGCTTTCGATAAAGAAGGTCAGCCCACCAAAGCTGCGCTCGCCTTTGCTGAAAAAAATGGTATCGCTGCAAGTGAATTAAAAGCCGAAAACGATGGCAAAGCGGAAAAATTGGTTGCACGTATTACTACCGAGGGCAAAAAAACTGTTGAGTTGCTCGAAGCCGTTGTCACTGACGCACTCGCTAAATTGCCGATTGCAAAACGCATGAAATGGGGTGCGAAGCGCGAAGAGTTTGTACGCCCGGTGCATTGGTTAGTGATGTTGTTTGGTAGCGATGTGGTTAACGCATCAGTACTCGGGTTAACTGCTGGTCGCACCACTCGCGGTCATCGTTTCCATTACAACAATTCAATCGACCTCGCCAAAGCGAGCGATTACGCCAGCGTATTAAAAGATACCGGTTTTGTTGTCGCCGATTTTGCCGAACGCAGCGCAACCATCAAACAACAAGTCGAAGCCGAAGCGAAAAAAGTGGGCGGTGTTGCCGTTATAGACCCTGCCCTGCTCGACGAAGTAACATCCCTTGTTGAATGGCCAGTGGCACTCACCGGACAATTTGAGGAACGCTTCCTTGCGGTTCCTGCTGAAGCATTAATTGCTTCCATGAAAGAACACCAAAAATATTTCCACGTGGTGGATGCTAACGGAAAGTTGAAAAACAACTTTATCACCGTGGCGAACATCCAAAGCAAAGATCCTTCGCAAATTATTGACGGTAACGAGCGCGTAATTCGCCCGCGTTTATCCGATGCGGCTTTCTTTTTTGAAACCGATAAGAAAACCACGCTGGTTTCACTGCGCGAGCGGTTGAAAACTATCGTGTTCCAAGCACAACTCGGCACCATCTACGATAAAACCGAACGCGTTGCTGGTTTGGCAAAACTGATTGCTGGCAAATTAAATGCCGATGCCGCATCGGCTGAGCGCGCCGCGCAATTGTGTAAGTCTGATTTGGTGACCAATATGGTCGGCGAGTTTGACGATATGCAAGGTATTGCCGGTTATTACTACGCAGTTAACGACGGCGAGAATGCCGAAGTTGCGGCGGCGATGAACGAGCAATATATGCCGCGTTTTGCAGGCGACCAATTGCCTGCAACGACTACTGGCGCGATCATCGCGCTCGCGGATCGTTTGGACACCATCAGCGGTATTTTCGGAATCGGCCAACAGCCAACCGGTTCAAAAGATCCTTTTGCTTTACGCCGTGCAAGTATCGCTGTGCTGCGCATTCTGGTAGAGAAAAATCTGGCGCTGGATTTGCGTGACTTATTGACCTTCGCCAAAAATCAACACAAAACCCTCACCGCCGGTGATGAGTTGGTTGAGCAAGTATTGGCGTATATGTTGGAACGTTTCCGCGCCTTCTTTGAAGATGCGAATATCCCGGCAGAAGTCTTCCAATCGGTAACCGCAAAACAATTGTCGCAACCATTGGATATCAACCAGCGTGTGCTCGCGGTAAATGAATTCAGCAAGTTGCCGCAAGCGCAGGCGCTCGCTGCGGCGAACAAACGTGTATCCAATATTCTCGCCAAACATAATGCGGCGCTGAGTACGGAAGTCAATGCTTCACTCTTGCAAGAAGATGCAGAGAAAACTCTCGCTGCAGCTGTCAGTGCAAAAGCCGCTGTAGTTGCACCTTTGTTTGCTGCACGCGAATACACCAAAGCACTCGCGGCACTCGCCGACTTACAACAACCGGTTGATGCGTTTTTTGATAGCGTTATGGTAATGAGTGATGACCCTGCGCTGCAGCAAAACCGTTTGGCGTTATTGCAACAACTGCGCGGATTGTTTTTGGAAGTGGCGGATATTTCTTATCTGGTTCCGGCGAAAAACTAGGGCGTGATAAATCACGCCCCTACGGGGTCCATGTAGGGGCGCAATTTATTGCGCCCTGTACATTGCGCCCTAATACCCTGCACTATACATTGCGCCTTATTTATTTCGACATCTTGCTAAAACATCCATTAACTTGGTTAATCCATGAAACTAATTATTCTCGACCGCGACGGCGTGATTAATCACGACCGCGATGACTATGTAAAATCGGCTGATGAATGTGTGCCGATTGAAGGCAGCATCGAGGCAATTGCGCGCTTGAACAAGGCCGGTTTTACCGTGGTTATCGCCACTAACCAGGCTGGCCTCGCCAAAGGTAAATTCGAGCTGGAAGATCTGGAAGCCATGCACGAAAAAATTACGGGCTTGGTGGAAGAACAAGGTGGAG
This sequence comes from uncultured Cellvibrionaceae bacterium, assembly GCA_964499225.1. Classification (GTDB taxonomy): domain Bacteria; phylum Pseudomonadota; class Gammaproteobacteria; order Pseudomonadales; family Cellvibrionaceae; genus Cellvibrio. The sequence goes on along the minus strand of CAZCJR010000023.1, from coordinate 29,718 downwards.
AACTTGGTGGTATTTTTTATTGTCCGCATCACCCGGATGACAACTGTAAATGCAGAAAACCCATGCCGGGAATGTTAGATGCAATTGAAGCCGAATTTAACACTTCCGTAGAGTCTTGTTATTTTATTGGCGACAGTCTTCGTGATTTACAGGCAGCAGTGCAAAAGGGTTGCAAGCCTGCGCTGGTAAAAACCGGCAATGGTGTGCGCACACTTGCACAGTTAGCCGTTCCCGGCTTGCAAACCGATTCACCCATCATCGATGCGGAACAGGTGCAAGTGTTTGACAATCTCGCTAACGCAACTGATTTTATTATCACCGCTAGCAACTGACGAATACAGGTAACAGGAATTAACGTGCTCAAACTTCGCAGTCTTATTTTCACCATCGGCTACAACCTTAGCAGTGGTTTGATGGGTTTTATCGGCGTTCTGATCTGGCCCATCTTCCCCTATGCATGGCGCTGGCGCATCGTGACTTGTTGGAACCGTTTTGTGATGTTGTGGCTGCGCATTTGCTGCGGTGTGCGCTTTGAAATTGTTGGCAACAAAAATGCCGATAAATTTCCCTGCGTAATTATGGCCAAACACCAAAGCACCTGGGAAACCATGTTCCTGCAATATTATTTTGGCCCGGTTAGCACCATCCTCAAAAAGGAATTATTCTATATTCCGTTTTTTGGTTGGGCACTGGCCAGCCTGCGCCCCATCGCCATCGACCGCAATAATCCAATTCAAGCACTGAAAGAAATTAAAAAAATTGGTCTTCGCCGTCTGCAGCAGGGCAATAATTTACTGATTTTCCCCGAGGGCACGCGCACGCCCGTCGGGCAAGTGGGTAACTACGCACGCAGCGGTGCCGATATTGCCATCAGCGCAGGCGTACCCATTATCGCCGTTGCTCACAACGCAGGCGAATGTTGGCCGCATAAAGATTTACTGAAATATCCAGGCACGATTCGCGTAGTAATCAGTGAACCTTTTGCAACGGAAGGTAAAGATCGCAAGCAACTGACTGAAGAAGTGAAAAACTGGATTGAAGGTGAAATTGCAAAGATGTCACCGGCAAGAAGAGATGGAACACGGATTGTTGCTGAAGCAACTGCAAACGAACAATAGATTTATTCGTTCCGCTAAATAAAAAGCCTTGGTGCTATACACCAAGGCTTTTTTGTTTTAGCGAATTGCGCTCAACGAGCGCAATTTTTTTATTGCTAACAATCTACTACTGGCAAGACACCTTACCCATACCCAACACATAGTAACGGTCGCCCGCGAGTGGTGAATTGAACGGGATTTGGCCGTACTTACCAGTAGTTGCACTCAGGTAGTCAACCAGATCCTGACCTGCCGCAAAACGCCAGTTGTTAATAGTGACTTGTGAAGCAGCAGAATAACTTGCCGCCAAATTCGCCACTGAACCATTGGTTGCGGTCAGTGTGGTTTTGGTGCTGCTATCCAAATTACAGTTGCTGCTACCGAACCAAAGAAAGTTGCGATCGTTGCGTAAATTGCCGTCGCTAATATCCTTGAACAAATTGGTACTGATTTCAGCAAGTGATGCTGCAGTAGTGCTCTTTTCTTGCAAGCTGGTGTTCACCATAAACAAGTTGTCTTCTAGCGCTGCACTAGCACCTACACGCAGACTCAACACTTGATTGCGATAATTCACAAACGCGTTGTTGAACATATGGGTTTTACCACGGCGCAGCAGAGGCACACGGCGCAAGGTATTGCCCAACAGCATGTAGCTGTCGTCAGTCGTAACAAATGAGTTGTGATGCATGGTGGTAGTAATTTGCGCATTGATCGTGCGGCTATCGCTTGACCCGTGTAATACCGCGCGCTTCACATTCACCAAGCGGTTGAACGACATAGTGAGATCGTAGGCGCCGACTTTTACATCAAACGCTGAATCACCGGTGGTATCGAAGGTATTTTTGTGAATCCAGATATCATGCGATGCGCCAGTCGAGCGAATCATATCCGGGTCAACATAGTGGTCTTCGGTATGGCCAGCGCCCTGGAATTTAAGATGGGTCAGGATCACGCTTTCCGATGTTTGTGTCGGAACACCTGCTGAATCTTTACCAATCGCAAAACCGCTGAACACAAAGTAAGCCTCAGTCATACGACCGTCGAGAGTTTTGTTAGAACCTATCGCGGGAATACGAATTGGAATACTGCTTTTGTTCATTGCTTTATTGAAGAACTCATTGCGGCAGGTTGCTTCACCGCTAAAGCCTTTGTTGCTACACCATTGTCTGTAATTGATACATTCCGCTTCACTCGCACCTAACAAAGATTGCACGCTGGTGTTATTACAGAAGGTGCGGTACATACCAATTTCAGAGGGTTGGGCAAATTGAACTTTGTCGAACACAATCCAGTTATGCGCGTTATCGGTCAGGGCATCCAACAATTGTTGTTCAACCGAAACGCTTGAGTTTTTGGTGATGATTGTCAGTTTGCTGTTGCCGTTTGGATCAAATCCACCTTTAGCATTTTCACCGTAGCCAACTGGTTTGCCGAGCGTTCTAGACAAACAGGAAACAATTTCCTGATCAGTCTTTAACGAAGTATCGCGCCAGTTAACCGATGGGTTGGTCGCAACGCGGATACAGTCAGCGCTGATGGTGCCGTTGTCCACAATCACTGATGATGAACTGCTGCGCGCTACGCTCGAGGCTACCGAAGAGGCCACACTCGAACTGCTCGGTGCAACGCTGCTGACAACAGACGATCTGCTGCTACTCACAACAGACGATGAAGATCTGGTGCTGGATACCGCTGCAGAACTTGTCGGTGTGGTGTTGCCAGAAATCTTACCTACGCCCGCATTCGCCATCACAATCGCTGGCACATCAACAGAGCGATCCATTACGACGGAATAAGGCACGTTGACTGAGCAAGTGGATTGCAATTGGCCGTTCACTACTTGCGGAATTACCAAGGCACCATTACCCACAGTGCGACTGTAATAAATCGACGGCAACACGGTGTTTTCGTTGTTGGTTTGCCAGCAACCGGCTACATCTGAATCGTCCGATGCAATAAGTGGATTGTTCACATTGTAGAAGTAGTTACTTTCAACCAGGGCCTTGGCGTTCATGCGCGAGTTGATCGCATGGAACATGTAATCGATGGTGTCGTTTGACCAGTAGTTGTTGTAAATGTGTACCAACGCGTGACGAATTAACGGCGTGCGTTGCTCGATATTTTTGTACCAGTTGTGGTGGAAGGTAATGTTGTTGTTTTTGTTGTCGCTATCACTCGAACCAATTAAACCGGCACGGCTGGAATCGTTAAACACGTTGTAAGAAACAGTAACGTTGGTGACGCCCGCTTTCATATCCAACAGCGAATCGTAACCATCTTTTTCACCGCCGGAGGCTTCCAGTTTATTGTGGTCGATCCACACGCGATTGACGTTGGTTTCCATTCCGATTGCATCGCCGCCATTAGACGTGGGCGAACCACTCTTCTTCACATTACGGATATGCACGTTCTGGATGATGATGTTTGATGCATCGCGTACATGGATACCCATCTCTTCAAACAGTGCGTTGGTGCCCACACCGATGATGGAAATGTTACTCATCTGTTTGATTTCAATTACATCGGCTTGGGTATTACAGCCTTGTGCTGTGGTATTGCTGTGGCGGATGGTACCGTTGACCATGATCACGATAGGATCAGTCATCGACGAGCGACTGCACAAAGCGGCGTTCAACTGGGTGCCGGTAGAAACAGTCACAACTGGACCACCCTGGCCGCCGGTTACGTTAGCATGAGCCGCAAAACCTTCCATTTTCGCCGGGCGCACACTGCTATCGACGGAAGAGATTGAACTGCTCGATGACCTGATTGAAGAGACCACACTGCTTGATGAAATACTTGACGAAACTCTCAATGACGACAAACTCGATGACGACAAACTCGATGCCACCGATGAGCGAATGCTGGAAGCAACCGCGCTGGAAACAGGCGCAACACTCGACACTACCGACGACCTGCTGCTGGAAACGGGAACACTGCTCGGCGCGACCGATGACGTAGCACCCACAATTCCAAATGGCGCGGGTTGTGCGGAACAGGTGGAGGCAGCTATGCAGCTAGCGTTATTTTCCCAGCCCCAACCGGTTGGCGTAGTTACACAGACTGGCCAAAGACCCTGACCATACCAGTTACATTGTTGGCCACCAGCATTAGTTACCGATGAACTGCTCACTGCAACTACCGATGATCTGGCCGCACTGCTAGCGGGAGTGCTGGAACTGGACGAAGGCACACTGGAAGGCGCTGCGCTGGAAGTCACGGTGCCAGTCGCATTGTAAACTTCAAATTCGGCGATGGCCGGTGCGCTGGTGGCATTCACTATCAGGTTAATTTTTTTTGAGCTGCGAGTACCCAGGTTCACTACGCGCTGTACACCTATTCCGGTGCCAGTCGCCCAGACGGCACCGGTATCGTTATCAACCAAACTCCAGCTGGTTACCTTGGTACCCGCTTCGCGGAGGATCACAGTATTAAACGTTATCGCACTGCCCCATTTGACCGACACGCGTTGGTTGCTGGTGCCAGACGCTTGGGTCGCCGTGGCGGTACTGCCATCGCGTACTAATTTGGTATCGTTAAAACCGGAGCCATCGGCACCGGCGCTGGGGCCATTAATGGCAAGGTTTGCACCAAGGGTTTGCGCTTGTACCGCGCAGGCGAGCAGCGTAGTTGCTGCCGTGAAGGCAGCATACTGGCCAAAGCGGCGAGAAAAGTTAGAGGGTTTCATGCTGATAGTTACCTTTGTGGTTAAAGCCCAATCGTTATTAGCCCGCTTTTAGCGGGGATCTTGAAAAGCATGGTGACCGAAAACCGACAGGCTACCGCGCCAATAAGCGCGATATTTCGGCTGTTTACACACAACACAGCACTTTTTAAAAAATGGGTGACAGCAATACTGAAGCAACTCAGCGATGGGATTGGGGGTTATTGTTGTTGTGCCCCTTGACCATCGGATAAAACCCAAGCATCGGTGATGCACTCAGGGCTTCTTGGGATGAATTTTGCGCCGAAGCGAGAATCGCTTTATTGACTCAATCGTCATTCTAATGCGTATTTTGTGATAAAAAACTACTATTTTGTCATGATATCGTTTACATATTTTTTGTTTGTGTAATGTAATCGTTTACTTGTTGCTTTCGCTACTCTGGGTCGACAGCTGCACCCAACGCCTCCGAACTGGCACTAGAGACCCAATCCATCTATCATTTTTTCGTTTTCTAACCCTTCACCGCCATACCCCTAAGGCCTCACTGCAATGAAAGAAAAACTCAAAGGCCGCTGGGAAGGGCAGAGTTCCGAAGTGATCTGCAACGGCAAAAGTGGCCTCTGGTTTATCTGGGGCTTCGCGTTTATCTGGAACCTGATTTCACTGCCCGCCACCACTGCGATCCCTGAGGAATGGGCTGAGGGCAACAAGCTAATACTGATCGCGTTGATGTTCCCGCTGGCAGGCATGTATCTCCTTTACTGGGCGATCAAAACCACCCGCAGCTGGCGCCGTTTCGGACAACTGCGCCTCGCGCTCGATCCCTACCCCGGCAGTCTGGGCGGACAAGTCGGCGGCACACTTGAGGTTCCCATCGCCTACAACTCGCAGCAGCGCTTTCCAGTGAGTTTGCAGTGCGTGCACAGCTACGAGACTGGCAGCGGCAAAAGCCGTAGCCGCCGTGAAGAAATCCTCTGGCAGGCAAGCGGACTCGCGCATACGCATCCATCACCCACTAGCGGCACGCTTTTGGCGATTGCGTTTGATGTACCCGCCAATGTGCCCGCATCGGAAACCCATAGCCAAAGTTATCGCTTCTGGCGTTTGGATCTAAAAGCCGATTTACCCGGCGTGGATTTGCATCGCCAATTTGAATTACCGGTGTTTGCTACCGCTGAAAAATCCCGCTCCATTTTACCCTTGAGCACCCAACATCCGCAGCTGAACGATGAGCATGAAGCGCTGATCGATAGTGTTGCGAACATCGAGCAAATTCCAGGCGGCGTCGCGATGTATTTCCCTATGTTGCACAACTGGGGAAACAATTTAGTGGGATTAGTATGCGGATTGTTTTTCGTTGGTGCCGGGCTCTTGATGCGCGCAGAAAGTGACGCACCAGCAATTATCGTCTGGGCATTTACCCTAATGGGCGGCGGCATTGCATTTATCTGCCTCAAGTGGCTGTTTACCAGTTTGCGCATCCGGCTCGATCACAACGGCCTGATCAGCGAACGCTTCTGGCTGGGCATGCCAATTGGCCGCGATCAGGTCCCACGCGCAGAAATTGCTCGGCTTCAAATTACGCTCGGCTTAAGCGGCAATGGTGCCAAGGGTTATCAGGAGCTTTACAAAATCCACGCCCTCACCCACAAAGGTAAAAAAATTCTGATTGCGATGAACTTGCAAGGCCGCGCCACGGCTCAAACTGCGCTGGAGGCAATTGGGGGGTTGAGTGGGTATGAGGTTGAGTAATTTGTCCTTGATCCGTAATAAATTCAAAATATTAATCGCAAAAGTGCGAGCGATATTTGAAAAGTATCGGGCAACAAACTCAGCAAACGAAATAAAATTGACAGCTCAAAAAAACGGCGTATTATCGCGCCCAATTTCCAGGGTGCTAAAAACACTTTGCTTTTCAACCCGACAACTTGTTTGTCACAACTTATGGAGTACTCAATTATGACTTACGCGAACTATACCAACCGCTAATAACCTTTTGAGTATTCAGACTTGGAAGGTGATAACAAAACCTTCCAGTCAGGCGCAACACGAAAGCCCTGATTAGGAAACTAATCGGGGCTTTTTCTTTTCTGCGATTTAAAAAGCCAACTCGAAGGTTTCATTTTTTTAGTAATGCAAAGTGATTTTTCAAAAAAGTCACTTAAGGGATTTCTATGCCTGTAAAAATTGAATTAAACAAAAATTCGGGAAATGGTTTTAAACCCGTAAAAATTTACACCCGCGATATTGAAAATGAGGCGCTAACGCAACTGAAAAAAATTGCCGAGTTGCCAATTATTCATTCGCATATAGCGGCGATGCCCGATGTGCATTTAGGTATTGGTGCCACCGTAGGTGCGGTGATACCAACGTTAAATGCCATTATTCCCGCTGCAGTGGGTGTGGATATTGGATGCGGCATGAGTGCCGTGCGGCTTTCGGTTAAATCATCGCAACTGCCGGATAACCTCGCCGCAATGCGCAGTGCTATCGAACGTGCGGTGCCGGTAGGTTTGCAAGCGCATAAAACGGTGAGCATTCGTGAAAGTGCATGTAAACAGATGGCAGCGGGTGTGGAGTGGTTATTTGAAAAGCACCCCGCAGTGATGAAGATGTTGAAGCAACCGAACACCCTTTGGACTAAACAAATGGGCACGCTCGGTGGCGGCAATCATTTTATTGAAGTCTGTGTGGATGAAAACAAAGACGTGTGGATCATGCTGCACACTGGCAGCCGTGGAATAGGCAATGCGATTGGGCAATATTTTATCGCCCTCGCCAAAAAAGATATGGGCAAACAGTTTCATAATTTGCCCGATAAAGATTTGGCGTATTTCACCGAAGGCAGTGAGCACTTTGTGGATTACGTAGCGGCGGTCAATTGGGCACAGGAATATGCGCGTGTAAATCGCAATGAAATTATGGGTTTGGTGTTGCGCGCAATAGCGCCATTTTTACCCAAGTTTCAGGCCGATCGCCATGCGATTAACTGTCACCACAATTACGTGAGCCGCGAGCATCATTTCGGCGCTGACGTATTGGTCACACGTAAAGGAGCCATTAGCGCACGCGAAGGTCAGTTGGGAATTATTCCCGGCAGTATGGGCGCTAAGTCTTTTATCGTGCGCGGAAAAGGCAATACCGATTCGTTTTGCTCCTGCGCCCACGGTGCCGGTAGAAAAATGAGTCGCACTGCCGCGCGTCATGCGTTTAGCAAAGAAGATTTAATCGCACAAACCAAAGGCGTTGAATGTCGCAAAGATAAAGCAGTGATTGATGAGATCCCTGCGGCATACAAAGACATTGACGAGGTTATGCACAACCAATCTGACTTGATAGAGGTGGTTCATACACTCAAACAAGTTTTGTGTATAAAAGGATAATGCTATGGACGATACATTATTGGATGAAGTCATCGCCTGCCTTCCCAAGGAGCGTACGCAGTTTTGCTATTTTAAGGATCAGTACGCGGTTTATTTACTCAAGCAGTATTTAAGCACAGCTACCAGTGATGATATTCACAGCATCAAACTGTCAAAGTTGAAAAAGCTTTTGGATAAACCACTCGTGAAAGACACTCTTAAAAATTCAGGAAATGGACGGCTTGAGGTAGCGCAATTGGAGAATGTGTGGTCAACGCAAACCGAGCACTATGTATTAACACTCGGCAGGTGGGGCCACAAAAAACGTTACTCGTGGAACCAAACATCGCGCCCCGGCGCGAACCTGGTGTTGCAATTAAATTTGAACAATCAATTTGATGCAATGTTTAAAGCAATAACCGGTTGCCATTTGAATAGGCTGACAACTTCAGCTCACCCTAAAAGCCGAAAGCGTATGGCAACGCTCGCATGGGCAAGGTTGGATATGGATTTCAATACCGGAGAAATTCTGATTGAAGAAATTCAATCCGATTTAATCCGCGACTTGGAATACACCTACAAGCGAGCGTTAGGCTCAGGGAGCAGCAATGAAATGCGTTTCTATTGGAGCCGCACTAGCCTAGACCGAAATAAGGTGGCGGCTTACTGCGAAAATGTGATCGCGGAGCAAAAAAAGATTTGGTCAGAAGCCATGATGGCGGCAACACTTTGGTTTGTGCAGCAGGAATTGGGGTTTAGCAAAATTTATTATCACACCTTCGATACTGGAAAAGTAATGAAGAAGATAAATGGCAGCGCACCACCCCGCTCTCTCTACACAGATTTACCGGAGAAGTTTTGTTTTGAAACCACAAAACAAGCACCGCAATTTATCGCCAATGATGCAAAGGCAAAACGCCGCTTAAAAGCGGCGAACAATCCCGAGTGGTTTTTACTAGCCAGTTAACAGGAGGCAATCATGCCCAATCAACAAGAAGACAAGACCGTAAAAGGTAAGAAACAGGAACGGCGCAACGGCCATGCATTTCACCCCATTATGAGCAAAGGTGGTGTGCATGAAAAAACGGAAAAGGCTAAACGTAAGGCCGCCAAGCATGAAATGAAACGCAAAGTTAACGAGTGGCTCGATGTAAAAGGAGGGTCATCGGCCACACGTTCACAAGCGCAGAGCAGATTAAACAATATTGATACACAAGAGAGCAGCCCAAAGCGCACGAAAATCACCCTGCACTAGGTGAAATGCGTGTTTTTGACTGCTCTGCTTGTACTCGTGTGAAATTGGCACTGCGTGAACCAGTGCCATTTAGTTATAGCGATTAATTTTTTGCTTCTGACCAAACTGCAAACTCATTGCCACTCGGCTCAGTAAAATGAAAGCGGCAACCGCCGGGGAAATCAAACAGCGGCTTGTTAATTGTGCCGCCGCTGTGAATGACGTTTTGCATTGTCGATTGAATATCCGCGCTGTAAAAAACCAACAGCGCCGCGCCATTACTGGTTTGACTGCACATATCCGCTTTAAAAAATCCGCCATCCAAACCCTGATTGGAAAATGCTGTGTAGTCAGGTTCGTAATCGACAAATTCCCAGCCAAATACGGCGGAGAAAAATGTTTTGGTTGCTGGTAAATCACTCGCGGCGAATTCGACGTAGTTGAGTTTTTCGTGGGTATTCATTAATCACTCCTTTTCGTCAATAACCAATAAATTTTAGTTAAGAGTCAGCCATATATTTTCAAATTAGGCATTGTGCGAAATTCTCTTAAACCACTGAAAAAGCAATAAACCCATTCCAACGAACAAACCTAAAAAAAACCAATAATACTTTAATGATTGCTCCTGCTTAGGGGTACTACTTTCCAACTGAATAGGTTTTTTCGTTGCCGATGAAGCATTTTTTTCCTGCATGGGCGCACTAAACTCTGGTGATATATTGTTTGGTTGCTCCTTGGCCAGGGTTTTCTGTTCATTTAATTTCTTTGCTTTTTCATACTCTTTCAGAAATTTTTGATTCTCCAGCGCCTTGCTGTAATAGGGTAAGGTTTGAGTGTCGTTGTGGCTTTCAGGCAAACGTTCTTTAATGGAGTTTTTAGATTCAATAATGGATTTCAGTTCATCATCTGCGGTTAATTGCGGATACCTATTGGTAACATCTTGCCGGTCATCAATTTTTTCGAAAAAGTGTTCCAATTGATCCATATCCCTTTTTTGGTCGGCAATTGATCTTTGTACTAACACGTTATAAATGGCTTTAATCTCTTCCGGTAAAAGTAAGATTTTTTTATTGCCGTCTATAATCCAATTTTCACCAATAAACATGACATGAGAACTATTGAGAGAGGTAAAAATTAACACAAACTCATAACCAACAGCCTTACCCTCAATAATCGAAACGCCTTCGGCATTGCTATGCCCGCGCTCCAATACTCCCATGACGGCAACATAAAATCGACTCGGCATAGTGGTTACCTTCATTTCAAAAGGATCAAACATGCCGAAAAACTTGGAGTTTTTTTGATCGACAATATGTATTTTTAGCGTTTGCGAAAAATCGTAAGAGCCGGTCGAATTGTTAAATTCAAATGCCGCCAACGGCATTGATATTAACGCCAATAAAAATACCACCTGTTTTATATATTTCATCAATTCTGTCCCTGCTTAGCAGCGTTTTTGTCCGCAACTGCTTCCAGCGCACGCTGCTTGGTTTTTTCCAGCAGTGATGCATCACCCATTATTCCGTGGCCGGGAACTACCCATGTTGCACTGCTGTAGCGGGCGATAAGTTTTTCAGCGGAGGCAGGCCACTCCTCTATTACCGCATGGCTAAGATTGCCGAGACCTTCGGGTTTGACAAAACAGCCGCCGAATAGAATTTTTTGCTCTGGCATCCACACCACTAGATTGTCGGGTGTGTGGCCAGCGCCGGGATAGAAGATTTCTATTTTATTTTTGAGCAACCAAAAGGGATTTTTGGTAAACGAATGAGTGGATTGTGCTTCGCCTTTATTTTTAAGCAACTTGTTAGTTAACTTGGAGGCATAAGTTGGAATGGACTTTGAATTGAGAAATGCAATACCGCCAGTACTATCGCTGTGGAAATGTGTGGAAATACTTGCCTTGGCGGTAAAGCCCTGCGCGTCAATCCATTTCACTAATTTTTCAGTGTCTGTTGCTGAAATGGGTGTATCAATCAGGTAAGCATCTTTGTTGTCGAGCACGACTAATCCGTTAGAGCCAACAAGCCCCCAGCCTTCGACTTTTTCGTAGGAGGTGTGAAGATAAACGCCGTCTTCGATTTTTTTAATTTCCAGCTCAGGTAATGGCTCGTCAGCAAAAGTGATGCTTGATAAAAGAAATAGACTTGCTGCTAGAAACGCTTTCATTTATTGAATTCCTTTAAATTATAAAAAAAGAGGCTGCAATTCAAAATCAATAAACCTGATCATGACTCCCCACATCCACCAAAATAATATCTTGGTCGACGATGATCAGCTCCAACACTATCCGGTAACCCATGTTGATTGATACCGATGAAAGCCCACTCAAGCGGCCTTGCAGGCTGTGTAATCTGAGCGATGGGTGGTAGGGATTTAATTCGAGTAGCTCCAGCGTTTTTTGGTATTGCCCCCGTAGCTCTGGGTGCTTCTTGATAAATTTGGTGGCTTTTTTCAAATAGGTTTCGGAGTAGATCAGCCTATACATCGTCGCTGATCCTGCGCATGTGGTCGGCAACGGACTCGGTGACACAGCGCCCTGCCGCTACATCCGCTTTGGCTTCCTGCACGGCCATAGCCAATTCGTATTCACGCAGTTTGTTGTACTTTTCCAAATCCATAATGACGTAGCGGTCTTGTCCCCTGACGGAGATAACCACCTCTTCATCGACCTTTAAACGCGCCTCTACGGCGGATATGCCTTTGGTTTTTAAGTCGTTTGCAGCCAGTGCGCCCATGATGGAATAGCCCTATTAAGAGTACGTTTGACGATACGGCAAAGAATACTACTTTGCTCATACTTTCAACACCTATTCTTTGAAGGGCGATTCAGAGCATCAGTTTCAAATCCGCATCACGACGGTTTTTGGAATCTTGATAGAAGTTTTCATGCGGCCCAAGGTTGAGCAGGTACAACTCCAGCCGCTGTGCTTGCCAGGAATAGCCGAGCAGGGTTTCCCTGCCGTCCAGTTTGAATTTGTGTACCCACAGGTGGGCGAGATCGCCTTTTTTGCGTTCGCCCAGTTCCGGGTTGTGTTCGATTTTGCCTATCTCGTCATCAACCAGATCTTTGTGAGTTTCGCTCAGGCGCTTGAAGGCTTTTTTGAACGTGGGAGATTCGTAAATCTCAATGTGAGGATTTGCTGCGTCTGACATATTTGGTCGCTTTTCCTGCGTTGATTTCCGCTGTTGCCAGTAGCGCATCCTTGATAAAGGCGTAGGTTAGATCGGGGTTGTCTTCCACGATTTTGCCAATTTCTGCCCAATGTTCGATTTGTTTGGGCACCGAGCGTTTTGCCGCTTCGGCATGAATTTGTACCTCTTCAACGAAGGTTTCATCCAAACGTACACTGATAGCCATTTTTCACCTGCTTGGTAGTTGATTGGCACACTGGATTGCAATTTGCGACAAATTGTCGCAAATAATTGTATGCCTTGTGAGCAAACATTGCAAAACAGCTTAGTTGGTTTGGTGCCAATTCGATGTCGGAAGGCGCTGCGCTCACCTGCGCGGCCCGTTCCAATCTACTCTTTGGTTTCCCACGGTTTCCCCCGCGTCCTCTCCACTGCCTCCAAACGCAAATGCAGTGCCGCTTTGGCCACTATGTGCGCGCTCACAGGGGCGGTGATAAACAAAAAGAGTGCGATTAATAATTCATGCAGACTCAAACCATCTCCCTGAGTCGAAAAGAAAATCACTGAGCCGATGATGATGCCGCCCACCCCCAGGGTGGTGGCTTTGGCGGGGCCGTGCAGGCGGAGGTAAAAATCCGGCAGGCGCATCAGGCCGATGGAGCCGATGAGGGCGAAGGCGGCGCCGACGAGGAGGAAGAAGCTGATAGTGTATTCAAGCCAGACAGACATGGTTTTCCCCTTATTTAACTTTTCATTATTCGACTTTCTGTTATTCAATAATGTCGCCGCGCAGCAGGTATTTGCTGAGCGCAACTGTACCGACAAAACCCATCACCGCGATGAGTAGCGCCGCTTCGAAATACAACATGCTGCCTTGGTAAATGCCGAACAACACCAGCAGCGCGATGGCGTTGATGTACATGGTGTCGAGCGCGAGTATGCGGTCGGGCAGCGAGGGGCCGAGTATCAGACGCCAAAGGTTGAGGGCAATGGCGATGCCGAGCAGCAACATGGCGATGTTTATGGCTGTGGTGAGCATTCAAATACCTCCTTTAATGGGGCTTCGTAGCGCTGTTTCATCTCGGCTATGGCCGCGTCTATATCGGTGACATGCAGGCTATGCACCAGCAGGTAGCGGCGATCCAGACTCAGATCCGCCGACACGGTGCCGGGGGTGAGTGAGATGGTGCTGGCAAACAGGGTGATGGTGAATTCGTGGTGGATATCGAGCGGCACCTGCATAAAAGCCGGTTGTAGTTTGTTGATCGGGCCGAGGATGCGCACCGCCAAAATCAAGTTGGCGATGAGGATGTCCCAGAACACCACCAGCACAAATTTTGCCATTACCAACGGGTGGCGCAGGCGTAGGGATTCTGGCCAAAAACCCTGGGTCAGCCAGGGAATGAGCCAAGCCAGAAGGCTACCAAGCACGACTTGTCCGGCGTTGACATCGTTAGCAAGGAGCAGCCAGAGCAGGATCATAAATACACTCAGCCCCGGGTGCGGAAACCAGCTGCGTGCTTTGGGCGCAGTCGAGGAAGATGTTGCCGGTTGTGGGTTCATGGCCGGCTCTGGTTTAACGTTAGGGGGTGTGTTCATGGTGAGTTGCCCTCAATTGCGGTGAAATCATGCATGGCTTGAATGTAAGCCTCGGGCGATAACAGCTGGTGCGCTAGGGCCTGGGTGTAATCCAGCACGGCGGACGCGCCCAGCGTGATCATCACAATACAAAGTAGAAGCACGATCACCGCCAGCAGTTCACCTTTTTGCGCCAAGGGTTTACCGGCATCGGGATCGGTTGCGCCTTGGGTTGCAACCACATCACCCTCCCCACGCCAGAAAAAAGTAGAGCCGCTGCGACTGAGGGCCATAAGGGTGGCGAGGCTGCCCGCGAGCAATAGCACCCAGAGCCAGACTGCATTGCCTTGCGTACCGGCAGCGCTTAACAGCAGCAACTTTCCGATAAATCCACTTAGCGGCGGCAGGCCAATCACACTTACGGCGGCGATAAAAAACAGGCTGCCGAGTATTGCCGACTGCGCCATGCGCGGCCCTTTGGTGATGCGATCACCCAAGTCACCGCGCTGGCGGCGGATCAGATCGGCCAGCAAAAATAGCGCGCCGCAGATCCAGGTTGAGTGGATGAGATAGTAGAAACTCGCCGCTAACGCCGCTTCGGTGTTGAGCGCAACACCGGCGAGCAGCGTGCCCACTGAGACCACCACTAAGTAAGCGATCTGGATACGCAATTCGCGCGCCGCCAGTGCACCGAGTAAACCCAGCGCCAGGGTAATCAGCGCCAGTGGCCAGAGCCATGGTAGTGCGAGGTTGGCGAGTGGACCTGCGCTATCGCCAAAGATCAGGGTGTAAGTGCGCACTATGGTGTAGACGCCCACTTTGGTCATGATCGCAAAGAGCGCGGCCACCGGCGCACTGGCCGAGGCGTAGGCACGGGGTAGCCAAAAATACAGCGGCGCTATGGCGGCTTTGAGGCCGAATACGACTAACAAGAGCACACCGGCAGTGGCGGCGATGGGCGCATCGGCTGGGTCGAGTTGGGCCGGGTTGAGTGGGGAAAAGGTGGCGGCCATATCGGCCATATTGAGGCTACCGGTAATACCGTAAAGCGCCGACACCGCGATCAAAAATAGGGCCGAGCCCGCCAGGTTAATCACCACATAATGCAACCCCGCCCGCGCCCGCTCGGCGCCCCGTCCATGCAGTAAAAGTGCGTAAGAGGCGATTAAAAGCACTTCAAAAAACACAAACAGGTTGAACAGATCGCCGGTCAGAAACGCGCCGTTCACCCCCAGCAATAGGAATTGCACCATGGCGTGCAGTTTATCGCCGGGACCATCTGTACCTCGCGCGGCATAGATAAGACTGCATAGTGCAAGCACCGCAGTGACCAAGAGCATTAGCGCGCTCAGGCGATCCAATACCAACACTATGCCGAACGGCGGCATCCAATTGCCTAACGTATAAAGATGGATCCGACCGTCGTTGGCGATTTGCAGCAAGGCAATCGCAATAGCTACCAGCAGCGCAGCGGAGATGACACTGAGGCTGCGAATCAGCAACAGCGAGCGACCGGAGAGAAAAATCAACAGCACTGCTGTGAGCAGAGGAAGTAAAAGAGGAGCGATCAATAAATGACTCACACTTCGTCCTCCGCTAATGGGCGTACCGGTTTGACCGGTTTTTCACCCAGCCCAGCCGTGCCATCCACGTGGTCATTGCCCAGTTCGGCGCGGGCGCGTAGGGCGAGCACTAGGAGAAAGGCGGTCATCGCGAAACCAATCACAATCGCGGTGAGTACGAGTGCTTGTGGAAGGGGATCGGCGTAGTTGAGGGTTGAGCTGAGGTTGTCTCCCTTGTTAACCACAGCCGGTGCGCCAGTGCGCAGGCGGCCCATTACAAAAATAAACAGGTTGACCCCGTAGGACAGCAGGGTCAGACCGAGAATGACCGGAAAGGTACGTGCGCGCAGCAGCAAGTACACACCACAGCTCACCAATACCCCAATCACTAAAGCAATTAGCGCTTCCATTAATGTGCCTCCTCTGAGTCGCCATAAGCTGTACCGGACGATGTGTTGTAGGTGGTTTGCGCCAGATTACCCAGCTGCGCCAGCATGAGCAGGGTCGCGCCCACCACGGTGACATACACCCCCGTATCAAAAATCATCGCCGTCGCCAGTTCAAACTTGCCCACCAGTGGCAAGCTCACATAGGTAAAACTGGTGGTAAGGAAGGGGTAGCCGAATAACCAGCTGCCAACGCCGGTGAGCGTGGCGATCAACACCCCGAACACCGCGACGCGGCCATAATCCACTGGCAAACGCTGTTGCACCCAGGCCGAGCCGCTGCACACATATTGCAAAATCAGCGCGATACTGGTGATCAAACCGGCGATAAACCCGCCACCCGGCTGGTTGTGGCCACGCAGGAAGATGTAAACCGAGACCGTGAGCGCGAGCGGCAGCAAAATCCGCGACAGCACCGTGAGGATGGGGGGATAAGGATCGCGCGCCCAGCGGCGGCCATCGCCGTCGGCACCCGGCAGAGGCAACTGCAAGCCATTGAGCATCAGGTAGACACCCAAACCGGCAATCGCCAATACGGTGATTTCGCCGAGGGTATCAAAACCGCGGAAGTCCACCAGAATCACATTGACCACGTTAGTCCCGCCGCCACCGCTGACACTGTTGGCGAGGAAGAAGTCGGCCAGACCAGTATCGTAAGGCCGTGTGAGTATCGCTAAGGTCAGCAAAGCCACCCCCAGACCAGCGCCGCCCGCAAGCAGGATATCGCGCACAATCCTGCTCTTATCGGAGTCGTGCGGAGTGATTTGCGGCAGGAAGTAAAGCGCCAGCATCAGCAGGATAATGGTTACTACTTCCACCGAAATTTGCGTGAGCGCCAGATCCGGCGCGGAAAAGCGCACAAACGCGAGCGACAAAATCAGCCCCACCACGCCCAGCACCAGCAGCGCCGCAAGCCGGTTGTGGTGGATGATTACCGTAACCAGGGCGGCAATAATCATCACCACCGCTAGCAATAGACTGACCCAATCAACCGGACTCAAAGCGACCTTGCCCAGCAATTGCCCGAGCGGCCAGAATTCCACGGCAGCCACGACTAGTGCAGTGGCGATAAACAGCGCCGCCGAGCGCTGCAAGGAGCCGTTTTCGATAGCATCGGTAACCCGCTGGGCAAAACGCACCAGGCTCTGGATGCGTTTTTCAAACTCTTCTTTTTGATCCACGCGGTAACCGCGCTCATAAAACGCAAACAGCCCCTTGCGCTGGTAGTAGAGCAGCAATCCGCCCAGCAGCGCCGTAGCACTCATCGCCAGCGGCAGGTTAATACCGTGCCAAATGGCGATGTGGTAGTCCGGAATCCCCTCCCCCAACACCGCGTAACTGGCCGCCTCCAGCACGGGCGAAACGGTAAAATTGGGCAGGATACCGACCAGCAAACAGAGCACCCCCAAAATCCCCATGGGCAAAATCATCCCGAACGGGGGTTCGTGCGGCGGGAATTTAGGCAGGTTGATCGGTTGGCCGTTAAAGAACACATCGTGGATAAACCGGTAGGAATAGGCCACCGCAAAAATCCCGGCAAGGGTCGCCATGAGCGGGATGATCCAGCCGAAACCACCCATCAACTCCACCTGCAGCGTCTCGGTAAAAAACATCTCCTTACTCAAAAAGCCGTTGAGCAGTGGCACCCCGGCCATGGCCGAGGCCGACACCATGGCCACAGTCGCGGTGATCGGCATGTACTGCCACATACCATTAATCCGGCGCATATCGCGGGTGCCGGTTTCGTGGTCGATAATGCCCGCCGCCATAAACAGCGAGGCCTTAAAAGTCGCGTGATTGACGATATGGAACAGCGCCGCCACTGTCGCCAACTCGCTGCTAAAGCCCAACAACATGGTGATCAGCCCGAGGTGGCTGATGGTGGAATAAGCGAGCAAGCCTTTGAGGTCGTGTTTAAAGAGCGCGGTATAAGCGCCAAACACCAGCGTCGCAAGACCGGTAAAGGTCACCAGATAGAACCACAAATCCGAACCCGACAAAGCGGGATACAAACGCGCGAGCAGAAATACGCCCGCTTTTACCATGGTCGCCGAATGCAAATAGGCCGATACCGGCGTGGGCGCCGCCATCGCGTGCGGCAACCAGAAGTGGAAGGGAAACTGTGCCGATTTGGTAAAGGCACCGATCAAAATCAGGATCAGTGCTACCGGATAAAGTGGATGCGCCTGAATTAACTCCGCCGAGTTAGTGATCACTTGCAAACTGTAAGAGCCAGTAATCTGGCCGAGAATCAGTGCACCTGCCAGTAACGCAAGCCCACCTGCCCCGGTAATCGCCAACGCCATACGCGCGCCTTTACGCGCTTCGCTTTTGTGCGACCAATAGCCGATCAGCAGGAACGAACTCAGGCTGGTCAGCTCCCAAAACACCACCAAAAGGAGGATGTTATCGGCCAATACGATGCCGAGCATCGCCATCATAAACAGCTGCAGCAGCCCGTAGAGACGACCGAGAGAATCCTTCTCCGCCAAGTAATAGCGAGCGTAAAAAATGACCAGTAGACCAATAACCAAAATCAACAGCGCAAACATCATGCCCAACCCATCGAGGCGCAGGCTTAAATCCATGCCCAGCTGCGGCAGCCAATCCAGATGGAAAAAAAACAGCTGTCGTTCATAGAGCGCGGGTATGTAAGACATCAACAAACCCAGCGCCAGCAAGGGCCCTATCACCGCCGAGACTGCGCAAATATTGCGCCCAAAGCGCTCACATAACGGCGGTAAAAACGCGCCCAGCAGCGGCAGTAAAATGATTAGTAACAATTCCATGCCATATATCCCCGGAATGCTTGATGACAATGCACAACAACAGCCAGCGCAACAGGCTGACTATAAGCATAAAACGCAGACGAGTATTAGATTAACGCAGGCGGGTCGGTAAAAAAGGGATGGCGCTGACACAGCGGCGATCGGCTGCGCAGCCAGAAGGCATCGAAGTTCGGGTGCTCTGCACTCGATGTGTCAGTGAAATAGGAAATCAACATGCCCCCGTTATACCCATTTTGGCTGGCCTATGCCAGTAACTGGCTGTTTTTTTCACATTTCCTTACCCGGATTTGTTCCGAAAAATGCCTACTTTAAAAATGCCTGTCCCGAGAAGCAAAAAACCCAGTCATAACCTGGGGTTTTGGTTAATCCTAAGGTCACTGTTTACTGCTGACGAACTATCTCCAGA
Organism: uncultured Cellvibrionaceae bacterium; assembly: GCA_964499225.1. Classification (GTDB taxonomy): domain Bacteria; phylum Pseudomonadota; class Gammaproteobacteria; order Pseudomonadales; family Cellvibrionaceae; genus Cellvibrio. The sequence continues at coordinate 10,442 of CAZCJR010000023.1, read as the reverse complement.
ATAGTCACCCCACCGGTGGATAAGCCTTCACGCCCATAAATCAGCTTGATCGCAGTCTGACTGTGGCTGGCATCCAGGCTGAGACTGATGGAATCACCCCCACTGGCGCTGGTAAAGCTGGCATCCTTCACGGCCAGTACTTTGCCATCGCTGCCCACGAGTGCAAATTTACCCGCAGTGGCGGTGTTATTGCCGGTTTGGCGATAACTGACACTGAGGGCCAACGCCTTGCCCGCCTCCACAGGCACTGCAATATAGGTGCGAACATTGATGGGAAGATCCTCGCCCACCGCAGGAACCAAAGTGGTGTTGTTGCTGAAAAAGGAACCATTGGTATTCCATAAGGCTGTTGCGCTCGAATTGTTCGCCGATCCAGCCGGGCGATAGCGCAGCACACTGGCTGCGGTTGAGTTGAATACCAATCCGTCTACCGTCACTTCACTGCCAGTAATCTTGATACCGTTATCGCCGGCACCGTTATAGGTAGCGGTAAATAGATTGGTATCGGCGGTCGCGTAGGCCGGCGAGTCAAAACCCCAGGTCTTGGTCACCGCAACAACACTCGAGGGAGCGCTTGATGAAGACCCCTCACCTTCCGGCGTTGAACTCGCCGATGAACTAGACGAGCTTGCATCACTCGAAGATTCAGCACTCGAAGCAGCCTCCGAGCTATTGCTGCTGTCACTGGAAGCCGCATTGCTGGATGAACTACTTGCTTGGCCACTGCTTGCCTGACCAAAGTTGGCGCAGTCGGTGGTGTCGCCCGGCAGCGGGTTCCAACCGGCACTGGAGTTGAAACCGGCAAAGATTTGCGCGCGGTTGCAGTAATCGTTCATTACTTCACCGAGGGACAACTCATATCCACCTACACGACTGGCAAGGCTGATGCTATCGCCGTTGGCATTCATAGTGGCAAATTCGCGCCAGCCGGTGGTTGCCGTTGCCGTACCCGGATTTGGTGCTGGCTGGCTATTCACTCCTGCACCTGCCCAACCCGCAGCGTTGATATGGGTATCCATACGGCTATTAATAAACACCACATTATCCCAAGTCGCAGTACCGCCAGGGCTGCGCGCCAGGTAAGTCGCACCGGCGGGAATACTATTGCCGGTCTGGCCAATACCTTGGGTCAGGTTTGAATTAAGGAACACATAACCTTTATCCGTCGCGCTGGGCACACGCGCCTGCACCAGATAACCGCCATTGCCCGCGTTACTGCTATCGCCGATTGAACGGATTTCACTCTCTTCAAACAACGCGGCGTTACTGCTGCCCCAAATGAAATCTACATTACCTACCACTAGCGAGCGGTAAATCCAGTTCCAGCCTTTCAGCTGGAGAGTGTCCTGTTCGCTGATAAAGGCGGTGTTTTTGGCGACCAATCGACCGGTGCTGTTGAAATAAAGTGTTTCCGCCTGACCGCCACTGCTGGTTTTGATGGTGGTGTTTTTCAGGGTCAGATTTTCCAAGGTCAACATATCCGCCAACTCGACCAACAATACCGGGCGGCCAGCCGAGCCCGGGTTAAGGGCTTCGGAATTCTGGTATTGGATCAATACTCCATCGCGACTTTCACCGGTGATGGTGAGGTTGTCTTTGTTGCGCAGATACAACAGCTCCGGATAAGTACCGTTTTTAACGGTAATCGTCGCTGCATCAGTTTTGGTCAGGTTTTGCATCACATAATTCAATGCGCCTTGCAGGGTGCGGAAGTCGGCAGTGGTGCCGGTGTCGTCCACCGTGAGCGAAGTTAAACCTGCCGCTGGTGCTGGTTTGGTGGTAAACGTCCAACCGGCATTTTTGCCGATACCTTCAAACGGCAGGGTCGCCAGAGTCGCGCCAGTAAAGGCCGATGCGCTCACCGCCACGTAGTAGCTGGTGTTGTATTCCAACTTTTTGCTCTGCAGGGCGATGGTGGCGGTATTGCCCGAGATACTGATCGGACGGGTATTAAGCGTGCGCAAAGTGCCGAAACCAATGCTGTCTTTGTGATCGACCAGTTTGATGGTATCCACCACCGAATCATCGCTGCTTTTGAAGATGCGGATCGCGCCCGCCGTGCCCAAGGTGGGCGGTGAGTCAAAGGTCAGGGTCAGGCTGGTATCGGCATAAACATGGGTTTCACCCGCCGCTGGTGCTACCAGACCACTGAGGTTGTAGCTCGCGGTAGGCATCACAAACTGCGGTGCTATGGTCGCCGTCACAGTGCGGGTCAGGCTGGCATCGGAACCGCTGGTAAAGGTGATAACCGCACTGCCCGCGCCGACCGGATTCAAACTCACTTCGGTACCGTTAGTGCTCACCGCCACTACGGCCGGGTTGCTCGACTCCACAGTAAAGGTGTCGTCAGCGCTCTGCTGGTTTTTGGCGGTCACGGTGATGACTCGCGCAGCGTCGCCCACTTCGGCGCTGTAGTCGGCAGTGGGCAAAATGCTCAACTGCGATGGCACGGGCGGCTTATCATCGGCATTACCGACTTTAATATCGTCGATTTCAAAGGATTTATTAGTGGTATAAAAACCGATCATACCAGCGCTGGCAAAGCTCGCATCGGCTCCACTAATTACCAACAAATCGTTGAAGTAGACCTTGATCGCCGTGCCTTTCATTTCCAGACGGACTTTGTACCAAACTCCGTCGGTAGCACCGATTGCACCCTGCTCAATTGCGGTGTTGTAGCGGGTAAAGATATTGTCACTCAAGGTCCCCGCAACCATTTTGCCGATGGCCACACGGGTGCTGGTGGTAGCGTTTTGTACATTAAAACCAGCGCCGTACCAGTTATTGGCATCCTGCGCGCGGGCGATAATGTACAACTGCTTGCCCCCGGTAGTGCCGTTATTGCGCGGACGAATCCGTGCCTCCACGTAGTAATCTGCTGAACTCACCCCAGCAAAGGCCGCCGGTTTTATTAGAGCCAGAACACCGCCCCTGCTTGCAGCGGTGTAGCGCAATACATCGTTGCTGCCGCCATCGTTGAGAAGATCGAAGGCACCAGTGGGCGCGGTGAGCGAAGCCGGGTCAACCAGTTGATCCCAATTTCCAGACCCGCTGGCAAAATCGTCGCAAAAATACAAACCCGGCTCGGAACCACAGGCGAAGGCCGGTGCGATAGAACTGCTCGCTGCACTCGATGATGTCGCGGCTACTGAAGAAGTCGTTGCACCCGCCGAGCTGCCCACCACGACATCGGTCGAAGACACACTTGCCCAAGAACCGCTATCGATTACGCTGCTGGCAGCGGAGGAACTGGCGGCAGATGAGCTGGTTGTACCAACGCCAGTAAAGTCACAATCGAGCAGGTTTTCCGACGGGCCGTAACCTTTCACGCAGCCGATATTCGCAGGCAGCAGTCCGGACAGCTGCGCGGGGGTGTAAGCACCCGCATCCGTCCATACCATCCAGTCAATCAAGGCCTTATAGGGATTGCTGCCGCCATCGCCAATTTGCAGGTAGTTGTTGGTCGCGGCAGTCGACGCAAATTGCACTTCTGTCTGATTCAGCACGGGCGTATTGGAACCATCGAGATAAGCGCGGGCCCAGCCGGTGGTGGGGCTGGAGAGCGCAACCGTGAAGTGATACACACGGTACTCGTCCATCGCCAAGCCATAGGCAGTATTTGGGGCCGGAGCACTTTCAAATTGCACCCCGTAATTGCTGGCGCCATCAGCGCGCAACACCACTTTTAAACGGCTGGCAGCAGTACCGCCGACATCGCCAAAGGTGGTTTCCATCTCCAATACGCGGGCATTTGCGGGCGGATTAAAACCTTTGATCCCGGCAATTACGGTGAAATATTTGGGGTAGACGCCATCGCTGCGGGTGGTATTAGCGATACGCGCGCGGTTGTTTTTGGTACCGAGCGAGGTGGAATCAAACAACACCGCGCCAGCGCCGGTTGAGGTGAAATCGCTCGCGCTGCCCTGAATCACAAAGGGCGCACTAGTAATACCATCGGCTAAAGTGATGGCATTTGCATCGAATGGGCTGGCATTCCCGTTGAACAGGTTCCAGCTTACTGATGACGGATCAGCGGTTTCCGGCTCATTGGTCGGTGGCGGTGGCGGCTCTATATCCCACTCGGGGCGGGTACATGCCAGCACAGCGGGTGCGGTGGTGATCTTGCCTACGCCTGCGTATTGCTGCACATGCGCGGGTACCTCTTCCACCGGAATCAAGCTTGGTGCGTAGCGGTAATCTAGCGGCAATGTCAGGGTGCCGGTTGAGGTGTCATCGGCCAGGAATTCGTCGGCGATGATATTCGTCTCGCCCTCTTTATCGACCCAGATAATACCGTCGCGCAGCTGATTCTCGATCAGCTCCCAATAGCCAATGGCGCTACTGTCTTGCGACATCACCGGGTTTTTGGTGTTTTCAAACACATTGCGTTCAACGCGGATGATGGCGCCCATGCGCGAATTGATCGCCGAGGTGTCCACACTGTTGTAGTAGTTGTTGTAGATATGGCCCTTGCCGAAGCGGAACAGCGGCAGGCGCGAGTTCACCTTGTGCCAGTAGTTATGGTGCCAGGTAATGCGGCGGTCGAAGTTGTCCTCATCCGACGAACCCCAGAGCGAGGTTTTCCAGCTGTCGTGCAAATAGTTATAGGAGATAGTGATATCCGCCACATCGCTGCGGCCGCTTACTAACTCATCGTAGTAATCTTTTTGATAGGCATCACGCAACGCCGGATCAGTAATGCTGTCCGGAATCGCCACGTTCAGATCATTGAACAGCTCATTGTGGTCGATCCACACATTGCGCACCGGGCCATTGCGGCCATCGATGGTAATGATGTCGCCCTGGCCGCGCGTCTGCGGCACCTTGTACATTTTGAGGTTGCGCACTATCACGTTGCTGGCGGTGATATGAATGCCGGTACCCCAGAACTCGGCGTCATTGCCACGGCCGATAATCGACACATTGGGGCGATTGAGTTTGATGTCTTTATTGCCCGAGTTATGCCAGGTAATCACCCCATCCACATAAATGGTGAGCGGCTTATCGCTGTAAGCAGGGTTAGCCAGCGCGGCGGTTAAATCCACGCCGTTACACACCGCCACTTCCACCGCATTGGCACCGGCACCACCCGTCGTACCGCCATTGAGCGAGGCATATCCATACACAGTATTGAAATCGGGCGAGGCCGTTACCGGTGCGGAACTTGCGCTGCTGGACACTGAGTTGGGCGCGCTGGAAAGCGAAACCCCGGTTGAGCTGGCCGATGAACTACTTGGCGCCAGACTACTAGCCGCCGCTGAACTTGGCACCGCAGGGATGCTTGATGGAGAGGTACTTGATAGCGCAGTGCTTGATGGCGTTGGATTGGAGGAGGCAGAACTTGATGGTACTGAACTCAACGTTACTGAACTGGAAGACGCTGAGCTGGACGATACCGGCACCACTGCAACGCTGGATTGCACTGAAGAAACGGCCGCCGCGGAGCTCACCGGAACCTGAGTTGTAGAACTCTGACTGGAGCTGGAACCCTCGACAATGGGCACACCAACAGACTCGAGGCTATCGCGCAGATGCGCAAGCGCCTCTTCGACCGACACAATTGTCGTGGTGATGGAGCCGGAATTGGCAATCAGATTAGCGACTGCAGGGGAACCGGCAAACTGGGTTACATCGAGAGTGAAATCCACCTGGGTTGCAACTAACGCCGCCGCCGGGTTGATGGTGATACCGTTAGCCGGATTGCCGTCGCTATCCAAACTCTGCAACAGGCGCGCGATATTCAGCACCATGGGCGAGCTGGGGTCGAGGTTCTGTGCCATATCCAGCGGCGTCACTATGGCCTTGGCCGACACCGGAGGAAACTCCAACGCGCCGATAAAAAAAGTCACCATCTCACCCGGCAAATAATTGAATTCACCTTGAGCATTAGTGAAGCCCGATTGCGTCGGGGTGCGGTAGCCAATGCCCGCGACAAACGCATCCACAAACACACCGACAACCGGGGTGGGATCAGGCGTATTAGCAAGACTACTCGCCGCTTGGGCTGAACTGGTTTGCACCAGTGCACTGGATTTTTGAGTGCCTACGGGCGATGAGCTGCCTGGTGAGGTTCCTTTTTTGGAATCGCCGCCACAGGCGCTGAGCAAGGCAGAGAGTAAAACAGCTACTAGCAGATGGATTTTCATGGTGCTCTCACAGTTGTAGTTATTCTTGGATCTGGCCTGCGCCAAATTCAGACAAAAAACTACCACCAGCTGGGCTGACGATAGCCTCTGGTACCAACCGTTTACTGAAAATCACTGCCGATATTTAACGTTTATTATCAGGTCCATCGCCGCGCAAAACCCGCAACTGACGGCCACAGCTCAAGGCTGTCAAAAACACTGCAAAACAATAGCTGGCGCACGAACCAAACCCTTTACGGATTGATCGGGCAGAACTAAATTGAGGAATAACATTGCCGGGGAATTGAGGCTGTGCCTCTTATTTGTCGAGAGTGCCAACCAAGCCAACATGCGTAATTAAACTTATTTATGCATGACAATAAAGCCGGTTTCTGGCATCTCTTATTACCTTTCTGTGAAGGTGATCGCATTCTATACCCAAGGTTTTGGCAAGCGCTACCCCTGAATGCGACTAATTATTAAACGAATATGGAATACAGCGACAAACTGGGAAGGCAAGCCATGGAGCGCTCACCTGCCTAAGACTTATTCCAGCGCTTCAATCGCCGCACCGAAATTGATATGTAACACCTGGCCATCCACCACCAAAGCAGGCACAGATTTAACACCCAATTTTTTGGCCTCTGCCACGCGCTGTTTCGCATCGCCCAAATGCACCACTTCAACTTGCACACGATTGCCATCAACCAAATCCAACAACTGATGTTCAGCGGCAACACAAACCGGGCAACCGGCATGATAAAAAATCGCTTGGCTTTTCATAAAGTAATCTCTCTGTTAGGGTTAAGAAAATCGCCGTTTGAATGAACGACTGAATTTACTTTACAAATCGCCGCGCGCAAAAAACAGCAGGCACTTTTTGGTGCCCGGGTAACTTTTTGGGGTAAATTATTGATGGACAAGACAAAAAATATTTCATTGCGCAGCCGCTCCAGCTATCAAAAACTGGAAGACGTGATCGGCTGTAAATGGTCAGTGTCGGTATTAACCAATGTCGGCAAAGGTATTCACCGCCCGGGTGAATTGGAACGCAGCATCGAAGGCATCTCCACCAAAGTATTAAGCGAGCGCTTCCGCAAATTGGTGGAATACGGCTTGCTCGATAAAAAAAGCTTCAAAGAATTGCCACCGCGCACGGAATATCATTTAACAGAGAAAGGCAGCAAGGTGGTGGAGATAATTTTGCAGATTAAGGCGTTGGATGAGATGTAAATCCTTTACGCAGTTGCTTTTATGAATTTATCGATTGCCTCCCACGCTTGTTGCGGAACAGATTGAAGTAAAAAGTGGCTAGTGTTGAAAGTCTCAACGTTAATATCCGGTTTAATTTTAACGATTCTTTTCAAGTTCCATTTAGGTACAAGAACATCATACTTTGCAGAAAAATAAACTATGGGTACTCCACTTTTCTGCAACTCTTTGCTCACATCGACTCTAAACGCAGCTCTGGTTCTAGCTGCCAACACAGCCGGACTTACTTTTTGTAATTCAATACTGGCTGCTTTGAGAATGCTCGCTTTTTTTGCATTGCTCAATTTGATCTGCACCCAACACATAATTTTTGCCAGTTTAAATATTAATGTCCACGGCAAGTATTTGGCCAATGTGAAATAAGGTGCCGATACAAAAGTGGCAACTAAAATAGTGCCAATCAAACCACTACTACTTCTAGCAGATAGCAATATGGCTATGGGCCCGGAAAAAGATTCACCCACTAAAATAAATCGCCCCTTAATCGAGCCGATTTCTTCAAACACATACTCAGTTAGTTCTTCGTAAGATTTCACTTGATGTGTTGGATAACTAATTACCATTAGCTCATATTCACTGGCGGCAACTGAAAGTAATGGGTCAAATAAACCTGCCGTTCCATTGAGGCCGGGTAAAAGCACTAAGGTTATTTTTTCGCTTTCGATTGGAATCACCTATTCAATTTTCAAAACGGCGGTTAAAGGGGATAACAAACCTTATTTTTTGGCCCTGAATCCGAAATTCTATGTAATTCCAAAGTTCAACTTCTAAATTACATAGTTTTTCACTAATCGAACGGCTAAAGCCACGGATTCAGTAGCTTCACACCGGTAGGTTCAAAGTCGGGGGAATTACGCGTTACCACGGTCATGCCATTGACTATGGCAGTTGCAGCAATAAGCGCATCGCGCTCCGAGCGCGGGTCGGGAATGTGTAAGCCGGCACAACATTGGGCAATGGGAACATCTATCGAAATAGTTCTGCCGCTGAACGAAGGTATGACTTGAGTATCCAACCACAGGCGCAATAAATTCCCCTGCCGTGAATCTTTTCGCTGGATAGAAAGCGCGCCCATCTCAAGTTCCATGATGGTGATGACCGACAGATATAAGCTATCGGCAGGAACTGACTTAGCCCAAGCGACTACATTTGTATCAGCCTTCCCTGACGTCTGTTTTCTCAACTCGGAGACAACACTGGTATCCAATAAATACATCATGATAAATCCGGCACCTGCCCTGTGACGTTCAACTTCGGCGGCTGAAAATCTATATCCTCGGACTCAGGCATTGCCAATAAGTCAGCAATATTGGCTTGTGTCCCACTGATCTTGCGGTATTCCTCTACGGTTAAAAGTACATAAGACGCCTTACCTCGATCCGTAATAAATACCGGCCCTTGCAGCGCAGCTTTTTTAGCTTTGCCTGTATCCTGATTGAACTCTCTACTGGATAGAATTGTGGTCGTCATAGCAACCTCCAAAAATGTAGCAACGTATAAACGTTAACGGAGGCTAGACTAGTTGGCAAGCTAAAAAGCAGGCATCGTAAGCCTTGACTAGCAACCATTTTGCAACCAAAATGGTTTCATCTATTCAAAGGTTAACCATTATGGCTTCTTTAACTATCAAAAATATTCCCGATCCGCTGTATGCCCAGCTGAAGCAGGCAGCCCAAGCACATCACCGGAGTATCAATAGCGAGCTGATTGTCTGCCTCGAAAAAGCCTTGCTGCCCAACAAGCCCGCGCTGAACACGGTGAAGACATCCGCACAGGCATTGCGCAACCGGGTTAATGCTGACCTTATCGCGATAGACGATATAGAGGCTGCCAAACAGGTAGGTAGGGAATGATTGTTGTAGATACCAACACTATTGCCTATCTCTACTTACCCACTGAATACACCGCTGATGTAGAAAGTTTGTTGGAAGAAGATTCCGATTGGATAGCACCCGCACTCTGGCGCAGTGAATTCAGAAATATATTGGCACTTTATATTCGCAAAAACCTGATCGACTTTAACACTGCTTGTGAGATGCAAGCGGAAGCAGAAAAGTTGTTGGCTAATAATGAATATCAGGTCGATTCTATCAGCGTATTAAAACTCGCCACCGATACCGGCTGTTCTGCTTACGATTGTGAATTTATAGCGCTGGCAAAATCATTGAATTTAAAATTGATTACTGCCGACAAAAAATTACTAAACACCTTTCCCGATATTGCTTTTACTGCGAAAAACTTCGTCAGATCGTTTCAATAAAAACGATACTTATTTTATTTCTTCGGCCACCGAATCTGCGCCCTTGCCCCACCTAGTACTTCCGGTTCCACAAACTGCGCGGTGCCGTGATGCCATTGCATGATGCGTTTGACAATCGCGAGGCCTAAACCGAAGCCGCCGGTAGAAGAGTTGCCAGAGGTTTGGTCGCCATCTTGTTCGGCGTAGTAGAGGCGGACGAAGGAATCAAAAACACGTTCGCGTTCATTTGCGGGGATGCCGGGGCCGTCGTCTTCTACGGCGATAATATATTCAGTCTGCGTGTGCATAAGTTCAATGCGAATGCGCGATTTTGCGTAACGTGCGGCGTTGTTGATGAAATTCTGCAATACGGTTTCGATCAGTTTCCACTCACACATAAATTCTGCATTGTCAGTGGGATCACAAATTTCCAGATTTAAATTGCGTTGATTGTGGCGGGTGAAACGCACTTGCAATTCATCGAGCAGATCATGCATATGGCCGCGGGTTTGTTTTAACTGTTGGGTCTTTTTTTCAAAGCCAGCGTAGGCTAGAAGCGCGCTGATCAGCGATTCCATTTCGGCAATATCCTGCTCCACACTGCGCAACTGGCGCCGATCTTTATCGTTAAGTTTTTCCTCTTCAATCATCGCCAACGCAAATTTCATCCGCGCTAAGGGTGTACGCAATTCATGGGAAACAGCATTGGTCATTTCTCGGTGCGAGGCAATTAATTCACGCAAGCGCTGCGCCATATGGTTAAAAGCTTGGGCGAGTGGATAGAGTGTTGAAGCGGGGGAAATTTT
>CAZCJR010000022.1:49619-50415 GCA_964499225.1 uncultured Cellvibrionaceae bacterium | reverse complement strand
TTATGTTTTCGCCGAAAATGCTGGCCTGATCGCCGCAACTTGTGATTATGGTGTGCCATTTCATGCGGCATTGACGCGCGGCAATCTTTTCGCGGTGCAATTCCACCCGGAAAAGAGCCATACGGCTGGTCTGCAGCTACTGAAGAATTTTTTACATTGGGGTGGTTAAATCCCCCCTAGCCCCCCTTTTACAAAGGGGGGAATATGAATGCGCCTCGAAATGGTTGCGAAGTGAGTTCCAGTCCCCCCTTTGAAAAAGGGGGTTAGGGGGATTCAACAATATTAAGAGACTGATTAGATGTTAATTATCCCCGCAATTGATTTAAAAGATGGCCAATGTGTGCGCTTGCGCCAGGGTTTGATGGACGATTCCACGGTTTTCTCCGACGATCCCGTCGCGATGGCAGCACAATGGGTGCAACAAGGCTGTCGTCGTTTACATCTGGTCGACCTGAACGGCGCCTTTGAGGGTAAGCCGGTCAATGGTGGTGTTGTCACCGCTATCGCAAAGGCCTATCCCAAGCTGCCGATCCAAATTGGCGGCGGTATCCGCAGCGCGGAGACCATTGAGTACTACCTGAATGCGGGAGTGGAATTCGTGATTATCGGCACCAAAGCGGTAAAAGAGCCGCAGTTTGTAACCGATATGTGCAAACAATTTCCCGGTCATATTATCGTTGGCCTCGACGCCAAAGACGGCTGGGTCGCTACTGACGGCTGGGCGGAAGTCTCCAATATCCAAGCGAGTGAGCTCGCCAAGCGTTTTGAACAGGACGGTGTGAGCAGTATCGTCTAC
>CAZCJR010000022.1:0-49609 GCA_964499225.1 uncultured Cellvibrionaceae bacterium | reverse complement strand
CGGCATGATGCAGGGTGTGAATGTGCCCGCGACAGTCGCTATGGCGCAGGCCTCCAGCATCCCGATTATCGCCTCCGGCGGTGTCACCAATATGGACGATATTATTGCGCTCAAAGCTGAGTCTCACAAAGGAATCTGCGGCGCCATCACCGGCCGCGCGATTTACGAAGGCACGTTGACCATGGCGGAAGCGCAAGCCTACTGCGACGCAAATTAATTATTGGATCCTGTATGGCACTCGCAAAACGCATAATTCCCTGCCTCGATGTAGACAATGGCCGTGTGGTCAAAGGTGTGCAATTTCTGGATATCCGCGATGCGGGTGACCCAGTGGAAATTGCCAAGCGCTATAACCTGGAAGGGGCAGATGAGATTACCTTCCTCGATATCACCGCCACCCATGAAGGGCGCGATACCACAGTACATACGGTCGAGAAGATCGCGAGCGAAGTGTTTATCCCACTTACGGTGGGCGGTGGTATTCGCACAGTGGAGGATATCCGCACCATGCTTAACGCCGGGGCCGATAAGGTGGGTATTAACTCTGCCGCTGTCTTCAATCCTGACTTTGTTAAAGCCGCGTCAGACCGTTTTGGTGCTCAATGTATAGTCGTAGCGATTGATGCAAAAAAGGTCAGCCTGGAAGGTGAGGAGCCGCGCTGGGAGATATTCACCCACGGCGGACGCAAGCCAACCGGCATCAATGCTGTCGAGTGGGCGATCCGCATGGCGGAATACGGTGCAGGTGAAATACTGTTGACCAGTATGGACGGCGATGGCACCAAGAAAGGCTACGATTTGGGTGTCACCCGCGCGATCAGCGATGCGGTGCCAGTGCCAGTAATTGCCTCTGGCGGGGTGGGCAATCTGCAGCATTTGGTCGACGGTGTAACTCTCGGCCGCGCCGATGCAGTCCTGGCAGCGAGTATTTTCCACTTCCGCGAATACACTGTGCCGCAGGCCAAGGAGTTTATGCATGCGCAGGGAATTGAAGTGCGCCTGTAGAATCCCGGCAGATATTCGAACAATGAAAAAGGGCGCTCACTGAGCGCCCTTTTTCTTGCCCGGCCTAAAGCGTACTTCAGGCCGCGCGGTACTGCTTAAGCATATCCGACACTTTCGGCTCGGATGCTTGAATAAAGTCGATAAATTCACCAACGCCAGTTTCAGCGTCGTCGCGGCTATCAAACGGGCCTATGTCCACCCCTTCACGGGTGGTGTAGTACCAGTAGCCATCTTTTTGTAGGTAGCGGCCATGGCGTGAAGGCACGGAACCTTGTTCGCCTGCTCTGTTTGATGTAGCCATATAAGCTCCTCGCTAAATTATCTGAACAATCGAATCCTTCACAGGTTGATCAATTATCACCCTCGCTGATTATAGACACCATTGAGAAGGGCCGACTAGATTTAGTTGGTCTTGTAATATGAATTTTTAATAACCAAAACGCTGCATTTTTAATTTTATGCGCCATTTATCAAGGCTTGAAGACTAAATCAAGGGAGAAGGGATCAATAGGTACCCAGATCTGCGGCCACAAATTGATCGGAGGCGCTATGCAGGCCGCATTAGCATTCCCCTTTGCTTGTTGAGGCGCACTACTGGGCGCCATCAGTTGTGAAGTTTTGACCAGTTGCACATCGTATTGTTCCAGCAATGGTTGCAGCTGTTCTAATTCGGCTAGCGTTTCCGGGTAGGGATGGCCAATGGCAATTGCTGAACCACGTTGCCGGGCAAGTTTGAGCGCGCGTATCAGCTGGTATTTGATCTCGCTGCTAGTTCGCTCGTCATCCAGAAAGACATCGCGTCTGCCGCTGGGCAACCGGATTTTTTCGGCAATGTTCAGCGCCTGGGTTTGCGCGCTGGTGCGGCTATCCACAAAGTAAAGTCCCTCCGCCTTAAGCTCATCCATCAGCCAACGCATAGGTTCACTCTCTTCAGTCAGCTGACTGCCCATATGGTTATTCACGCCTTTGATATGGGGGACATTAGCGAGATTTTGGCGCAAGACTGCAAGAAACTCGGCGTGTTGCATGCCACTTTTCAAACCGCCCCGCCCCAGGGGATAGTTGTGGTGATTGCTCATAGGCGCGTGCAGCATGATTTCTTTGCCGCGTTGATGGGCGCGGTGGGCCAGTTCAATACCGTGGGGAGTGAAGGGTAAAACGGCAAGAGTGAAATCGCCGTTTAAATCGGCGGTACGTTTGCCAAGTGCGCGGTTGTAGCCAATATCGTCGATGATGATCGCCAAACGGCCCTGGGCAAATACTGGCTGGTCGAGCCATAGCAGCAGCACAAACAGCCAGAGTCTGCTTAAAGCAAAGCGATTGGCCATAAGTGGTGGCACGCAGTTTATTCGCTGTGGTCGGCAGGCAATTCAGGTTGGACGACTATATCCGGCGCTATTAGCGCTGCCTCGGTCTGAACGGAGGCAAGCGGTGAGCGTTGAATAAAAATATGCAGACCTTTGAGCAGATTCAGCGCCTCGTGCAACTGGTTATCTTCTTTAAGCAATTCGGCGCTGCTGATACGTTTGCTAGCGCGCTCTTTACTGTTGCTCTCTTTACCGCCTTTGCTGTTGCCAAGATGGCGTGCAAGATCGGCTTCGGTAGTGGCCAAGCCCTTTTGGATAGCGCCAATTTCCACTCGCTCTACATCGACATCCGGTTCGATACCTTGCGCCTGAATCGAACGGCCATTAGGTGTGTAATAAAGCGCGGTGGTGAGTTTGATGGCGCGGTCGTTACTGATCGGAATCACCGACTGCACCGAGCCTTTGCCGAAACTGCGCGTACCCATAATCACCGCGCGTTTATGATCTTGCAGGGCGCCCGCGACAATTTCCGAAGCAGAAGCCGAACCGTCATTGATCAACACCACCAGCGGTAGATTGTTGGTGATATCGCCCGCTTCGGCGTTGTAGCCGATATTGCTGTTATCGAGGCGACCCTGGGTATAAACCACTTGTCCGCCATCGAGGAAGGCATCGGCCACTTCGACTGAAGCTTGCAACACACCGCCGGGGTTATTGCGTAAGTCGAGAATAATGCCCTTCGTATCTGGATTTTTCTTTAATCGCTCGCGCAGCTTTTTGGCAACATCTTTGCCGGTATCCAATTGGAACTGGGCCACGCGAATGTAGAAATAATCCTGCTCCAGAATGCGCGTACGCACACTTTGCACTTTGATGATATCGCGCACCAACTCAAAATCGAGCGGCTGATCAACCCCTTCACGCATCACAGTAATTTTGATCGGGCTATTTTTTGGCCCGCGCATCAGATTCACGGCTTTATTCAAATCCATCCCTTTGACAGGTGCATCGTCAATGCGGATCACCACATCACCAGACAAGATTCCCGCGCGCGCAGACGGGCTGTCATCCATCGGCGTAACCACTTTGACAAAACCTTCGTCGAGACTCACTTCCAATCCGACCCCACCAAATTCGCCCGAGGTGTTAGCTTGCAGATCGGCAAACGCATCTTTATCGAGATAAGCAGAGTGAGGATCGAGTTCAGCGATCATGCCTTTGATGGCATATTCGAGCAGCCGGGCATCGTCGATCTCATCGACATAGCCGTTGCGCACATGGTCGTAAACACGGGTAAAGGTGCGCAGTTCTTCGAGCGGCAGCAAGCCCGCATCGGGGGAGGTGATCTTGTCGTCAGCAATACAACTAGTCGATAACACAAGGCTGAGCAATGCGCCCACAACAGAGTGCGTGGCGACAACATTGGTGTTAAACCGAAATGTAAAAGCAGCGCGAAACATAAGGTCTCCGAAGACCGGAACAGCTGGGGAAATAAAGGATTGATCTGGGTCGCAAAAACGACGGCTTAGCGGGCGCACACTAAGCTAAACCATTAAAAAATGACAGCCGTTACCAAAAATAATTCCACCAAGGGTACGGGGTCAACCGCGCGCCAACCAGCCGCCCGGATCTATAGGTTTGCCATTGTGGCGAATTTCAAAATAGAGCCCGGCACCGGCCTGTCCACCCGAGTTACCCACATTGGCAATTGCCTCTCCCGCCTGCACGGGTTCACCGGCTTTCTTCAACAAATTTTGGTTGTGGGCGTAAAGGCTTAGATAGCCCTCACCGTGATCCACAATCACCAGCAAACCGTGGCCGCCAAAATAATCAGCAAACACTACGCGGCCATGGTGAACCGCAATAACGGAGTTGCCCATAGGTGCAGAAATATAAGCGCCGGTCCAACTCATCTGCCCGGCAATACGTGCGCTGCCAAAGCGGTGAATCATGCTGCCCTGGGTGGGCCAGGGTAAGCGGCCTTTACGCAATGAGAATTTCTCACCACCTTTTGGCAAGGGCACATAACTGGGGGAATTTACCGCACCAGTTGTGGCGACACGTTTGGTCACGCGCTCCAACAGGGCTTGCAGGCGGCGGCGATCTTCGCTGAGCTGGTTGAGCTCCTGACTTTTGTTTTTGAGCTGGCTATTCACTTTGGCAAGTGCTTGCTGCCGTTCGCCGTGAATCGTTTTTAACTGCGCGCGCTGGGCATCCAGATTTGCTTGCATCCCGCTTAACTCAAGTGTTTTTTTTTCTATTTCGGGCGTGAGCGCATCGATGCGGGTGATAGTGTCCAAATAGATTTGCATTTTATTGCTGTGCGCTTCCATAAAATAGCTGTGGTATTTCATGATGCGCGATAATTGATCGGGCGATTCCTGATTCAACAACACTTTAACTTCGCTCTGCTCACCGAGTTTGTGCGCCGCGCGCATTTGTTCAGCAATCTGTGCCTGCTGGTTTTTGCGGGCCTGCTCAAGTTGGCTGCGTTCGTCTTTTAGTTTATCCAGCTCTTTATTTTGTTCATTAAGCTGTTTGTTAATCTCGCTGGCTTTTTTTTGCAGATCATTAATTTGTGTTTCAGATTTCTCAAGATTTTTTTGCAAATCCGAGCGTGTGCCTTGCACCTGCTTTAATTCTTTTTGCAGCGCTTCAATTTCTTTTTGCAATTTCGCCATCTCGGCCTTTTCATCAGCATAGCTATTCCCCGCAAATGCTAGCGCAATGCAAAGCAGGCTATTGAGCGCGAAAATTCTGGAGAATGCAAAAGAGCGACGCATATTTTTATTTATCTGAAGATGTAAACGTAAATTCGTAGGATGGGTGGAGCACAAGCGATACCCATCAACAAGGTCGATCAAGAATTCAAGGTGGGTATCGCTGCGCTCCACCCACCCTACACATACATCAATTAAACAAGGGTGATCAAATTTCTACCGGTCATTTCCGCTGGTTGAGGAATGCCCATCAAATGCAACATGGTGGGCGCTACATCAGCGAGGGAACCGCCCGGTGCAATGGTGCCTTTGCGCGCACTGCAAAAAATAAATGGCACCGGCAATGTGGAGTGTTGGGTATTGGGTTGCCCGGTTTCATCGTCGAACATTTCTTCTACGTTACCGTGATCGGCGGTAATTAAGGCTTCACCGCCCACTTTTTCTACCGCCGCCAATACGCGACCAACACAAATATCCACAGCTTCTACTGCTTTAGTCGCAGCTTCCATAATGCCCGAGTGGCCGACCATATCGCAGTTGGCGTAGTTGCAGATAATCGCGTCGTATTTACCCGACTCAATCGCTTCAACCAATTTGTCAGTCACAATTGGCGCGTTCATTTCCGGTTGTAAATCGTAAGTGGCAACCTGTGGTGATGGGACCAGAATGCGGTCTTCACCAGGGTAGACGACTTCATTGCCGCTGTTAAAAAAGAAGGTTACGTGTGCATACTTTTCGGTTTCCGCGATACGCAATTGGGTTTTGCCCAGTTGCGAAATGTAATCACCAAACGAGTTGGTTAAATCTTCCGGTGGAAAAGCGATAGGGGCGTTGATACTGGAGGCGTATTCGGTGGTTTGCACAAAGTGTGCGATTTCCGGATTCATCTCGCGTTCAAAACCGGTGAAGTTCTCTTCGATAAGTGCGTTGGTAATTTCGCGCGCGCGATCGGGGCGGAAATTCATAAAAATTACCGAGTCGCCATCGTTAATGGTAGCGACCTCTTCATCTTCCGCACAGATCACAGTGGCTTTCACAAACTCGTCATTTTCACCGCGCCCGTAAGCGGCTTTTAAACCATCCACTGCAGTGAGCGCATCAAATTCGGCATCGCCGGTGACCATCACATCGTAAGCCGCTTTGACGCGATCCCAACGGTTATCGCGGTCGAGTGCAAAATAGCGGCCCACGATTGAAGCTACGCGACCAGCACCTAATTCCTTAAAAATATCCTGCGCACGTTGCAGGGATTTTTCCGCACTGCGCGGCGCTGTGTCGCGGCCATCCAAAAATGCGTGCAAGTAAACTTCTTTGGCACCTCGCTGCACTGCCATTCTCATCATCGCGTAGATGTGCTCCTCGTGGCTGTGTACGCCGCCATCGGAAAGCAGGCCGAGGATGTGTACAGCCTTGCCAGAGGCGATAGCAATATCGATAGCGTTTAGATAAACCGGATTGGTAAAAAAATCACCGTCGCTGATCGCTTTATTGATGCGCGTAAAATTCTGGTAGACCACGCGGCCGGCGCCGAGGGTCATATGTCCCACTTCGCTATTGCCCATTTGCCCTTCCGGTAAACCCACCGCCATGCCCGAGGTTTCAATCAGGCTTTTGGGATTGTTGGCCCAGAGCTGGTCAAACACGGGTTTGTGGGCCGCGGCAATCGCGTTGTATTTGGTTTTTTCGGAGTAACCAAAGCCGTCGAGAATCAGCAGAACTACAGGTTTTTTCGCGCTCATAAATCGCTTCCAATGTCGGATTAACATGAATCGGTCGATGCTGGCAGCCGCTCGTGGCAGCTAAGGTATGCGACCGTGAGGTGATGGTTCGGGCGATGCCCAACAGTGATAGGCATTCTAGCGGGTTGGGCGCCGTAACTCTATGTGTCTATGCGCAAGCGACTATCGGCCACAGGCAATCGTGTATACTTCGCCGCCTTACCGCCTGCGCCAGTAGCCCCGCGCCGGTAGCCCGCGCCGAAAAAGTTGCCGCGGCCTGCATTGAAATCCCCTTTGCAAGCCCCCACTTTTGTCCAACTAGCGCAACTCAGGCGGTCTGAACCCCCTCTCTGCTAACTATCAAAAGGCAAATATCGTGGATTTTTTTGCATTTGTTTCCCAAGAGTGGCTGCTGGTCACCATCCTGATTGTGTTGATCTATGTGTATGTTTGGCGCGACCGCATCAAAAGTGGCCGCCCGGTATCACCCCACGAGGTCACCAAGTTGGTGAATGATGGCAATGCGGTACTGATTGACCTGCGCGATAACGTAGAATTCAAAGCGGGCCATATCGTCGGCGCCGTGAATATTCCCTACGCAAAATTGAATAAAGAATCGACCGAAGCGCTCACCTACAAAGACAAAACCATCATCCTCGTCGACAAACTCGGCCAGCATGCTGGTGCGGTTGGTCGCCTCCTCGGTAAAGAAGGTTTTGATGTGCGCCGCTTAGGCGGCGGCATAGCGGAGTGGCAAGCGCAGAACTTGCCGCTGGTGAAAGGTAAGTAAACGTTTAAAAAAGTAGTGCTATTTTTGGAGTTTGTTATGGCGCGCGTGTTGATGTACACCACCGCAGTTTGTCCTTACTGCGTCAATGCCAAGAAATTATTGGCGCAAAAAGGCGTTGCAGTGGAAGAAATTCGCGTCGATAGCCAACCGCAATTGCGTCAGGAAATGATGGCCAAAAGCGGCCAGCGCACAGTCCCGCAAATCTGGATCGGCGACACGCATGTCGGCGGTTTTACGGATCTTTGGGCGCTGGATAAAGCCGGTAAATTGGATTCGCTTTTGGCACAAGCCTAAGCGACATTCTGAAACAGTGTTACACAAATCATTCTTAAACCAGTCAAGTCGAGTCCATTATGTCAGAAGAAAATAATCAACAAGATGCTGGCCAAGTAGAAGCTGGCAGCCCGGTGTTTGCGATCCAACGTATTTATTTGAAGGATATTTCCTTCGAGACCCCCATGGGCCCGGAAGCATTTACCAAAGCCTACAAACCTAATATCCAGCAGGATTTAAACATCCAGGCCAACCAGATTGAAGAAGGTCTGTTTGAAGTGGTGTTGCTGCTCACTATTACGGCGCGCATCGAAGACCGCGCGGTGTTTTTGGTGGAAGTGAAACAAGCCGGTTTATTTGCCATCTCAGGTATTGAAGGTCCAGCCGTTACCCAACTGATCAATACTGCCTGCCCGCAAATTCTTTTCCCCTATGCGCGTGAAGCCGTTGATAGCATTCTCGGTCGCGGCAGCTTCCCACCGCTGATGCTCGCGCCCATTAATTTCGACGCCATATTTGTGCAAGCAATTACCGCTGCACAACAAGAAGCCGCTCAAGCTCAGGCGGAAAAGCCGGAAGTTGTGAATTAATTCAACCGCTGTGCTCTTCGAAAAGGCAATCACGCGAGTGGTTGCCTTTTTTATTGCACATGTTTTATGTTCAAGCTCGACGAGGTAAATTCGCAGGGAATTTGTCATTGTAATATCGCCAAACTCTCGCATAATCACCACTGCCAAAAATCCTGAGTAAGTGCACATGTTTAACCTCTCCTCAAATAGCCGCAAGACCAGCCATATCGCCGCGATTGATCTCGGCTCCAACAGTTTCCATATGATTGTAGCGCGCTGGGACAACGGCCAGCTCACGCTGCTAGACCGTTTACGCGAGCCGGTGCGAATGGGTTTTGGTCTGCAAGAAGATGGCAGTTTGAGTGAGGATGCACGCGAGCGTGCGCTTGCGTGCATGGAGCGGTTCGGTGAATGTCTGCGCGCTTATCCTTCGCGCAGTGTGCGTATTGTCGGCACCAAAACCCTGCGCAGTATTACCGACTCGCGCCAGTTTTTAGCCGACGCGGAAAAACGCCTCGGTCATCCGGTGGAAATTATTTCTGGCGATGAAGAAGCGCGCCTGATATATCTCGGCGTCGCTCACTGCATAGCGCCGGCCAAAGGCAACCGTATTGTGATGGATATCGGCGGCGGCAGTACTGAAGTTATTCTGGGCGAGGGCATGAATACACTGCTCAAAGAAAGTTTAAACATGGGCTGCGTCGCCATCACCAAAAAGTTTTTTAGCGACGGCAAAGTTAATGAGAAATTAGTTACCAAAGCGCTTATCGCCTGCTTGCAAGAACTTGAACCTGTCAAAGATGAATTTCTGGAGTGCGGCTGGAAACAAGTGTTGGGCGCGTCAGGCAGTATCAAAGCTGTTGCTAAAGTCTGCGAAGCCAACGGTTGGAGCGATGGCACTATCACGCTTGATTCGCTCGAAAAAATTATTGCCGTTTATTTAAATCACGGAAAATTGGATGCACAAATTGCCGGGCTCTCTGATGATCGCCAACCAGTATTCCTTGGCGGGGTAATTGTATTAAGTGCACTGTTTGACGCGCTTGAACTCAAGCAAATGGTCGCTGCAGATTGGGCGTTGCGCGAAGGTTTGTTATTCGATCAAAAAGGCCGCTTGGAAAATCACGATATTCGCCAGGCGAGTGTCGATGCTCTTTCCGCGCGATTCCATGTGAATATGGACAAAGCCAAAGCAGTCGAAAAAACCGCGCTTAATTTATTAACCCAGGTTGCACAGAGTTGGCAGCTCACTGCCGATGACGCAAACAAATTACTCGGCTGGGCCGCGCGTTTGTATCAAGTCGGTTTGGACATAGCGCACAACGATTATCACAAACACTCTGCCTATATCGTGCAGCATGTCGATCTCGCCGGCTGTTCACGCGCCGAGCAAACCCAACTCGCCGCGCTGGTGCTTGCACATCGCAAACGTTTCCCCACAAAAAGTTTTCCACTCGACAATACTGACTTGGTGCGCATCGCAATTTTACTGCGCCTCGCGGCGATTTTTCATCGCGGCCGGGTTAAAGAAGGTGCTCCTGGTATTCGTTTATCAGCAGGAGAAAAACGTATAGATTTACACCTGCCCGGCAATTGGCTCGAACAACATCCGCTCACTTATGCAGATCTGGAAACAGAACACCGCTACTTGAGCGATATAGGTTATGAGTTAATAGTCACTTGAATGAGTAGTGACTTAAATTGCGAGCGACTTAAATTAATAATGAATTGATAGTCTCTTGATTAATAAATGGAAAATAATCCAAAAGCACTCAGCACCAATAAAGCACTGCCAATCACCCGATAAAAAACCACCGGATCAGCTTTGACCAATCGCTCGTGAAATTTCAAACCAAAATAGTGACCCACGGCAGTTGCCGGTAATAACCAAAGATGCGCCTGTAATTGCAGATCTACCCCGGCGATAAGAAACGCCACCATCTTGATACTCACCAAAATAAACCAGAGCACAAATAAAGTATCGCGCAATTTTTCACGCGCCACATGCACCATATACACCGTCATAATCAGCGGCGCCCCAATCAGTGAAGTACCACTAATGTAAGCACCAAGCGATAAAAAAATCCCATCGCTCACCGGGTGGGAACTCTTAAATGGTTTATTCAGAATATAAGTGATGGAATATACCGAGATAATGGCAAAAATAATCGCACTCATAATGTTCGACGGAATCGTTAACAAACCAGCTACACCAATGAGCTTGGGAATGATCATAATCTTCAGCGATTTTTTTAAATAAACCCAATCTACGGTCGATGGTTTTTTTTCCTCTGTCGCCGTGCGCGCACGATTGTTTTGCCACACAGTCAAGGTCGAAAAAATCAGCAGATGCACAGCAATAATCGGGAGATACACCAACGGGCGATTATCCACCAGCAACAACAACGGCAACGCCATCATCGCCCCACCAAACCCCAAACCAGTGCGAACGAATCCACTCCACACGAAGATTAGTAGAACCAGTACGAGTTGTGTGAGGGTTAGGTCGTTCATTAGGGCATATCCGATTGTTATGTACTGTGAGGGTAGGGCAAAGGAGGCTGCCTGCAACTTGCGGCAGCCGGCTAGACTTCTATCTAAATTTGATATCCAATTACACAGTTCACCGTGGTTTGTCGCGACTTTTGCTTAACGCCACCGCTGCTGGGAAGTTGCTGCAGCGATTAAAGGTAGCGCAATCAGAACACCGTCAAAAAATAATCAATTCATGGATTCTTATTATGTCAGGATTTATCAGAAAATCTCGCTTGATGTTCTTGCTATTGATCATCTCTTTCCCAATCTCTGCGTCCGCTGCAAATATTGAAAAATTAGCCAAAGGAAAATGGCTGCAGCTGACCACAAAAGACTTTCAAATCATTACTGATCTAAATGAAAAAAAGGCCCGGATCCTGATAAATGACCTGGAGGCTTATCGATATTTTCTTATTGAATTGATGGGCATGCAACTACACCCAAATCTTGATCCCTTGCAGATTTTAGCATTGGGCTCAAGTTCGAGTTTTAAGCACATGAATTTACCCAAAACCTGGGCTGGTGTTTTTGTGATTCAGCCGGACAGATATTATGCAATCGCCAATGTGGACAAATACTCTGACGATTTAAAAAAGCCTAGTTTTGGTCGGCAGGTACTACTGCATGAATACACACATTTCGTGCACAAATTCTCCCTCAATCGATTACCTCACCCCTTATGGGTTCAGGAAGGTAAGGCCGAATACCTGGGTACTTTTAAATTCGATGGTGAAAAAGTGTATTTGGGTAATCCAAAAGCAATTATGTTTCGCACCTACGGACTATATACCAGTGCAGGCAGATTGCAGATAGATGCTGAGAAAATCTTGAAAACTAAACAGTTGCCACTTCAATCAACTAAAATGAGCGACAGAATTGAAGTAGATCAGTTTTATGCGAGGGCATTTTTCATTATGCATTACATCAATTCTTCGCCCGAACTGCGTCAATCGCTAGAGGTATATTTGGCGGCAGTCAAAGAGGGAAAAAATGAAGAAGAGTCACTGGCGCGAGCATTTAATCAGAATTTTTCTGAATTTGACAAAAATGTGACTGATTATGTGCTCAATGGTTTGTGGATGCGGGTGCTATCCACAAAAGCAGGCAACATCACTTTTCCTAACCCTGAAGTAAGCATTACAAAGTTAGACGCAGATACCTTTAAATCAAAAATTGGCTTGTTTATTACTGAATTGAATTTTTAGGCAGAGTAAAAATGTCGGCTTTCCGCGCCGACACTTTTTGTCGGTTTAAAATAAACCTTCATGGTCTTGGCAGTCTGGAGTTGACGAAAAAATAGTAACCCATAGCTCTGCACCTACACAGTCACTCACCATTTTTTATTTTTTTAGCGGCTTCATAAATATAGTTTTCAACATTTTTCGAAACATCACAGCCGAAAAGTGATAGTTTTTATTGATTAAATGAACATATACACTCCAGCTAAGCAGGTCAAAATAGATGTTTTTATGCTTTAACAATAAATTATGATACATATCAAACAATCTTTCATAAACTCTTGTATCAGAATAAATTTTATAACCTGAAGACAGGCGATTGGTATGTGTTTCGTCTTTAATGACGCCGATCATTTTAATTGGCTTTGTGATAATGTTTTTATCGAGCAGTCTGAAAATTAATTCTGTATCTTCAGCCACAAAAAAATCGTCATTGAAATAACCGTAACGGTCCAATACAGAGGCTTTTACCGCAACCCCGTAACTTATCCCAATCTTAAATACATCTGTATCTTTGTAAAAAAGCAATTCAACTAGTGATTTTTTAGATTCTTGAGGATTTAATTTCAATTGAACCCCACACCAAAAAAAATCAGTTGAACTATCAGCCTCTATATTTTTTTGTAAAGTATTAAGGTAATCACTGCAGAATTCATCATCATCATCTAAAAAGCAAATCCATTGCCCTGTTGCGCTAACGATACCAAGATTTCGTGCACGAGAAACACCATGCGCCCCGTTATTTTTCACAACAATTATATTGAGATGTTTATAGTCCAAGGCCGCCATATCCAAGCTACCTTCTTTCATATCATCGACAATGACTATTTCAAAATTTTTATAGGTTTGTGCATCCAAGCTTGCAATTGCTCGCTCCAGCATACCCAATCGACCGCAACTTGGAATAATTATAGAAAAAAACATTCATAAAATCCTATGGATTAATTGTCAATTCACTACAAAAAATAGTTATTTAATTAAGAAGCTTCGTCTTATTAATAAATTAATTAGTTATTAGCTCGGGAAGTTCAGTTGGGATGGAGATATTTTTTCCAATCAGAGTGCCGCGCTCAAACACCAAAATTTGATCTGCTACATCAAAATAACGATCATCATGAGTTATCGCAACAACCGCCTTGCCTTGCGCTTTAAGCTTGGGCAAAAGGTCTAAATAAAAAATTTGCTTGAAACGGGGATCTTGATCTGCGGCCCACTCATCAAATACATAGAGTACTTTGTCATCAAGGAATGCCACCAACAATGCTAACCGCCGACGCTGTCCATCGGAAAGGCGAATAGTTGAAAACTGACCATTTTCGAAACGAACTTTTTCTTTCAGTTCTAATATTTCCAGGTAGTAATTCACTTGTTCAATCAATTCACTGTTGTGGGAGCGCTGGTTGTGAAGCTTTTTAAACAAATAATAATCTGAGTAAATACAGGCGACCTGCTGGCGATAGCTATTAATGTTTTCCGGTGTAACTACGCAATCATCAAACTTTATTGATCCACCACTGTTAAGATAATGTAGGCTCAATACTTTTAGGAACGTTGATTTTCCGCTTCCATTTCCTCCTACAAAAAATGAGATTGTGCCTCGTTTTATTTTGGCCGAAATAGGACCAATATCGAATGGTTTAATTAATGGATCTTGACTTGGGTGGCTATATATCACATTAGATATAGTTATGGTTTGCCAATCAGGTACCACCCGCACTTCATCGATAATGTCTTCTGTCGGTAATTGCTCAAGAACATCATTGAAAGCTTTCAGCGATACCTTAGCGCGGCCTATATCGGGAAGGACATTTAAAATGTAAGCAACAGGACCGGTAATATACAACAACACCATTATTATGCCTGTCAATTCAGCAATTGATATTGCACGGTAATTAACATAAATAAAGCCCACTGCGCCCATGGTGATAAAGCAAATCATATCGCCGTAATTACGTGCAACTTGCACAATGGTAAAGCCGGTTTTTTCAAGTGTAATAACGCACTTTTCGGGTAGTAACAATTCGTTCTCAGAAAAATGACGGGCTTTTTCTTTATTAAGCTTCAGCTCTTTGGCGCCATCAATCAACCCTCTGTATCCTTCCTGAAGGTCATTCATATGTGCACGTGCGCGAGCAAAATATCGGTCACCAATTATCATCGGTATTTGAAAAGTGAGTATCCCGAAAAAAACAATGAGCAACACAAATTTAAATACATCACTATTCAGGTAACAAAGAAAACCCATCAGACCAATGAGAGTTGAGGTCTGGATAAGGATGTCAGGTATTAAACTGGCGCCATGGATAATGCGTTGCACATCCGTCGTGAGCGCCTGAATAAGGCTGCCATTTTTAGCCTGCTCCAGAGAGGATATGGGTGTACTAGCTATGCGTTTGTAAAGGTTTTTACGCAAGTCACTGGTTACATCCATGCTCACACGTGCCAGTAATATCTGAGACGCTGTTCGTGTCAGCAAGATGACAATACAGAGAATCAGAAAAATCCCGGCAAAAGCAGGGTGAGCTATTTCCATTCCCAAAAAATAATAAGCCTGCTTCGACAAGGGCGATAGCCGCTCTGGATAGGGCTCCAGCGCTGACATGATCACCGGTATGAGCATGGCGTAAGCAAGGCCCGATAATGCCCCTAAACAAATGGCAATAAAAATTTTATTGGGTGCATAATCGGTAAATAATTTCAATAATTTCATTGTGTTACACCTTCAGCAGGAAAAATCGTCAACATGCGTTTTTGTTGCTCAGCTGCTGATTGGGTGAGTTCTCCCCTAGCAAATGGAGTGAACATATCGTCAAAATGCGGACTCATTACATTGCCGGATTCACCCGCACTTATCATGTACCAATGATTATCAAAATTATGCAAATCAAAAACTTGACGGAACCCGGCACCAAAGTCCTGAATAAAACCTTCGTAGGAATCAAATCGGGTATTAGAGGCATTTATGCTATCGGGTGAAGTGACTTGATGGGATTTACGTGAAAATACGCGTTTAAATCCCTTCAGCGCACCTAGGGGTTGATGGCGTAATTCTGTTACAGCAACATTCTCCCAAGTCCATTTTTGCACATCACTTGTTCCCGTAATTTTTTCCAGTTGCTCTACTGTTTTATGTAGACTGTTACGCAACTCACTTGTGCAGGGCAATTCATCACCGGATTTGCACCATCCATGTGATGGGTCACTGAGGATGATTGCTAGCTGCTGCCAGTTTACCAGCGTGTCTGAAGATAGGAGTGTATTCTGCAGTTCAGCCCTTTGCCAACTCGATGTCAAATCATCCTCTAGAATTTCTTTGATAAGGTAAAAACTCCATGTTGAAATAATGGTAGGGCCTATAGCGTTTTCATCGATAACACCATCCCATTGTTTAAGCGCGGTTAATGCTTCACCTGTCTGTTTACCATCCGGCGTTACGTTCACCAATAGCGATTTCAAATTAAGCCCGGTTGTATCAAATGAATCATTCTGGATTTTTGCCATAGCTTGCACTGTTAGTGGATGTCCCTGCGCTACTGCGTCGTGCAGGAGCTGTTCAATACGATCATGCCGGGTCTTTGGCGCCCATTCATGAGACAGTTTCAATGCCTGGTTGCCACTAATCTGCTCATTAGCAGACACTAGAATTCCCCCTGCAGGATTCCATGAGGAAGGTAAGCTAGTAAAATCAACATAGCCATCCCAATTCGATTCGCTGCTGGCCAATTGCGGTAGTATTCCCGTTCCCTTGCGACGTTTTGGCATCATACCAGCAGCTTGATATCCAATATTTCCACTCCTATCTGCAAAGACAAAATTCAATCCCGGAGATTTTAATAGCGAAAGTGCTTTGCGAAACCCATCCCAATCTTTCGCGTGATTCAATTGTATAAATGCTTCAATGGACTGATCCGTCTCATCGAGTGCTGCCCACCGCAGGCTGAGTGGCTCATCTGATGATGTCACATCGCTAACTATCGGCCCCCTTTCTGTTTCGCGCACTTTGATATTGACCGGTTTTAATGGCGAGCGAAAAGCGGCAGGGAAGCCCGGACTGATGTTGATAGACTCTTCACGGATAAGAAAATTTTTCCATCCATTTTCACTTAAATATTGATTGGGATGTTCTGGTGAAGTTGTTTCAATATACAAATCCTGCTGATCACTCATGAGGTTGGTCCCACCCCATGCGATCGATGCGTTTTGCCCAAATATTACAGCCGGGATTCCTACTAGTGTCATTCCGGAAACATTCAAGGTATCACCGCTCAATGAGGCCTTGTACCAAAGCGCGGGAAGTTGTAATCCCAAGTGAGGATCATTGGCGAGCATCGGACTACCAGATGCTGTAAATTTTCCCGATACAACCCAGGCGTTGCTACCGGTATATTTGTGCCCAATACCAAACGGCATTAATGTTTCCCGGTTAGCGACAGGTTTTGCAAAAGATACACTCTGATAATTCGTTAGTTCCTGCAGCTCATCGTATGGATAAAAAAAACTTAACTGATGCGCATCAAAAATGGTAAGCAACGCATGCCTTCTAATTTCATCAAACATATTGCCACTAAGATTTAGCGATAAAACCTTTTGCCATGCCAGACTATCTTCAATGGTCCATTTTTCCGGCGTTACATTAAAGATCTTGAATTCAATAGGCAGGCTTTTCTGCTGGTTAACCCATGCATTAATTCCGTTACTATAGGCCTGCAAAATCTGTAATGTTGCTGGAGATAGATGTGTAACAGATTTTCGCGCTGCTTGCGAAAAACCTAAAGTCCTCACCCAGATATCGGATTGAATAGCTTCCGGCCCTAATATTTCACTTAATCTGCCTTGACTAAAGCGGCGCTGCATTTCCAATTGCCACAAACGGTCACTGGCATGCTTCATTCCCAAAGCAAAATAAGCATCAAGATCCGTACGAGCATTTATGTGTGGAGCACCGTATTTATCATGAGTAATTTCTACAGGATATTGCAAGCCGGATAAACTGACCTCTCCCTGTAAATCAGGCAGACTCGCGTTAAGTTCATACACCACGGCGATGAAGGCCGCCGTGATGGGTAACACTATCCAGATTAAAAATCGGGACGTTAATGGAAAACGATTTATGAGTGACATTAAATGCATCCTGGTAATGGTTAACACCTGAAATAAGACCACAGTGGTATATCAGATGTAAGTGAATAAACTTTACGAATTTTTCGCTCTCACTTATTAAGGTGCACTTAGCTCTGGAATATTGCGTTTCCCGTGTAAAGAACTGGTTAAATCCTCACATAAACTCTCAAGGTTATATCGCATGCACTCAAGGAAATTCAGAATAGTTTTTTCCTCGAATAGAGCAGAGCTATATTGTAAAGATATATTCAAATCACCGTCGACAAACGCAGCATCACAGACCAACAATATATCGAAAGGATTCTCTGGCCAAAATTGTGAAAGTCCGCGAGCAACTTTATTTAGCTTCTCAGGTTCAGAATTAGCCTCTAGGGGTTTTTGTAATGTTCCGTGATAATTCAGCAAAATTTCCGGATTTGCCAAAGTATCAAAATGACGGCGTACTTCTTCCTTATCATGATAATTTTGCAGCATTTCGTAACCTAGCCCCTTAAGAGGTATGTCGTGTAGCTGTTGGCATATATCCATGATTTGTGATGAAGTGCAGTTTCCATGAGGTATCACATTCAAAAATAAAATACGGCTCATTGCCAACCAGCCAAGAGTTCGGCTCAAATCAACTTGCGAGTCGATATGTCTGGCTGCATCGACAACTTTTAACACCACGGCGGATTGTTGACAGTATTGTGCAATAGTGGTGGCAACAACCGATGTCAGTACATCGGCAACAGGAATCACTTGGTTTTGATGGCGAAATTTTTCCAGCACAACAGCTTTGGCTTTGGGCAACGTGAGATTGCGTTCCTGTGCTGTACCACGCGTAGATAAGTTTTGGTTATTCGGATGATCAACAGGCATCTTCGCTACTTTGTGCCATGATCGGTTTACCCAGTAATCATATTCATGTTGAAAGACACTGGTGTTAGTCATTTGTGTCAGCTTGTTTATCCATTCCTGCACGGTTGTAGCTGTTGCAAAATAAGGCACATTTTGTTGTGTTGCGAGCGAGTGATAAATAGCATCCCAATCCTCATAAAGGATATCCATACTAAAACCATCAATTAATAAATGATGAATCCGGAATTGCAGGATGTATCCAACGTCCGCGCCGTAATAAAATACATGCGCCTTAACCAGTGGCGGAACCGCGAGATCCATGTTGCCGTGATAATGATGAACATCTTGTATAACTGCTGCTGTGCGCTCAACTTGTGGTAATTCAGTGAGATCTCTATAAGTAATTTCAATAGCGAGCTGTGATGGGCTCACTAAAATCTGCTGCCAACGACCGCTATCGAATACGAATTTGGCGCGAAGCGAGTCATGGATATTTATTAACTCCTCCATTGATCGGCGTAAAATTTTCAGATCCAGCGTTGGTCTTTGAAAGAATTGAGTGATATCACCCCAATTTGGATTGATCGGCATGGCTCGGAAAAACCACTGTTGTGCCGAAGAAAGCGGAGTAACGCCTACTGTCGTGGGTAATTGTTGCGGTACAAGTATCTCTATATTACTTGCCGTACTTGTTAAACCAGCGATGGTGGGGTGTGAAAAAATTTGTGCCGGAGAAAGCTTTAGGCCTAATCTGGAGGCGCGGCTGATTAATTTTAGGGCTTTGAGTGAGTCCCCACCCAATTCAAAAAAATTATCGTTAATGCCAATTTTTTCAATCTGGAGGATTTCGCTCCAACTACTGCAGAGCGATTTTTGGAGATCATTTTCCGGTGCCAAATACCCTGTATCATTCGCGATAAACTGTGGCTCAGGTAAACGCTTTCTATCAGCCTTGCCGTTAGGAGTGAGTGGCATTTCTGCAAGCGGTACGATGGCCCAGGGGACCATATGTTCTGGTAGTGTTGTTTGAAGGTGAGATCTTATTTGCCGGATATTTTGAGCAGCTTCGTCACTACCTGCTGGTAACGAAGCGTAATTTTCAGCAGTTGCCACTACATAAGCCACTAAGCGCATGTCCCCCTCCGTGTCTGGTTTTGCCAGCACGAGCGCTTCTTTTATACCCGGGTAAGATAATATCGCCGCTTCAATTTCACCAAGCTCTATTCTAAATCCTCGTATTTTTACCTGATGATCAATTCGACCAAGATAATCTATATTTCCATCTGGTAACCAGCGCGCCAAATCTCCTGTTTTATAAAGTCGTTCGCTGGCCGATTCATCACTGCGATAAAACGGATTCGCAATAAATTTTTCCTGTGTTAACTCAGGGCGATTCAGATAACCACGGGCTAATCCAACACCTCCGATATGCAATTCTCCAACCGCACCTTCTGGCAGCAAATTCAAATTTTGATCAAGAATATACAGTTGGATATTGTCAATGGGTTTGCCGATCGGCACATTGCTTGGCCTTTTATTCGTTGATCCGCAATCCCAATAACTAACGTCAATCGCTGCTTCGGTTGGTCCATATAAATTATGCAATTCTGCATGGGAGCAAGATTCAAAAAACTCCCTTACATGATGCGCGGTGAGTGCCTCGCCGCTGCAAAAGACCTGTTCTACGCTTTTGCATCTGGAAAGGTCACCGGCTGATAACATTCCCGCCAGCATTGATGGAACGAAATGCAATTTAGTTACGCCGACTGCACATATTAAATCAGTTAAATAAGCAGCATCACGATGCCCACCGGGCTTGGCCAATACCATACTGGCACCCACAGTTAAGGGCCAGATAAATTCCCATACCGATACATCGAAGCTAAATGGTGTTTTTTGCAGGATGATATCCGAGGGCCTGGATTTATATTCTGAATCCATCCACTGAATACGATTGCTTAAGGCGCCATGCTCTATCATCACTCCCTTGGGCTTCCCGGTCGAACCAGAGGTATAAATAACATAAGCCAGATGTGCCGCGGTTAAACCTAAAAGATCAACATCGATATTTTCTGATAGTTGTGTAGAAAGTCGGATTTGTATTTCCGGTTGGTCTACACACAAGGCTTGCGCATCATCCAATGCCAGTTGATTCTGGAGTGATTTTGTGGTGATAACTGTTTTTGTGGCGGTGTCTTCGAGCATATATTTCAAGCGTGCCTCCGGATAATCCGGATCCAGTGGAACGTAAGCTCCACCCGCCTTCAGAATACCCAAGATCGCAACAACCATTTCAATTGAACGCTCAAGACAAATTGCAACTAGACTATCTGGCTTTACTTCCCGTTCATTGCGTAAAAAATGCGCCAACTGGTTTGCGCGCGCATTAAGTTCTGCATAATTTATGACGCTGTCCTCAAATCGTGCAGCCGGAGCAGCAGGGCTGGTAACTACGCAATCTTCAAATTTTTGGTGAACCAATCGTTGATCCCGGCTTTCGAATGCGGTGTCATTTAACCCAAATAGTAAGTGGTGTTGTTCATGCTGGGGCAAGACTGATAGATACTTAACGCCCAGCGCAGATTTGTCATCCAGTGCATTAATAAGTCGTGCAACAATTGTTTGGATGTAACCAAGAATTCGATCGGCTTTTAAAACATTATCGACTTGGACATTAAAAGAAAAGGCTTCGCCATCGTCGTCCACGGAAAGACTGAATGGATAATTAGTTCGTTCCTGACTATCGAGATATTCAATACCACCGGTTGGATTTGAATCGCCATTCATGATGGATATATCGTTTCCGCCAATCTCGACCCTTGTTGTATGGCGATAATTGAGTATGGAACTGAATAGTGGTGTGCCATTGGGAACGCCCGAGCATCCCTGCGCTTTTACCAGAGATGTCTGTTCGTAGGGGAGCAGTGCAGCCAAGGATTGCTGTACCTGCTCAACCAAAGCTGTTGCTGTTTGGTCGAGGATTCTGACTCTGATGGGCAGTGTATTGATAAAAACGCCCAGCATCGTTTCTGCCCCGGCAGTACCTTGCAACCTGCCAGAGACCACTGTACCGAACACAACATCGTCACGGCCGCTGCATTGCGCTACAAGTAAAGCCCAAGCTGCATGGAAGATAACAGCAGGGCTTAGCGACATATTGCGCGCTATATTGCGCAACCGAAGACTGAAGCCTTCGTCGAGACGGCCAGTAGTTTCCTCTATTCGATCACCGTCACCCAAGGTATCAGCCAAACCAAATGGCAATGTAGGCTCATCCACATCACCTAACATAGTGTGGAAAAACGCCTGCGCATCATGATGTGTTGTCAGATATTGCACATGAGCCACAAATTCCCGGTATGGCCGTGACGGTGGTAATTCATTACCTTTTCCTTGACGATACAGTGCAATCTCTCGCTGTATTGTTTCAAGATCGACATGGTCGGAAACAATATGGTGTGACTGCAATAAGACAATATGTTGCGGCGATGATTTTTTGCTGGCGACAGTAATGCGAAGTAGTGGGGGTTGGTGCAGATCCATCCACTGTTTAGCAGGTGCACATTCGGCATTCATGTATTCAAGCAAATCCTGGTTTTCATCCAACTCAATCCAGCGGACTGGCAAGATCGCTTTACGACATACAACTTGTATTGGTGCTCCGATGTTTTCCCAATATATGCCTGTACGTAATACATCATGACGATTTATCACAAACTGGAGTGCTTCAAGCAAAGAAGCAGTTTCCTGCCTATCACTTAGTTTCAGTAATAATGGTGACACATAGGGATCGCCATTACTGCTCGAAATATGGTGAAATAAAATTCCTTCCTGCAACGGCGCGAGCGGATATATATCTTTAATGTTGCCAATCCCTCCCGGAACCTGCATGACCAAAGCATCAACTTCCTCCTGAGTCAGGGAAACCAGAGGTAGCATTTCAGGAGTGATTAGGCTGCAATTTTCTGGAATAAGATTTTCAGGAGCGATGAAAATTTCAGCGCCCATATTGGACGAATTGGTTATAGCTTCCGCGAGACTTTCAACTGTTGGATTTGCCAGAATTTGATTGATCGACAGGTTAAATTCCAGTTTTTGTAACCTGGCTAACATTTTCACAACCAGTAAAGAATGGCCACCAAGCGCAAAGAAATTGTCATGTACTCCAACGCGTTCTACTTTAAGAATTTCTTGCCAGATTTTACAAATAGCTTCTTCGGTCTCAGTGCGGGGCGCAGAATAAAAACCGAAATCCAAGTGCAATTCGCTAGTTGCCAAGGCTTTTTTGTCTACTTTTCCACTGGTTGTTAAGGGCAGGCTATCTGGAAATGAAAATGCGGTAGGAACCATATGCGCTGGCAAAGCACGTTCGAGATGATGCTTGATAGAAATTACGAATTTTTCTTGTTGACTTACAGGATCATCTTTTCCGGTGTATTTAAGCGCGACATGCGCCACTAAAAATGGAATGTCATCCGCACCATTTCGTACCAGCACAACCGCATCGCGAACACTTTCATGCTGTATCAGGTTGCTTTCGATCTCACCTAATTCAATCCTGAATCCCCGTATTTTGACTTGTTCATCGGCACGACCTAGGTACTCAATTTCTCCATCGGTATTCCATCTCACCAAATCTCCTGTCCGGTACATACGACTTAGTTGTGAATTTTTTGCAACAAAAAATGGATCAGCAATAAATTTTTCTTCATTCAGGAGCGGGTTGTTCAAATAACCTCGTGCGAGGCAAGTTCCACCGATATAAAGTTCACCAATGGCACCACGCGGTAATATTTTACCCTCATTCAAAATATAGTAACGTCGTCCGGGCAACGCGCGACCAATAGTAATACTACCCCGTGTTTGCCCCTTTCTATAACGAGCAATCGAACTGGTTACGACCGCTTCGGTGGGACCATATGCATTGATGATGTCGAAGTCGAAATTTTTTCGTTGCCACAACTCCAGTAATTCCGGATTTAAAGGCTCTCCTCCTAATATCATCGTTGCTAAGGGTAATTTCCCCAACTTTTCTGTTATGTCATTATCTTGCAAAAGCTGCAGGGCATAACTGGGTGGAAGATCCACAATCGTCAATTGGTGGTTACTGCAAAAATCAATAAATTCCTCTGAAGTCCACAATGCTTGAGGGCGTATATAAAGTGTGGCTCCAGATATCAGCGGCGCAAAAATTTGTTCCTGGGCAGCATCGAAGCTTACGGATGCAAAATTCATCAGTTTATCGCTGGTGTGAATCGCATAAGTCTTCTGGCAAGTTTGAACATGTTGTGAAAATGCACCGTGTTCTACTACTACACCTTTGGGTACACCAGTGGTGCCGGATGTATAAATGATATACATCGCCCTGCTATTAACGAGTTCTGTCGATTCGATGACCGGATTATGGGTAGCAAAATCAGCCAAATTAATGTTAGGTGCATCCAGGCAGAAATGCGCAATGGAGCCGGGTAGTTTATTTGTTAAGGCGTTACTGGTAATGATCAGACTGCAATTTGAGTCCTCAATCATGTGGCTTAATCGCGCTTCAGGATATTCGGGATCTAATGGCAAATAAGTGGTACCTGCCTTGATTGCTCCAAGCAACGCAACAACCATATTGATTGAGCGATCCAGGAAAATACCTACAACGGTTTCCGGTCGAACTTGATAGTGAAGCAGTAAATAGTGAGCCAACTGATTTACGCGCTCATTCAGTCTTTCATAGGTAAGACTTTCCTGCTGATATACCAACGCAATCTTATCAGGCAGCTGGCTGGTTTGTTTTTCTATTAATCCATGAACAGGAATATCCTGAAATATTTCGTCACTCTGGCTATTGAGCTCTTCCAACAGCTCCCGGGACTCTTTTTCCCCCAGTAACAATTGCTGTTGATCAAGATAGAATGCATCGGGATTGAATAGTATTGACTCGATGGCCTGCTCATAATAACCAACAATCCTTGTCGCGCTGTAAGTGTCGATGACGGCGCTATTGTGTTGAATAATGAGGTCAAGTGTTTGGGTCAAACCTTTATGAAAGGTAATGGAGAGTGGAAAATTGTCCTGCTCCCTAATTTCACCGGCGACAATATTGAAGCCATCCACGCCTTGAATGGACCGATAAACATGAAAATGTACATAGTTAAAACATATGTCGCTTACAGTTGCCCCATGTTGCTGTACGATTTCCGCATAAGGGAAACGCCGAAATCGGCTAATTTTTTTTTGCTCTTCGTTAACCGTTTTTATCAGCTCTCGCCAGCTTTGTTGTTCCTGCAAAGAAACAACGCAGGGAATTGTATTTAAAAACAAGCCCGCAACTTCATCGCCACCCGCTTTTTCAAGGCGACCATTAGTAACAAGATTGGTGGCGGCTCTATTGGTACCCTCGATAAACGCACAAACACGCAAATGTATCGCCAGTAATACATCTTTAAGATTTACTTTTTCTTTTTTTGCCAATTCCTCCAGTCGATGCTGATAGGCTGATAATGAATGGCTTGACGAAATAATTCCATGTTGGGTTGATTGGGGATCAAGTACCAGCGGGCGATAGCTGAAATCCTCAATGTATTCACGCCAGAATTTCCGGTTGTGCTCGCTAGCAATTTCAGAGGCTTCCAATTTGACAAATTCTTTGAAAGACGCAGAGTGTTTTGTGCGAGGTAGTGCGGATGTTACTAGTCCAAGATTAAACAGGTAACCACTGAACAATTCCGTAAGCAAGGTGGCCATACTCCACCCATCCAGAATCATGTGGTGTGCATCAACCAGCAATTGAAACATGGTGGTGCTGCGCTTTATTACTGTAAAGCGAATTTGTGAAGATTCACCCAGATTAAAAGGCATTTTTTGTAGGCGCTTAATTTGGGATTCAATGAGCGAGATTGTTTGTTCCGCGTTATTTGTGGGCGCTTCAAGTACAGAAAATCTTACCGTTCCCACGCGATGTACTAATTGCATTGGTTCACTGAATTTAGAAAATTCAAATGAACTACGCAACACAGGATGAGCCGCCAAAAGATCGCTGATCGCCGATTCAAAGGCTTCTGCACTGAACTTACATTCGATACATAAACTGAATACATCGTGATAAAGCACATCTTCAACGGCGGTGATTGAATGGTAATACATACCACTTTGCATTCTGCAAAGTGGGTAAGCGTCAACAATAGCGGGGTTCACTGGCTTATTCATAATTGCTACAAATTCCTTGATAACAGTCTTATTCTAATAAAAGCGCCAAATCGTCTTCCGACAACATCTCAAATGCGTCGCTTTCTACCTGCTCTTGCAGATCCGATTCAGTTGATGGAGTCAGTTGAGCGGCAAGTGCGCGTACGGTTTGGTGCTCGAAGAGTGCGGCAACCGAAAGTGAAAATCCACGTTCTTGTATTTGGGCAACAACTTTAACCGCACCCATGGAGTCACCGCCGAGTTCAAAGAAATTATCGGTAACACCGATGGCGCTGTTTTCCAGAACTTGTTTCCAGATTTCGAGCAATATCTGCTCCTCGATATTTTGAGGTTCTTCGATAATATGTGATTCATTTCGTTCGGGAAGCGGCGTGGCCTTTAGTTTTACTTCATCGATTTTTCCATTTGGCAATTGCGGGATTGATGCTACGAAGACATAGATTTTGGGCACCCAATGAAGGGGCAATTGCGCAGACAAACGTGCTTTCAATTGCTCTTGTGTAGGTGGATTTAACCCATCCGCTACAATATAAGCAATTAGCTTTTCGGCTACTTTCAAAACCTTGGCTTTAGCTACGCCTTGTATTGCGCAAATCTTGGACTCGATTTCAGTTGCTTCAATCCTGACTCCATTTATTTTGATTTGGTTATCCATACGCCCCAAATAGATCAAATTTCCATGCCGGTCCCATTTCGCCAAATCCCCAGTACGATACAAGGGGGCTGAGCTTACCGTTGGATGAAACTCAAAATTTTCAGAAGATTTACCGGCATTGGCATGACCGATATACCCCAATGCAACCCCTTTCCCGCCGATATAAATTTCACCTGTTACGCCCGGTGCAACCAGCGCACCGTATTCGTTTATGAGATAAACGGAGGAGTTATGGATAGGTTTACCAATAGGCATCACCTTGATAAGTTCGAGATCACCTACGAGCTTATACGCGGTAGTGATATCAGTACACTCTGTCGGACCGTAGATATTGGCAAGCACGCACTGACAATTCACATGTTGCAACCAAGGTCTAAATTGAAAAAGATCCGGTGCTTCCCCACCAACAGCAATCAGTTTTAGGGATTTTAATGCAACATAATCGTTGCGTTTTGCGATATTAAGAATTGGGTACATGAGGCTAGGTACGCAATTTATTGACGTGGCTCTATGTTGCTCAATTAAATGGCAAAGCTGTTCCGGGTCAAATGGACCACGGTCGGGTAGGAGCAATGTGCCACCAACCATAAGCGGACAAAAAATATTTTTTATTGATGCATCGAAGCTGAGCGGGATTGGTTGTAACTGAACGCTGTGCGCAGAAATTTCACAATAATCAATGTACCAGTTACATAAATTTTCCAGCGATTGGATCGAGACTTTAACACCCTTCGGATGTCCTGATGAGCCGGAGGTATAAAGAACATAAGCCACTTCACACGTTTGCGGTCTCATGGGATTAACGATACTTTCGCCTTCAAGCACTGTATGCTGTTTATCCAGCTGAATCACACCACCATCGAAATTAGCGAGATGCGCATGGTCTGCATCATCGGTTATCACATAAGATAATTTGCTATCACCTAATATAAATTCAATACGGTCTGCGGGATAGGATGGGTCTAACGGAAGAAAAGTAGCTCCGGCTTTGGTAATTCCTAATAAGGCAACCACTTGATTGATTGAGTTAGGAATGTGAATTCCCACCAGACAATCACAGCCTACGTCAATCTCCTGAAGGAAATTACCCAGTCTATTAGCTGCTTCGTTAAGTGCGCGGTATGTTAAGGATTCCCCCTCCCAGATGATTGCAATTTTGTCTGGACAATTTTCTGCCTGTTTCTCAATTGCCTCCAATATACTGAGCTTCTGCAGGGAAATTTCTCCATGCATCCAGTTCTGATAAGTTTTATTTTCAACCTGATGACACGGAATATTGCGTAATTCAGTATTGGGTGATTGCGCAACGGTCGCAAGAATATGCAGGTAATCGTCCATAAATTCCTGCACTGTCTCGCGGGTAAACAAAGCGGTGTTGTAATGGAAGCTTGCAACATGACAAGTGTCTTGGCTGTGGTCGATGCTCAAAGTCAGATCATATTGTGAAACAGTAGTTTCCTGGTCAATTCTGCTAACCGTAATACCGTCCAGTGAAAATGCATCGACCGGTGAGTGGTTAAGCAAAAATTTCACTTGGAAGACAGGAGGATAGCTATTGTTACGTTCAACTTTCAACTCATCAACCAACATATCAAACGGCATACGTTGATGGTCCAACGCTGACGACACAATTTCTTTATTGCAGATTAATGTTTGCAGAAAAGTTTCATCATATTTTACACAATGGCGCAAAGCCAATTGGTTAACAAAAAACCCTACAATGGCAGACAATGCATGTTGATTGCGATTGGCTACATCTGTACCAACCACTATGTCAGTGGTTCCGCTAAGCCGGGATAGCTGAAATTGAAAAGCAGTTAGCAAGGTAACGAATAACGTCGTCTTTTGTTGCTTGCTCAGCGCCAGCAATCGATTAATAAGATCAACAGGAAGCGCAGCAGAATATCTCGCACCATCAAAACTCTGGCGTGCCGGACGGGCTGTATCGTAGGGCAATGGCAATAGGGCAGGGGCATCCTTTAGCGCCTGAACCCAATAGTCGCGCGCTAATCTGATACTTTCTGGAACAAATTGTGTGGCTTGTGCTTTCGCAAAATCTAGATAACTTGCTTGAAGTTCGGATAATGAATTAGCTCCCTCGTTGTATAACTTGGTTAATTCCTGCACCAAAATATCCATAGACCAAGCATCTGCCGCAATATGATGTATGGTGAAAACAAGATGATGCTGCTTTTCTCCCAGGCGGATTAGTTTGGCTGAAAAAATTTTTCCACTGGTCAGTTCAAATTCGATAGCCGCTTCTTGGGACGAAATACTCGCAGCTTTGGAGTTTCGATCGGGATCGGCCTGCAAGTCCACAAACCCAAAAATATATGGCATGTTGACACATACACTTTGTACTACTTCGGTCTCTTTCCAAATGTATGCTGTACGTAGAATGGTATGACGATCCACCAAAGTGTTGAATGCTGTTGTCAATTTTTCGACATTAAGTTCGCCATTTAATTCAAGTGTAACGGAAATATTCAACGTTTTACGTTGGTGCTCAATTTGGTTGAGGAACCACAATCTTTGTTGTGCAAAAGATAGTGGTGCGGTAGTAATGTTTTGGGGTTCGATGGCTGTGTTTTGCGATAACCGGGTATTATTTTCAAGCGCTTGAATAATGTATTTTTCTTGCTCCTCTAGCATTGAATTATTAAAAAAATGTTCGAGTGATATCACGACTCCGAAATTCTTCTCAATGCTTGCAGTGAGCCGAGTAGCGTCTAGTGAATCTCCGCCTAACTCAAAAAAATCGCTCTTTTTGTTTATATTTGATGTCTTTAAATGAGCATTCCATAAAGCAATTAATTTACTTGATATGCTTTCATCGCATACATCCAGAGAATCATCGATAACCAACTGCGCTTTATTTAATTGCTCCAAGTCCTTTTGTAAAAAACGTTGTTTGACAAGGGCGCGTTGAACTTTGCCACTCGACGTTTTACTGAGGGATCCTTGGGGAATCAGCACCACCTCCGATTTGAGTTCGAACTCTAAGGCCACCGCGCCACGAACAGTGGAGGCAACTTGCTCCAAATCCAGTTTATTTATAAGGCTGCTTTTAATCTCCAGAACGACGATAACTTTTTCATCATTAATATCGTCAATACCAAAAGCTGCCGCTGCATTCGGCACAAATCCTTCTGTACTTTCAAAAGCAATCAATTCGATATCCTGAGGAAAATAATTTTGCCCACGGATAATGATCACATCCTTGCTGCGCCCGCTGATAAAAAGTCGGTTGTTATGTGAGAAACCCAAGTCACCGGTTCGTAAATAATTTTTCTCGCTGCCTGGCAGCTTTGCGAAAAATGTGCGGGCGTTCAGCTCTGGAAGTCCCCAATAACCCTGAGCAATACTAGGGCCAGAAACCCATATTTCACCTATGTGGCCGTCAGGTACAGGAGTGCACGTATTCGGATCTACAATGTTAAAGCTATGTAATGGCGGAATGCTGCCGCAGTCTACGAGCGATTGCCCTTGTTTCTCAGCTTCTACAGCGCGACCTAATCTGAGGTGCTCCTTATCGAACGCTAATACCGCTGGCTTCGTATGACGATCGCCACCTGTCAAAAAAACCGTGGCCTCTGCCATGCCATACGCAGGGTAAAAAGAATTTTCATTAAACCCAGCTCCCGAAAATGCAGTAGAAAAGCGAGTCAGGGTCTCAGGATTAATAGGTTCAGCAGCATTAAAAGCTAGCGACCATGATGAAAGATCATATTGTTGCGCCTGCACCGGAGTAATTTTTTCGACGCAAAGATCGTAAGCAAAATTTGGCGCGCCACAGATACTGCCGCGATACTTACTAATTGCTTCAAACCAGGCTGCCGGACGTTGCACAAAAGTCACTGGGCTCATGAGCACAGAATGTGCTCGTAGGTATATCGGCAAAAATACCGTATTGACCAATCCCAAATCATGAAACAGTGGCAACCAATTTACAAAGACGTCATTCGTGCAGCAACCAGTTTGGGTTTCTAATGCCTGCAAATTCGCAACAACATTATGGTGCGATACCATTACGCCTTTAGGTTCACCAGTGGACCCTGATGTATATTGAATAAAAGCAAGATCGGTTGCTTGAGGTAGTGAAACAGAAATGTTTTTGTCAGATTGTTCGTAAATCTGGCCAAGGGACGACAGCTCGGTCCCCTCCGGCAAGTTCTCGTTAAAGTACTGGGTAAGAGGCTCCAATAACTCGTCTACAGTCAGAATTATCTTAGCTCCGGAGCTTGATAAAACTTTTTGAATTCTGTCGGTCCGCTGCTTCAGTCGCGGAGGATAGAGCGGCACTGCAACCATACCCGCAAACATACAACCAAACAGCGCAGTTATATAATCCAGCCCCGGCGGACATAACACCACCACCCGGTCACCGGAGCTGCCTAGGGTTAAAAGTCCTTGAGCTAATTGGTATGCATTTTTTTCCAGCTGGGCAAACGTATAGGTGCTTTCACTGCCTCCTTGTAAAAACGTGAACGCGGGAAGCTCGGAATGATTTCGGGCATGTGTTTGCAAATAGTTAACAATAGTTTCATTTTGTTTATTGTGTTCGATGTTCATGTCGTTTTCCTTTTACGCTGTTGCGACTGTCTTACGAGGAAGATTGAGAATTTTTAGCCCGTCAAGTCTTTCGGAAGGAACGTCTCGAGATAAACAATCATCAACCAGTCGTTGCGCCTCGATAAGTTGAACAGCGTCTTTGTTGTAGGAAATGCCCATAAAGTAGCCGAACCAAGGTTCTACCCCCAAGGCATAGACATAAACTTGCTTAGCGTTAAATGTTTTAGCCATGTATGAAGCCGCTTTAAAGTCAGAACCATTAAAGCGACGGCTTTCATTTTGTTGTGGTGTAATAGGGCGGGTAAGCAAGGCTCCATACAGCCATTTTAATGGTCCGCCAGTGCACTCCATTCCGATGAATAGGACATCGATGTCACCGGTAATTTTGTGGAGCCGTTGGTAAAGTCGTTCATCAATATTAGATGAATCGGCAGCAGCCAATATGCGCTGGCCTTTTATATCAACAAGCCATGCTGTTTTACTGCGAATGTTAACGTCTGCATGTTCACCCAAAAACGGTAAGGCTTGTACTGTACCGTCCTCGAATTCGAAACTTTCAAGGTCCTCCATTTCTATAACATTCTTGAACCCCAATGCCTTGAGCATCAGTTTGATCGAAGGATCTGCTAAATTGCCGCTATTATTTTTTGGAACCAAGATGACATTAATCTTGTGCTTCAGCTGAATTAAAGTTTCCAGACAAACATGGTCCATATGGGTGTGTGTAACCATTACACAATCAATAACTGATGGTA
Source organism: uncultured Cellvibrionaceae bacterium (assembly GCA_964499225.1). Lineage (GTDB taxonomy): Bacteria > Pseudomonadota > Gammaproteobacteria > Pseudomonadales > Cellvibrionaceae > Cellvibrio. The sequence goes on along the minus strand of CAZCJR010000022.1, from coordinate 18,317 downwards.
GATCGTCAAACGTGGTTTTGTTCGTGACAGTGTCATTACTATATGAAATGACTGGATCAATTAATAATGTGGTCGCATTAGTTTGTACCATGACGCCCGCATGTCCCAGATAACGTACCTGCACACCATCATCACGATATTGCTCAGGTTTTTTCGGCGGTTCGACGGTAAAAAGTTGGTCAATATCGAGACTACCTTCAATTTCGAAATCACCTAGCATTGACCTGATTTTTTCGAGAGATTGTGGCTGGTCACGCATTTTAAATAGATGCTCAACGAAGGCGTGATTGAACGGTACTTTAATATGTATGTGGTGTTCATCAGGAAGTCTAGGCGTACTGAGAACAAATGTACGATCTGCGCTGGTTAGTGTGCCAAGGCACACGGTCTGGGCCTCTGGTTTGTAAATGTTGCTGTGATATAGCAATCCTTCAATAAAACGAAACGACGGCTGATTGTTGAGATCATAATGAAGTTCGACTAAACCTCTTAGCACATCGGGAATGCGTTGATACAGTGGTTCGAGCGAAGTGCCATCAGCTTCGATGCGAAGTAGTTCATCTAGTGCTTTTACCGCATCCGAAAACTCAATCAGGTCTTTATATTGTTCAAGTGTTGAATCAATTAAGCGTTTTATGTCATCAACTTTATCGATGGGTATATTGACTAATGAACTTCCGGTCATGCTTTTATCTTTCAGTGATTTAGCATGAATTTTAGAATTAGCCACAAAAGATTTCATTATTCGGAGGTGTTGGTTTGCCAGGTTCATGGCAGCCGGGGCCGGGGCCAGTAGATATGGCCACATAAACCAATTGTTAAATAATGGCTCAAAATAAACATCCGAACGAAGATAAACATTATCCGACATAAATATAAACTCCTTTATTTTTTAAACGAGCATTTCTTGTTGTAGAGGTATTACCGAATCCACTCGATCACTTTTGATCAATTCAAACCAGTAGCTGAATATAGCGGTAGAGTGGTCCTGCCAGAATGCAGTAATATTCGTTAAGTCAATCCCGATTGGTGGAGGGAAATCTGGTTGGCTGGCACTGTCGCGCTGCCATTCGCTGGTTAACCTGAATGCATCATATTCTGGATGCCCCAGACACATAATTTGCCGTCTGTCTGTAGTCTGCAGTAATACGTACTGTCGAGGTTGCAGCGTAGTGAGTATTTGTAGTTTTCCGGCTGCAGACAATTGCTCAATGTCGCGAGGATTCATGCAAGCGCGTGTGCTAACAGGGATATGTAATTTTTTCGGCAAAAGACTAAATGGGTCATCATGGGCGGCCTGATTATCACATTGGAACACACCAAATAATTTTTTCTCCAAAGAACTTTTTCGTATGCCTAAGGCATTACCTATCACCAAAGCTCCCCAGCATATCCCCAGCAGGAACATCTTTTCATTACGACCTTTTTGTAGTAATGATTGAACCTCATCCCAATAGGTGATTGTTGGAAAATCCATTAACTCCACTGGAGCACCAGTCAAAATAATTGCATTAATGTTAACGTTTTCCGTTAATTCATCGTAGTAATGATAATGTGATTCGATAAAATTTTTGTATTGTTCTCGATAACTTTTTGTTTTCAATTTTACCCAATAAAGCTCAACAGATTTAGAGGATTTCAGTAGCGATGCGGAGAGCTCCCTATGATATTCTTCGGTATCAGGCATTAAATTAATTATCGCAATTCTAATCAATTTCTAACTCCTTTTTTAATTTAACCATTTTTGAACTGATGTTTATTTATTCAATTCAGTTCGTCATTTTTAAAAAAATCCAATACCAAACGAAATCAAATCAGGCTTCTGAGATTTAGCCGAATTAGTTTTTCTTATTAGAATTTATTGCTTTCATCATTTAAATATAAAAATCTGATTAACACATTAACGCAAAAAAGACGGCGTATTTTTAAAAAATTCTACGTGGAAAATTCTGACATTTCAGATAGATAACCAGCGTTAATACTTGAAAATATTGCTATGTTATCTAATAAGGGTAGGTTTTCTAGGCTTCAGGCATCCCAGAACTTAAGAATCTATATTTCATATAGACGGAGGAGTTATACAATTATGATGTGAAATTATTATTACTCCTTTAAAACCTACATTAAAAAATCAGCCACTTCACCAACCTAAGATAAGGTAAGGTAAGGTCAAAAAAGTCCCATTCAGCCATTAATGCACCATAATTTTTATGGAAAAGTCATCTGGAATTTTATTTTTTTCTAAAAAATCTACGCAGGCCACCTTTGTTGTCGCCATACTTTGCCGAACTGCTTTTTCTATATCTCACACTAATGTGCGCCGTATCTTACTTGTCCGATGATTTCTATATTTTTGATAACATCACTAGAATAAACTCGTCGTGCATACACCCAACCCGCTATGAGGTTGATGTATCTGACTAGCAAGGATTTATTGAGATGCACAAGACGAGCGTGTCATAACCCACTAGATAAGTAATATCTTCGCGAACTTTCTGAATCGTCAGACCTAAAAAAAGCACTTGCCAACTTTGCACTACAAAACCTAAATCGGAGAGCATGGCAACGATCCATAATTCAAACCTCGCACAATGTGTGACCTCACCTAAGGTGATTATTCAATCACAGTGTTCGCGATAGCCGCTGCTGTATCCATTGTCAGGATGGTGACCTGTTAAAGGGCGGCGGCATGTAAACAGAAACGACATAATATGTAAACAAAACGACCTAATATGTAGATTTAGGCGGCAATAAATAAAGGAACTCTCCGAAAAATATCTATTTATACGCCATCTTCCCCGTGACCAAACCTCTGGTGATCAAAGGTACTCGATAGTGACTTTTCAAAACCGATACCTATTAATAATTAGTCTGCTGCAATAAGTTTGTGTCGGTCATACAAAACTGGATTGCGTTTTTGATAAAGCAAATGGTCTGCAACCTGTTCGCTGCGCTTACGTTTTGTAAACTACTAAACAAGTTAGTCGTACCACCAATTTTCGCGTTCACCCACGAGCAGTTAGAAAGCCCTCTTCAAGTATGTTTTCGTCAACTCTAGAATGCGTTGCCTTCAATTTGTTACTCTATTCCTTTTGCACAGCTACTGGCCGTCATCCTCAATGATTTAGCCGCATCTTTGAGCGTAATACCCCTGCTCAAATATCTCCGCTACCGTCTCGTCTTTGAACTCTGTGAGGTATTGTTTGTAACTACCTTCCTGACTCATACTGACACTTCAGTAGTTGACGCTTACTGTCTCTGATTTATGTGTCCAGCAGTATTAGGCCAAGTCATTGCTCGAATGATGGGCAGATATATTATTTTTTAGTAAATTTGCATCATTACCAGGGTAATGGTGCCGAGAGAATTTTGATACATGGGGATGACAATGGAGAAACCTTTGATTTTAATAATCGAAGATGATGAGGCAGTGCGTCTTGCGGCCAGATTTGTATTGGAGGATCGAGGGTACCAAGTCGTAGAAGTTGATCATCCTCACCGAGCTATCGAATTGGTAAGTGACCAACCCATCGACTTGATTCTGTTGGATATGAATTTTGATGGAGATACCACTTCCGGTGATGATGGATTGGAATGCTTAAATCGGCTTCGTGCTCAGTGGGCAGACTTGCCTATTATTGCCATGACAGCCTGGTCATCTACTGCGCTTGTAGTAAAAGCGTTGCAAGCAGGCGCAAATGATTTCCTGGAAAAACCTTGGGACAATCAACGTCTTTATCAGGTATTGCAACAACAACTTTTTTTACGTGACTTGAAGAGAAAAAATCTTGCATTGCAACAGCAACTGGAAAACCCTGACGCCGAATTAATCTGGCAAAGCAGCGTTATGTCGGGGCTAATGGCAAAACTGTCGGCTGTTGCTGTGACAGATGCCAATATTTTACTTACCGGTGAAAACGGTACCGGCAAGAGTCAATTGGCGCATTGGATTCATCGACATTCTTCCCGATCCGCAGCAACATTCTTGTCTATTAATATGGGTGCGGTTCCTGATGCCTTATTCGAAAGTGAAATGTTCGGACATAAAAGGGGAGCATTTACCGATGCAAGGGAAAATCGCATAGGTCGCTTTGAAATAGCCAAGGATGGAACGCTTTTTCTCGACGAGATCGCGAGTGTACCGCTTACCCAACAAGTTAAATTGTTACGCGTGTTAGAGTCTGGCGAGTTCGAGCCGGTTGGTAGTAATAAAACACAACGTACGAATGTGCGCATAATCAGTGCAAGCAATTGCGATTTCACACAGCTAATTGATGAGGGCGCATTTCGGAAAGATTTGTATTATCGGTTGAACACTCTTGAGTTCAGGGTACCTGCATTACGCGAGCGACCCGATGATATTGTTCCTCTAGCAAATTTTTTCATTCAAAAACATTGTTTGCGTTATCGTAAGCCTGGATTAAGTTTTTCTGATTGCGCAATTTCCGCGCTACTATCCTATTCTTGGCCAGGAAATATTCGTGAATTGAGCCATGTTATGGAGCGTGCGGTTTTGATGTCGCAACAGCCGACGCTAACAGCTGCGGCATTGTCTTTGGGGCCGGAGCATCAGGTTACAGCAGAGAAAATTCCACTAATTACATTAGAGGCAGCAGAGTTGCAATTGATTCATCAGGCATTGCGACTATCTGATGGTAACAAGCAAAAAGCGGCAGAAATTTTAGGTATTAGTAAACAAGCTTTGTACAGGCGACTTGAAAAATATGATTTGGAAAACTGAATCCATCGAGTTTGCCTTTAAATCCGTAATCATAACTGGCATTGGTTTATTATTTATAGACTGGCTTGCATGGCCATATATAGATCGCGATTGGAAATTTTTGATGTTGAGTGCATGTAATGTAGTCATCTTGCTTGCATTAATGTCCCGACTCTACAAAAGAACGATGCTGACTTTTATGCGGGCGAGCGCGCAACTTGAGGCGTTACGGGGCGGAGATTATAGTTCAGAGCCACGCCAAATTTACAACAAGGGTATTGTCGAGGAATTTAATTGTGAGCTAAGTAAACTGGGGGAAATGTTATTGGCGCAAAACCAGCACCGCCACCATGAACTCAGAGTTCTTTATCGTCTTATTGATCAACTCAACACGCCAATATTGGTGTTTAACCATCGGCTCCTCCTAACTTATGCCAATAATGCTTTTCAGGATCTATTTGGTAAACCATGGCAAATTATGCGGCACGCATCACCTACGATGTTGGGATTAGAAATCAATCCACAGTGGATGTTTCGGGATCCAGAAAAAGCAGCGCAATGGCTTATTCGGCACAGCATGTTTTTCGACAATGGCCAAGGGCATCAATTATTGGTATTCACTGATATACAGGCGGCCCAGCGGCATAGTCAACTTGATGCCTGGGAGAAATTAATTCGTGTCATTAGTCATGAAATTCGAAATTCTTTAACGCCTGTAAGTGCGTTGGCAACCAACTTGCAATCCAGAGTCACTAATGAAAGGGATGCTCAAGCGCTGCGAGTAATCAGTGAGCGCTGCAAGCATCTACAAGAGTTTGTCGGCCGTTATAGCGAGATTCATAAACCCTTACAGATAAATGAACGATGGATACTTGCCGCCACATTATTTGATGCTCTCCAAGCGTTATTTCCACAAGCAAAATTGCGCCCCGAAGGTTTATTACTGCAACTGTGGTCTGATCCTGTATTGCTACAACAAGTCCTTATTAATTTGGTTAAAAACGCGTTTGAGGCCGGCAAGGAAATCGAGCCTGTGGATATCGTCTTTAGTCAAAATTCGGCCTTCATTGAGATCAAGGTAATTGATCATGGCCAGGGAATCGCGAACCCCCATAATTTGTTTGTCCCGTTTTACAGTACAAAAAAACATGGGCAGGGCATTGGCCTAACGCTCAGTCGCCATATTATTGAGAGGCTGGGTGGCAATTTAAGCCTGAATAACAATCAACAGGGCGGGGGCGCCTGCGCCACTATAAAGTTGCCACTTAAGAAGCCGCTATTGCCGCAAACCTCCGATGTTTTCGAACACGTTGCTGATTAATGGCAATATGTGAGCGTTACGAAATCGTAACAGCCACGTCCTATACCGGACAGAATGAATGACATTAGAATAAAAATCCTAATAAAATCAATAATATATATATTGGCCCAATATTTGCCTTAATGCCTTCATCCAGTATTTCTCAGAAGGCATTTCCAATGGATGTTGTAAAACAAAAAACGCAAAAAAAATGGAAGAACCCCTACGTCATTGGTGTAGCTGCTATTGGCGCACTCGGCTTGCTTACGAATTTATCCCTATCGTCCGGTGTTGAACACAGTGTTGATGCAAATAGCTTGATATTGGGAACGGTCAAGAGAGGAAATTTAGAGGTAATTATTGATGGTTACGGGGTGCTGCGCTCCAATAAACAGACCCTCATTACCTCTCAAACAGCGGCAACTGTTGAAGAGGTTGTATTGCGGCCGGGCGCTGCAGTCGAACCGGACAGCATTATTCTCAAATTAAGTAATCCAGAGTTAGTGCAACAGCTAGACGCAGCACGAGTTGCTTTGACACAGGAACAAGCGCAGCTGCGACGTTTAAAGCTGGATAACGAGCGAGAACTTCTTGGGGAACAGGCAAAGTTTGCTGAGCTCGATGCAAATTTTCAAGCGATGCAATTGCGTAGTGAAGCTGAAGCTGGCTTGGCAGGCGGTGCTGTCTCGCAACTTGCCTACAAAACTACGGTTTTACAACGCGACCAATTAAACGCGCGAAAAAAGCTTGAGTTGCAGCGATTGGAACAATTGCACAGGGTTATGAAAGAAGCGGTAATTATCCAGACTGAACAAATCAATCAGGCATCAGCATTTTTGCGCACGGTGCAAGAGCGAGCAGATCGACTGATTGTAAAAGCCGGAATTAAGGGCATTTTGCAAAGACTTCCCGTGGAGCTAGGCCAAAGTGTTATCGCTGGTCAAGAGCTAGCGCTAGTTGGCAGCGATCAGGACTTGGTAGCTTTTGTACGGGTATCCCAATCCAAAGCAGATCAACTGCGCATTGGCCAAAAAGCAATTATCAACACTCGTCAGGAAAAAAGTGATGGGGTTGTAAGTCGCATTACTCCCGAAGTGCGAGATGGAACCGTTGAGGTTGAGGTAGCCTTTTCTGAAGGCGTACCTGCATCTGCTCGTCCGGAGTTAAGTATTGAAGCAAAAATCACTGCAGCGACAGTGCAAAACACTTTATATCTTGACCGTCCGGTTAATGTTAAGAGCAATACCCAGTCAACACTGTTTCAACTTGAACAGAATAGTGGTGTAGCAAATTTGAAAAATATTACATTCGGTGTTGAATCTGATCGATTTATTCAAGTGCTTGAGGGGGCGACAGAAAATGATCGTTTTATCCTTTCGGACATGAGCCAATATCGCGATGCAAGCATTATTGAATTAATAAATTAAACAAGTTTTTAACTCACTATTACATCTCTAACTATCATAAGGAGCAAATATGTCAGAAGTTATTCTTAATATGAAGGGTATAACCAAGGTATTCAGCACAGAAGATATGGATACTCATGCACTTAGAGGCATTAATCTTGAAATCAGGAAGGGCGATTTTGTTTCCATTTGCGGTCCATCAGGTTGCGGAAAATCCACCTTGCTGTCCTTACTTGGGCTGCTCGATACTCCTACAAGCGGCCAATATATCATTGACAATAAAGATGTTAGTCACTTAAGCCTTCGAGATGCTGCCGTCATCAGAAATGAAAAAGTCGGGTTTATTTTCCAGTCGTTTAACTTAATAGATGAACTGTCTGTTTTTGATAACGTTGCATTACCACTTCGCTACCGAAATAAAAGTTTGAGCAAACAAGACATTGAAAAAAAGGTAATGGATTGTCTGCAATCAGTTGATATGGCTCACCGAATAAGCCACAAGCCCAACCAATTATCAGGGGGACAACAGCAACGTGTTGCCATCGCGCGCGCGCTGGTCGGAAATCCAGTTTTATTACTCGTTGATGAACCGACGGGTAACCTCGACTCACACAACGGCGATGCTGTAATGGAGATGCTGCAAGCACTGAATAAGAAAGGTACAACACTTTGTATGGTCACCCATGATCCTCGTTACGCAGATTTTGCAGGGCGCCAGTTACACTTGCTAGACGGGAAAATTATTGATGGTGAGCCGCTTATGAGGGCTGTAGGATGATTTCCCTATACCACATTCGAACTGCCATTAGTTCGCTCGGAAATGCTCGTGCATACGCTATAACCGTGATAATTACCCTGAGTGTAACGCTCGGTGCTTTGGTTGCTGTATTTAATTTAAATTATCAAATGCTTGCGAAACCACTACCCTATCCGGAACAGGATCAACTGTATCTGCTTCAGGGAGATTTATACGGGGATGGCAAATTGGATCTCGCCAACATGTACCCGTATCCCGCGGCTATCAAGGTTTATACAGACCCCAGTGATCGCTTCGAGAAGAAAGCGTTGGTTAATTATGCTGTTGATCTTATTCGTAACCTGCCTGACACCCCGCGCGTAAACATAACCTATTCAACTCCCGAGCTGTTCGATATTCTCGGTACAGCAATGATACTTGGCCGTGGGTTTAGTGCCACTGAAGGATTAGATTCGCAAGTGCCAGTTGCAGTACTGAGTTATTCAGCGTGGCAACGCTATTTTGGTAAGGATCCCAATATCGTTGGTACAAATTTACAAGTTGGCAATGTGGAATTTCGTATTGTCGGTATCACCACAGATCATTTTGTTGAGCCGCAATTTATGGGGCCTGGTCGGGATACAGAAGTATGGCTATCGTGGGATTACAATCCGGTAAATTCCGATTGGCGGCGTGCGTGGGCTGGCTTTATACCCAATGAATATGTTGTTGTTAAGCTTAACAATGCCTTTACAGCTACTCAGGTTGGACAAGAATTGACTGCTACTTTGGACGCTGAATTTGCTTCGAAAGTTGCAGGAACTCCTTCATTCGAAGCAACAAATGTAAAATTTCGGTTAACAAGTTTTAAATCAATAATTCTTGGGGATAGCAAAAAACGCGTACAACTTTTATTGATTGGCGCTCTAGTACTTCTGTTAATTGCAGCAGCTAATGTGACCAATTTAATGCTAGCACGCGCAGCGAGCCAGCAGAAAAACCTGGCAATTCAGGCGGCGCTTGGTGCACAGAAGTTGGATTTATTTAGAAATGTATTTGTAGAAGTCAGTGTACTTCTGACGATTGCTTTTATCATATCTCTGGGAATAGCTTTTGCAGGACTTCAGTTGTTCCATTCGGTTGCCAGTGAAGACTTACCGCGTTTGGCTGAGATGAATCTCTCCTGGGAAGGCATTTTTTTTGCATTTTCTTGCTCAGCGCTTTTAGCGGCGATATTGACAGCCTTGATCGTTCGTCAAATTAACTACCGAGTATTGAATAATATATTAAGAAGCAGTGGCAAAGGAGCAGGTATCCAGGTTTCCTCACGCGTGCGCAGCGTCCTAATTCTGGTACAAGTGGCCCTTACGGGTTTGATGTTGGTAGCATGTGTCCAAATATTACAAAATTCATGGCAAAACATTAATCAGCCGCTCGGTTTTCAAACGCGCGATATTGTACAACTGCAGCTTAATTTGGGGAGTAGGGATAGTGCTTCAGCCGAGGAGCTTACCGCTGATTTAATAGCTATTCGCAACCAACTCCAAGGCCACCCCAAAATTAGCAGTGTAAGCCTTGCTGCTGATTCTCCGCTGACACATGAAACAGATCCGAGTTATTTATCAGCCAATCAGGATCTTACTAAAGTCCAACAAGGTTTACTGAATTTAAATGACCCGAATTTTTTCAATATGCTGGGCTTTGAACTGACTGCAGGTCGCTATTTCACAGATGATGAGTTTCGCAATCAAGAAAGCCTGGTTATTCTCAACCAAACTATGGCGAGAGAATTGCAAATCGCAGATGATCCTTTGCAAAAGCGCTTCTATTGGCTTAACAGCCCGATTGCGGGTCAGCCATACACCGTTATTGGCGTTGTAAAAGACCTGACTCTCCCAGGCGGTAAAGAGAAGTCTCGGATGTTTTTTCCGCGAGCGCCTATTGGCCAGGGTCCGATCAATAAACCACAATTTTTAATTAAATTGCAGCCAGGACAATCTCTCACCAAAATAGAATTGAATAATTTACTGGGACAAGTAAATGGCCAATACAAAGTGGCACAATTAGTTCCCTTAACGACTTATCATAAACTTTTGCTTGCACGCGATAAATTAGCTGCTGTGACTACTGCTGCTCTGGCCATTCTGGCAGTTGGTCTTGCTGCGATTGGTATCTACGGTGTGTTGAGCTATAGCATTCAATCTCGACGTTTCGAACTAGGCATCCGTATGGCCATCGGTGCTACGCCAACAATGATTTATAGCCGGATATTCAAAGATAATTTTGTCCCGGTTTTGGCAGGCCTGGCGCTGGCGCTCATATCTTTTGCCGTACTGCGCATTTGGGCCCAACAGGAGCATTACAACCTGCCTTTTAATCTGTTGGCGTTGTTCGTTCCGGTTATTCTTATCATTACATTGACTGCGTTGACATCGCTGCTTTCCGTGTGGAAAATTTTGAGTCGGCCAGCCATAAATGCATTAAGAAATAGCTAAGGTTATCGGAAGTTAACTGCATTTAATGATTGATATTTATCAAAAAGAAGAAGGAAAATGACTTACATCGATAGCTCTAAAAAGCATTGGAAATATTCCCTAGCCCAAAAAGTTTTGTCAAAAATATATGCAATAAGTTTTGCTGGCATGGATAGTATTCCTAGTGCTAATAGTGGTGGATCAATACTTTTTAGTAATCATTTTTCTTCTTTGATAGTTTTGATAATTATCCAAGCCATTTTTCCCCGCCCCATTCGATGTGTAATTAATAGACATCAAAAATTTCCTTTTTGGGCGCGCTATTTTTTGCGGCCGGATAACATCTTCATTGATGGGGATAACTTTGATTTGATTGCTGAAAAGCAGATTGTGGAATGCTTGGAGCGAGGCGAATTACTATGGTTTGTGTCAGAGGATGTCGAACAAGTTGAAGAAAAAATCTATCATCGTTATGAATCCGTCTTCCAGCAACTAACTCAATTTCCAACATTAATTCCTTTACATATTTTGAGTCGGGGCGATATTCCATTGGAAAAAAAATTGCCCTTTCTTTGTCAAGGATCAATCTATCTCTCCTTCGGAAAACCAATTTCAAAATTTATCAATGCACAATTATTGAACCAGCACTTTTTGGAGGCTGCCAGTTCAGGGTGGCATCGATATTCAGCTAGTTTTCCACCCATAGGAAATTTATGGGTCAATGTAGCGAAAAAAAACGCGAACAAAACAATATTGATAGATGCGCTCACTGACCAAAAACTTACCGGGGCAAGGGCTTTGGTGGCTACCATATTACTGGCCCGGCGCATTCGCAATACTACAAGCTCGCAACGGGTAGGTGTGCTTTTACCAATGAGTGCAGGAGGTGTTTTAATTAACTTAGCTATTCTGCTGACAGGTAAAACAGTAGTGAATTTAAATTATACATCCGGTCAAATGAACCTGTCGCACGCAATAACCCAAGCTTCGCTTGATACTATTTACACGTCTCACCGTTTTCTTGAAAAGTTGAAACAAAAGGGTATTAACTTGGACTCTGCATTGCAAACTGTCGCTCAAGTTATCGGCTTGGAAACGCAAATGTTGACCATAGGAAAAGCTGAACGTTTAGCGACGTTTTTATTAGGGCGCATATTACCGGCATTTATATTACGTTACCTGTTTTGCAAAAACCAAAACACTGAATCACCTGCAGCCTTATTATTTTCAAGTGGTAGCGAGGGGTCTCCGAAAGGTATTCAATTATCACATCGCAATATAATTGCTAATGTCAAACAAATTGCATCTTTATTAAAACTGAATGCCAACGATAAATTTTTATCCAATCTTCCTTTGTTTCATGCGTTCGGTCTAACCGCAACGCAATTTTTGCCCATCCTTGAAGAATGCTCGATGATTTGCTACGCAGATCCTACAGATGTACTTGCTAGCGCAAAAGCAATTGAAAGATACCAAGCAACAATTATGTGCGCTACACCCACATTCCTGCAGTTATATTGTCGCGAAAGCAAAATAAATTCGACCATGTTAAGTAGCATGCGCATCATTGCAACTGGCGCGGAAAAAATGAATTATGATTTAAGTCATGCATTTCAAAAGAAATTTAGCAAAGAGCTCATGGAAGGGTACGGTGCAACGGAAACTGGTCCGGTATCCGCCATGAATAATCCTTATCATAGACTTAATAGTTCGAATCCAGTTAAAGGTGTCGGCAAGCCGCTTCCGGGAACACGCTGTATTATTGTGGATGCGAAAACTTATGAAGAGCTTGCGCTGGGCGAGCCCGGGATGATTTTAATTGGGGGACCTCAAGTAATGGAGGAATACTTTAATGATCCAGATAGAACCGCACGGGTTATAAAAATTATAAATGGCACTCGGTGGTATGTTACAGGCGACAAGGGTTACCGTGACCGTGATGGACATCTTCATATTATTGACAGGTTTTCGCGTTTCGCAAAAATAGGTGGCGAGATGATCAGCCTTGCTTTTATTGAGGATGCGATCAATACAGTTATCAATAATGTTGAACATGGCATAGTGGTAACGAATATACCAGACGTGAAAAGAGGAGAGCGTTTAGTCGTGTTGAGCGATAGCCCCTTGGATGATAGCGCCATGCGGAAGCAACTTCTTCAGCACGGGCTTTCACAACTTGCCATTCCAAGCTTATGGTTTGAAGTTGAATCATTACCGCGATTGGGCACGGGAAAAACTGATTTTGTTCGTGCGAAAGAAATTGCAATATCAAGTCAATACAAAGGTGTGCGTAAAGCCATAGATATCAATCTTGACGACTCTCACCATTTAACCCTCCATGATTAAGCGACCTGCTTGCATGGGCTTAGGTTCTTCCTGAATTCGGTGCGTTTTATTAGTCTCTTGAAAAATTAAAGCCATCGGCTTTAGCTGTGACATCTGCTAGTTTCAATACCACTCGTATTTCATGTAGTGAAATAGTGCTTCAGTTAGGATGCCTCATTAAGAAAATTTTCGGTAACCATCCAGATCTTAATAAAAACCTTGGGCGTGTTTTTTTAGTAAAAGGCTTTTTCGCGAAACGTCAAACGAATAACGGAAGATAAGATGTAAACATTTTGGTGCATCATTGACACCAAAAGTTGACGATAACTTCAGCTCCGATGCAGGGCTTGTGTTTGAGCGGTATTGGACTAGCGGTTCGTAATACTATTCCACCGGTACTTCTGAGCTAACAACAAATGGGCAGTGATTGTATGAACACTAGATTAAGTACTAACACCCTGGCGCAGCTGTTTACTGAAGCGCGCACATGTAATACTTTTTTAGACAAAGAAATTCCTGATGAATTGATCAAAGAACTTTATGAGCTCATGAAATGGGGCCCAACATCCATGAATTGCCAACCTGGTTATTATGCGGTGATAAAAAGTGACGCCGCAAAAGTGAAATTAAACTTAGCCTTGTCGTCTGGTAATAAGCAGAAATGTTTGGCTGCACCTGCAACTGTAATCATTGCCTATGACACGCAGTTTTATAATAATTTGCCTATATTATTCCCTGCTTATCCAGCAGCAAAAGATTTATTTCTTCGTAATGCTAGTTATCGCGATTTAACCGCTTTTAGAAATTCAAGTTTGCAAGGGGCCTATTTCATCTTGGCGGCGCGCAGCCTTGGCTTAGATTGTGGGCCGATGAGCGGCTTTAACAATGAAATTGTGGATAATATTTTCTTTTCTGACGGCCGTTACAAGTCTAATTTTATTATCAACATTGGTTATGGCGATGCCTCCAAGAATTACCAAAGAGGGGCTCGATTGGCATTTGATGACGTGGTGGAAATTCTCTAATTAGTACAACTGATTTATCAGCGCTGAAAAAGTTCATTTCACAGTAAAAAAACGCACTGTCTTTTGCCGTGTCGCGATAACATTATTAAATTCCCGCTTTAATTGGGTAAGCATTTGTGCATTTCGCGGTTGGCTTCGCCGTTTGTGTATATACGTGTAATGACTTTTATCTAATATACGTAAAGGAAAACAGAATGATTTTAAAACCTAAAGCAGTTGTTGGTTTTGCACTTTATCCAGAAAGAGGTGGTTATTATCCAACATTTAAGTTAGCGAAAGCTTTAGAAAAGTCTGGCTATAAAGTGATTTATTTTGGGACAAGTGAATTCAAAAAAGATGTTGATGCACAGGGGCTAGAGTTTCAGTCGCTTTTTCAAGACCGACTTGGCGAGTCGGCATTTGACCCTGCGCCTTTACCAGAGGGCGCTAGCATTTTAAAGCGCCTTAAACATATGCTATCTGAGCGCAGGCGCATATTGACTGTTCTTTTTGATGCGTTAACATCGGGCGAACTTATTCATATGTTCAGAAGTCGTGATGTCGATTTATTATTGGTTGATGCCTTGCTAAGCCCCGTTGCAATTGCAGCCCATTCAGCAAAGATTCCCATTATAAGCATTGCTACAGAGCTGGTTGGCGCTGATACCGCTTTAGCGCCGCATTTTTCTTCCTTAATTTGTGATAGTAATTCACCATTCTTGTCCCAAAGAATTGCCCTAAGGTGGTTAATTGCAAAATATCGCGCATGGATATCAACAAAATTACTTTCAATAATTGACTTCGCTCTTCATTTTCCTTACATCGATCGCCAGTTCATAAAGCTGGAACAATCTTATGAATTAATTAGGGCACAAAGTGGATTAACATTCACTGATAGTGAATATGGGCCTCGCCCGGTATTTCACGAAGTTGTTTTATGTCCATCTGAATTTGAATATAAAATCGCACCTGCCGTAAAAAGAAGAAAATATATAGGTCATTGCATTGATTTGCACAGAAAAGAGGTCGAATTTTCATGGTCTAACTTTGACCAAAAAAAACCTATCGTTTATTGCTCATTGGGTACACATGCGGCCCACTACCCAAAAGCAGATCTATTTTTTCGTGAAATATTAAAAACTGCTAGAAAAAACCCTCAATTTAATTTTGTTGTTAGCATGGGGGCTGGGCGACAAATTGAGGCCTATGGTGATGTCCCTGTAAATTTGATAGCAAGAGTTAGGTTACCTCAGCTCGCAATTTTAAAACAAGCAGCAATGATGATAACAAACGGTGGATTAGGTACAGTAAAAGAATGCATTTATTTTGCTGTCCCAATGCTTATTATACCTTGTGATTTTGATCAGCCAGGAAATGCGGCTCGTGCATGCTTTCATAAATTGGCAAGAAGAGCTGATATGAACAAAATATCAGAAAAACTGCTAACAAGTCATATTTTCGAATTGATAAACAACCCAATATATAAAGAAAATATTTTAAAGATGTCCGAGAGCGTTCGTACAGATCAAGAATTTTCTGCAGGTCTTTCTTATATTAAAAATACAATTGATGCGCACTATATCAAACCTAAAAAAGTGCAAAATTCACTCCCAGTCACCGAAACTTGAGCTTTTGAATTTATGCCGCTTTATTTAGCGGCACATCCTCGCGTTCCGGATTTAAATTAACCGCACCCTCAGGTTCCCAATTTCGAGCAACTGTTTGCGCCAAGTGTACAGGGTTACTTTGCTATGTTTTCTTGCCGCGACACCTCCGCGACAAACATGTCTACCGGTGGGAGAAGTTTTTTCAAAATGGCTGGCTTGCACTCAGGGAAATAACGATTCATGCTTCCTACTTGCCGCCCCCGGTCTTCATTTTCATCATTCAGATGACGCAACAACTATCCTCACACCGGGTGTCGGTGTAAAATAATTAGTGATACTTTTAGAAAGCTAAGATATTGATTTATATAGCTGACTATTTTTGTGCTTTAAAATAAATAGTGATACTAATTTTATTGATCTTTAATAAACAAAAATAATCATTAAAATAATTGGCGATACTATTTAATCTAATGCAGACATCCCAATATTTACTAACCGAACTGCGGTACCTCCCTCAAACTTAACTTTTTTCAACCATAAAGCCAAAATTATCGGCTATTTCAAATAGACTGGCCGGAACCACCTGCAGGACTATGCTCCAAATCAGACGGGCGACCATTTTTTTCATCGTCGGCGAAATGCCTGAACTCTCTGCTTTGGATGAGTATATCAAAACAAAGGTCTAGCCTGCTAAATACGTTAGCCAAAAGGCTAAAGACAGCCCCACTTGAACGAGGCTTAGTTGGAGTGGAAGGATGCATACCTTTTATGGCGATGGTAGAAGATCAACGTTACCTTATCGCCCTATACATCTAAATTGAATCCCAATAAAAAAGGCACCAAAAAGGTGCCTTTAGGGTATCCAGAATCACTTCGGCTTTCGCCTCGAACCGCCTTGCGCGGCTACGGGTTTCCCCGCTGGGGGACGCTCAATCTCATCCGGTCAGTCGCCCCGCCGAATAAGTATCATATAGACTTCTATCAGAAGCAATTTAAATTTCTATATGCGGTGATCTTTACGCATGGAAATTTGAAAACGAAGGCCAATCCTTAAATCCTCGGCACGACCACTTGCGTTAGTAGTTCAACGACTATAACCGGCGTTTTTCAAGCTAGTTCCCCCGCATTTATCTTTGTTATTTCCCGGAGTAGCTACCTATTTATTTCTAACAGATCGGTTAAAGTAGATCTAACAGGCTGAAGATGACTTTCTCAAATTCGATCAGTTTCTTCGTAGTCTACTCGAAAGATGGTCGCCCGTCTGGTTTGGAGCTTAGTCCCACAGGCGGTTCCGGCCAACCAACTGTAATTATTGCAGTTTATTTTCCTATTGTTAATTAAACAAATTGTGGTTTTAACTGAGGAATTCACAATGACTTCCAATGAGATTAATTTTGATGAGCTGTTTCGAAGAATCAGCTCCCCCAAAACAGGTGAGCGCTTTAAAGCATTGCGCTTTGCTACCTCTGAGGACTTAGCCAGCGCATTTAAACCTAGCCCCGCTGATTCAGGAAAAACTGAGACACAACTAAATTTCGCATCTGCACCACACGTTATGCCAACAAGAGGGAAAAATGAGTGACATGGAATAACCGCATTTATAGGCATCTTATCGGAAGTAAGGAATGTTTCGCTCTTCATGAAACATTTTATAACAACGAGACCGGCTTAATAGAAAGCTGGACAGAGGAACCGGTTACTGAATTCAGCGATTCGATCGACGAACTTATACAGGATCTGGAACAGAAGTTGACTGATGCAAAGCGATTCAGAAATGCAGTTCTACTGCCAAATGCAAGCGTGGACGAAAATAATTTGATTTCAGGTAAATAAATCCAAAAACGTTTTAAGCGTCTGGGAGGTTATTTTGCTGCGAAGATCACCAGGATACATTGCTCCAATCCAGTTGCACGTTTCAAAAAAACGTAACAATTTGTAAATCAAGATGATCGCTTTATCTTGGAATAGTCCCCTTCAAAAATGCACTCGGATATTTCAGGCAAATCAGTTTCAACGATTCCAAGAAGGCGGTTTGGCTTAGAATTAATCTTTGAACCCACATAGTGTTCTGCGATAGGCAAATGCGTTGTATCCGGTATCGGCATCCACCCAATGATGACAACGTTTTCAGGAAGGTTGAACCAAACACCGTCAACAGCGTAAGCATCGGTAATACCGCCGTTGCCGCGTTCGGGCCAAAATCCTAGATACAAGGCAATAACGACCTCCATATCCTCTGGCATGTTATCTTCGCAAGTTATCCACATGTTAATTACTTCGCCACTTATGGGGTTTATTCGCTATCGGTCTTTTGCTGACTTGATGTACTCATAATGGTGACTGACTTTGAGACATCCACAATTTCAGGCCCGACTGACACCAGAATATGTTAGATAGGCAGATCAAAAGACGCAGATGGGTTAGTTGACGGGTTCATGAGTTCTTCCTCGCAAATTGAATGCATCCAGTATCGACCTTACCCCCGTGGTAAGGTCAAGCACTTCCGCTGTTTTTTTTGAGAAAGAAAATAAATGCTTGACCTTACGATTGTAAGAAGCCTGAGACTGAAGATCCTTGTTAACTGATTTGGAGTAAGGCTATGACTACTTTTTTCGTAAAAAGCATGAGCTGTGGCAGCTGTGCCAGACACATCACCCATGCTGTGAAGACACTGGATCCCGACGCGGAATTGGCAATTGATATACCGGCACGCACGGTGAATATCGAGAGTAAAAAATCCACGGA
>CAZCJR010000021.1:0-50643 GCA_964499225.1 uncultured Cellvibrionaceae bacterium | reverse complement strand
AACCCATGGGTTGGCTATTAAGTAGCGCACAATAAAATGCAGCGGGATGATGACACTTGAGCCAAGACGATGAATAACATAAAAGCGCAAAACTGGCAGAGTGCGACTCAGGAAAGCCAAAACCGCCAAAGCCTTTTACTTGCTCAAATAAGCGAATTGCAAAATCCATGTCATAACCATTGCTGAGCAAGCCATTGATAAATTTTTCTTCAAATTGCAACAGCTTATTATTTTTTCCCCAGCCACTAATGGCCCGGCGCAACTGATCCGCTTCACCACCGGTAAAACCGGCTGCAACCATAGAGAGCCGCATCACTTGCTCCTGAAAAATCGGCACGCCTAATGTGGGCGACAACACCGCTTTAATTTCTTCACGCGGATAGGTGACAAGCTCTTCACCGCTGCGACGACGCAAAAAAGGGTTCACCATTCCACCTTGAATCGGGCCCGGGCGAACAATCGCAATTTGGATGACCAAATCATAAAAACAGCGCGGCTGCAGGCGCGGCAGCATAATCATTTGTGCGCGGGATTCAACTTGAAACACACCTACACTATCGGCATTGCACAGCATGGTGTAAGTCGCAGGGTCTTCGCGCGGAATATCGGCGAGAGATTTAATGGTGGGGTCGTAGCGCTGAATATAGGTGAGCGTTTTGCGCAGCGCCGTTAACATACCCAAGGCCAACACATCCACCTTGAGTAAACGCATGGCTTCAAGATCTTCCTTATCCCACTGAATTAAGGTGCGGTCGGGCATGCTGGCATTTTCAACGGGAACCAGATCGCTGATTTTATCTTGCGAGATTACAAAACCACCGACGTGCTGCGATAAATGCCGGGGAAAGCCAAGCAATTGCTCAACCAATTTAAAAAATTGCTGCAAGACTTTTTGCTGCACTTGCAAACCCGCCTGCGCCATGCGGGTTTGCAGATCCCGTGATTTATCACACCAGGCAATATTTTTTGCCAAATGATCGACCAGTGAGGCATCCATCCCCAAGGCTTTGCCTACATCGCGCACTGCGCTGCGGGAGCGATAGGTAATCACTGTTGCAGCAATTGCAGCACGCTCACGGCCGTATTTTTGGTAGATATATTGAATCACTTCTTCGCGCCGCTCGTGTTCAAAATCGATATCAATATCGGGCGGCTCGTCGCGCTCTTTGGAAATAAAACGCTCGAATAAAACACTGATTTGTCCGGGCGCAATCTCGGTCACAAATAAGCAATAACAGACTACCGAGTTAGCAGCAGAGCCCCTGCCCTGACACAGAATCTGTTGCGCGCGGGCAAACTCAACCAGATCATGCACCGTTAAAAAATAATATTCGTACTTAACTTCCGCAATCAGGGCTAATTCTTTTTCCAGTAAAGCTTCTACCTCTGCAGGTGCACTCTGGGGCCAGCGCTCTGCCTTCCCTTTATTGACCAGATTACGCAAGTGCTCAATGGGCGAACAGTCAGCGGGCACCAATTCACGCGGATATTGATAGCAAAGCTCCTCCATGGAAAATGAACACAGGTCCGCGATTGCGCAGGTTTCATCGAGCAGCGCTGGTGGATACAACAGCGCTAATTGATCAAGGGATTTAAGATAGGCCTCGGCATTGGGTTCAAGCCGCGTTCCCAATTCATCAATAGCGGTATTGTGGCGAATCGCGGTAAGCACATCTTGCAGTGGTTTGCGCTCTTTGCTGTGCATCAACGCGCGACCGCAGGCGACCAATGGAATATTTTTCTTGCGGCTTAGCGCTAACCAACGTGGAAAGACTTCCTGCTCGCCGCCCCATAATTGATGATCAATACCAATCCATAAGCGGTCTTTAAACGCGCTATACAACTGATCGACGATCGTTTCCGGCGCAACAACATCGCTGCCTAATTGCCCTACCCAAATAATTAAACAGCTCTGCAGCCGAAAACGCAGATCATCAAAATGCGCTTCATATTCACCTTTGGGCGCCCTTCGACGCGCGAGCGTAATAAAACCGGAAAGTTCTGCGTAGGCGGCGCGTGTTGGTGCCAGTGCAATCAGGCGCATGCCATTGCTGAGCACAAAAAAACTGCCCACTAATAATTTGAATTGCAACTCTTGTGCAACTACAAATGCTTTTACCACACCGGCTAATGAACACTCATCGGTAATCGCAATAGCGTCATAACCACATTCTGCCGCGCGATAAACATATTCCTGCGGATGGGATGCGCCCGTCAGAAACGTAAAATTCGTGGTGGAAAATAAGTGGGCGTAACGCATTTATAAACACTCTCTGTGCTGATTCACCCAAAAATTCCCTGCACATACCAGTGCTTTTTATGCAGATCCCAAAACACCCAGAGCCGTACAAAATCACTGCGCTGCGCTAAAAAATAATCCCGTGCGCTCGCTGTTTTCCACCAATTGCCTTGCAGCCGCTCGGGCCCCACTAACAAGGTTAAATAGCCACGCCAATACAAGCCCTGCTGGCGCCGCTCAATTTCTACCGGCGCTGCAAATAACCAACCTGGTCGCAACGATGCAAGGTGGCGATCTGGCAAGTGCTGGTTGCACGGTTGATTCAACGCAATGCGCTGATTGCTCTCCTCCGGGATATAACTGTCGCGATAACTGAGTTTGTAGACGGCCGCATCGCCCAGCCGCGCTTTTAATTTTGCCGCGGTGATAGTGAAACCTTGCCCGGCTTGTTTATTAGAAGAATATTTGCCAGAAGGATGTGTTCGACTGGAATTAAAATCAAGCAATTGTGTTTGCGCCTGAATCGGCTGGGTATTGCGACAATTGAGTGCAAGCGTATCTACCTCAAACGGTAAATCTCGATTTTCCAATTGAATAAGCGTGAGATCGAAAAATAATTGCCAGTAATGTTGCGCCGTATCGGCATAGACCGGCATGACATCTTTATTGTGGTAAATATCCGCCAGCACCCATTCAATCTGATGGGTTTGCCACTGCCGTTTGCGCAAGAAATCCGCCAACTGTTGCAACAAGGTTTCAACCGGTTTTTGCAGCTGATCAATCTGGTGGATGGGATATTCAAATTGAATTTCCTCTGCAAAAAATTCTTGCGGCTTATACATCACCACCGGTTTTTCAAATAGCGAACTCTGTTGAAAATCCTGATCTATACCAAAAATATCGCAAAGCGCTTGCGAAAATTCCTGCCCGAAACGCTTCTTGATACTGCTAATGGATTGCGCATCAATTTGCCGTGCGATATCCGCCAGTGTGAGAAAGCCGGTTTTTTCAAGCGCGGCAACTTGGGTTGGATAATCGTGCAGGAGTTGTATCGGTAATTGTTGCAAGCGCTCGATAAATACCGGTTTGGTTTCATCGCCCTGAATCTTGTAATCACCAAACGATAACAGCCAGGCCGCTTTGGCCGAATGCGCAAGTCCCACTCTGACCGGGAGTTTTTTTGCTGCAAAAAATTGCCGGATTTTGGTAGCAAAGCGCTGTACTCCGCCAAATAACATCAGGCAGCTGGAAATTTCCAGCAGTAAACCTGATTGGGCGATCCGGGTACTCACATAAGTTTCTATATAAGGCGTGAAGGCGTAAAGTTCAGCTGAAAGTTCGGCCAGCAGACTCTGCTCACGCGCAAGCTCACGCTCTTGGTTAATGCAGCCGCTTAACAACTGCGCCGTTGACGTATCCATACCCAACACCACACCTTTGGCAAGCGCAGCGGGGCTTGCCCAAATTACGCGCCGCTTTTCACCGATCGCCAGCACAAGGTCATCTGGTGATTCAAATGTCGACCCACTTATCGATTCGCTTGTCGATACTGTTGTTGATTCAGTTGTCGACGAAGTTATCGACGCTGCCGATAAAGCCTGCGCAGGCAAATCCGGCAAGCGCAGTGCGAGCCACAGGCGCCCAGTAGAGGTGCGATGATGACGAACAGACTTCATCATCACTATTTGCGGCCGCGCCGCCCTCCGTGCAGAGGCGTGACGCTAGCCACTTTCGGCCTTGGTCTGCCGGTTTGGTCAAGTTGATGATGCGCTGCATAGCCTCGCCAGGATTGCGGTAGTGGCAAGAATACCGGTTGCACGGACCGGCCCAGCTCGCCTTTTTGTTTGAAAATGCGCAGCTGTAAATCCTGCGCTTGCATAGCGATAGCCAGCCGCAAACCCGCTGGCGAACTCTGCTCTGCAGCAGCGGAAGGACGAAACAGTACATACAAACCTTGCCCTTCTGAAGCCGCGAGTTGGCACTTGCGCAGCTCGGTATAACTCAGGGATTGTTTCGGCTGCCACGCCAATACCACAGTGCAGGCGTCAGCGCGGGTCAGTTCAATAAAGCTGAACAGAAAATCGGCTTTGTTGCTGCCCTCCACTACCAATACCCGCTCCAAATCCACACCCGCTTTTATCAGTGCCTGCGCAAACGGAATGCACGGCGGGTTAAGCAACACCAATAACCCGCTGGTCTGCGCGAGTGCTGGCGCGAGTAATAACCACTCCGCCTGTACAAACCCTTGCTGACACACTTCAATCAAACTGCCTAACGGCCAACCATTCCCCTGCAAGCATTCATTGAGCCGGGCATAGCCGGTATCCTGCACCTTGTGCGGTGCTGAGCGGTGCGCATAGCCACGCCATATATCGCGGCGACCGAGCAGCTGCTCCAGCCCGACGACAGCAGGATTATCACAAGTGGTAGGGTTCATAATGATCAGGCCAATTCAATAATGGGGGAGCCTGCTCAAATGAAAAAGCCAAGCTCGATAACTGTATTAATATACAGTATAGTGGCAACCCCCTGATCATCGTCAAGCAAAGCATTAGACGATTTTGCGCTAATCGCACGTGTGCAGCGGCGGTTGTATTATTGAATGGTCACAACGACACCGGAGTTCTGGATTTAACCCGCAATGAATAGATCGCCACCCAAAGCACCTGATCTCGCCGCCGATTATTACCTGACGAATTTCCACTTTATGGTGAATTGGGTATTGCAGCGCTATGCCGATTTATTGAGCGCTGACGAGCACCAGTTTCTCGCGGCCTTCCAGCAATTAACGCGCACAAGCCAATGCTTGCTGGTGCGTTTATCCGGCCGCAAAGGCCCGTTGTTTCGCAGCGATAAATTGCACTACGCCGAAATTGATTCCATCGAACAAGCGGCGCAGGAATTAATTGCCGCGGGCCTGCTCAGCAACGATAGGTTACTCAGCATTAGTGACGCCGCCGATCTTCTCACCAAAGTGGAATTACTCAATTTATTTAGTCAGGATTTGAGCGGCATAAAACAAGCGCGCAAAGAAGCATTGGTTGCACAATTGGGTGAGCTATATCCCGAACCAAAAACATGGCAAGACTGGACGAGCAATCAATTAGGCACGGCATACCTGCTGGACAATCAAACCATTATCAGCAATTTATTGTTATTGTTTTTTGGCAATGCCTATCAGGATCTCACTGAATTTGTATTGCAGGATCTGGGTTTATATCGCTACGAAAATTACACCATTGATCATCAGCATCGTGTGTTTAAAAATCGTGCGGAGCTGGAGCAGTATCAACTGTTAGTTCAGCTGCGTGAGCAATTAGAACAGGCCGATGCAATAGAACAGCTTATCCAGATTGCGGACTGTTTACTTAAAAGCTTACCGGAACAGTTACCGGAATATTTACTGGAAAGCTCCGCCAACACTCGCATTACACGCCGCCGTGCGCGCTTGTGCAATCAACTTGCTTATGCATTGGAACGCGCGAATGAACATTCGCTCGCACTAACACTTTATGCGCAAAGCCATTTACCCCCGGCGCGCGAACGCCGCATCCGGCTACTGGAAAAGCAAGGTGATTTTTCAGCAGCCTGGCTGCTATTAAATGAATTATTGCAAACACCTTGCGACGAACATGAACTGCAAGTTGCACAGCGTATGGCGCCGCGCCTTGCTAAAAAACTGGGCGAAGCCGTTGTTAAACAAACACGCACTTCCGTAATTGAACAACATCTTGTGCTACCACGCATGAACGACGCTGAAAGCAATTTTCTGCGTGTTGAAGAAGTGGTACGGCAACATCTTGATCAACCGGAATCGCCCTGCTTCTATGTTGAAAATCTATTGCTCAGCGGATTATTTGGGTTATGGTTGTGGCCGGAAATGTTTCGCGGTATCGATGGTGCTTTTGCCAATCCCTTTCAGGCGGCGCCGCTGGATTTGTATCAGGAAAATTTTGTCGCCAATCGCCCCGGCATTCCTCAGCTGTGGAAATTATTGGATGACAGTCAATATCAAGACCATATTCGCCAGATCTGGCACGAGAAAAATGGCATTACCAATCATTTGGTGCATTGGCAGTTTTTAGATCAAGCGCTGCTCGACCTTGCACTTCACTCCATTCCCGCTGCGCACTTAAAAGCTATTTTTGAACGACTGTTATTTGATATAAAAAATAACCGCAGCGGCCTACCGGATTTAATCCAGTTTTATCCTGCTGCTATTGATTCCGCGACTAATAGCTATCGTATGATTGAAGTCAAAGGCCCCGGTGATCGCATTCAAGACAACCAACAACGCTGGCTGGATTATTTTTCACTAAAGGCAATTCCGGCCGAGGTTTTGTATGTCAGCTGGCAATAAACCCAAACGGGTTGCCGTTAAAACCCTGGTAGAGTTTGCGGCCAAGTCCGGCAGCCTGGACCGCCGCTTCACGCCATCCCCCACTGGACAAGAAGGCGTTGAAGGTCACCAGCGCGTGACAGGCAATCGCTCGTCCAATTATCAAACGGAAGTCGGCCTGAGCATTACCTACGGCGACATTACTTTTCGTGGCCGCGCCGATGGTTATGCACCTACGGATCACTGTATTGAAGAAATTAAAACCTTTTATGGCGATGTAGGACGCATTCCTGAAAACCATCAACAGCTGCATTGGGCGCAGGCCAAATGTTATGGCTGGATGTATTGCGAAACTCACTGCTGCGACGAAATTAACATCGCACTCATCTATTTTAATTTGACCGATGAAGAAGAATATCGCCATGAAGAAACCTGGAGTGCCGCAGAGCTAAAAGAATACTGCGAAGCTCTGGCCGAAAAATACTGCCAATGGCAAGCGCAGATCGACCAACGCCTTGCGCAGCTCAACAGTTGGATTACACAACTGCAATTTCCTTACGGCACCATGCATAGCTCACAACGGGTTATGGCAGAAGCCGTATATAAGGCCGCTGCAACAGGGCGTGTACTATTAGCTGAAGCACCTACCGGCACCGGCAAAACACTGGCGGGTTTATTTCCTGCGATTAAAGCCATGACGCGCACGCCAGTCGATAAAATCTTTTACCTCACTGCAAAAACGACCGGCAAACAACTGGCGCTGGAAAATATCCAATTAATTGCCAGCGATAAAACCGGCACAACTATTCCACTGCGCACACTGGAACTAACGGCACAGGAAAAATCCTGTTTGGAACCGGACAAAAAATGCATGGGCGACTCCTGCCGCTATGCATTTGATTTCTACACCAAATTGGAACAGGCACGTCAGGCGGCTTACGCAATTCCCGTGCTGGATAAACAAGCGCTTACCGCACTCGCTTATGAGTTTGAGATATGCCCGTTTTATCTGAGTATGGAGATGAGCCGTTGGGTGGATATAGTTGTCGCCGATGTTAATTATTATTTCGACGGCACACCGCTATTATTGGGCCTCACCAACGAATTTGACTGGAAGCCTTATCTGCTGATCGATGAAAGCCATAACCTGATTGATCGCGCGCGCGGAATGTACTCGGCAGAATTAAAACGGGGCGATTTAATCGCCGCCAAAAAAAGCGCGCCTGCAGCCATCAAAAAATCACTGGAAAAAATAAACAAGCTCTGGCTCTCGCTACTAAAGACACTACCAGAGAATCCTGACCAATTTGTACTGCTGCCCGTATTGCCTGAAAAAATGGGATTGGCTTTAACGGAATTTACCAATAGTTATATTGAATTTCTGCAAAAAAATCCCGATCACCCAGTGCAGGAAACTATCGCGCAGGAATTCTTTTTTGCAGCACTGAGTTATCAAAACGTAGTAGAGGTTTTTGATGAGGACTTCTGTATTGATATGCAGGCAATGGGCACTAAAGAAGAAGTGTTAACGCTGCGCAATTTAATTCCGGCAACACCATTGGCTGCGCGGTTAAGTTTTGCCCATTGCGCCTGCTTTTTCTCCGCAACATTACACCCCGCACATTATTATCAATCGCTACTGGGGCTACCCGAGAATACAGTGCATATCAATGTACCCTCGCCCTTCGCTGCCGAGCAACTGCACGTCAGGATCGCAACCGATTTATCTACCCGCTACAAAGACCGCAGCAGCGCTATCGAACCTATTTGCGAAATTGTCGCCACACAAATTCATGCAGCGCCTGGCAATGCACTGGTGTTTTTCTCCAGCTATGAATTTTTACAGAAAGTGGAATCCGTTTTACGTACCCGATTGAGTAGTAGCAACACCCAACTGCTGGTGCAATCACGGCGCATGAGCGAGGAAGATCGGCAGGAATTTATCGCGCAATTTAGTCAGCACAACAATTTATTGGGGCTTGCGGTATTGGGTGGAGCCTTTAGTGAAGGGATTGATTTATCTGGCGATGCGTTAAAAGGCGTATTCATCGCCACCCTGGGATTACCGCAAGTGAATCCGGTTAACGAACATTTGCGCGCAGTAATGCAACATAAATTTGCACAGGGATATGACTTCACCTACACCTATCCGGGCACCCAAAAAGTTATTCAGGCAGCAGGACGGGTGATTCGCACCACATCCGATAAAGGTTATTTGTGGCTACTGGATCAACGTTTTCAACAACCGGAAATACGTTCTTTGCTGCCAGAGTGGTGGTTGATATCGCAGAGCTAAGTTAACGCAAATACTGGTGGGGGTTTTCGTTTCTTCCTTCTACCGCTTACAGCGGCTGCGCTGTAAAGAGTTGGCTGCCTTTATTTATTAACAACACGACTTGGCTCATGGCCATCATAGCGCGGTAAAGTTGCGTCCAGGTCGTCCCAATTTGCTCTTGATGACACGAAATTGTGGGACATTGGTCTTTCCTCAATAGCAGAGTCCAAAATACCCAAGCGCAAGCGAAGGCGGTCTGGTGATTGCTCATGACTGCTGAAAATGGGGGATGCACAAACCTTACAAAAATGCCGTTTTTTACCCTGAACAGCTTCATAAAAAGCAATGTTATCTTGTCCCGTTTTTATCAAAAGATCCTTTGTAGCTATAAAGCCGTTTGTGGCATACGCGGTTCCACTCGTTTTTCTGCAGGTGGAGCAATGGCAATGAATGATGGATTCAATATTGCCATGCACTTCCAGCGTCACCGCTCCACATAAACAACTACCTTGATACATAAGATTTCCTTAAGCAGACGTGAAATTCGACTGTGGGCTATTTTTTCCATTTTCCAAATATCCCAAACCAAAACATAGCCTCGAAGATAAGACCCGCCACAAGAAAAGCGACGCCACCGACAGGAACTCCGAAAGCATAACATGCGATAGCTGCAACTAAGCAAGCTAAAGTAATTGCTACTCTATAAATGGTTTTCAATTTAATATCCTTTCATGGTGGGGTTATGTTTTACGTCACAAAAAGTGATGAATTTAAAGAACGCGCTGCAAATAATCAGAAGCCTTCTCGGGCGGCCCATAAAACCACCACAGCGTCTGGGCTAGCGGTGATTACACCAGATTACCGTCTATTTTTATAGGGGTGATGACGCAAACCGAATCGCCAACTTATCACCTTCATATCGGCTCAATGCAGCCATGACCATTCACACTTACTGCAATCCCATACAGGTTATTGGTACCATATGGCAAAGCATCAGCGCCCGTGCTCTAATGCTTACCTACTCTTTCAATTCCCTGAATTTCCTGCCCAATATGAATGTTATTTTATTATCACCCGAAGATTTACTCGCCGATAACCGCGCTTGTATTAAAAACTCGCGCCAGTTAGAGCATATTAAACAGGTTCATGGCGCTGCGGTGGGCGATCAATTAAAAGTCGGATTGATAAACGGAAATCTGGGTAGTGGGATAATCACCGAATTTAATGACGACAGTATTTTTCTGGATATCGACTTGCAACAACCGCCACCACCGGCACTCCCACTAACACTAGTGCTTGGTTTGCCGCGACCAAAAATGATGCGCCGTATTTTACAAACCATCGCTACATTGGGTGTTAAACAATTGCATTTGATTAATTCCTACCGCGTGGAGAAAAGTTATTGGCAAACGCCTTTTCTTGAAGCAGAAAGTATTCATGCACAGCTTATTTTAGGACTGGAACAAGGTTGCGACACGCAACTGCCAGAAGTGCATTTGCACAAACGTTTCAAGCCGTTTGTAGAAGATGAGCTGCCCGGAATTGTTGCCAATACCCGCGCATTGGTCGCCCACCCTTATACACCGACTGCCTGCCCCTGCCAGATAGATTATTCACTGACGCTTGCAGTAGGCCCTGAAGGTGGATTTATTCCTTACGAAATTGATCTGTTGGAAAAGTGTGGATTTGAAGCGGTGCATCTAGGCGAGCGGATTATGCGAGTAGAAACGGCGGTGCCTTATTTACTGGGGCGATTATTTTAAGCGGGCAAAAATAGATAGCTAAAAAAAGCGGGACTGATATTACTCGCCCGCTTTTTCATCATTCGACAAAATTACCTCAAAGTCTGCCAGTGGCACTGCCTGGCTCGATAGATAACCCTGATAGTAATCGCAACCAAATTTCTTCAAAATCGCTAATTGCTCAGCCAACTCCACGCCTTCCGCCACCAATTTCATATCGAGCAAGCGCCCCATGGTAATAATGGTTTCGACCAGTACGCGGTCATTGCGGTCTTCGATAATATCACGTACAAAACCTTTATCGATTTTCAACGTACTCACCGGCAAGCGTTTGAGATAACTGATAGACGAATAACCAGTACCAAAATCGTCAAGCGAGAAACTGATGCCACGCTCACTCAATGTCGTCATGGTGACGATGGCATCATCTACGCGCTGGATAAGGATGCCTTCGGTAATTTCCATATCCAATGACGCTTCCGGAATCGGATATTTTTCAAGGGTTGCAATAACATCATCCACAAACGCGGCGCGACGGAATTGGCGTGGGCTGATATTAATGCTCATTGTCATACCTGGCTTCCATAACCCTGAATCATTCCATTTCACCAGCGTTTTACAGGCCGCATCCAACACCCATTGACCCACATCGATAATCATGCCGGATGTTTCCAAGACCGGAATAAAATCGACTGGCGACACCATGCCTTTGGTTGGATGGTTCCAGCGCAGCAGCGCCTCAGCACCTACCACACGCCCGCTTTGAATATCGATTTTCGGTTGGTAATACAATTCAAATTGCGATTCTTCCAGCGCGCGATGCAAATCGCCTTCCATGGTTAATTGACGGCTGACTTTATCGGCCATCTCTTCGTTAAAGAACTCAATGGAATCGCGCCCTTTTTCTTTTACTTGATACATTGCCGTATCGGCGTAGCGCAGCAATTCATGTACCGAATTATTTTTTTCGGGATAAACCACCACACCAACACTGCAGGTCACCCGCAACTCCATGCTGTCATACATGTAGGGCTGGGAAATAATCCGGCGAATTTTTTCACTGATCTCACCAGCGCGCAGCGCAGCGGTTTCAATATTCTGGTCAAGCACGGTGAGCACTACCACAAACTCATCGCCACTCAAACGCGCAACCAAATCTTCTTCTCGCACCGATTCTAATAAACGTGCAGCGACGACTTCTAATACGCGGTCGCCGACTGGATGCCCGAGTGAATCATTAATCGTTTTGAATTGATCGAGATCGATAAACAACACCGCACCGAAATAACCGTGACGTTCGGCACGGCGCAATTCGTGCTCAAGCCGCTCAACCAATTGCAGGCGATTGGGCAATCCGGTAAGCGCGTCGTGGTGCGCCATAAATTCCATTTTGGCTTGCGCATTTTTGCGCTCGGTAATATCGACTGACACAATCAAAGCGACTTTTTCATCGTAAAACGCGAGCGGCATTATGTGGGTTTGCAAAAATAATTGTTTGCCGGTAGAAGTAATAAAACGCTCTTCAATCACATCTAATTCTTCATTGCCGCGAATTACGCGGTAATCATTTTGCAGCATGGTATCTATATCAAATACCGAATTTTTTAATAGCTGGCGCACATGCAAATTGCGCATTTGATCGGGCGTATAACCCAGCTCGCTGGCGAGCGCTTTGTTCGCAAAGAGATAATACCCAGCGATATTACGCGCGCCGATCATCACCGGTAAGTGATCAATAATCTGCCGTAAATGCTCTTCGCTTTTACGCAGCGCTAATTCAACGGCGCGACGTTTGGCGAGAGAAAGCTCGACAACATCCAATAATTGGTTAGAGCTGGCGATCAATTGCGCCAACTCGTCTTTGCGTTGCGCCGGTAATTGAGTGAGACGATTCACACCAGGGTGGTCAGGATTAATATTGTTAATTTCGCGTGATAAGCGGACCAAAGGCTTGGTGAGTGTGTAATAAAACACCACGAACAGTAACAACACCAAAAACATATTGCGCAACAGACCGGTCATTAGTGCAGTTTGTGAGCGGTTGTAAAAACCTTCCAATGCCAGATCCATATCCACCGAAAAACGGATGCTACCGGATGTACCATCGCTGTAGCCCGGCAGCAGTAAATTGGCGGTGTATTCACGGGTGTTTTCAGTAATCTTATCGGTGAGCCAGCGGGTCTTAACCTCCGGGCGCGTGCTGCTGCCTTGAGCGAGCACATTGCCAGTATCATCGTAAATCACCACTTCATAAATAAATCCGTAGCGCAGTAAACCATTTACTACTTCGTAGGAAAGTTCATCATCGAGGGTGGACACTGAGCGTACAGCGGGAGGCGTGGCAACTTGAATAACGCGATCAATCAGCGTTTTGAGTTCTTTTTCCTGATTTAAAAAATCGAGATACAACTGTACGGAACTGAGTAAGAAGCTCAGTACAAAAGCCAAGATGATGCCTATTTTGGCAAGCTGGAAAGAGATGCCATTAAAAAAGGAAGGCGCTTTATCTCTCATCGACCTAAGGTTTCCGGGAACTGTATCTAGTTATATGAAAGTGGGACAGACGTTGCCCCAAGGCAGGCAATCAACGCTTAACTTGGCGTGAGTATAGATCAAACTTTTCAGTGGCGCCGAATCTATCTTGTCCTTTTCTCTACTTTTACATAGGGAGATAGGCCGACATTCTATTGTGTCTAAGTTATTACTGGCATTGGCGGGGGATGTAAATGGTAGGCGGTAGTGGAGGGTGGAAAAAAATTATGAAAGTTCGGCATCATAAAAAACGGCAGAAATAACATCTGCCGATTTTTATGCCTATCGTACCCGCCAATTTTATTGGCTCAATCCTTCCGGATATCAACAAACGAGCTATAAACACCATTTTTATCAAAGGCTGCTATTTGGAAAACGTAGTTGCCAACCAAATAAGCAAAACTGTAACGGTCTTCAAATGCATCATTGATGGCTATGTAAGTGTAGGTGGAATCAGAGGTTTTTTTGTAGCGGATTTCATAACCACCTATCTCATTAATATCTAAATAATCACCATTTTCACGCCTATTGGGCGCTGCCCACCTAATTTCCACCGGTCCTGCTACAGCTTCACTGTTTGCTGCAGAGAAGCTCGATCGACTTGAGGAGCGAACGGCAGGTTTTGACGAGCTTGAAGAACTCACTGCGCGCGCAGAGGATGAACTCGCCGATGCTACCAGTGATGGCGCCACTGCTGTAGATTGATCTACCGATTCCACCTTAATCCAATTTACATTAAATCCACCGAGCAGCGCCTTTACACCAAAATAATGTTTTCCCGCCGGCAAGGTGACAATACGCGCCACACTGGTCCATTTTTGCCAACCCCCTGTCACAGGTACGGATACCGTATCAAATATCGTTGAGCTACCGGCTTTGTGAAAGGTGAACCTCCCTCCTGCATTCAAACTCGCGACGCGGTAAGTGATTTTATAAGGTGCTGTGGCCGGAATCAGCACTGGAACATTTTTGTAATCCATCCAATCACCCGTATCAATATTACCCACGTTCTTACCACCACCCACATCAGTAGTGGCTTCATTGTATATACCACTCATCGCAGAATAGTCATCTGCTTGAATCGTCAATGGCATTTTTGTTCCAATGTGTTCAATCTTAAACCGATTTAAATTAAAGCCACCGGCTTGAGCATAAATTTCCAGCGTCTGCTTACCTCCTTGCAGGGACACTGTTTGCTCAATATCTACCCACACTTGCCAACCACCGGTTTTAGGTACATTGATGATAGGTGCAAGCTCGACATTAGCACCCGATTTCAAAATGAGTTTGGCCTTATTCTGGGGCGATGCCACACGATAGACAATTTTGTAAAGTCCGGTTTCCGGCACATTGATAATGTAGGCCATCCAATCACCGCTACTGATCGCACCGAGATTCTTCCCAAGACCGACATCAGTGGTGTTTTCCGTAATAATACCGCTCATGGTTGAATAGTTTTCTGCTTCAACGGTAATCGGTGCCCCATGGGCGATATTCGGCGTAAACATCATGAAAGGGGCGCCAAGCGTTATAGCGAAAACAACATGACGTAAAGGTTGCGGCCAATCCAAGCTGCGTTTTGATTGCAGTCGGTTAATAAAATCTAACTTCATTAATAATTCACCAAGAGAAATAACTTGCAGGCAGGGGCGGGTATTTTAAGGGGCGCCAGTGTAAGAGATATTCATGACGGGTAATGTGAGCACCAACGTGGGTTTAGTAACTTTTTTATCTATAGGGATGAGCTCATATTCTTTAGTTGAGGTTTAGGTGTCAGACGAGTTCCTGCTTGACCTTTCAAGAATGAAGGTATGTTTCAGGGAACTCAGGTTTCTAGCAGCACCTGGCTTGGGTCGCTAAAGGGCATGGCAAAGGTCTCTGCAACTCCCGCGTGCATTAGCTGGCCACGATAAATATTCAGCCCCGCGCGAAAACCAGCATCTGATTGCAGCGCTGCCAGACCGACATCAGCTAAACGGATAACGTAGGCGAGCGTTGCATTAGTCAACCCGAGCGTTGCGGTTCTACCAACGGCGCTGGGAATATTGGCGACGCAATAATGCACAACACCATCTTCGACATAAGTAGGCTGCTGATGCGTGGTCGGTTTTGACGTTGCGAAGCAGCCACCTTGGTCAATAGCAACATCCACTAACACACTGCCCTTCTCCATCTTTGCGATAAGTTCACGGCTCAATAATCGTGGGGCACTGGCACCGGTGTTAAGCACGCTACCGATAATCAGATCTGACTGCAGGGCTAGCGTATTGATACGCTCTTGCGTTGCGTATTCGCATACAACACGCCCGCGCCATTGGTCATCCAGCTGTCGCAACCGCACAATAGATTTATCCAGGATCCGCACCTGCGCGCCCATGCCAACCGCCATAGCCGCCGCGTTTGCACCAACCACCCCACCCCCCAGGATCAACACATTTGCGGATGCAACGCCGGGAATTCCGCCTAACAACATCCCCTTGCCACCTTGAGCCATTTCCAGATGATGCGCCCCCGCCTGCACCGCCATACGCCCCGCGATTTCAGACATAGGCGCCAGCAGCGGCAAGCGTCCTTGTGCATCCGTTAGCGTTTCATAGGCGATACAACTGGCACCGGATGCAAGTAAAGCCTCGGTTAATGACCGGTCTGCAGCCAGATGAAGGTAGGTAAACAGCAATTGATCTGTGCGAAGCAAACCATATTCTTCTGGTTGCGGCTCTTTGACTTTCACAATTAAATCGGCGCTGGCATAGACCTCGGCCAATGAATCCATCAATACCGCGCCCGCTTCTTGATAGCGTTCATCGCTAAACCCGACTGCCTGCCCCGCTCCGCGCATCACATAAACACTGTGCCCGCGTTGATTCAATTCAGCAGCGCCCGCCGGAGTTAATGCGACCCTGTTCTCGCCCACTTTGACTTCTTTCGGGATACCAATACGCATAATTCACTCATCTCATGTGTTTACTTCAACCACGCCAAGTATAGCCAAGACCGATTGAATGGACTTGTTCAGGTTGTAGCAAGTTGGCGCAACTTATGCTGCGCACAATATGTACAGGTTTTTTGACGCGACATGGATCAGAAACAGTGCATAAACCGCCTGTTGGCATTTACCTGCTGACAATTTGGGGCACTGCTGTGACAAAAATGGGGCGCAATGAGGTAGTTATGGGTATTTATGCACGTGATTTACGCGAATTGATTATCAAACCTTATTTGCAGGCGCTGGGAGAACATTCAAACGTTGCCGAAAATCTGTTGCTGGGCACCGCCGCGCAAGAGTCGTCGTTGGGTTTGCATTGTTACTGCGCGCAAACCAAAGGTTTGGGGCTATATCGCATTACCGCGGAAAAACATTTGGAATTGTGGGATACCTATTTAGTACAGTTTCCCGAATTGGCCTCACAGCAGCGCGGCTTGGCCAGCCAGCAGCAATTTCTGAAAAACCCGCATGGCGAGCTGATGAGTAATTTGACCTACGCCACCGGCATGGCCTGGATGATTTACCGCCGCAGTTTGATAGATACCAGCAAACCGCTTGAAACATCGGCGCTCGCGCAACTGTGGGCAAACCATTTTGATAACGGTACTGGCTGCCTTCGCAATCCAGATGAATTCATGCAAATCTATCGCACGCAGGTACTTGATGATTCGAAAAAACTGGTTGCATAATTTTCCCTGTCAGTAACGAAAAAGGCTGCAATTGCAGCCTTTTTCGGTTATGTCGAACCCGCTCACGATTAGTGAATATCTAACACATCCACATATTGCACTGCATTGTCGGTGCGACTTACCAGCGGCACTATACTGCAAGCATCTGTTTCAGTTTCAGCTGCGGGAGCATCTTTATTTGTTTTGAGATTTACAAAATCGAATAAATTCAAATCGGCCAATTGCGATGGCTGAGTGTTACGAATCGCCGAAAAAATGGTTTCGGTACGGCCAGGAAATTGACGCTCCCATTGTTGCAACATGTCCTTCACCACTTGCCTTTGTAAATTTTCCTGCGAACCACAAAGATTACATGGAATTATCGGGAAGCCTTTCAACTCAGCAAAATGCGCGATGTCTTCTTCAGCGCAATAGCTCAGCGGGCGAATCACGATATTACGTTTATCGTCCGCCAGGAGTTTAGGCGGCATGGCTTTTAGTTTGCCGCCAAAGAACATATTCAAAAACAGGGTTTCGATAATATCGTCGCGGTGATGGCCGAGTGCAATTTTGGTCGCACCAATTTCATCAGCAAAACCGTAGAGCGTGCCGCGGCGCAAACGTGAGCAGAGCCCACAGGTAGTTTTCCCCTCAGGAATCACTTCTTTGACGATACTGTAGGTATCGCGCTCGATGATATGGTAAGGCACACCGACCTGTTCCAGATACGCGGGCAATATATGCTCGGGGAAGCCCGGTTGTTTTTGGTCCATATTCACCGCGACCAATTCAAACGAGATGGGCGCGGTCTTTTGCAAACTCATCAATATATCCAACATTGTGTACGAATCCTTGCCGCCAGAGAGGCACACCATCACCTTATCGCCATCTTCGATCATGTTGTAATCGACAATCGCTGTGCCGGTGAGACGGCGCAGACGCTTTTGCAGCTTGTTAAATTCAAGGCGATCTTTGCGTTCGTGTAACTCTTTCATGGACTTAAAACTCATGCGGGAATATAGATCAAACGGCGACTGGGTCGGCGAGCGGCGCATTGTACGGATTTTGCGCGCAAGTTGGAATGAATAGCGCGCTATTGAGGGCTTTGTCAGCCTATAACTCTCGCTATTGGAGGCTGGATGGGTGCACGTCTACTGGTATTGTCCGAGTAACCGGTCAAGCGGGTATTTCTGGGCGTGCAGGTTGTTGCGAGGGCCTACCTGCCCGCATTTCAACATTTGAAATTCTCGAGTCACGCATTTTCTATTCTTGCACGAGTGTCGCGAATAGCTAATAGCAAATATTGCGGTAGATGCGTATTAGATAGCTGGGCATTCGCTAATTTCTGTAAGGCTTTGGATTTTATAGTGGTTAAGTTATGCAACATATCTTGTCGTAGTGGCAGAGGTATTTCCCCGTTTTGTTGCGCTTCACTGATGTCCGCATCTATGGTTAACACCTGACTAATGAATTCTAGATAGCACGTATCGTCAGTTAATGCCTCAACAGGCTCAATTGAATCGCCTCTAAACCACTTGATAATAACCAGCAAGGTAGAACCCAGCGATAATAAAACTGCAAATATTGCTTTTACCTGATCCAGATTTTCATTCGAAAAGAACGGATTATGTCGATCCAGAAACAGCAAAGTCCCCTCCGCTATCGGATAAACAGCTGAGGTGAGTATATTTTCTTCATACAGCTTTATCC
Organism: uncultured Cellvibrionaceae bacterium; assembly: GCA_964499225.1. Taxonomy (GTDB): domain Bacteria; phylum Pseudomonadota; class Gammaproteobacteria; order Pseudomonadales; family Cellvibrionaceae; genus Cellvibrio. Next base: position 32,152 of record CAZCJR010000021.1, on the reverse strand, counting down.
GCAGTTGGCGTTGAATGTCCGGACCATATAGAGTTTCCAGCACTTTAAATACTGCACGCGAGCCGACATCTTTGTGAGCGATCAAATATAAATTCACACCGACGGTTTTAATATCGCGCTCAGGCACTGCAGGATGCACATTGTAGGTGTAGGCCAGAATTTGGCTATCGGCGACCCACCCCAAGCGCAATGCCAATGATGATGGGAACGGAATTTCGAGCAGGCGATAGCCATGCTTCTTAATGAGGTAATCCGCCATAGGCGCAGGAGCAAAAGATGACATAACAATAGCATCGGGCATTCTGTCAGCATGAAAAGTTAACAAATCCTCATTAGTAATATTGGATTCAACATAATCAGCCCCTTCAATTAAATTTGAAAATCTCAAAACATCCTTGGCAACAATACGTGTGCCTCCGTTTTTAGAACCCATATTAATTCGTTTACCTTTTAAATCAGAAATACTATTAACTTCTTTGCTAACTAAAAAGTGCAATAGCTCCGGGGCAATGGTAGCGACGTGAACAACATCAGGCGACTGTAAATCTAACCCACCCTGAATGAAGGCGAAGCTCAGTTTTCTGTTTACCACCTCATCGAATGCTTGTTTCGATCCACTAGTCGGCAGGATCTCCAAAGACACACCCTTGGGTTCAATTTCTTGTTGTATGACTTTGGCTAAATAATGCCTGTTTGTTAATATGTCGCCACCCGTAATTTTGAAATGGTATTGACGGGGAACAATATCGAAAACCACATAGCCAAGAATTCCGCACATAAGCATTAGTGCGGAAATAGCAAGCCCCTTTCGTATGTAGGATTTTTTTTGCAAGCGGCTGAGAAAATCGTTTAGCACTTTATCGGCTTCGTTAGCCATAATATTTCCTTTGCATGAATAACAATTAACAAACTGGCATTAGCTCTTCGATAATTTTTTGCCCGGCAGCACCGCGTACAAACCCAATAAAATTATTTTTAATGTCACGATCATTATCACCAGATATCAATAGATAAAACGAACTGGTGAAAGGATATTGTCCCGACAGTACCGTAGCTTTTGAGGCGCTTACTCCATCAATATCCAAACGTTTCACGTTCGCTACAATCTTTGCGTCTTTCGCTGCGATAAAACCAATCGCATATACATCGTTGGCAACGGCTTCAGATAGAGATTTAGCGTCAGTTAATTCATTAGCAATGCTAACGTAATCAGCGCCGTTTAAAACATTCTCTTCAAAGTACTGGCGGGTGCTTGAGTCACGACCACGATACATCACATTAACTGGCGCATCTGCGCCGCCCACACCCTTCCAATTTTTAATTTTCCCAACAAATAAATCATGCACCTGCTCGCGAGTCAAACCGCCAACAGGATTAGCCGGGTTCACAATAATTGAAACGCTACTTCTGGCAATCAAGTAGTTATAAGTGTCGGCAGTATCTTCATCGTCACTAAGATCGCGGGTTATCAACGCCATATCAATCGAACCGAGGTTTACCGCGATAATTGCTTCCAATGAACTACCGTTTTCAACCCTAAATTCGGCCCTATTACTTTTGTATTTTTTTGTCAGCCCTTTCATCAGTTCAAACGAGGCTTTTTCACTAACAATAAGCATAGTTTTTTTATTGTTCTGCCATAACCCACCAGAAAAGCTTCGATAGTTTATCAACGCGCCTACCGCAAAAGATCCAGCACCTGCTGCCAAAATTCCAATAACCTGTCTTCTATTCATGTTGGTTTACCAAACAATTTCTTGTGCTGAAATTAGCTAGCGAGTGTTGATTTTTATAATCGACAAAGTAACGAATAAAGTTGTTTATCTCAGGTGAACGCTCCTGACGTGTAACCAGCATTAACTCTGTCTGTAATGGATAAGGCTTATTGGGAGCAACAGCAGTTGCCGATACACCATCAACATCGACTAATTTTATGTTGCTTACAACTGAAGCATTAAAAACCGCAATCGCGATGCCATTCTTATCAGAAGCAACGGATTTCAATAATTTTGCACCATTTTTAACCCAGCCTTTCGGCGTATAGGAATCTTCATTTTTGAAATTTAGTTTATTTTTTAAAGCCGCACCAATACCGCTACGCGGAGGATTGAGGTAAACATTAATACCTTCGTTATTACCACCCACCTCATTCCAATTGGTGATACGTCCCGTGAAAATATCCCTCAATTGATTGACTGTTAAATTAATAATCGAATTAGATTTGTGTACAACAACCTTAATACTGGCGCAACCCAGAGATTCTTTTTTTAGCAACTTGTCATTCGCGCACTCATAGGAAGATACATCGCAATATGCGCTACTTACCATCGCTATATCTGTAGTGCCATTCATCACAGATTGATAACCACGCTCCGTGCCACCCGTGTCAACTAATATCCGCGCACCGGGGTGTTCAACCATATAAGCCTCGGCAACCTTGCGCGCGATAGGCGCCAGGGTAGTTGAACCACGCAAATAAACTGCATTATCGCTCGCCATACAAACATAAGAGCAGCAGGACAAAAAGAAGATGCAACATAAACTCTTTATGATGATTTTCATCACGCCATTCATAAAACAATCCCTATCATCTATTTAATTTATCTCGAAAAGTATCGATAGGTTAACCCGGTCAACTGCACTCGGAGTGCACCATTTCATCCACTACTCTACTCACTTGTGAACATCTGAAACCGAGCCTACAGCTCACTCAATAGAACTTAAACGCTGTAACAACATAAAATGCACACAGCACGCTTGGCCAATACACCACTTTATATATCAACCCGTTGCGGAACTCCAAAATTTTGTTACGTACGCCTAGCGCTTCGCGGAAAGCATCAAGAGGAACAAGCAATAACGCTATGTAGATTGTAAAAAAGAAATATTCCAGATAGAAAATTTCACCGGTTGTAATATTGCGCCTAATCGCCAAGTGCGCGAAAACAATGACAAAAAAGACCGACACGCAAACACCGAGCACCCGACTAATATCAATATTTTTCGGCAAAAGCGTTACCGAAAACAAAATAATAGCCACCACGATAAGAGGAGTTAAATTGGAGATAAATGCATCCACAAAAATGCGCTTCAAACCCACTTTAACATGCAACTCATTGAATGCTTCTTTATCGAAATCTTGTTTCATTCCAAACGTAGGTTTGGCTTCATCCACTTTCTTTAACGAGAAGTAAGTACGAAACACCTCCCAACCGGGTACCAACATTTGCTTACTTAAGCCTGTTTTCCTATTGGAGCCAAATTTGTAGGAAGCCACATCCGGCACTAGCAACACATTGTTGCTTGACGAGGCCGACCTTATGCTCACATCGAGATATTCAACCTCCAACGGATATCGGGAATGATCAAAATCACTCGCGATCTCCGCTTGAAATACCCAGCTAACTACCAAGCTACCCTCTTCGTTTATCTGGCGCGGCAATTCAGTCAGCTTCACGCTTTTAGCGCGGCCAAACAAAATTCCGGCATTTTCAAGCTCATTAAGCTTTGCTTTGCAGGTTTTTTTACAATCAAGGCAGTCGGTTGTATCGATTAAACGTCCATCACAGTTAATTTTACATGTACCAGTACAAACATTTTTAAACACTTGCCAAACCCTGCCGCTAATATTGGCAACGTTGGCATCCTTTAAATCGATGGTTTCAATGTAAATTCCGGTAGGTACCGTAATGATTAAGTCATCATGAGCGCGTGAGCCATTTAACTTTGACAGATAGCTTTCTTTGATATTTTCTATGGTTTGCATCGACCTGATACTTTCATCCGTACTATTTTTTGGCTTGGTACCATTCAACGCCAAATCCCATAGATTGGAGATTCCGACAATTAACATCACCGATAACAATAGGGATAAGCCCCATAACTTTATAGTGCTCCAACCAATGAAATTACAGACAATCGCATACAACCAACATGTTAAAAGCACAACGGCGCTAAAAAGCAGGATTTCACTACTACGTCGGACGTCATAATCCTTTTCCGTATAGAAGCTATCTTTGAAAAATGTATTTTGTAGTGACCATCCACTGCTTTTAATCGGCGAAACAATTAACCAGGACTGTTCACCGGTGGTGGTGCTGACATGGGACAAGGTTTTCCCTTCTCCTCTTGCAGCTAACTCAGCGACTATTTCGCGATTTGGATCCTTCTTTTTTAACCCTACGTCTTTTAACGTAAGGCCATCTTTAACGTAATCTCGCTCCGGGTGATAAAGATACAAACCATTACTAAACGTCAGCGCACCAAACCCATCGTAACCATCAATTAATTTTTCAATAATTATTTCCAGTTGATTTATGGAAATATCGACAGTGACAACACCAATACCTTTTCCATCTTCTCCACTCTTAATAATGGAAGAATAGGTAATCATGTAGGTATCACCGGCCTCATCGTTATAGGGATTAGCCCAGCCATTCTGCTGATCCTTAAGGATCTGATGAAACCACTTTGTCCCGCTATCTTTCTCGTTGGTGTAGTCAATATCATTTAAGTTTTTGTGTACCAGCCCATCACCCATTCGATAAAAGTAAGTAGACCAGGGTGCACTGCCCTCACTTTCAACAATTCCCTTATCAAAAGCCACCGCCGAACCGTAAATTTGCGTAACGTAGAGATTTGACGGGTTAGCGTCGGGTCGCGAGAGTTTTGCAAGCTGAGCATCGGAAAGCACTGAACATTTAAAAGGAGTTACGCCATTCATTTTTTTGGCAGGCTCATCCTTGTCACAAACGATACTTAAACTGGCAAGCCTATTCGCAACTGCATCCAACTCACCTGAATTAGACGCATCTACTTTATGCAGAGTCTTTTGCGTAACGAGTTCGGCAGCTGCATCGGTTTGCTGTTGAATTTCGCTGATGATTTGGTTCAGTATCTCTGCCGACTGTTTGGAGATATTTTCCGCTTTAGTCGCTCTATCATGCTCAAGCACGCGATGCGTGGCATCATATTCCAGCCATAATTTATAAGTGAGCAGAGCAAGCAACACGGCAGGAATAATAAGTAGAAGCAACCCGAACGAACGCCAGGGTAGTTGTAATTTTTTTGCTGTAGACATATCCGTATTTCTCTAAATAATAATAAAAATCAATTTACGAACGTGGCATTTTGCACGGCATGAATCTCGCTACTCTGCGCTAATGTATTTGACATACATGCGACCCAGGTGTTGAAGGATTCGAGGAGGACCATCGGCGTCAAAAGAAGCTAGCAGCAGGTTATCGTTATTGGTTATCAAATAATAAGCATGCAACTTAGCACCATAATACTCGAGCCATTCTGCCAACACCTCTTCATAAAACTGAAAATGCTGATCAGCGGAAAAGCACGCTCACGATTGTAGGCGCGCTGAACGATGCAGAAGGAAGCATTAGATAAATATATCCATGTTTTCCCTAGCATTTTAAAATCCTTTCTTAAAACTTTTTATTTTCTTGAAAATTAATTGAGAATCCGGTGCGGTTACCTTCTTTTAAATAACTCTGACACCGACGGCTCATTGCCAACATTTTTTCTTCGGAATCTCTTTAACAACAGTTATAAATGATATATGAAGTCTTGGCCTTTGGCCGCACCGCCATATCTATGCAAGGAGTTACCTTCTTCCGCAGAAAGACTGAATGCTAATCGCCACCCTCCATGAGGAAGTATTAGAGTAAGCTGCTGCAAAGTTGTATTTGCTACAGCTTCATAGTCACCAGGCTGCTCACCGTGACTATTACTTCCAGCCCAAGCACCTCTATTTGCTTCAGCTCCAGTTCGCCATGCATTGAATCTTTCATTTGCATGAGTCAATACGGCAGTTGCTAGATCGGGAATTACTTTAGGTGTAGCTAATATTGGTTTGGGCTTGGCATCTTTTAAAACTGCTTTCCAAAAACTTTCCGGTACTGCTCCCAAATCACTTACAGGCCACACTTTTTCTGCTGCGTCTTTTGCATTTTTCTGAATAAATTTTCCACTAGATTGTGGCTCAATCTCTAAACTTGCCATTTGCAGCAACGAATCCCAATGTGTGCCGCCCGGGCTCACAGATTGAGCCTTCGATGATGCTACCAGCTTTGTATGTAACTTATTTAATACATTGCCCGTTGTTGCGCCTTTACTTGCTTTGTGAGCCTCACTTGCTAACTTAACCTCTTCGTAAATCGTTTTAAGTTTCGCTTCATCATTGGGAAAAAAACGATCAACAATGTCCTCGTCATTTAAGAAGCCTTCCCAAGATTCAGCAGAAGTAGCTGCCATAGGACCGCATACTTTATACTTACCCTGCGCATTTAATTTTCTTTGCACGGATTCAGAATTAAACTCACAATTAGTATTTAATGACGTGGATAAAATAGAATTATTTGAATGGGCTCTATCATCAATCAGTTGCGTAATATTTTTTGTAGCCTTCGCACCCATCACATCCGCTTCATTTTCCAACCCCACATCATTATTAACCGGCACGTCGCCCTTCATCTGCATAGTTGGCTTTACTCTCCCTTGCGCCTGCTGCACAACATGCCATGCCTCATGGGGCAAATGTTTTTCCTGACCCGGCGCAACATGAATCTCACTGCCTTGCGCATAAGCGTGCGCTTGCAACTGCGCGGGCTTATCGGAGTTATAGTGAACTTTCACATGATCCATACTCATGCCTGAAAGATTTTCAATTCCGCTTTTTAAGTTATCGGGCAAACCTGTATTGTTAGGTTTTTCAGCCCGCTGCGCGAGCTCAAACTTTCCCTGTAGGAGTTCTTCATCCTCCGCACGTTGTGCAGTTTCAAATTTACCTTGAAGAAGCTCTTCATCTTCTGCACGTTGAATTGTTTTTTGTTGTGGTACGGGGGCGCTCATGGCATTCGCAATGACGCGCTGCGCGGTAGAACGGGGGCTGTTATGCATAAGTTGCTGCATCGCAAGCTGGGCCGTTGTAGCGGCACGGCTATCGGCAAACTGGGGGGCGGCTTCACCCATCGTTTTAGCGCCTTGTGGTTCCTTAGCGCTTTCGGTTTTGTTCGCGTGGGTAACTGACATAATTCTCGTTCCGTGAATTAAAGGCTAGACACAATATATTATTTTGAAATCGCAAGCTTACGTCATCTGCGCAGCTTCTCATCTTACACACTATTACACTGCAACCGTCTCACAATACCTAGTTCTGCAAGCTTGAGCACAAGGTACGGCGAACGCCGTAAGGGTATTGCGCGCAAGTTGAAATCAATCGCCTGAACGCGGCAAGGGTTTGCCGGTCTATAATTCCGCTAGGGCAGGCTAACTGATTGAAATAACAGCAACTCTGCCCTGCAGACCTCATCAAACTGGCATATCAAGTATCTGGCATAGGGCTTGCTCTTACCCCTATCAAGCCCCGCTGAAATCAGCTTCAGGGGAGAATCTTTGCCGCGAGGAGGTAGTAATGTCGTTTCTCGACAAACTGTTTAAAAGAGGTGCCCGCTCAGCCGAGCCATCAAAGGCAGCCGACGCTGGGCAGGCAACACCCGCCAATAAAATTCCCGAGCATTATCTCCCGTTACTGGAACTGCAAAATCAACGGCAATTATTGGAAGTGAAAATCACCGGCTCGAGCCGTGTTTACCAAAGCATGATCCTTGCGATTGACGCCGAGCGCGGTCTGCTTTGGCTGGATGATGTTTTTCCACAGCAACTGCTGCTGGAAACCGGTGATGAAATTACCTTACGCCATCATCGCAATGGCGAACAGTTAGTGATACGCGCACCGGTGGTTGCTATGGGATCCACTTACGATGCTTCGGGGTTCGCCGTTACTCTGCCCGAATTCGTGTACTACATGCCGCGACGCAGCTCCCCGCGCTATATCATCGGCCATCAATCACCCTTGTCTGTCAAAATTCGTACGCTCGGACAAGAGCCCAGTTACGGCACCTTGCAAGATATTTCAACCGGCGGCCTGCGGCTGATAGTGGCCGGCAATATGCTTCCCCACTTGCGCCACGGCGCGCTTTTACCGATGTGCGAAGTCGACATCAGCGATGAATTACAAATCCGCTGCCGCGCGCGTATCTGCGCCTTTCGTATTGGCCGCAGCCCCTATCGCCACACCCAAATCAGCGTTGAATTTATCGATCTAGAGGAGGAAACCAGCGCTAAGCTCGCCCGATTTCTGCGCGACTCGCAACTCAGCCACGGCGACCTCTACGCCCCCCAGTCCATCAGCGCCCACGCCGCCTGAAGACTAAACAGCTATAAGGCCACTAGAGATTCGCCAATTTTGGTCTAGGCTTGAAGCACCAAGGTAGATGATCTACCCGCCCACTTTTGCATTGCGCAAAAATCGTTGGGTGAAAGATCAGGTTTTTGTCGCCATTTCAGGAATTTACTCATGCGCAACAATGGTCATGTCACTGGCAAAGAAATACACCTCTCCACTCACGAGGAGATCGTCTCTTCTTCCAACCTGCGTGGCGACATCGAATTTTGCAATGAGACTTTTTGTCGTATTTCCGGTTATAGCCGCGAAGAATTGCTCAACCAACCGCACAATATTTTGCGTCACCCACAGATGCCGCCAGCGGCATTCGCTATGCTCTGGACTGCATTAAAAGCCGGCAAGCCTTGGATGGGAATAGTCAAAAACCGCTGCAAAAATGGTGATCATTATTGGGTCGATGCCTATATCACCCCGTTAAGGGAAAAAGGCCAGATATACGGTTATGAATCTGTGCGCGCCAAGGCCGACACAAACGTGGTTCGCCGCGCAGAAATCGTCTACGAACGCTTAAATCAAGGCAAAGCGCCCTACTCGGTATTAGAAAAACTCAGCAGCCAATTTAGCGGCAGTGCGATTGTCGCGCTGACTAGCTGGGTATTACTGCTCATCGCCACCAGCGTTTTTAGCTCGCTATCTATTGCTGCGGCCATAGCAACTGCGGTTATCGCCATTATTACGGGTGGCACTGCACAGGTGCTGCAGCAAAACCGACTCGCGCAAGCATTGCGAGAGGCTCACAACATCGTAAATGATCCACTCGCCGCCTACATTTATACTGGCCGCTGCGATGCAATCGGTGAAATTGAGCTGGCACAACTCGCCATAAAATCACGCTTGCGCACAGCGCTTGGGCGCTTTGGTGAATCAGCCAAGGAACTGCAAGATAAAGCAGGCGCTGCGCATCACCACGCGCGCAAAAGCTATGAAGGCATGACCGCCCAACAGCAAGAAACGGCCGGTGTTGCCACCGCCATGCAACAAATGGCGTTGGCGGTGCAAGAAGTAGCGAGCGGTGCAAATAAAACCTCAATGGCAACCGGTGCTGCGATTGGTGAAGTCGATAAAGGGAATAAAGTGATTGAAGGTGCTCGTCACGCGATTGATGATTTATCGCAAACCGTTGGCAGCCTTGGCAGCGTGCTTAATAAATTGAGCGAAGACAGTAGCAAAATTGCCAACGTTGTGGATGTGATTCGCGCTATCGCTGAACAAACTAATTTACTCGCGCTTAATGCTGCGATTGAAGCCGCGCGCGCCGGTGAACAAGGGCGAGGTTTTGCGGTGGTGGCCGATGAGGTGCGCTCGCTTGCGCAGCGAACACAGGAATCTACCGGCGACATTCAACAAATTATTGGCAATTTGGGCAAAGCTACCGAAGCCGCCAGCCTCAATATGAAAAACTGTTTAAATATGGCTGATCGCAGCGTGCATGAAATGAGCAACGTGCGGGCGGCTCTGGATTCAATTTCAAACTCGGTAAACACCATTGACCAAATGTCTCACCAAATTGCTACTGCCGCCGAAGAACAGTCATCAATGGCACTGGAAATTGAACGTAACACCCAATCTATTGCCCATATTGCCGATCAAACCCAACAAGAAATCAGTATCGCTGACAGCCTTAACAGTGAAATGGATAAACTCTCGCACAAGCAACTGGATTTGATCATCAGATTTAATTAATACCAGCCCCAATTAGCAAAATTGATTCAGCTTTTTGTAAAATTTTTCGTTAAGCTTGGGGCTAGTCATTAATTATTTTGTGCGAATGATGTGGAATTCTCATGATATATACTCAGGAAATTGCCAACCATGATTTATTGCGCCTCGATCGCGCTCATGTGTGGCATCCCTACACCTCGTTTACCCAACCCGGCATGATTACGGCAGTGAGCCATGCCCAGGGAGTTGAACTGCATTTGGCCGATGGCCGCGTGTTGATTGATGGCATGTCTTCCTGGTGGAGTACATTACACGGTTACAATCACCCGGTTTTAAATCAGGCGGTGATTGATCAAGTGGGCAAGATGGCGCATGTGATGTTTGCCGGTATTACCCACGAACCTGCAGTAAAACTCGCTAGCACCCTCGCTAAAATCACCCCTGAAGGTTTAAACAAAGTTTTCTTTTCCGATTCCGGTTCGGTCGCCGTTGAAGTTGCGCTCAAAATGGCTATTCAATATTGGCACTCGCAAGGCCAGGCGCAGCGCACCATGTTTTTAACATTAAAGCGCGGCTATCACGGCGATACCTTCGGCGCCATGTCGGTATGCGACCCGCACTCAGGCATGCATCATTTGTTTCACCACTCACTCTCGCATCACTTGTTTGCCGATGCACCGCCCTGCGGTTTTGACGAACCTTTTCAAGAATCTCATATCGCTAAATTTGCGCAGATGATTCAACAGCATCGCCAAAAAATTGCTGCTGTTATTCTGGAGCCGATTGTTCAAGGTGCAGGAGGCATGCGTTTTTATTCGCCCGACTATTTACGACGCGTACGCGAGCTGTGCGACAAAAATGAAATATTGTTGATTGCCGATGAAGTTGCCACCGGTTTTGGCCGCACCGGAAAATTATTTGCCTGCGAGTATGCGGGTATTAGCCCGGATATTTTGTGTGTCGGTAAAGCTCTCACGGCTGGCTACATCACCCTTGCGGCGACACTCTGCAACGATAAGGTCAGCAACGGGATCTGCAGAGGCGAGAATGGCATTTTTATGCATGGCCCTACTTATATGGCTAACCCACTTGCCTGCGCCGTCGCCAATGCCAGTATCGATTTACTACTTAACTCCGACTGGCAAACTACTGTAGCCACTATCAGCCAACAAATGCGCGAAGAATTAGCGCCCTGCGAAGATTTTTCTTACGTTAGGGATGTGCGGGTACTGGGCGCAATAGGCGTTGTCGAGCTGGAAAATGCAGTCGACACCACCAAATTAATGCCGCTATTTGTAGAATTGGGAGTGTGGATACGCCCATTCGGCAATATTATTTACTTAATGCCGCCGTTTATTATCAGCAAAGATGAGTTGAGCAAATTGACATCAGCGGTGTTAAAAGTGGTCGCAACGCTCGCCAAGTAAACTCTCCTTACGCATCAGTCGGCAACAAACATCACACTATAAAAAACCCCGCAGGTTTACACCTGCGGGGTTTTTTATACGGACGAAAAACTATTTTATTTTGCGAATCCCCACAGCTTCACGCACTTTTTCCAACAGCGGCTGACTGTAAGCACGCGCTTTTGCAGCGCCTTTTTGCAGTACCTCTTCAATGTGTGTAGGGTTTGCCAATAGCGACTCATACTTATCACGCGCCTCGGCTAACTGGCCGTTAATTAATTCAAATAACTGACGTTTTGCTTCGCCCCAAGCGATACCTTCAGCAAATTGCTGACGCATTTGTGCGGATTGGTCTGCGGTGGCGAACGCCTGCCAGATCTGAAACACGGGTGAAGTATCCGGATCTTTCGCCTGACCTGGCTCCAATAAATTGGTGAGGATTTTATTGATCGATTTTTTCAGTTGTTTTTCCGGCAAAAATAACGGAATGGTATTGCCGTAACTCTTACTCATTTTGCGGCCATCCAACCCTTGCAATACCGCGTTCACATTGTCATCGACTTGGGCTTCAGGCAGTACAAAGTGTTCGCCGTAGTGATGATTAAAACGCGCGGCTATATCGCGCGCCATTTCGATATGTTGGATCTGATCGCGACCCACAGGCACTTTGTTGGCATTGAACATTAAAATATCAGCGGCCATTAAAATCGGGTAGGAATACAGTCCCATGGTGATGCCGTAATCCGTATCTTCACCCGCTTCGAGATTGGCATCGACCGAGGCTTTGTAGGCATGGGCACGATTCATCAACCCTTTGGCTGCATTACAGGTAAGGACCCAGCACAACTCAGGAATTTCCGGTACGTCGGACTGGCGATAGAAAATCGCGTTGTCGGTATCCAGCCCCAATGCCAGCCAGGTAGCGGCAATTTCGCGGGTGGATTGATGAACAAGATCAGGGTCCTGACACTTAATCAGCGCGTGAAAATCCGCTAAAAAATAAAAGGATTGTACGTTTGCACTTTGGCTCGCCTGAATCGCCGGGCGAATAGCGCCGACATAATTGCCAAGATGAGGAGTACCTGTGGTGGTAATGCCGGTTAAAACGCGTTGTTTGCTCATGATGCCCTATCTGTATCGATGGATAGCCAGCGGTGTGGCGATAAAATCAGGGCGCCATCATACAGGCAAGCTGCAAAAATTTGCAGCTTGCCTGTGCCAGCATCATAAACCCGAGTAGTAACGCGCAGAGTCGCGCAGGATGCAGCTATCAAATCCCGCTTGTGTTAGCAGGTGCGAAGCTACATCGCAACGGCGACCAGAGTCGTCGGTGACGATATAGGTCAGAGTATCATCGAGATTCTTAAGATTATTCCGCAATTGATTGAGTGGAATATTGCGGCTGTCAGGCACGGCTTGGGCGCGGCGCTCAAGTGGTAAACGCACATCAAGGATTTGATACGGGGGCAGATCAGCCGCGCGCGCTTTCAGGTCTTCGGCACTCACATATTTAAGCACCGGCTCCTGCAACAATTCGCGGAAGTCCTCCTTATCCAAACGCATGACTTTGCCGGGAGTGATCATTTTTACCGTGGCATTGCGTGTGGTATCGCCTACTAATGCCTCCTCACCAAAATAATGACCGGGGCGCAAGGCTGCTAAAATTTTTCCGGCCGGGTCCATTACCATCGCGCTGCCAGATTCCAGAACATAAAAGTAATCACCGCGCTCCCCTTGCCGAATGACAACCTCATCCGCCGCTACTTTTTGCGCTTTAAAACGAATAAACAGCTGGCGAATATTGGCGGGCGGCAACCGGCTGAAAAGAGGCGATTGCAGCAGTGACGACATCCAATCGCTATCGTCGTGCAGGCTTACACCGGATAGGTCGGCCTCTTCATCGCTGGATTCACTCCAGACGAGTACGAGATCGAGGAAGTCGCTATCGACCGACAGCAGTGTCACATCGGATTTAGCAACTGCTGATACTTGGGTTGGCTGGGTAATATTTAGCGGTGAACGACGGGATTCACTCGCAGGATTAATAGTATTCACCTGAAAACCGGAATCGATAAGATCTACGGTGCCGCTGACCAGATACACTTTTTCAGGGAATGGACGTCCACGCTTGAAAATTATCGCCCCCTTGGCAATTTCCCGCAGTGATGCTTTTTCAGCAACTTGGATCAGATATTCATGGTTCAGGGTGTTAAAAGGCGCAAAAGATGCTAACACATCAAGGCTAATCGCCATTTTGGGGCTCCGCTAAACTCTAAACAGGATCATTTAACGTTAACCAGAATCGCTTAACTCTGACTATCGATAAAATCATAAATGGATTTTTATTAGAGAAATAGGCCCGAGTATAAACAGCCGAGGGGCGCAAGAGGCAGTCTTGTCGCCAGTATTAGCACTGGGTCACAGCTGGATTGCGAGCGGTTGCACTTCGGTCACAATAATACAACCGCTCAGCAAAAAGGCTTGAGCAAAAAACCGACAAGTCAATCAGCCGCGAGAGACTAACGCGATGGGGGCTTTGCGGTAGCCAAAAAACTCAACCACTGCCTTATAGAGATACCACCCGTCCCGGGCGCCTGCCAACTCGCGGATGGAATGCATGGCAAAGGTCGGCGATCCAACATCAATAGTCTTTACCCCCACTTCCGACGCAACAACCGGGCCTATAGTGCTACCGCAGCCCATATCAGTTCGCGCCACAAAGGCTTGTACCGGTACTTCAGCTTGTTCACAGAGTAGACGGAAGAAAGCGCTGGTCTCGCTGGTGGTCGCGTAGCGCTGGTTGGCATTGACTTTGATCACCGGGCCGCGATTCAAAAGCGGGCCGTGGTTTTCATCGTGACGATCCATAAAATTGGGATGAATACCGTGGGCGTTGTCGGCCGAGATCATCATCGAGCGCTCAATCACGCGCACGCGTGATTCCCCATCGGGTATCAACCGCTCTAGAAACTGTTGCAGCATCGGGCCCTTGGCACCGCAACAGGAAGCACTGCCAACTTCTTCATGGTCAGTGCAAATCAGCAGACTGGATACTTGATCATCCGCTTCAAGAAGAGCTTGCAAGCCTATGAAACAGCTCAATAAATTATCAAGCCGTGCACTGGCGATAAAATCTTGCTCCAAGCCGACCATCGCTGGCGGTTGGGTGTCGTAGAGACTGATTTCGTAATCCAGCACTTGCTTTATTGCAAGCTGTGGCTGCCCCCGCAATAGTTCGGCATGGAGCAGCCCACGGAAATCGGGTAACACGGCGTCTTCCGCAGGCAGTTGGAGTAAGAGTGGGACTATATCTTTCTGCGAATTAATCGAGCGAGAGTTGTTAGCGTCGCGATCCAAATGTATTGCGAGGCTCGGTACCACCGCCACCGGACGCAAGAAATCAACCAGTGCGCTGGCGACTTGATCGGTCTCATCGCGGTAGGTAACCCGCCCCGCCATCGACAAATCCCGGTCATACCAAGGAGCTAGCAGCGCGCCGCCGTAAACCTCCACACCCAGCTGAAAGTAACCGCGTCGATTAAGTTCAGGGCGCGGTTTAACTTTCAAACAGGGGCTGTCAGTATGCGCACCCAGCAGGCGAATGCCCGACTCCAGCAGCGGCAATTTGCCGTAAACAAAGGCAATAATCGACGAATCATTGCGTGTTACCAAATAGCGATTACCCGGCTCCAGCTGCCAACTATCGGCTTCATAAAGTGGGATAAAGCCAGCGGCTAACAACCGCGCGGCAATATTTCGGGTGGCGTGAAAAGGTGTAGGTGATGTGCGCAGGAAATCGAGCAAACCGGTGTTGAAATCGACCATTGAACAGGAGGCAACCATAAAAAAACTCACCAAAATCTAGTTGGGGTTACGAATACGTTGGCGCTTTTGCCAGGAGATAGTATCGCGCAAATACACTGGTTGGGCGTCGAGCACATCAATTGCGCCACCCGCCGCCCAGACTTGTGCGGCAATCAAAGCCATATCTTCAGCTTTGGGCTGGGCATCTGAAACTATATTGGATGAAGCAAGCGACTGCATCGCCGGATAATGCCAGCCGGAACCAACAGCAATAAATTGCCCAGCGAGCGACTGAACAACATCCTGCGCAGACAGTAACTCAGGTTTCATCACAAACTCATCGCTAAGTGCCGAAACAGCGTCGCCCGCACGACCAAACAATCCCCAGTAGACCTCATCCATACGCGCATCCAAGGATGCTAAAACCGGACGACTAATGTCAGGATTGGCGCGGTAATAGCCCAAGGCCATGGCTTCGAGTGTAGATACCGGAATCACTGGCAGCTGTGCACCAAACGCCAGCCCCTGCACTATTCCCATACAGATTCGCAAACCGGTGAAAGAACCCGGCCCACGTCCAAAAGCGATGGCATCCAGATCCCGCAGGCTTAGCTTATTGGTTTGCAGCAACTCATCAACCATCGGCAACAACCGCTGGGTGTGGCTTTTAGCGGCCAGCTCAAACCGGGCGTCAAGTTGCCCATCGGCGTGGAGCGCGACTGAGCAGGCATCAGTAGAAGAATCGAGGGCGAGAATCAGGCTCATAGAATTACAAGGCAGTTAATGGGTAATCGATTAAATACGAAATACAAGACAAAAAAATAGGCTCCGTAGAGCCTATTTTTACAGCATCAGCCAAGTGAGGCCAGTGCAGATTAACCTAATACCGTCAGCAGCTGCTGGCGAATGGAATCGACGCTGCCAATACCACTTATACGGGTATATTTAGGCACCCTGGTGGTAGCTGATGCAGACAAACCCTGATAGAAGCCAACCAATGGCTCGGTTTGATCGTGATACACTCCTAAACGTTTACGCACGGTTTCTTCGGTATCGTCAGGACGTTGGATCAAGGGTTCGCCCGTTAAGTCATCGTGACCAGCCACTTTCGGCGCATTGTGGATAACGTGATACACACGACCAGAGGCTTCATGCACACGGCGACCACTGAGACGGGAGACAATTTCTTCATCCGGAACGTGGATTTCAATCACATGATCAATATCGACACCGGCGTCCAACATAGCTTCTGCTTGCGGAATAGTGCGAGGGAAACCGTCAAACAAAAATCCGTTGGTGCAGTCACTCGAGGCGATGCGCTCTTTTACCAGAGAGATAATAAGATCATCCGGTACCAAACCGCCAGCCGACATAATATCTTTCGCCTGCAAGCCCAGTGAAGTACCTGCTTTTACAGCAGCGCGTAGCATATCGCCTGTAGAGATTTGCGGAATGCCAAACTTCTCCATGATCAGTTGCGCCTGAGTACCTTTACCTGCACCGGGCGCGCCCAACAATATCACTCTCATCTCGGATTGCTCCTCAGCATTATTTTTATCGGGTCAAGTGGGTAGTCCCCTCGCCCTCGAATACGGCACAAAATGCCCAACAAAAGAGGCGTTACGATACACGCCCATGACCTCAATCACAATATGCCGGTTGAGCCTCTTCCTAGAAAACCACCGGAAGACGGTAATTTTTAATACGCCAGCGAGACAAATAGGATATTTCTGTTAAAAACATCCTCAATTTATTGTCATATAGACAATTTCATCCTAGAATGGCCCGATATCAATCAAGCCACTCAGGATCACTTTCTCATGGCCAAGTCAGTCGAACTCGATGAATATGATCGCAAGATTTTGCGCGCCCTGCAGGAGAATGCCGATTACTCTATGGCGGATCTAGGCAATATGATTGGCTTATCGCACACGCCTTGCTGGCGCCGCCTCAAACGCTTGGAAGTTGAAGGCGTGATTCGCGGTAAGGTAACCCTGCTGGACCCCAAAATGCTTAACTTGGGGGTGACGGTTCACGCCTACATCACGATTAAAAATCACGATGCAAGCTCACTAGAAGCCTTTGAAGAGATGGTGCAGGCAATACCCGAAGTGGTTGAGTGCTACTCAACAAGCGGTGAAAAAGATTATGTATTGCGGGTGGTGGTGGAGAGCGTAGAGCATTACGAGAGATTGATGAAACAAACTCTGATTCACTTGCCGAATATTGGCTCAATCAATTCGGCGTTCGCGTTGAAACAAGTTAAATTTACTACGCAGTTACCTATCTAACGCTCTAATCAAATTGTTCGCACAATAAAAAACCGGGTTTCGATGCCCGGTTTTTTATTGCACAAAAAAATAAATTTTAGTCAGACCTTAAATTGCATTAGCAATTGCCTTAACTGAATAGACAGCTCATTCAAGCGCTGACTCTCCACCGCCGTTTTCGATGCACCCTCGGCGTTGTTCATCGCCAATGAATTAATCTGCACCAAATTTTTATCAATTTCAGATGTGACCGAACTTTGTTCTTCAGCTGCAGTAGCGATCTGCAATGTCATATCGGATATTTCTTTTACAGCATTGCCAATTCCGGTTAGCGACTGACCCGCCTCGTTGGCGGATGTTACTGCTTCCGACGTCATTGCGGCACTACTACCCATTGCATCCACCGCATGTTGAACGCCTTGTTGCAGCTTGCTCAACATTCCATGAATGTCGGTGGTTGATTGCTGTGTGCGGCTGGCCAATGTACGTACCTCATCAGCCACTACGGCAAAGCCCCGTCCCTGCTCACCAGCGCGAGCAGCTTCGATTGCGGCATTGAGTGCTAATAAATTAGTTTGTTCTGCAACCCCGCGAATAACATCAATAACCGAGGTTACATTTTTCGCCTCACTCTCTAACTGCAGCATAAACTCTGCAGTTTCACTGATGCGTACCGCCAACCCCTGCACACGTTCGACAGCGAGATGAATACGCTCTTGCCCGCGATCAGTAATTAGAGTTGCCTCCTTAGTATTCTGCGCAGTATTGCTGGTATTGCGCGCAACTTCCTGAATCGCCATGGTCAATTCGTTTACAGCAGTAACAACCATAGTAATTGCATGGCATTGATCATCCGCAGCGCGCTGGCTATTGCTGGACACTACCAACAATGACTCTGCCGCTTTAGAAACCTCCGCTGCATTAAGCAATACGCTGCCAATAACACGCTGCAGTTTTTCGATAAAGTGATTGACGTTAGTGGCAAGTTGGCCTAGCTCATCATTAGTATTTACGGGCAATCGCACTGTTAAATCACCATCGCCCTCGGCAATATTTTGAATGCGATGGCTGATTTGGCGGACCTGATTGGCAACCAATATCGGCAAGAAATAAGCCGCCAACAAACTCACCAAGGTCCCGAACACCACCAATGCCAGCAATTGCGCCGAACTGCTCTCTTGATTCCCGTCTATCTCAACCGTGAATTGTTCAACATCGACCAAACGCTGCTCTTGCAATTCGTCAATGTAGGTACGCAAATGTTCGAAAGCATCAGCTGCGGGCCCGTAAGATTTCTGTTGGGCTATTGCACGATTGGCATCATCTCCTACACGCACAGCATTGAGCACTTCAGCGGCCTGGATTTTCCACGCATTGTAGCGGCGGGTATATTCTTCGCGTTCAGCGGGAGTGGATGTGTTAGAAACATCGAGTGATTGGTAAACGCGATCCAACGCTTGCTGGGCATTTTCACTTTGCTCGGCAAACAATTTCTGGTGTGTAGAACTATCGAGTTGCAGCAGAGCTCGCTCCGCAAGCATGGCTTGATAAAGATCGCGATCTGCCTGAATAAGCAGCTGAATTTCCGGCAAATTAACCTTGGCAATCGTCGACGCATTACCACCCAGCATTTTGCTTGTGCTGATAGCATGCAGCCCCATGTACAACACCAGGGCAACCAACAAGAGCAATGGAAGCATGAGCTTCCAGCGTAAACTTAATCCCTGGTACCAACCAAACATGGCAAACCTCGTCGCTAATTCTCTATGCCGATACATCCAATAGGAAGATGGATATAGTCAAGTCTAGTAACGATTCAGAATTTTGCTATGGGGTGGACTTTCAGAAGTGCAAAGGTAGTGCGGAGTTGGCGAGCGGAGAGATTACCAGTAAGGACTTAAAAACGTTCGCACAGGTATTTTATGTTTACATAATCATCAAGCCCATAATGAGAACCTTCCCTGCCCCAACCAGATTGTTTAATACCACCAAAAGGTGCCATCTCGTTGGAAATTAGGCCAGTATTAATTCCCAGCATGCCTGTCTCCAGCATATTCGAGAGATTTTGTATACGTTTTGCATTTCGGGTAAAACAGTAGCCCGCCAAACCAAATTCCGTATCATTCGCCAAGTGAATTGCCTCTTCATCCGTTTCAAATGGAATCAAGGCCGCTACCGGACCAAAAATTTCCTGGCGAGCTAATTCTGAGTCAGGCGTGACATTAAGCAATAAAGTGGGCGGATAAAAATAACCTTGCTCTACAGAAGCCGTGTCAAGTGTGGCCTGGTAGCCAATATGCGCACCTTTGCTGATAGCTTCATCAACGAGTGTTTGGACCTTATCAACCGCTTTTGCAGAGATTAGCGGCCCAAGATTAACGCTCGCATCCGCGCCATTGCCAACCGCAAGGTTTTTCATCGCAGCAATTAATTTTTCGCTGAATTGGGCGTACACCGAGCGATGAATGTAAAAACGATTGGCACAAACACAGGTCTGTCCCGAGTTGCGAAATTTCGAAGCCATGGCTCCTGCGACAGCAGCATCAAGATCCGCATCATCAAATACAATAAAAGCCGCGTTGCCGCCCAATTCCAATGTAATACGTTTTACATCGGCAGCGCATTGCTGGATTAATTGTTTACCTACTGCTGTTGAACCCGTAAACGATAATTTACGCACTAACGGATTACCCGTTAACTCCGCGCCGATTGCAGCTGAATCGGTGCCCGTAACGATATTAATAACGCCTGCGGGAATACCCGCCTGCGCAGCGAGAAATGTCAGAGCCAGGGCTGATAGTGGAGTTTCGGAAGCAGGTTTGGCAACAAGGGTACAACCCGCTGCTAGTGCTGGGGCGATTTTGCGCGCGAGCATGGCGCAGGGGAAATTCCAGGGAGTTATCGCCGCAACAACACCAACCGGTTGTTTGATTACCAGAATCCGCTGATCGGAACTGGGCGGAGCAATCACATCGCCATAAATGCGCTTTGATTCTTCAGAGAACCACTCGATGTAACTTGCGCCGTAAGCGATTTCCGCTCGCGCCTCCTCGATAGGTTTGCCCTGTTCGATAGTCAGAATCTGCGCAAGCTCCTCTTGATGTTGCATCACTAAATCGAACCATGCACACAATAATTGACTGCGTTCTTTTGCCGTCTTTTGTGCCCATGGAACTTGCGCTTGCGCGGCGGCCGTTATTGCCCTGCGAGTTTCGTTAACGCCAAGATCAGCCACCTGCGCAACAAGCTCACCGGTTGCGGGATTTATTACCGCAAACGTTTTCTGCGTATCGGCATCACACCATTTACCATCAATAAATGCACGCGTCTGCACGAGCGATGACTTATGCAAATTAAACATAGGCTTCTCTATTTTTCACTCGCGGCAGCCTGCTTTTTAGTGGATTGCTTGACACCAATTTTGCGTATGCGATTTCCATCCACCTCGGCAATCGTCCAAAGCATTCCACTCCACTCGCTTTTATCACCCACCACCGGTTTGCCGCCGACCATTTGCGCAATCAAATCACCGAGGGTTTTATGTTCCTCGTAGCCTTTCATATCCAATGAATAGAGCATCGCGAGATCGCGCAACTCGGCATCGCCCTGAATAATAAAATCACCAAAGAAACTTAAATCCAGTGTGCGTTTGGGTGCTTCACTAAATAATTTCCCGAGCGCGGGCAAATCGTAGTCGTGTCCAATAACACAGAGCATATCGCCGGCCATTAAACGGGTACTGCCAGAGGGGTGAAATAATTCTTTATCGCGAAATAACGCGGCGATACGGGTATTTTCCGGCATGTGCAGCTCACGCAATGCAGCGCCTATACACCACTTCTCTGCGCCCAACTTATAAATAAACAATTCCCACTGACTAGTGACATGAATTTCCAACCCCGCGCGCGAAAATGGCGAAGGTATCGCAGGCACGACTACGTTGGCCTTTTTTGCGGCTAACCCCAGTGTTGTCCCCTGCACCAATAGCGAAACCAACACAATAAAGAACGCGACATTGAAAAACAGTTGCGCATTTTCCAAACCTGCCATTAACGGAAATACTGCCAGAATAACCGGCACAGCGCCGCGTAATCCCACCCAGGAAATAAACGTGCGCTCTTTCCAATTAAAACTGCGAAATGGCAGCAATCCGACAAAAATCGACAAAGGGCGCGCAAACAGAATCATCCACAACGAAAGCAAAAGCGCAGGAATCGCGATGGGTAAAAGTTGGCTAGGCGTGAGCAACAGCCCCAACACCAAAAACATGCCGATTTGGCTTAACCAGGCAAGGCCATCAAACATATGCAAAATGCCGTGGCGATTGCGTATCGGACGGTTGCCTATTAATAACCCACAGACATATACGGTCAAAATACCGCTGCCGCCGATAGCTCCGGAAATTGCGTAAAGCATAATGCCGCCGCTAACGGCCAGCAGCGGATACAAACCGCCCGCAATCGAAAGACGATTAATTAGCTGCAGCAGCAACCAACCACCACCTACACCCAATGCGATACCAATCCCGAATTGTTGTACCAGGTTCGTCAGTACGCCCCAGCTAAAGCTGGTTTCACCCGCGGCGAGCATCGCAATAAGGGTCACGGTCAGGAACATCGCCATGGGATCATTACTGCCTGATTCGATTTCCAGCGTTGAACCTACACGCTCGTTCAAGCCCTTGCCGTTTAACAGATTAAATACCACTGCAGCATCAGTTGAACCGACGATAGCGCCAATCAGCAAGCCTTCAAGTAGCGATAACTCAAACAACCAGGCGGCCGCAACGCCCGTCAACCCCGCCGTAATCATCACACCCACAGTAGCTAACGACAACGCAGGCCAAAGCGCGACACGGAATGTCGCGGCGCGGGTGCGCATGCCGCCGTCCAGCAAGATAATCGCCAATGCCAGGTTGCTCACCAAATACGCAGTTGAATAATCGTTAAATACGATACCGCCCGGGCCGTCTACACCGGCCAACATCCCCACCGCGAGGAATATCACCAGAATCGGCACACCCACTCGCGTTGAAATCGAGCTCAGCAAGATGCTGGCGGCGACTAACAAGGCACCGACGAGCAAAATATTGTTGATGGTAACTGCGTCCAAAATCCGACCCTTAAGAAGAAATCCAATAAAAACAAGCACTAACCGTTAGGATGATTGTAACCCGTTGACGCCCGACACTGTCAAAAGCTTTACCGTTAACAATGAGTAAAGACTATTTCCCGCAAAAAAATAGTTGCCCCAGATTTGCGCAACTGGCTCGGTAAACCGAGCTATAATCGCGCCATAATCCTTACCTACAAGTTGTATTACATGCTCAATAAAGATGCCCTGCAGCAACTCGCTCAATTAAAGTCCGCTATCACTGTTACCAAAGACATCGCACAAGGCCTGGTTCGCACCACTACCAAGCGTTTTGGCTTTCTGATTCTCGATGACGGCCGCGAAGCGTTTATCGACCCAGATCAAATGATGAAGGTATTGCCAGACGACCGCGTTGAAGCGGAGATCAACACCAATAGCAAAGGCCAATTTGAAGCAAAATTGATCAAACTGATTAAACCCGGCCTGAAGGAATTTGTCGGCCGCTACGTAAATAAAGGCACCACAGATTTTGTGGAGCCAGATGTAAATAATTTTAATCGCTGGTTATTTATTCCACCGCAAGAACGCAAAGGCTACAAAGTAGGCGATTTAATTCACTGCGAAGTTGCCCGCCACCCGTTTAATAGCGACGGCAAAACCCAAATTCATATTCTCAACCGAATCGGCACTCTGGAAGAGCCCGGTGTGGAGAGTCGCTACAGTATCGCTAAATTCCAAATTCCGTTTGAATGGCAGCCCGCCGCGCAAAATCAGGCGGGCGGAATTAACTGGTCACCCCTCACCTTTGAAAATAATGAGTTGGATTTAACCGACCTACCCTTCGTAACAATCGACTCCGAAAATACGCGCGACATGGACGATGCCATTTACATTGCACCCAATGAAAATGGGTGGGAATTAATTACCGCTATTGCCGACCCGAGCAAACACATCAGTTTCGATAGTCCACTGGAGCAATCGGCACGCGCACGGGCAAGCACACTGTATCTACTCGGCCAAACAGTCACCATGTTGCCAGTGGATTTATCGCACGACACCTATTCATTAGTACCAGAACAAAAACGCCCTGCGTTGGTGTGCCGCATGCAAATTTTGCGTGACGGTACTATCAGCGCTTATGAATTCGCCGAAGCGCAAATTCGCTCACGCCACAAGTTGAGTTATCAAGGTGTATTTGATGCGCTGATGAGCACGGGCGAATCACCGCTGGCAGCACCCGCCTACATTCATGACATGCTCGTCGAATTAAAAGGCTTTGCGCAAGCGCGCGCGCAGTATCGCCAAGCGAATGCTTTAGTGATGGAAGAACGTCCGGATTATTCCTTTATTCTCAACGACCAGCGAAAAATAGACCACGTTGAAAAACGCGAGCGCAATATCGCGCACCGTATGATCGAAGAAGCCATGCTGGTGACCAATCTCTGCGCGGGCGAATTATTTTTACAGCATCCCGGTTACGGTATTTTTTCCAGTCACGTTGGTTTTCGCCCTGAACGCATTAACGATGCAGTTGCATTGATTCAGGAAGATCGCCCGGACTTAACCATTGGCGATTTAACCCAGCTGGATAGCTTCCAAAAAATATTCAGCGAACTCCGCTCAAATCCAACCAGCAATCCTGTCAGCGCAAGCTTGCATTCACTGCTGCAACGCATGTTGCAAGCAGGTTCACTAACCTTTGATCCTGTCCCGCATTTTGGTTTAGGTTTCAAGGCTTACGCGATGGTGACCTCACCCATTCGTCGCTACAACGATTTATTTAATCACCTCGCAATAAAACGCATTCTGCGCGGTTTACCCGCGGAAGATATCGGCGATAAAAAACAATTTTCCGAACAGCTACAAAATCAACTTAATACCGGCCGTCAGGCCTGCCGCTATGCCGAATCCTGGCTCGGCTGCCAATACGCAAAGCTGCATATTGGTAGCGTGCACCCGGCCAGCATCGGTTTGGTTAACTCATTCGGTATCGGCGTAAAAATGGAAGATTGGGGCCTTGAAGGCTACGCCCTGCTCGCACCCAAAGAAGGCGACATTAAAGCGCAGTTTGATTCCCGCAGATTGAGCCTCACGATTGAAGGCAAAACGTACAAATTGGATGAAAAAGTATTTGTCCTTATCAACGACGTTGATGTTGATAAGCGCAAAATTAGTCTGGAATTAGTGAGCGAAGAAACCGCACAACGGTTGAGTGCCTGGATGTAAATTTCAGACAACCATATGAAGATCAGAAAACTGTAAAAGTTCAGACCATTGTAGATGATTAGGGAGTGAGTGATGGCAAAAAATTACTGGCTGTTTAAAGCAGAACCCCACATCTACGGTATTGACCACCTCGCGGCCGCACCAAACAAAACCGGCCGCTGGGATGGCATCCGCAACTACCAAGCCCGTAATTTTTTACGCGATCAAGTCGCGCTAAATGATGATGTATTTATTTATCACAGCAGCTGCAAAAACGTCGGCATAGTCGGCACCGCAAAAGTCGTAAAAACCGCCTATCCAGACCCTACTCAATTTAACCCTGAAAGTGATTATTACGATCCGAAATCAACACCAGAAAATCCGCGCTGGGTTTCGGTGGATATTAAACTCACCAAAGTATTTCCAAGATTGATCACGTTAGCGGAAATCAAAGCACAGCCATCACTGGAAAATATGGTACTGGTGAAGCAGAGCCGGTTATCGACTCAGCCGGTAACAGCCGCCGAGTGGGCATTTATCATGTCATTGGTGTAACTCGAGTCGGTTAGCCGCAGTTTGTTATTTAACGCTTTGGCCCCCATGACAAGGCCAGTTTCCAACCGCATTTGCCAACTTAGCCCCAGAAAATCGGCTATTTTTTAGGCACTATGAATTCCAATATTTGTAGAGCAGTCCCCCAGTTTTTTCCAGCGTAACTTAACTAACTGTGTGTTCAAGGAGATTAAGATGAGATTTTTGAAAAATATCCTGGCAACCTTAGGCCTTTTGATTGTAAGTAGTTGTGCAACTGCACATATGCTCATTACCTATACTACGGACGTTATGGTTTTTAGGGAGGGTGAAGAACGAGAGAGGCTTAATGACGAAAAAGGGGATTGGGTGAGATCCTTTTTCCTGGAGAGAGAGGAAATAAAAATAGATGTTACGTTTGTCACGCCCGACTTTGATCTATCCGCTCCGCTAAATCAAAACCTCAAATTTTACGATTCGATTACCAGCGCACAAATGTCGGGGCTTTTGAACTCATTCATCGTAGATCCAGGCGGTTACATCAGTTTCGAAACCGAGGTTGAGGAGGCACTCCAGTACTTTTCGTTTTCGTTTGGCATTACTGAAGTAAACGCTGCGCCGGGTGAAATACCCAAGCGTGGAATGCTGTCTTCTACTGGTTACATAAATTGGTTGAATGCTTCCCCTCTGAACTACAACGAATTCACATTTTATCAATACGATTGGGAGTACCGGAGACACGATCAAGTATGGACATTTGATACGAAAACGACGTTTGCAAGCGAAACGCCTAACAGGATGTCTTTCGAAAAAATTGCCGTATCAGAACCGCATGGAGTGGTTTTATTGCTTACCGGTCTTATCGGCGCGGGTCTGGCACGCAGGTTGCGCCGAGTCCGAGATGGGGATCAAAGATCGAGGTTCCAGACGCCTTGATTATTGGCTAAAAATATAAATCTTTGCCGAGATGATATTTTTTTGAATCCGCAACGCGGGTTGACGCGTACCTGAAGGGACGCCCATTGCAGCTGTGTTTATAACTCAGACTCGGGACGTTTTATGAAGCTGATTCCTTGGGATCGGCACACACACTATTCAGGAGTTATAAATGATGCAACCTGCTACTACTTTCGCGGCTTCCGCTTTGGCAGTTTCCCTGCTTACTGCATGCAGCAACATGCCCACCGCGCCAGCGTATTCCCAAGCCAATCTCCCTGTTGCAGTGCAAGTGCCCGCTGGCAACAGGGTCGCTATCGAAACCTTGGGGGTGGGCGATATAACCTACCAATGCACAGCTAAGAAAGATATGCCCGGCCAGTTTGAGTGGGTGTTCGTCGGTCCCCAGGCCAGATTGGAAGACCGCAGCGGCAAGCAAGTGGGCACATATTATGGCCCGCCCGCAACCTGGGAAAGTATTGATGGATCAAAATTGACAGGCACCCAATTGGCCGTTGCACCTGCCGCTGCAGGCAACATTCCTTATCAGCTCGTCAAGGCTAACCCAGCCTCGGGTAAGGGTGCCATGATGGGTGTGACCTACATCCAGCGTGTTAACACACTTAAAGGCGTAGCACCAGCAAGCACCTGTGCGGCCAACAATGTGGGTAGTAAGCAAATAGTGAAGTACCAAGCTGACTACATTTTTTATAAAGCCGATTAGTAACTTCTCAACGCGGCCAGCCTTAACTTATTTGGGGCTGGCTGGTTCATCCCACCTCACCGCGTATTAACTGATATTGCTACTCATCCGCCATCCGATCCTGCGCTTGGCTCACGCCGGTTTCCGGCTCGCCCATTTCATCGGATTCATCTACACCCGAGTCATCACCATCTTCTTCGTCCTCTTCCAGCATTCCTTCATTCGTTTGACTTTCTTCGATCAGAATGGCTTCCGGCGTTTGGATGCCGATGTGGTAAGCAGCAAAACCGGGTAGCACGACTTGATCCAATGCCATGCCGATGATGCGGCCATTGTAGGGGGATTTAATCGTGGTGCGCGCGTTGGTGATGGGGTCGGTTACTGTTCCTAATACATCCTCTTCTTTTACACGCTGACCAAGTGTGGCTTTGCTAAATAAAATTCCGCTTTGATTGGCACGCACCCACGCTGAGCGGTAATACACCGGCGCGATGCGATTCCAGCGCTGTTGTTTGCCGTACATACCGGTTTTTGCAAGCAAGGTATTGATGGCTTTAACACCCTCTTCCACTACTTCCCGCTGCATTGCCATTGGCTCACCCGCCTCAAGAGTCACGGTGGGAATACCAGCGCGGACAGCGGCGGCGCGCAATGAATTCGGATTGCCGCGTCCATTCAGAACCGCAATAGCACCAAAATTTTGTGCGAGGCGCGCAACACTTTCATCCGCTAAGTCAGCACGCAATTGCGGTAAATTGGTGCGATGAAATGAGCCAGTGTGCAAATCAACCAGCGAATCACAATGCATAATTATTTTGGTAAAAAATGAATGAGCCAAACGCGATGCCGAACTGCCGTGGGTATTGCCGGGGAAGTAGCGATTCCAATCGCGGCGATCCGGCAAATAACGCGAATTGCGGCGGAAGCCCATAATGTTTGCGACCGGAACACCGATGATTGTACCTGTCAATTTTTTCGGATCTATATCAAAAACAACACGACGAACCATTTCAATTCCGTTTAACTCATCGCCATGCACTGCGCCAGTGAGACAAAGCGTTTTTCCGGGCGTAGACCCGTTAACAACCAGAATTGGGGTTGCCTCACTGAAACCGCCCACGGCAGTTTCGGAGTTCCATGTCAGTCGCACTGAAGTGCCGGGTTTTACCTCGGTATCCAAAATAAATTTGGATAGTGATAGCGGCTCGATCGGTGCCACAACACTGTCAGCAGCGATTGTTACTTCACTATCAAGGGATGAACTAATTGATGAACTAACTGCAGTGGAGTCGCTACTGATAGATGAGACATTCGCCGCTTCAACTGAAGCCGCTGCAGTTGACGATGACGCTGGAACTGATGACGCGACCGAAGAAGATGCGAGTGATGTATCTGTTGCAGTCTGTGCAACGGCATTCGCTGCAATTACAGAAACGGGAGCATCGACTGACTCGATCGACGCTGACGCAGAAGAAACCTCAAGCGCAGCAATCTGCACAGCACCAACTGACGAGTATTGAGCCGTGTCGATCACCGCAGGAAGACTGCTAGCACTTAAACTGCTGACAAGCGGTTCACTTGCAGGGGTTGGTTCTGTTTGTGCAGAAGCCGAAAATGCAAAAATGAAAGAAAGAACAAAAATAGAAGTGGAAAGGATACTTTTTGCAGAGTCTTGATCGTTAATTCCGGACGTGTGGTGCATATGATCGGCGTCTCGTTGTACTTGTTGCCTTATTTAGGAAAAACTCACAACCGCAAACAAACACGCACATCCTTGTGCCACTAAAAAATTCTGCTGAACCTATTCCCATTCAATCGTTGCAGGCGGCTTACTGGACACATCGTAGCAGACACGCGATACACCAGAGATTTCGTTGATGATACGCCCGGACACTTTCTCCAGCAAATCGTAAGGCAAATGTGCCCAGCGCGCCGTCATAAAGTCTACCGTTTCTACTGCACGCAATGAGATCACCCACTCGTAACGACGGCCATCACCCACTACACCAACTGACTTCACTGGAAGGAAAACTGCAAAAGCTTGTGAGGTTTTGTGATACCAACCCGAAGCATGAAGCTCTTCTAAAAAGATAGCATCGGCTTCACGCAAAATATCGGCATATTCTTTTTTAACTTCACCCAGAATGCGCACACCCAAACCCGGGCCGGGGAAGGGATGACGATAGACCATGTCATAGGGCAAGCCCAATTCCAAACCAATCGCACGCACTTCGTCTTTAAATAATTCGCGCAGCGGCTCAACTAATTTAAATGCCATGTCATCGGGCAAGCCGCCAACATTGTGATGCGATTTAATCACATGTGCCTTGCCAGTTTTGGCAGCGGCAGATTCAATCACATCGGGGTAAATTGTGCCCTGCGCCAACCATTTAACATCTTTGAGCTTGGTCGCTTCAGCGTCAAACACATCGATAAAAGTGCCGCCGATCAGTTTGCGTTTTTTCTCAGGATCGTTTTCGCCTTTCAAATTATTTAAAAATTGATCTTGCGCATCAGCGCGAATAACGGTTACGCCCATATTTTTGGCGAACATATCCATTACCTGATCGCCTTCGTTTTTGCGCAGCAAACCGTTATCGACAAACACACACGTGAGCTGCGAACCAATTGCTTTGTGCAGCAGAGCGGCAACTACCGATGAATCTACACCGCCGGAAAGGCCGAGCAATACTTTGTCGGTACCGACTTGTTCGCGCACTTTTTTCAGTGCATCTTCAACGATGTTCGCGGGGGTCCACAGCGGCTCGCACGAACAGGCCTGTAATACAAAATGTTCAAATATGCGCTTGCCTTGCAATGTGTGAGTTACTTCAGGGTGGAATTGCACGCCGTAGAATTTTTTAGCTTCGTTGTACATACCGGCAATCGGGCATGATGGTGTTGATGCCATCAAACTGAAACCTTCCGGCATTTGGGTGACTTTGTCGCCGTGGCTCATCCACACATCTAGCAAAGCACTGCCGTCGTGATCGACGTGATCTTTAATATCATTCAACAATGAAGATTCGCCATTCACTTTTATTTGCGCGTAACCAAATTCGCGGATATTTGAACCTTCAACCAAACCGCCCATTTGCATGGCCATGGTTTGCATGCCGTAACAAATGCCGAATACCGGCACACCTAAGTTGAACACAACTTCTGGTGCACGCGGTGAACCTGCTTCGGTGGTTGATTCAGGGCTGCCTGCGAGAATAATTCCCTTGGGGTTATATGCGCGGATTTCTTCTTCGCTCATATCCCAAGCACGGATTTCTGAGAAGACACCAATCTCGCGCACGCGGCGCGCAATTAATTGGGTGTACTGTGAACCGAAATCGAGAATAAGAATTCGCTGTGCGTGAATATCGTGAGACATGCTGGTTCCTGCTCAAAAAGTAAAATGGAAAACGAAAAATGGAAAAAATAAAATGGATTGTGTTTAAACGAAAAACTCGGGCATTACCCGAGTTTTTGTTTGCGCCGAACAGCCTCGTGGTTAACGCCCGCCACCTACCGGATAATTCGGTGCTTCTTTAGTGATTTGCACATCGTGCACATGGCTCTCGCCCATACCGGCAGAGGTCACGCGTACAAATTCCGGTTTGGTGCGCATAGTTTCCAAATCAGAGCAACCGGTGTAACCCATAGCAGAGCGCACACCGCCCATCATTTGGTGAACGATCGCCGTCAATGAACCTTTGTAAGGAACGCGACCTTCAATACCTTCTGGTACAAGTTTCTCTGCACCTTGGCTGGCGTCCTGAAAATAGCGATCGCTTGAGCCGGAAGTTTGCGCCATCGCACCCAATGAACCCATGCCGCGGTAGGCTTTGTAAGTGCGACCCTGGAACAACTCCACTTCACCCGGCGCTTCTTCAGTACCGGCAAACATGGAGCCCATCATCACCGCGTGAGCACCAGCGACAATTGCCTTGGCGATATCACCTGAGTAGCGAATGCCGCCATCGGCGATTGCCGGTACACCTGTACCTTTCAATGCAGCAACCACATTGGCGATAGCAGAAATTTGTGGAACACCCACACCGCTGACGATACGAGTCGTACAAATTGAACCTGGGCCGATACCCACTTTTACCGCATCCGCACCGGCTTCAACCAACGCGAGCGCCGCAGCGCCGGTGGCGATATTGCCGCCGATCACTTGCACATCAGGATATTTGGTTTTGATCGCACGTACGCGATCCAATACATTTTTGGAGTGTCCGTGCGCGGTATCGACTACCAACACATCAACACCGGCTTCAACCAATGCATCAACACGGTCATCGGTATCGCGGCTGGTTCCAACGCTCGCACCAACACGCAAACGACCTTCAGGGTCTTTCGACGCGTTGGGGTATTTTTCAGCTTTGTTCATGTCTTTAACGGTGATCAAACCAGTCAGTTCGAAGGCATCGTTAACAACCAATACTTTTTCAATGCGATGTTTGTGCAGCAGGTTGCGCACTTCTTCCGCCGTAAAACCTTCCTTCACCGTTACCAG
This sequence comes from uncultured Cellvibrionaceae bacterium, assembly GCA_964499225.1. Classification (GTDB taxonomy): domain Bacteria; phylum Pseudomonadota; class Gammaproteobacteria; order Pseudomonadales; family Cellvibrionaceae; genus Cellvibrio. Next base: position 774 of record CAZCJR010000021.1, on the reverse strand, counting down.
CTGCTCTTTCGGCGTCATGATGCTGGACACACTGGCATCAAGATTGGTTTCAAAACGCACATCGCGGCCAGTCACGATACCGACCAAATCGCCATTGCTCAGCACCGGTACGCCGGAAATATTGTTTTTGCGAGTCAGCGCGATCAGATCGCGGATGGTGGCGCTTGAGTCGATAGTGATTGGGTCTTTCACCACACCGGCTTCGAATTTTTTCACCGCACGTACTTCGGCAGCTTGCTGCTCGATGGTCATGCTTTTGTGGATGATGCCGATACCGCCTTCCTGTGCGATAGCAATCGCCAGACGCGCCTCGGTAACGGTATCCATCGCGGCAGAGATCAGTGGGATATTCAGTTGAATTTTGCGCGTCAACTGGGTTTTCAGGGACACGTCTTTGGGGGTCACATCGGAATAACCGGGCACCAGCAGAACATCGTCAAACGTGAGGGCTTCTTCAGCAATCCGCAACATACCAACCAACCTCAAAGCAGGGGAAAAATAAACGCGAAATTATAGCCACTTGGGCGCCTCGGGTAAACCTAAAACCACAATATCTAGTGTTTAAGGGCGAAGCTAAGGCTATACCCTCGGGCCGGCATCCCCTAGAATGCCCCCATGACTACCGACCTGTTTAGCAAAACCCCCGAACGCGAAATCTTCAGTGTCAGCCAGCTCAATCGCCAGGCGCGGCAACTATTGGAGACGCATCTGCCTTTGTTATGGGTGGAAGGCGAGCTTTCCAACGTATCCATCCCCTCTTCCGGCCACTGGTAT
>CAZCJR010000020.1:0-50782 GCA_964499225.1 uncultured Cellvibrionaceae bacterium | reverse complement strand
GCAGTATTGAAGCGCTTTATGCGATCACTGGGCCGGTACAACGTATTCGCGTTGAAGCATTGAAATAAGCCGCATCAAATTTTTTAAAGGTTGATATCGTGAAATACATCAGCACCCGCGGCCTCGCGCCTGCACTCAGTTTTGAAGAAGTGGTACTCACCGGCCTCGCACCTGACGGCGGTTTGTACGTGCCAGAAACCCTGCCAAAGTTTACGAAAGAAGAGATTGCTTCGTGGGCAGGGTTGTCGTATCAAGAACTCGCATTTAATGTGATGAAGCCATTTATTGCTGGTGCGGTCAGCGATGAAGATTTCAAAAAAATTATCGCTGATGCTTACGCGACTTTCCGCCACGATGCCATTGCGCCCTTAGTGCAAACCGGACACAACGAATGGATTCTGGAATTGTTCCAGGGGCCAACACTTGCGTTTAAAGATTTTGCATTACAGTTTTTAGGTCATTTACTCGATCACCTGTTGAAAAAACGCAATCAAAAAGTAGTGGTGATGGGTGCTACCTCTGGTGATACCGGTTCTGCTGCGATCGAAGGTTGTCGCCGTTGCGACAACATCGATATTTTTATCATGCACCCGAACAACCGTGTGTCGAACGTTCAGCGTCGCCAGATGACAACAGTGCTTGCGCCTAACGTATTTAATATCGCACTCGAAGGTAATTTTGACGATTGCCAGAATATGGTGAAAGCCAGCTTCGGCGATCAATCATTCCTGCCGGAAGGTCGGCAACTAGTTGCAGTAAACTCGATCAACTGGGCGCGTATTATGGCGCAGATCGTGTATTACTTTTATGCCGGTCTTGCATTGGGTGCACCGCATCGTCCAATCGCTTTCTCTGTTCCTACTGGTAATTTCGGCGATATTTTTGCCGGTTATCTTGCCAAACAAATGGGCTTACCCATCGACCAATTAGTGATTGCTACTAACAGCAACGATATTTTGCATCGCTGTATCAGCAGTAATGATCACAGCAAAAACCAATTGCAACATACCTTGTCGCCGAGTATGGACATTATGGTGTCGAGCAATTTCGAGCGTATGTTGTTTGATTTGTATGACCGCGATGGCAAAGCGATTCGCCAGCTGATGGAAGATTTTAAATCCGGCAGTATGACGCTCAAGGAATCTGCTTTGGTGCGTGCGCGTGAATTATTTACCAGTTATGGCGTGAGCGATGAAGTCACGATTGATGTGATTCGCTCGGTGTTTGATCGCACTGAATACTTGCTCGATCCTCACACTGCAATTGGTGTAGATGCTGCACGTAAAACCCGTCGTCGTCAGGATATTCCGATGGTCATTTTGGCCACTGCGCATCCGGCGAAATTCCCGGAAGCGGTGCGTAAAGCAGGGCAGGATACAGATCCGACATTGCCACACCACATGCAGGATTTGTTTGAGCGTGAAGAGCGTTACACAGTATTGCCACAAGACTTGGCCAAGGTGCAGCAGTTTGTTGCGGCGAATGTTCGCAAGTAACTTGCATGCCTTGTGTTAACAAAACGCCGCAGGAATTTATTCTTGCGGCGTTTTTATTTCTGCCGTTGTTTTTACTCCTCTCGAAAGTAAATTATGCAAAAAACTATTCGTCGCCGTGATTCTGTCCAGCCTCCTGAGTTTCAAACGAGTATTCATCCACTCCTACAACGTATTTACAGCGCGCGCGGGGTGCTGCATGAGCGGGAGTTGCAGTATCAGCTCGCGAATCTTCATAAACCCAATTTCAAAGGGTTGGCAGAGGCCGTCAGTCTTTTAGCTGACGCCGTAGTTGCGCAAGCCAAAATTATTATTGTCGGCGATTTTGATGCGGACGGTGCAACCAGCAGTGCACTGGCAGTGTTGGCCTTGCGTGCAATGGGGCTGCCGAGTGTTGATTTTTTGGTGCCGAATCGCTTTGAGTATGGTTATGGTTTAACACCGGAAATTGTCGCAGTCGCCGCCGGACAGCAGCCGGATATTATTATTACTGTCGACAATGGCATTTCCAGTATTGAGGGCGTTGAAGCGGCGCGTGAATTGGGCATCGCGGTGATTGTCACCGATCACCATTTGCCTGGCGCATATTTGCCAAATGCCGATGCAACTGTGAATCCCAATCAGCCCGGCTGTGAATTCCCCAGCAAAAATCTCGCCGGTGTTGGTGTTATTTTTTATGTAATGAATGCCTTGCGCGCTGAGTTGCGGCAGATGGGTTGGTTTGAAGAAAGTGGAATCGCCGAGCCTAATATGGCGAGCTTTTTGGATTTGGTGGCACTGGGCACGGTTGCTGATGTGGTGCCACTGGATTACAACAATCGCATTTTGGTGGCGCAGGGTTTACAACGTATTCGCGCGGGTGTTTGTCGCCCAGGCATCAAAGCCATGCTGGAAGTGTCTGGCAAACAAGCGCATAAATTAGTGGCGAGTGATTTTGGTTTTGCGTTGGGTCCACGCTTAAATGCGGCGGGGCGCTTGGACGATATGTCGCTTGGGATTCAATGTTTGATGTGTGAGAGCGAAAATCTCGCGCGTGAAATGGCGGCGCAGTTGGATGAATTGAATCGCGATCGCAAAGCGATTGAAACAGGAATGCAGCAGGAAGCCATGACCATGCTGCAAAAAACCTTACAAGCTGATGCGGAGAATTTGCCTTGGGGCTTGTGTTTGTTCGATGAAACATGGCATCAAGGTGTGATAGGTATTTTGGCATCGCGCATTAAAGATAAATACCATCGCCCTACCATTGTATTTGCCGATGCAGGAGAGGGTGAAATTAAAGGCTCTGCACGCTCGGTGCCGGGTTTTCATATTCGCGACGCATTGGATGCTGTCGCTTCGCGCCATCCTGATTTGCTGCAAAAATTTGGTGGACATGCAATGGCAGCGGGCATGAGTTTAACGCGTGCTAATTTTGCCAATTTTGCACAGGCGTTTGATGACGAAGTGCGCCGCCAACTGACAACTGACGATTTACAAGCGGTGATAGTGAGTGATGGTGAATTGGCAGCTGAGCATTTCTCATTGCCCGTTGCCACGCAACTGCGCGAGGCGGGCCCTTGGGGGCAGCATTTTCCAGAACCGGTTTTTGATGGTGAGTTTTATTTGCTACAGCAAAAGTTGGTTGGCGAAAAACATTTAAAAATGACGCTGGCACATGATGCGCAAGGGCAGAATATGATAGATGCGATTGCCTTTAATATAGATCCATTACTGTGGCCCAATACGCAAGCAAAAAAAGTTCGCGTGGCTTACAAGCTGGATATCAACGAATTTCGCGGCAATACCACCGTGCAATTACTGGTGGATTATCTGGAGTTGGCAGCGGATTAGGGCTGCCAATTCTTTTAACTTAGGGCAGTAGCTTTTCCAACTCAGGCAATACATTTTTGACAATGATTGGTTGGGCCTCGGCGGTGGGGTGAATGCCATCGCGCTGCATTAAAGTTGCATCGCCCCCAATGCCTTCCAGGAAAAAGGGTATCAACGCCAATTCGTTTTTTTCAGCGAGTTTTTCATAGAGCGCTTTAAACTGACTGCTGTAGCGCGCGCCATAATTGGGTGGAATTTGCATGCCCGCCAGTAATACATTTGCGTTGGATTTTTTGCTGGCATCAACCATTGCCTGCAAGTTTTTTTCCAGTAATTTCAGTGGTTGGCCGCGCAGGCCATCGTTACCACCCAGCTCCAGAATGACAATATCCGGTTGATGCTCGGCAAGCAGTGCCGGTAACCGGCTGTTGCCGCCTGAGCTGGTTTCGCCACTGACACTGGCATTGATGATCTGTATTGCATGATTTTTCGTTAGTTCTTCCTCCAATAGATTTACCCAGCCTCGTTGAATATCTATGCCATAGCCCGCACTCAAGCTGTCGCCCATTACCAATATTTTTGTTGTTACCGATGTTGGGTTTTGCGCATAGGCGAGGCTGGTGACAATTGTCAGGAGTAAAAACAGGTAAATCTTCAGTTTGTACATGGTTATCAAAATCCTATGCCAATAGAATGGGCTCAGCCGTCTTTCACTAATGTATGTGTGCTTCATTAAAGGTTACTCAATTATGTCTGCTGTTGCTATGGTTCAAGCGAATTCAGTTACCAAACAGGTTAATACGCAAGAAGGTAACTTAACGATTCTTCACCCTATTTCAATGAGCGTTATGGCAGGCGAGTCGCTGGCGATTACCGGTGCATCAGGATCGGGTAAATCCACATTGTTAGGCATTCTCGCTGGCCTGGATGTACCCAGCAGTGGTGAAGTGATCCTGAATGGTAACAACCTCTCACAGTTAGACGAGGAAGGTCGTGCAAAAGTTCGCGCCGGCAACGTAGGATTTATTTTCCAATCGTTCCAGTTGTTACCTGGCCTCAGCGCCCACGAGAACGTGATGTTGCCATTGGAGCTGCGCGGCGATAAAGCGGCGAGCAGCAAAGCGCGGGAATTTTTAGAGCGCGTGGGATTGGCGCAGCGGCTGCAACATTATCCACAACAGCTATCGGGCGGCGAACAACAGCGTGTTGCCATCGCCCGCGCTTTTGCCAGTGAACCCAAAGTATTGTTTGCTGACGAGCCCACGGGCAACCTTGATAGCACTACCGGTGCGCGCATTATTGAATTGTTGTTTGAATTAAATCGCGCGCAAGGTACTACCTTAATTTTAATTACCCACGAAGAACGTCTGGCGCAACTGTGCCAGCACCGCATTGAATTAGCGGCGGGCGCCATAGTGTCAGGGCGGGAGTAATAGCGATGATGCTGGCAATTAATTTATTACGACGCAATTGGCGCAGCGGTGAATTAAAGCTGTTGGGCCTTTCACTGCTATTGGCCGTTGCGGTGCTGAGCGGCATTTCCATTTTCACCAATCGTTTGGAAACAACACTCATCAGCGAAAGTAATAGCGTGTTGGGTGCGGATTATATTGTGCGTGGTTCGCAGCCACACAACCCAGACTGGCCTATCGCGGCCGAACAAGAAAATATTCAGCATACACAAGCGGCAATTTTTGCCTCTATGGTGTTTGCGGGCGATGAAATGCATCTTGCCTCGGTCAAAGCTGTTGATGTTGGTTACCCCTTGCGCGGGAAATTTGAAATTAGTCGCGTACCCTTTGCGATGAATCTTGCCGATATCGAGGTTGCTAAGACGATTCCTGCACCCGGCGAAGCCTGGGTTGATTCGCGCTTGCTACCACTGCTAAAAATTCAACTGGGCGATAAAGTGGCGGTGGGTGAATATGAATTGACGGTTACGCAGGTATTGATTCGCGAGCCCGATAGCGCCAATCCATTTAGCATGACTGGCGCGCGGCTGATTATGAATCTCGCCGATTTGGAAAGAACGCAAGTTGTCCAACCCGGCAGCCGCGTAGATTATCAATGGTTAATTGCCTCGGACAGCGCCAGCCAATTAAAAGCGTTTGCCGACAAACTTAAGCCGCAGCTCAATAAACATCAGCGTCTTATCGATATTGATTCCGCACAGGAAAGAGTGGGGCGCACGTTAAAAACCAGCCGTCAATTTTTGTTGTTGTCGGCGGTGATAGCGGTGTTGTTGGCCGGTGTGGCGATTGCTATAACCGCGCGGCAGTTTTCTGCTCGCCACACAGATCAAGTTGCGTTAATGAAAAGTCTCGGCGCGGGTGCGGTACGAATTCGCACACTGTATTTTTCGCAGTTAATTTTATTAGGTGTGATTGCATCGCTAATTGGTTTGGTGTTTGGTGAGTTATTGCAACGAACTGTGGCGACCAGCTTGCAGCAGGTTTATCAAATCCGTCTGGGCGAAGCCAGTTTTTATCCTTATGGTTTAAGTTTTTTTAGCGGCCTTATGTGCTTGGTGTTTTTTGCGTTACCTGCACTGTGGTATTTGCCAGCAGTGCCGCCGTTAAAAATCTTGCGCCGTGAATTGGCCGTTAATATGCCGCAGGTTTGGATGCAGGCAGCATTGGCGTTATTTGCCGTATTAACCCTGGTGATTTTATTTAGCCGCGACCTTGAATTGGCATTGAGTATTAGTGGCGCATTGCTGGCAGTGATCCTGATAACTATTATCGCTGCTTATGGTTTATTGGCACTGAGCAAAAAAATGGTGCTGCGTCTTGGCGGTTTTTGGCGTTTGGCTTTTGCCAACTTGCAGCGTCAACGCGGCCAAAGTCTGATCCAGATTTTGGTGTTTTCTATTGCGATTATGCTGCTCTTCACGCTCACCATCGTGCGCACTTCGTTGATTGAAGAGTGGAGAGTGCAAGTACCTGACGACGCCCCTAATCATTTTTTAGTGAATATTCCACCGGTGGAATTGCCGCAGGTTCAGACATTGCTCACACAGGCCAAGGTGCGCCCTGAACCGCTTTATCCGATGATGCGTGCGCGCTTGACGCATATTAATGAAGTTGAAACAACAGAAGAGCAGCGCTCGGTTGCCAATGCCTTGCGCCGCGAATTAAATGTCACTTGGGCCGATACCTTGGCCGCTGATAATAAAATCCTGGAAGGACTTTGGTGGGATAAATGGCAGCGCAGTACAGCGAATTTGCCGGGTGTATCGGTCGAGGTGGATACCGCACGAGAAATCGGATTAAAAATTGGTGATAAACTGCAGTTTTCATTCGGCGGACTATTGTTGGATGCAGAGGTTGCCAGCTTTCGTAGTCTCGATTGGCGCAGCATGCGCCCGAATTTCTTTTTTATTTTTGAACCCGGATCGTTGGATGCTTACTCGCCTACCTTTATCACTAGCATCTATTTGCCGCCGCAGCAAAAATCGTTTATCAACCAGTTGTTATTGGATCACCCCACTATTTTGGTGATGGAGCTTGACCGGATTATCGAGCAGATCCGCAGCATTATTAATCAAGTTAGTGACGGTGTTTTGTTAGTACTTTGGTTGACCTTGATTGGCGGCTGTTTAGTGTTGTTGGCGGCGGTGATGGGCAGTATTGCCGCACGTAAACAGCAAGCAGGTTTGCTGCGTGCCTTGGGCAGCCCGCGCCGTTTAATTGTCGGCAGTATTTGCGCCGAGTTTGCGATACTGGGTTTCCTGGCCGGATTAATAGCAATCATCGGCACAGAAATTTTATTGCTCAGTTTGCAAACATTCGTGCTGGAAACCCCTATGCAACCACATTATATTTACTGGGTGCTATCACCTTTGAGCGGCGCGCTTTTTGTTTCTGCGCTAGGCTATATTTGCTGCCGCCACACTGTTACCACTCCACCGGCAGTAGTGCTACGCGAAGCCGCGTGATTCTCCGCTCTACCTGCGCGAGCGGAGCTTTACCAAGTGCCGCTCGCCAACTCAATTCTTGAATAGAAACTCCTATGAAATCTGCACGCAAACAAGTGCCGCAAAGTCGCGTTTTGGACAAAGGCCTTTGGGGTATGAGCCGCCCTATGTTTCTTGATCAGGCAGTGACTTACACCATCCCCTTGGTCGATATGTATTTCCTTAGCCGTATCTCCGACAGCGCCGCTGCAGCGGTCGGAGCAATCACGCCACTAGTTTTCGTCGCCAATGCCTTTTTAATTGTAAGTGCATTTGCAGGAGCCAGTATTGCGAGTCAGCGCATTGGTGCGAATGACTATGCGCGCGGTAATGCGACCATTGCCGCCTACAGTATTTTTGTGGTGGTGCTCTCACTTATTGCCGCACTGTCGTTAAACCACGGTGGCCCGTGGGTCGCTTCGGCAATGTCATTGAGTGCGGATGTTGAGCAGCATGCGCGCACCTATTTGTCCATCATTGGTTGGATGGTGGCGCTTTGGGGTTGCCGTGTTATTTACCAAACGATTTTAAATATTTATGGCGAACCCCAGTGGAATACCTACAGCAATATTATTTTATTTGTCGTTAACCTAATTGGTAATACGATAGCTGTCTATGGGTTTATGGGAATACCGCCCACTGGTTTAGTGGGCGTTGCAGTTGCCAGTATTGTCGCGGCAGGTGCAAGCTTGTTGTTTGTTATGTTGATTGTCCATTTTAAATTGCGCATTCACATTCCGCTGCGTGAAGGGTGGAAAAATTTTTCAGTATTGATTGCGCCGGTGATTATGATCGCCGCACCTTCAATTCTTGAGCCTATGTCTTTCCAAGCTTATATGATCGCGTTAAATTGGATTGCAGCCGAAGTGGGTGATCTTGCGTTGAAAGTAAAAGTCTACGCCTACAATACGTTTTTATTTTGTTTGATGATTTCCATCGCCGTAGGTATGGCAACTGAAGCGATTATTGCCCAACGTATTGGACGCAAGGAGTTTGATTTGGTTGATAAGCAGCTCAAGCAGAGTTTAAAAATATCTTTAATTGGAACCAGTGCTTTAGCCTTGTGTTGGCTGGTGTTCAATCAACCTATTTTGAAATTGTTTAGCAGTGATCCAGAAGTCATTGCGATAGGTCTTTGGGCATTTGTGTTGAGCTTTCTTGCTGAACCATGGCGGACGGTCAATATAGCCGTTGGCGGTGCGTTGCGTTGCGCGGGAGATGCTACTTTCACATCCATTTCCAGTATCGGGGTTATCTGGCTATTCTCAGTTCCACTCGCCTATGTCTTGGCGATGCCATTCGGTCTGGGGCTTTATGGCTTGTTAATTGCGGCAGTGATGGACGAGTTTGTTCGTGCTCTTATTAAAGGTTGGCGTTGGCGGCAGGGCAAGTGGATGTATACAGGAGTAGCTGCGCGTGAGCAGCGCAGCTGACCTGCAGTTAAAAAAGCATTTACAAAAATATCATTCCGGTTGTTGTGCCATACAAAATATAAGCGGATATGATGATGTAAAGTCCTAAGGTAAAAAACTCCGCTTCATCAGATAGCCTGGGCCTGAGAATCTGAATTAGAAAAAGCGCAGGAATGTAATAGCGTGGTTCTATAAGTGGGTGACTAATAGCTGCCAAAGGTGCAATAAATATCAGCCAACGCCAGCGCCAATCCGGTAGTTCCATTGTCAACAAGCTTAAAAATGTCCAAGCTGCAAGCACATATGAAAGTACCTTAATGATGGGAAAATCTACTAATAAATGTATTAGTCCATTATGTACAAAATAGTCATACATAATCGTATTGTAGGGATGGGTATTTTTTAAGGTGCCCAGGTAGGCAAAAAAACCTGCGACGAGCAGTAGAATAACCACAGGCTTGCGCAGCAAAGGGAGAATGTCAGGTATCTGGGCGATGTGGGCCGGTAGAAAAAGAATCCAGCAGCAAATTAAAAAAACATGCAGGTTGGAAATGTTAAATGCAGACATTTTGTGCGCTGCAGCATCACCGATCGCCACGCCACCATTTACATAAACAAAAGCGAGGAAGCCAATAAATACCAGATTAAATATCGCCCCCTTGGTTATGGCGTTGACTATTAGTTGCAGTACATTTTTTTTGTCAATATTGGTAATTGACTCGAAGCACACATACAAGTAAATCAAACCAACCCACGCGACATTATCTTGTCGTATCAGGATTGCGAGAGCACCGGCAAAACCTGACCATAAATAGCGTCTTTGTAGCGTCAACAGTAGTGTTAACGCCACAAATCCCAGCGACCATATGTCGGTATAGAGCACAAAAAAATAAGGAAAGATAAGTGGAGTGAAATAAACCTGGAGCGTTTTTAGCCACGCAGCCGAATGACCAAAAAAGCGAGCGGCGAAGTAAACTACTGGAACCGTTAGAAGCCCGATGCTCAGGCTTATTAGCCGTAACAAATTGTCGTGATAGCCGCCGGTAAACTGAACAATCTTGCCAATAATAAAGTGGTATGTAGGTGGAACAGTAATATTCCCAGCGAGCTTGTTTTGGTTGTCATAAAACAGCCAAATCTGACCTGCATGAAAACCCTCATCGGCGTGCAGACTGCTGTTCATCGTAATGATCACATAGCCGAAAACTGCTGCAATCAGCACAATCAGTGTCATTACTACAGCATATGAATGTACGGGCCTTGTTGGGTAAGTGCTGTGATATTTCACTGTCTATTTCTTCGTAAAGCCGAGTTCTTCGGCGACATAATAAATGGGTCTGTTTTTGACTTCTTTGTATATCCTTCCAATGTACTCTCCCATAAGCCCCATAAAAAATAATTGTATGCCACCCACAAACAGCATGATGGTCATTAACGACGCATAGCCGGGTACATCTGGTCCACCAAAAAGTGCTTTAACAATGGTGAATAAGCCGTAAAGAAATGAAAAAGCAGAGACGCTCAGGCCGAGATAGACACCCATTCGAATTGGGATGGTGCTAAATGATGTTATTCCGGAAAGTGCAAAATTCCATAATTTCCAATAATTAAACTTGGTGGTTCCTTGTTCGCGATTTTGTCGCACAAATTCAACGGTAGTGCTTTTAAAGCCCGGCCAGCAAAATAGACCTTTCATGAAGCGGTCTTTCTCTGGGAGCTGGCGTATAGCTACAATAACTTTTTTATCCATCAAGCGATAATCGCCGACATTTTCGGGGATTTTTACATCGCTTACCCTATTAAATAATTTGTAAAACCATCCTGCAGTATTGCGTTTCATTACAGTGTCGCCGTCACGTGAGATTCGCTTTGCATATACAACGTCAAAGCCAGCGCGCCACCGGTCAATCATTTCGCCGATGATTTCTGGTGGATCCTGAAGATCTGAATCTATCGGTATAATTGCGTCCCCTGAGCAGTAGTCAATAGCAGCTGTCATCGCTGCTTCTTTACCAAAATTTCTAGATAGAGCGATAATTTTAACGTTCGGGTTTTCAACATGCTTTTGTCTAAGTAGAGCAAGTGTATTGTCTTTTGAGCCATCATCAATGCAGATGATTTCGTAGTCCATGTCAATGCCAGTCAGCACGTTTTCCATAACGCCGAAAAAATTCTCTATCCCTTCCTCTTCGTTATACATGGGGACGATAATTGAGAGTAATTGTTTCATGATTTTTCGTTGCCAGTATTAATTAAAGAAAGAATTTGCCAGACACAGTGCCATACACAATGTAAGCGGCAAGGAGTATGTAGCAGACAATCGTTCCAGTTTCTACAGCTCTGGGCAGTGCAGGGCGGAGTAAATGAATAACAAGATATGCGGGGAAGTAATATCTTGGTTCGATCATCGGGTGGCTAATCACCGCGATCGGAATTATTAACAGTACCCATTTGAAACGTTGCTCGGGCAATTTCATTACTACAAGGGTCAAGATCATCCACAGGGCCAGAATATAGCTCAAACTTTTAACGAGTATGTTAGTGGTTAAGATGTTGGCCATACCGTTGTGAAGAAAATAGTCAAACATCGAGTTATTGTAGCCATGTGGGTTGGTGAAGCTGCCCATATAAAATAAAAACCCGCAGACTACGATGACACCACTCCAGTAGTTGCGTAAAAAGGCGAGAATTTCAGGCACTAACTTGATGTTAAGCGGCAAAAAAATAAACCATGAAAGAATCAGAAATATATACAAGTTGCCGTAGTTTACTAAGCCGGAATTGTGTTGGTCTTTGTCACCTATTGCTACCCCTCCGTTGTAAATTACGAAGGCTATAAACGCAATGAAAAGGGCGATATAAAAAGCGCCTTTAAGAAAGGCATTTTTTATGATGTCAGTGAGTCGAAGAATATCGTTGTGATTATTTTTTTCAAAGCAAATTAGCAGGAACGACAACCCGACCCATATAACTGAGTCTTGTCTTAGGCAAATGGCAGCCAACCCGATAAGTGCAGATAGGGCGTAGCGTTTGTTCACTGCAAGATATAAATTCAGGGCAATTAAAAGTAGCGCCCATATGTCGGTGTAAATTAAAAAGTAATAGATAAACATTAAGGGAAGAAAAAACAATTGCAGTGTGCGAATACCTGCGTCGCGCGGATGGTACTTGCTGATTAGTTTGTAGAATACGGGAATGGTTAGTAGTGAAATAAGTAACGTTATCAGTTTAAGTAAATTGTCGTCGTAATAACCTATTTGACGGACTACAAACCCCATTATGTAGTGATAGGTTGGAGGTACGGTAATCGTTTCCGCAAATGTTGTTCCGCCACTGTAGTAAACCCAAATTTGTGGCGCGTGGAATCCTTCATCTGAAAAAAGTCCACCATGAATACAAAAGATGGTGTAGGCAAAAACTGCAGCTACAAACACAATTAATAAAACTGAAGGAAGGCTGTATCTGTCGCGGTTGTTTATATTGGGGTCATAAATTACAGGGTAGTTCATTAGTCGCGTCTCTTTTTTGTTAGATCCACTGTCTCGCCAATAATGTTTTGGCTGCCAGGTAACAATTTTATTTTTAATGTCCTTTGTAAATCCAAAACTTGTGCATCACAAAATTGACTATGACTGTAAAGCCAGTGGCCAATGCTTGAGCCACCATGTAGGGTTCAACCCAGGGCGGCCGCCATAATTGATTAAATACATAGAAGAGAAGTGCAAACAACAGGGTGTTTATGGTCAATCCCAACGCCACTGTCAGTGCAAATTTTGGAAAAGCTTTGCGGTGGCTTTGTCTGCTATTGAAAGTGAAATGATAGTTTGCCCAATAGCTAAAGAATGCGGCAAGTATATAACTCGCAGCCGAAGCAATAACCTCCGACGATAAACGGGTCTCGACAAACAAGATCAGTAATAAAAACTGAATCAGGGTGGAGATGCCACCAATACTTAAAAACAGGGCGAAGCGTTTCATTGTTATTCTATTAACTTGTTATTTTGAAGAATTGTTAGTGAGTGCGCTGTCGTAAAAACGCAGCACATTAGCATACTTTTATCGTGAAAGTAGTAGGAATTGTCAGCGTCGAAAGCAGCTTAATTGGGGAGTGTGACGGTTGTATAAATTTTGGCGGAAGAATGGAATCTTGTAATTGGGTTGAGTAATTTGATATCAGACAGTCGTTTAGGCCCAGCGCAATGCTACGCCAGCGCGTTCTATGTAAATGTACTCTGCTTTGTTGGTGAGCGGGTGACAGGCGTGTCGTAAGTGGTGGTGATCAAGCGTCGAGCCCATGTACTCCCAGCAATATCCATCGTGGACACAAAGAGCATCGCCGCCATTTAAACGATAGCTGGCTAAGTCATCCCACATTTTTTGCCACTCAGTATGGTTGATATCGAGATATTCCATAAATCGTCCTTTACCGTGAACCCTGTTGGGTAGAGATAAAACTCGTTAAGTTATTCTGGTTTATTAAATTCTTTTGTCAAGAAAAACCAGTAAGCTAATGATTTATATGAAAATAATTAAACCATTAATGTGTGTTAATTCACTTATTATAAAGTCAATTCACATAATTGTGTCATTTAAATTTGTATTTTTGTGTCAAAAAGTAGCAAAAAGTCGGTAGTGTGTCATAGAAAATTATGGTTCGGAAACTTACTTCTGTTGACATTCCAGTTAGGGAAATGTTTAAAGTAACTAATGTTGATATATGCCAGTGTGGAGGGGGATGAAATGAATATTAGTCAGGCGGCTCAGGCGTGTGGTTTACCTGGCAAAACTCTTCGCTATTACGAAGAGATCGGTTTAGTCGTGCCGTTGCGGCAAGAGGGAAACGATTATCGCATTTACTCATTGACCGACGTTGCGCAGTTGCGGTTTCTGCAGCGGGCTAGAGCGGTGGGCTTTAGCCTTGATGAGTGCCGCGAGCTGTTGGCGCTTTATGTAGACCCGCAGCGCCGTTGTGGTCAGGTAAAAGCGGTGGTAAACGAAAAAATAATCCAGGTTGATCGGCAGCTGATTGCACTACATGCCATGCGTGACACGTTGGTCGATATGGCGAGGGAGTGTGCAGGTGATGATACGAGCGATTGTGCAATTATCAATCGATTGGCGGTGGCTGAATCACCGATATTGACAAGACCTTCCTCTATGGCTTTCACATTAGTAGATGGCCCTGACAGTGGTCCTCGCGACGGTGGATAGCTGATGCGTGGCCGGTGTTTTCTATCCTGAAAAAGGCTATGATGCGCGCCGTTTAACTATTTATTCCTGGAGCGACTATGAGCATCAAATCCGATAAGTGGATGCGCCGCATGGCTGAAGAGCACGGCATGATAGAACCTTTTGAGCCAGGTCAGGTTCGTTATGATGCTGCTGGTCAACGCATAGTGTCTTACGGCACCTCCAGCTACGGTTACGATGTTCGCTGTGCGGATGAATTTAAAATTTTCACCAATGTTCACTCAACGGTTGTCGACCCTAAAAATTTCGATGAAAAAAGTTTTGTCGATATAAAAAGTGATGTCTGCATTATCCCTCCTAACTCTTTTGCACTTGCCCGTACTGTTGAGTACTTTCGTATTCCGCGCAGCATTCTGACCGTGTGTCTGGGTAAGTCCACTTATGCGCGTTGCGGCATTATCGTTAACGTGACCCCGCTGGAGCCTGAGTGGGAAGGTCATGTGACGCTGGAGTTTTCCAATACCACACCTTTGCCAGCAAAAATTTATGCCAACGAAGGTGTTGCGCAAATGTTGTTTTTTGAATCCGATGAGGTTTGCGAAACTTCTTACAAAGACCGTGGTGGCAAATATCAGGGACAGCGTGGTGTAACGCTACCTCGCACCTAATATCCGCGCACGTAATTTTTTGCTGGTGTCAGGCACCAGCTCTGCAGTGTTCACTGTTATGGCTCTCCCTTCCCAAACACAAGTGTTAATTATTGGTGCCGGTGCGGCTGGTTTGATGTGCGCAGCGACAGCGGGTGCGCGTGGCCGCGCGGTGGTCGTTATTGATCATGCCAATAAGGTCGGTAAGAAAATTCTTATGTCCGGTGGTGGTCGCTGCAACTTCACCAATATGGAAGTGCTGCCGAAAAACTATCTCTCGGATAACGCCCACTTTTGCAAATCCGCGCTGGCGCGTTACACCCAGTGGGATTTTATTGCGCTAGTGCAAAAACATTGCATTCCTTATCACGAAAAAAAGCTTGGACAATTATTTTGCGATAACAAGGCGCAGGACATTTTGTCGATGCTACTTGATGAGTGCGCACAAGCCGGTGCTGACATCTACACGCTCTGTGATATTGAGCAGGTCACAGCACTGACAAAAAATGATTTGCCGATGCGCTATAAAGTCAAAACCTCGCAGGGTACGATTTATTGCGAGTCTTTAGTGGTTGCGACAGGTGGTCTTTCTATTCCTACTATGGGTGCGACAGGTGTGGGTTATGAGTTGGCCGAGCAATTCGGTTTGCAGTTAAAGCCGCGCGCAGCAGGTTTGGTACCCTTTACGCTTTCACCGGCACAGCTTGCAGTATTTTCGCCCTGCGTTGGTAATGCGCTCGAGGTTAGGGTGAGCTGCGAAAGCGCACGCGGTCATGTGGGTTTTGCGGAGGCTATGCTTTTTACCCATCGAGGCTTTAGTGGTCCAGCCATGTTGCAGATATCATCTTACTGGCAACCAGGCAAAGAGTTGGAAATAAATCTGTTGCCGCAATTGAACCTGTTCGATTTTTTAGGGGAGCAACAGAAAGTGCGCCCCAAAGTTTTACTTACCACCATCCTTGGCGAGTTACTCACCAAAAATATCGCGCAGTGCTTGTGTGACTACTGGGGTGAGCAGTGGAATGGCAATCGTCCTGTCAACCAATACACTCAGGCAGAGTTAAAGTTAATCGCCACACAGTTCCACGAATGGAAAATTATGCCTGCCGGTACCGAAGGTTATCGCACGGCCGAGGTTACTTTGGGAGGTGTAGATACTGATCATCTCTCCTCCAAGACTATGGAGGCGAAAACCCAACCAGGTTTATTTTTTATTGGTGAGGTTGTTGATGTGACAGGACATTTGGGCGGTTTTAATTTTCAGTGGGCCTGGGCGTCTGGTGTGGCGGCGGCCGCATATGTTTAATAAAGCGAGGGCGCCACGTTATGGGTGATGTAATTCAATTTAAAAAACCGAGCCCTTTTGTTAAACATAAAGGCAAGACACTCTGCCGAAGCGGTTTTCATAAGTGGGAAGTGGTAAAAGAAAAACAATTTGATGTGAAGCAGGGCAAGCTGGTGACAATTTATAAATGCAGTCGCTGCGGTGAGCAAAAAGTTGAGTTGAAATAGCCTGTAATTGCATTGCGACACAAATAATAAAGGCTCCTTCTGAATTAAAAAAAACAGGAGGAGCCTTTTTTATTGTGGTTTTATCGCCAATCAATTAGTGGTGGTGATGACCACCAGCGCCGTGAGCGTGACCGTGATTCATTTCATCTTCGGTTGCTGCGCGCACTTCGGTAATTTCAACATCAAAGTTCAGGTCGACACCCGCCAATGGGTGGTTGCCATCAATAGTGACTTGATCACCCTCTACTTTGGTTACGGTAACAACTTGCAAACCTTGTTCGGTTTCAGCGTGGAATTCCATGCCCACTTCGATATTCTCGATACCGGAGAACATGTTAGATGGCAATTCTTGCACCAGACTGTCATCGCGCAGGCCGTATGCTTCAGCAGCTATAACAGCAACATTTAATTTGTCGCCAACAGTTTTGCCTTCCAGTGCATCTTCCAGGCCGGGAATAATATTGCCCGCGCCGTGCAGATAGGACAAAGGTTCATTGCCGTCTGACGTGTCGAGCACTTTGCCGGTGCCGTCGGTCAGGGTGTAGTGAAAGCTGGCAACGCAATTTTCAGAGATATTCATAAAGAGCCTTTTGATTTGAGTGAATAGGTTTAGGTGAATAGTATTAATAAGTGCTAAACATTACGTCATTAAACGTTAAATCGCTAAAAATTCGATCATTAAAAATAAATGATTAAAATCTTTCGATGGCTTTGCCATCCAGCGTCGCCTTGTGAATATAGATTGTGTAGGCTTCCCCTTTTTCTTCCTGCTGTAAGCGCACCAACAGATAATTCCAGTCTTTAGCGAGCCAAGCGTAGGTCACACGCTCGTCATTTTCGCGGCTACGTTTTACTTTAATGGTGTTCACTTTGCCTAAGGGTGTGTCCAGCATTTCCTCGCCGACTGTCACGAATTTATATTCTTTCAGGCGGCCGCCATCGGCGATCTGGTAAGTGAAATTCTTCTGGCCATTGAGCAAATCCTGTTGCATCTGAATTTGGTAGCTCAGCTTGTCCTGTACTTTCTGCGCGATATCCATTTGCCAGCTGGTTTTCTGCACATTGTTAGTAACGCTTTTGTTTTTCCAATCAAACGATAATTCTGCAGTGCGATCTTTGCTTAAGCCGCGCCGCGCATAGCTGTAATGCAGTGGGCTGATGGTTTGTTGCGCCGGGTTCCATTGCATTTGGCTCTTTTCGGTGATGCTGCCGACAAAGGAATCGGCCTTAAACAGCAGATCGTATTGGTTGTCTGCTGTTTTGGTTAGGCGATTGGTGACGGTGATGTTAAATCCGTAGAGCTTGGCCTTGTACTGATTATCAAACGTTTTGGGCGCATCTGCTGCCGTTGTCAGGGAAGAAAATACTGCAAGAACTAAAAACGCGCTACTGCGAAAGCTTAACATTGGGTTCCTACCTGTTTATTTAAGGCTTGATTAGGGCTCGTTTGCCTTAATTTGATAGCCGCAACCAGGCAAAAGTTCACCTTTTAACTCAGCTTTGCCATCCACCATTTTCAAATCGCCGAGCGCGAACCATTTTACTGCCAGTGGATATATTACATGCTCCTGACGCTGCACCCGTTTAGCGAGTAGACCAGCATCATCATTTGCCAATACCGGAACCACTGCCTGGACAATTGCCGGACCGCCATCTAATTCAGCAGTGACAAAATGTACGGTCACACCGTGCTGGCTTTCACCAGCGTCAATAGCGCGCTGGTGGGTGTGCAGGCCCTGAAACTTAGGCAGTAAAGATGGGTGAATGTTGAGCATTCTGCCCAAGTAATGCTGGGTAAATTCGGTGGTGAGAATGCGCATAAACCCGGCGAGGACGATCAGACCGGGATTGTAAGCGTCGATTGTGCACATCAACTCCTGATCAAAGGCTTCGCGACTGGCGAAACTCTTGTGATCCAACACTGCTGTTGGAATCTTTGCTTGTTCGGCACGCGTTAAACCAAACACGTCCGGGCGATTGCTGATAACGGCGGCTATCTCGATAGGTAAATCACCTGTGGCGACGCCATCGATCAACGCTTGCAAGTTGCTGCCGCTACCAGAGATAAGCACAACAACCCGCAGGGTTTTTACATCAGTGGTGGACATGCGTTTAGAGGCCTTGCAATTCAACTTGGTGTTCATCGCCAGTGGCTTTGGCAATTGAACCAATCACAAAAGCGTTTTCACCGGCGGCGCGCAGGATGCTCAGGGCGTTATCTTTTTCGGCAGCTGGAACAGCAATCACCATGCCCACGCCGCAGTTAAAGGTGCGGTACATTTCACGCATATCTACATTGCCGCCGCGCTGTAGCCATTGGAATACCGGCGGAAGTGCCCAGCTCTTGGTGTCGATAATGGCTTTGCAATCATCCGGCAATACACGCGGAATGTTTTCGGTCAGGCCGCCGCCGGTGATGTGGGCCATGGCGTTGACTTGCGATTCTTTGATCAGTTTCAGTACTGATTTAACGTAGATACGGGTTGGTTCCATCAGCGCGTCGGCCAATGGTTTGCCGCCGCAATCCTGATTCAAATCAGCATCGGTTACGTCAATAATTTTGCGGATTAATGAGTAGCCGTTGGAGTGTGGGCCGCTGGAGGTGAGGGCGATCAAGGTGTCGCCAGCTTGTACTTTGCTGCCATCGATAATTTCAGATTTTTCCACCACGCCGACGCAGAAGCCAGCGAGGTCGTAGTCTTCGCCCTCGTACATGCCGGGCATTTCAGCGGTTTCGCCGCCGACCAATGAACAACCGGACAATTCACAGCCATCGCCAATGCCGGATACTACGGCTGCAGCGACATCGACATTCAGTTTGCCGGTGGCGTAGTAGTCGAGGAAAAATAGCGGTTCAGCGCCAGTGACAACCAGATCGTTAACGCACATGGCGACCAGGTCGATGCCAATGGTGTCATGTTTTTGCAGGTTCATCGCCAGGCGCAATTTGGTGCCCACACCGTCGGTACCGGATACCAATACCGGTTGGCGATAGCCCTCAGGGATTTCACAGAGTGCCGCAAATCCGCCCAAGCCAGCCATTACCTCGGGGCGACGGGTGCGCTTGGCAACACTTTTGATACGTTCGACCAGCGCATCGCCAGCTTCAATATCAACGCCTGCATCTTTGTAGCTAAGGGATGTGGTCGGGGTTTGGTTTTGGCTCATAGGAAAGGGCTCACAGCTCTGGCAGTTGGACTGGTTGAAAAAAAGGCCGCCATTCTAACAGCTTATGCTGGCGCTTGCAGGTCAAAGCGGTGCTGCCGGGCAAGTTATTCTAATCCTCGAATAAGTGTTGCAAAGGGAATAGGGCATTTTTGGTGAATGCTTCCTCACTTGGCTCTGCCGCAGGCTTGTTTAAGCCTGCTACAATGCCGCCTCACTGCTTGTTGCTGACTGCATTTAGAGGTAATTCCTGTTGCGTTTCCTGCATCTACGTCTGCTGGTTTCATCCTTGATTGTCGCGCTCGCGAGCGCTGCATCCGCTGGGCAAAAGGTCGATATTTATCGCGCCGATACCTTGGTTAAATCCCAATCCGAAAGCGAGCGCAATGCCGCTGCCCGCGCGACCTTGGGCGAGGTGATCGTGCGTGTCTCCGGCCAACGCAGTGCGCTGGATCACCCCGCCGTAAAAGCGGTGTTGCCCAAGGCGCAGAATTATCTTTTCGGTTTCAGTTACAAATCCTCCTCTGAAAAAATTGCGGTCGATGGCAAAACATTTCCGGCGGTGGGATTGCAGTTGAACTATGAACCTCAGGCGATTGAGCAGTTGCTGCGCGATTCGCAGTTGCCGCTCTGGCCCGCAATCCGCCCGAAAGTACTGGTGTGGTTGGTCGCTAAAGAGCCAGCCGGTCTGCGGCTGGTGCCGGAATTGATCGACCTGCAGGCGATGCAACTGCAGGCGCAGTATCGCGGTCTGCCACTCAGCTTCCCGAAGATGGATTTGGAAGACAGCCTCTCGCTGACGGCGGATGATCTTTGGGCGCTCGATATTGAAAAAATCAAAACTGCTTCGCTGCGGTACAAAGCCGATGCGATTTTGATTGGCCGCTACACGCCCTATAGTCTTGGGCCAATTCCCCCCGCCGTAGTTATCGATCCGTTGGCGCATGAAAAGGCGGCTGAAATGCCGATTGAAGCGGTGGCGGTGAGCAGCCAGGCATCTTCATTGGCAGTGAGTTCTGCGTCGGCAGATGCAGCTCCCGCGCCGGTAATTCAAGGCCCTTGGTTGGGCGATTGGTTGTTGATTCACGCCAACAGCGATCAGTCGTTCGCCGATGAGACGCCCGAAGTAAAAGGGCTTTTTGCCTCCGCTATTGATCACGCCGCCGATTATTTTGCTAACCAGTACGCCATCATGCCGAACAATCAGGGGCCGCAAACTATCGTCTTACTTATAGGCAATATCGCCACTTTTGGCGAGTTCAAACAGGCGCAAGCTTATCTGGATGAGTTGGCGATGGTGCAGCGCATGGAAGTAGTAAAGGTTAATGCCGAGGGTATTCTGGTGCGTTTGACTACCGAGGGTGATGCGAAATTATTGATGAGTACTCTGGCGCTTGGGCGCCGACTGGCTCCACTGCAATCGAACACGCTTGTCGATATACCCGTAAGCGCAGTAGTGGCCGATCAAACTCCGGTTGTTGCCGAGGATTCAGACGTAGATGCGGCGATGATGGCGGAGTTGGATCAGGCTTTGGCCAATGAGCAAATCCCCGGCGTCACGCCCGAGCAGCAACCGCCGGTGCAAATGCCGGTTTACGGCGGCACTGCCGAGAACCCTTTGATGTACGTTTGGCAGAAGTAGTGATGGTTAACTTGCCGCAGCAGCTGTCACTCAGTGTCAATCTGAACGATGACGCGACCTTCGAAAATTTTTATGCACCCGCCCACACTCACAATGCGATGGTGGTGCAGGGGTTACGCGGTCAATTGGATGGCAGTGGTGAGTCGTTTATCTATTTGTGGGGGGCACCTGGTTGTGGTTTGACACATTTATTGCAGGCCGCTTGCCATCAGGCGCAGGAAATGGGCTCTTCGGTTCAGTATCTGCCGTTGCGTGATCTGGTCGGCTATGCCCCTGATGACCTCTTTACCGGGCTGGAAATGGTTGATTTGGTGTGTCTGGATTGTTTGCCAACTATTGCTGGCCGAGCCGATTGGGAACTCGCTATTTTCCATCTCTACAATCGCCTGCGCGATGCAGGAAAATGCCTGTTGGTTGCTGCCGAGAATAACCCGCGCGAACTCGCGTTAAGCCTGGAAGATTTGCGCTCGCGTTTGCAATGGGGTTTAACTTATCAAGTACACAGCCTGACCGATGAAGACAAACAGCAAGCCCTGCAAATGCGCGCCCGTGCTCGCGGTTTGGAATTGAGCGATGATGTGGCGCAATACATTATCCAGCGCTTGCCGCGCGATACTAATGAACTCTTCTGGCAGTTAGCGCGGCTCGATCACGCCTCGCTCGCCGAGCAACGTAAACTTACCATTCCTTTTGTAAAGAAAGTTTTAGCGATTTGATCTCCTTCCACTTCACCTCCAGACTCTCCCTTACCTAGTCACCACTTTAGGTTTTCACGCAAAACGGGACGTAGAAATTTTTCCAGCGAGTTAGTCTCGCACTGCGTTCCAGTTTCACCAAACACGACCACATAACGATAACAACAGGCTCGCCTGAGTCTGAATTTGCAATGGAGAATCATAATGGCTGTATTTATCCCGACCCGTTTAGTGTCGGCGCTGGCGCTTGTTGGCGCATCCGGTTTAATGCTTGGCTGCGGTAGCGGCGGTGGAGGCAGTACAGGTGTTATTGCCAGTTCAGCTAAGGCTGCATCTTCTGCTCCCGTGGTAATGAGCAGTGCTGCTGCCAGTTCCGCTGCAGCTGTAGCTGCGGGCAATATCAAACTCAATCAGCTTGGGTTTTTACCTGAGTCCGCTAAATGGGCCGTAGTGCCAGCCGGTGATGCAACCAGTTTCAAGGTGATTAACGCAGCAAACAATACCGAGGTGTTTAGCGGTACCTTGAGCGCGGCAGCCACTTGGACAGCATCCGAGGAGAGCGTCAAGCTCGCCGACTTTTCCAGCGTAAAAACCCCGGGCGATTATCTCCTGCGCGTTGAGGGAGTGAAAGATTCCTACCAATTTACGATTGCCCATGATGTCTACAACGCGGTAACCGCGGCAAGCATCAAAGCCTTTTATTTCAATCGTAACAGCGCTGAACTATTAGCAACTCACGCGGGAATTTTTGCCCGCCCGCTCGGTCATCCGGATACCCAGGTGCTAGTGCATCCCTCTGCAGCCAGTGCGGCACGCCCGGCAGGTACAGTGATCTCTAGCCCCAAAGGTTGGTATGACGCGGGCGATTACAACAAGTACATCGTCAACTCGGGTATCGCGACCTATGCAATGCTTGCTGCTTACGAACACTTCCCTGAGATCTTTGATGGCCAGAATTTAAATATTCCGGAAAGTGGCAATGCTATTCCCGATCTGCTTGATGAAACCTTGTGGAATCTGGAGTGGATGCTGAGCATGCAAGACCCCAACGATGGAGGTGTTTATCACAAGCTCACCAACAAAAATTTCGATGGCACAGTTATGCCGCATCAAGCGACCAGCGAGCGTTACGTGGTACAAAAAACCACGGCAGCAGCGCTGGATTTTGCGGGCGTGATGGCAACTGCCAGCCGTGTCGTTGCGCAGTACGAAAGCCAATTACCGGGCATGTCTGCAAAAATGCTGGCCGCCGCAGAATCGGCATGGGAATGGGCAGTCGCCAATCCGACCATCACTTACAAGCAGCCTAGCGATATAGAAACCGGCCAATACGGTGATAGCAACCTGGCCGATGAATTTGCCTGGGCCGCCGCCGAACTCTACATCACCAGTAAAAAAGACACTTATTACACAGCGATGAAGCCGACGGAAACTTTTGCGACGATACCTGGCTGGCAAGATGTCCGCAGCTTGGGTTGGATTTCTCTGGCGCATCACCGCGAGAATTTAACCGCGATTGCGGATCAACAATTAATCGCCAGCCGTATTGACGGCCTTGCTGCCAATTTGCAATCGGTGTGGGCGAACTCCGCGTATCGCGTCACCATGCAGAAAAATGATTTTGTATGGGGTAGCAACTCGGTCGCGCTGGGGCAAGCGATGATGTTGGTGCAAGGCTATCGCCTGAACGGCAAACGCGAATACCTGGATGCCGCGCAATCAATGCTCGATTACGTGCTCGGCCGCAATGCGACGGATATGTCGTTTGTGACCGGTTATGGTGATAAGGCTACTATGCATCCGCATCATCGCCCGTCTGAAGCAGATGGCATTGCGGAACCGATTCCCGGTTTTATCGCTGGTGGCCCTCAGCCTGAGCAGCAGGATAAATCCGGTTGCCCCGTTCCTTATCCGTCCAATCTTGCGGCCAAATCCTATCTGGATCATTGGTGCAGCTACGCCAGCAATGAAATTGCCATTAACTGGAACGCGCCTTTGATGTATGTGTCAGCCGCTATCGAGGCGTTAACACCTAGGTAGTTGGTGCATCAATCGACATAGAATACTGTTTTTTAGGTTGGTTTTTTGAAAAAATTACTGCTGAAGCAGTTTGATTCTGATGTTGACTTCTATCGTCAGTGCAAAGCCCTAGCTATAACAATTAGCTAGGGCCGTTCGAAAAACCTACAAAAATTGAAAAGAGCTAAGCATTTAAAAAATGAGCGGGATTTTACGCAAATATACCCACCAACTTTTTTACCCTAAATTTTCCGAATTGGAAATTAACATTGACAGCGTGAATACTCATCACACAAAATCGTGGTCGTGAAAGTCTATCTATTTCGCTGCATTTTTCTATTTTTCTTCCTGTGTTACGGATCAATACGACTAGTCGCATTGTTATAAAAAGTGCAATGAAAGGGATCTTGTAATTATGGAATTTTTTATTAAAAAGGATGCTTAATTATGCGTTTAAAAAACTTTATCAAGTGGTCTCACCTTTCTGCTATCACCCTCTTATCGTCAGTCTGTTTGGCGCAAGAAGTCATACCCGACTTTTATAAGGGGCCGGGAATCGACAACAACAGAAGCTACGTTAATCAGAACTTTAGCGAGCACATAGATCCTTTTAGTGGTGCCCTATCACTTCAATACACAGATCTCCGTATTCCTGGAAACGGCGGTTTCGACTTAGAGGTTGTTCGCTCATACAACAACGCTGGTGTTGACCCTCTTAACCCATATGAAACAGAGTCATACGCAGGCTTGGGTTGGACAATACACTTTGGTCGTGTACTTAAAACCAAAGATAACGTTATCTGTAACAATGCAAACCAAACCAGCGTAGTTGATAACCCAGTACTTGAGTTGCCAGATGGTAGTAAGCAACTGTTGGCGTTTACTGGCAGCACATCTCCGTTGATGCTAACCACACAGCGCTGGAAAGCGGACTGTATGACTGGTGGTGTAGCGGTTTATTCGCCAGAAGGCACCCGTTATGACATGACGCGTTTGGTTAATGTGGGCACTCAGGTCAAGCCAGTCTATGCGTGGTACACCACAAGAATTACCGATAAAAATGGTAACTACGCAAGTATTTCCTATACGGGAACCGCAACTGCTGAGATGTCATCCATCACAACTAATGATGGTAGGAGTATCGCTTTTACATATGCGGACTCGGGTACGTTTACTCGCCGGATTTCTTCAATAAGTGGCGCTGGTAAAACCTATAATTATGGTTATACCGCGATATCAGGCGCGACCGGCAAATATCAACTTACTTCAGTAACCAGACCGGATGGTACTCGTTGGAGTTACATATATAACGGCAACGTTAACACTGTACCTGTTGGGAGCTACGCTGTTAAGCAAGTCATCTACCCGCAGGGTGGATCGATCAATTACAACTACCAATTTGTTTATTTTGATTCTGTATCGAACCCATCTAGCCGATCCACCGTAGTTAGTAGCAAGAGCACGAGCGAGGGTGGTTCTTGGACTTTTCAATATGCGCCAGGTGCGGTAGGTCGTCTTGATGTTACGACAGTCACCGGTCCATCAGGCACAACAACGTATCAACATATCGGCCCAAATTACGTCACCTCTGGCACCGTTTTTTCCGTAGGCTTGCTCTACTCTAAAACCATTGGCAACCAGCAAACCGAAACTTACACGTGGGACAGGCAAAAAATCTCTAATGAGAATTTTTTCCGCCCAGGTGCGTTTGTAACAAAAGTGGATGTTGGTGCGACCTATGCTCCTCTGCAAGCCAAAGTAACGATATCGCGCAATGGTGCTAGTTACGTAACTCAATACAGCAACTACGATAACTATGGCAACCCACTGCTTGTCACCGAATCGGGCCCCAACGGAGGCTCTAAATCAACCACGTTGAGCTACAGCCTGAATACCACCAAATGGATTATTAAACAGGTTAAAGATGAGAGTTTTACGGGTAGCAGTACGATTCGTACTTTTGACAGCAACGGAAACTTGAGGTCGAAAAGCGTAGATGGTGTAACGACTGGTTATGCTTATGACAGCCAAGGCAATATTAGTTCGATAACTTATCCTCGTGGGTTAGTGCACTCTTTTTCAAATTATTACCGCGGAATACCTCAATTAGAATTACAACCAGAATCCATCAGTATTTCTCGTATAGTTAGTACCGCTGGCAACATAGCCGCAGAAACGAATGGCGATGGATACACTACACGCTACATCTATGATGGTTTAGATCGAATCACGTCCATAACACCGCCACTCGGGAACGCGGTTTCCATCAGTTATGGTGCAGCCAGCAAAACCGCTACTCGCGGTACTCTTACAGAGTCAACAATCTATGATGGGTTCGGCAACCCCACAAGAATAACTCTGGGGGGCATAACAACTAATTACCGTTACGACGCATTAGGCCGCTTAACATTTGAGTCAAATCCGGATGCCACTATTGGTACTACTACAGCCTACGACATTTTGGATAGGCCTTTACGTATTACCAATGCTGATAACACTAGCGTCAATATAAGCTACGGTGCGGGGACAAAATCGGTAACCGACGAAAATAACTACACCACGCAATATACTTATCGTTCATACGGCAGCCCTAGTCAGCAATTACTTATGCAGGTTACTGCAGCCAACTCCAGCGCTAACATTAACCTCGTCAGAAACACTAAAGGTTTGGTGACCTCAATCACACAGGGCGGATTGACTCGTGGATTTGGTTACAACAGTAAATATTTTGTAACCTCAGAAACCAATCCAGAGACTGGCACGACAACTTACGGGCGGGACGATGCAGGCAATATGACGTCGCGCACTGTAGGCGCATCAGCTCTTACCTCGCTCTCTTACGACAATCAGAACCGACTTAAAACTGCAACATATTCAGGCACCACACCTTCAGTAAGTTACGCTTACAACAAAACTAACAAGATGCTGTCTGTTAACTCTACAAGTGGCGTGAACAGAAGCTACATATACGATAGCAATGGCAATTTAACGTCTGAGACTTTGGCGCTTGACTCACAAGTTTTTACAGCTTCGTACAGCTACAACCTTAACGATCAATTACAAGGTATTCGTTATCCGTATTCTAATAATTACGTCGGCTATAGTTTGGATGCCTTGGGACGGCCAGTTTCCATTAGTGGTTACGTCAATGCAGTTACTTATTGGCCAAGCGGTCAAATTAGACAAATCAACTACGCGAACAACACGATTACTAATTACGGTCAAAACTCCCGTCTTTGGCCCGCATCATTTACCACCAGTAAAGCGACTGGAGGCATATATGTAAACTCAAGTTACGGCTACGATAATGTAGGTAATTTAAAAGCTATAAGTGACGCCACAGACGCTAGCTACAATCGTGCATTAAGTTACGACAACCTTAATCGGCTTACTAATATTAGCGGCCCTTGGGGAGCCGGCAGTATTTCCTACAATGGAACAGGCAATATTACCCGTCAAGCTTTTGGTAGTTGGGCGATTGATTACACATATAACAGCAAAAATCAGCTAGCTAATATTTCTGGCAGTAAAAACGAAAGTTACACTTACGATGTATATGGCAATGTTAGCGTCGCAGGTAGCACTGATTATCGATACAACGATGTACCCAATTTAGAGTGTTTTAACTGCAGCCAATTTGGTGGAGCAACTCGCTACACCTACGATGGTACGGGTGCACGCACATCTGTCAGTATATTTCAGGGTACTAACTATCAATTTAACTCGGCTAACGGGAACTTGTTGGCGGAGATAGCAATATCCAGCGGGGGAGGGAAAAAGACTGAATATATTTATTTGGGCGGGAAACGTATCGCAGAAAATTGTAGTAGCTGTGCTAGTGGAAAAGCTTTTTATCACAACGACTTATCTGGTAGTCCGTTAGCATCGACTGATTTGTTGGGGAATTTAAACTGGAAAGAAACGTATCGGCCATACGGTGGCCGCATCAATAACCTAACATCAACCAATATCAATTCAATTTGGTTTGCAGGAAAATCCCAAGAGCCAAACGGCATTTCTTATATGGGGGCTCGTTATTATGATCCTGTTACTGGTCGCTTTATGGGTATCGATCCAAAAGGAGTTGACCCCCAAAATATCCACAGTTTTAACCGTTACAACTATGCCAACAACAACCCATACAAATATGTAGATCCAGATGGTCATAGCCCGATTGACGTAGTGTTTTTGGCCTATGATATTGGTAAGTTGGGCGTGGCAATATATACCGGTGCAGGTGTAGGCGCAGCTGCAGCCGATGTTGCCATGAGCACTGTTGGCCTTATCAGCCCCGTGCCTGGTGTAGGCCAAGCGTTGAAGGCTGCTCGTGCAGTTGATAAGGCGGTTGATGCAGGCCAAACGGCGACGAAGGTGTATGGAAACTCTAGGCATAGTACAAAAGCTCAGCACGGTTACGAAATTTTAGATACTAAAACTGGTGAAATTGTTAAAACTGGTGTGAGCGGAGGAAAAAGAACGGCAACTGGTGGCTCTCGAAGAGCAAATAGCCAAGCTAATCGTTGGAATAAAGAATCAGGCGAGGAAGGCCGATATGAGCCCTGGGTTGTGAAAGAAATTTCTGCTGGTGAGGGATCTCGTAAAGGAATTCTTGAATGGGAAGCTAAAAACGCTGCTGAACTTAGACGAAGTGGGCAGTTAACCGATCCGACAAAACATGTGAAGCCTTAATGTTACTAAAAAATGTTTTTCTTTATCTAAATCCAGATGAGTTTCCGAATGAGCTGAGAAGCTCATTCGGGTTCATGAATAGATATATCTGCAATTTTTTGGATAGGTATCTGCATAAGATAAAGTTCAAATCGAATGGATTTAGTAGGATTTGTATCCAAGGTTGTACAGACCCTTCAAATAGCTCTGATACTGTTGCAGGAGGTGCACTTATCTCTAAAGTGAGCTTCGATCATGAGAAATTTAATCTTCTACAGTCGGATGATTACCATGAATTTTTTATTTCTATGCTGTTAGATGGGCTTCATAAGTGCGCAAAAAATCATGCAATACCATTAGACGAAATCTGCAGCGCAATAACAGAATTTCGAGAAGGAGGGTACAAGAATGAATGGTTGCACAAGTCAAAACTACTGAGATCCTTTGGGGCAACAGCATCTCTTCTATGCCGATTGGATATTAATCGCTTCTGCCTTAATCTTCGGATCGAAAAAGGAAAGGCAGTGATTTTTGATAAAGATATTCTAGAGACTGAGCCAGATGAAATTATTTTTGCATACAGGTTTAAAGACTTAATCATAGAATCTGATTGTTTGGTTGTAAAAAATAAATTTGGTAGCACAGAGTTTGCTGTAACGTTGAGGGACATATTTGATGGATATGAGTAATTAATGAAAAATTGTCGCCGTGCTTGATACTGCTCTCCTCAGCGGTATTAATGCACTTCAGCAAGTAGTGGAAGAATGTGCCAATTATAGGCTTGACCGAGACGGGCGTTCGCCACTCGCAAGTTGTTCGTTTTCTTAAGCCAGCCCTCGTGCTGGCTTTTTTATGCCTGAGTAGAAACACCCAGAGTGATTCCGGTTCGATCCGCTGGCTTTCTGCAAATCGCGACTATGCTTTTATCGTTTCCCCATGAGTGTTTGCACGCTATGCAAAGGAGCTACCGTGAACGTTAATAGTCTGAATACCAAAATGATGTCGATTATCCTGTTGGTGGTGGTGAGTTATGTCATCACCCTGTGGGTCATCAACTCGCAAGCCAGCAATATGCAGCGGCAGTTGGCCACTGAGTACGCCGAATAGTTAGCCCAACATGAGGCCTATAAAGTCAAAGGCCGGTTGGATGTGGCAATGGATGCGGCGCGCACTCTCGCGCAGACTCTGGCGGGTTTGCAGCAAGCTAACCCTGATCGCAAAGTGGCTGATGCGCTGATGCGTGAAGTCCTGGCCAATAGCCCGACCTTTCTGGCGGTGTGGAGCGGTTGGGAGCCAGGTGGCTTTGACGGCAAAGATGCCAGTTTTGTAAACGCCCCGGCGCACGATGCGACTGGCCGCTATCTTCCTTACTGGAATCGCGGATCAGGTAGTTTGGTTGTGGAGGCCCTAGTGGATTACGACACCCCTGGTGCTGGCGACTACTACCTACTCTCCAAAGCCAGCCGCAGTGAAACTCTGATTGAACCCTATCTCTATATGGTCGCGGGTAAAGAAATGCTGATCACTACGGTGGTGGCGCCCATAATCGTGAATGGCCAATTTCTGGGAGTTGCCGGGGTCGATATCGCCTTGTCGGATTATCAGGATGAAGTCAGCAAAATCCGTCCCTATGAGACAGGTTATGCCAGCTTGCTATCCCATACCGGTATCTATGTGGGCGACGCTAAGGCCGACAATGTCGGTCAGACGATTGACGACCAAGCGCTTTTGGGGGCAATACAACATGGCAAAGTGCTTGGGCGCGACCTGTTCGATGACTATCTCGATGCTGATGCTTACCAGATTGCGGTACCTGTGCTGGTTGGGCAGACGACGACTCCCTGGTCATTCCGCGTTAGTGTTCCCACCGAGCGGATGATGGCGGCGGTTATCGAAATGCGCACCATTGCCATCATTATTGGGGTGGTCAGCATTTTGGTGGTGGGTACCATACTGACCTTGTGTATTCGTAACTGGGTGTTAAATCCGGTTAATGCAGCCCGTGCGGCTGCTTTGCGCCTTGCCGAGGGCGACCTTACAGTTACGATCGATGCGCGCGGCAAAGATGAAATTGCCCAGTTGCTGGGGGCGATGAAAAGCATGAGTGAGAAGTTGGTCGAGATTATTGTCAACATCCGCGCTTCCGCTCAGGAATTGGTTCAGTCGAGCGAGCAGATCGGCAGTACTTCCCAAAGTTTGTCACAAGCGGCGACCCAGCAGGCGGCAACGGTCGAGGAAACCAGCGCATCGGTTGAACAAATTTCAGCGGCCGTTGCACAAAATTCTGATAACGCCCGCGCAACAGATGGTATCGCCAGTAGCAGTGCGAAAGCCGCAGCAGAAGGTGGCGATGCGGTGCGCGAGACAGTGCTGGCGATGCGCCAGATCGCCGACAAAATTAAACTGGTCGATGAAATCGCTTACCAAACCAATTTGCTTGCACTAAACGCCGCGATAGAAGCAGGGCGCGCGGGTGAGCACGGTAAAGGTTTTGCGGTAGTCGCTGCCGAAGTGCGCAAACTGGCCCAGCGCAGCCAGCTTGCATCGCAAGATATAGGCTCAGTCGCTAGCAAAAGTGTACAGATGGCCGAGCGCGCGGGTAGTTTGCTGGATGAGATGCTGCCATCAATTCGCAAAACGGCGGATCTGGTGGAAGAGATCAGTGCGGCATCCAGCGAGCAGGCCACAGGTCTGGAGCAAATTAATGCTGCAGTCGGGCAAATGGCGCAGACCACGCAGGTGAATGCATCGTCGGCCGAAGAATTAAATGCGACTGCCGAAGAGATGAATAATCAGGCGATGCAGCTGCAGGAAATGATGGAGTTTTTTGTTATCGACGAGCGTGCGCAGCGCCGGTAATGGGAGATGTTTTTTTGCGAAATTAAGAAGCCAGCTGCCAGCTGGCTTTCTTTTTGTCATAAAGAGTAAAGATCCGCATAGGCCCATAGATAAGGTGTTTTGGGCGGGCTAATCTTTATTATCGGTGCTGAGAGAGCCGGTATAAAGACCATCTAACAACAATAGAGTTTGCCACTATGACCCATTCCATAAACCGCCGTGCACTCATGCGCGGCGCTGTTGCCAGTGCGTTAGGTTTGTCTAGCCTATCCGCGTTGGGTGCAGAAACTGCTTTAACATCGGGTACGCCCACAACTGCCTTAAAAGGCAATATCCACCATTCAGTTGCACGCTGGACGTTTAATTTCTTATCGCTGGACGAGTTATGTCTGGTGGTGAAGCGTTTGGGTTTTTCAGCAATTGATTTAGTGGGGCCCAGTGAGTGGCATATCCTCAAACAACATGGAGTCGATTCCTCCATGTGTAATGGAGCTGAATTAAATCTGGAAGATGGTTGGGGTGATGCGAAATTTCATCAACCGCTGATCGAAAATTATCGCAAGCATATCGATTTGGTCAGCGACGCTGGTTATAAAAACCTGATCTGTTTTAGCGGCAACGCACGCGGCAAAGATCCGGAAACGGGTTTGAAAAACGCGACCAAAGGTTTGAAAAAAATTCTCGCGCAAGCGGAAAAGCGCGGTGTGGTTTTGCAAATGGAATTGTTCAATAGCAAAGTCGATCACCCCGATTATTTTGCCGATAACTCCGCGTGGGGAATTGAACTCTGTAAGCGTTTGGATTCACCCAATTTTAAATTGTTGTACGACATCTACCACATGCAAATCAGCGAAGGCGACATTATTCGCACTATTCAAAATCATCATCAATACTTTGGTCATTACCACACCGCCGGTGTGCCGGGCCGCAATGAGATTGATGATACCCAAGAGCTTTACTACCCGGCGATTACCCGCGCTATTCACGCAACAGGCTTCAAAGGATATGTCGCGCAGGAGTTTATGCCCAAGCGTGCAACGGACGACGAAAAAATTGAATCGCTGAAAGCGGCCATCCGCATCTGCGATGTTTAATTTCCTATAAAAAATACGTTTATCCAGAGGTACATCATGTCCAGTACACAACACTTTGATGCCATTGTGGTTGGCTCCGGTATTAGCGGCGGTTGGGCGGCTAAAGAACTTACCGAAAAAGGTTTGAAGGTATTGCTGCTTGAGCGCGGGCGCAATATCGAGCACGTTAAAGATTACGTTAATGCGACCAAAGAAACCTGGGACTACCCACATCGCGGTCACCCCACACAGGAGATGAAACGTAACCACCCGGTGCTGCGCCGCGATTTTGTGCTCAACGAAGAAACCGATGGCATGTGGGCGAATGAACAGGAAAACCCTTATGTTGAAAAGAAACCCTTTGACTGGTTTCGGGGTTATCACGTGGGTGGTCGCTCGCTCTTGTGGGGGCGTCAGAGTTATCGTTTAAGTGCGCAGGATTTTGAAGCCAATTTGCGTGAAGGCATCGCCATCGACTGGCCGATTCGCTATTCCGATATGGCGCCTTGGTACGATTATGTTGAGCGGTTCGCGGGGATTTCCGGCAGCCTCGAAGGCTTGGATCATCTCCCTGATGGCCAGTTCTTACCCCCGATCGAATTGAATATTGTTGAGAAAGATGTCGCTGCTAGAATTAAGAAAGCCTATGGCGGCAAACGTTTGATGATCAACAGTCGCACGGCCAACATCACTCAGCCGAAACCGGAACAGGGCAGGGTTAACTGCCAGTACCGTAATAAATGCTGGTTGGGCTGCCCCTTCGGTGCCTATTTCAGCACCCAGTCATCAACGCTGCCAGCCGCGATGAAAACGGGCAATCTCACCCTGCGCCCTTTTTCTATTGTCAGCCAAGTGTTGTACGACAAAGACAAAAAACGCGCGCGCGGTGTAGAAGTTATCGATGCTGAAACCAACCAGACTTACGAATTCACTGCCAACGTGATTTTCCTCAACGCCTCCAGTTTCAACTCCACCTGGATTTTGATGAACTCTGCTACCGATATTTGGCCGGGCGGTCTGGGCAGCAGCAGTGGCGAGTTGGGGCACAACGTTATGGATCACCATTTCCGCGTGGGTGCGGGCGGAGTAGTAGAGGGTTACGAGGACAAATATTACTTTGGCCGTCGTCCGGCCGGTTTTTATATTCCCCGCTTCCGCAATCTGGGTGATGAAAAACGCAGCTATGTGCGCGGCTTTGGTTATCAGGGCGCTGCCAGTCGTGAGGGTTGGAACCGCGATGTAGCCGAAATGGGGGTCGGTGCAGATTTTAAAAATGCACTTGCTGAGCCAGGTGCCTGGACCATCGGCATGACCGCCTTTGGCGAAATGTTACCGCACCACGAAAACCGCATTTATCTCGATAAAAATGTGAAAGATAAATGGGGTCTGCCGGTATTGGCGATGGAGGTTGAGATTCGTGAAAACGAATTGGCGATGCGCAGAGACATGCAGCAAGACGCCATCGATATCCTCGAAGCCGCCGGTGTTAAAAATGTTGGGGGTGGCGACTGGGGTTACTCACCGGGTATGGGTATTCACGAAATGGGTACAGCGCGTATGGGGCGCGACCCCAAGACCTCGGTGCTCAATGGTTTTAACCAAGTGTGGGATGCACCCAACGTATTTGTTACGGACGGCGCCGCTATGACGTCCGCCTCCTGCGTAAATCCATCGCTGACTTATATGGCGCTGACTGCCCGCGCGGTAGACCACGCGTTAAAAGAATTGAAAAAGGGGAATCTGTCATGAATCGCCGCGAATTATTAGCATTGATTACCGCCGCCACAGGCACCGCGATGATTGGCGGTACCGCACTGCTGACTGGCTGCGCCACCACTACTAAATCCAGGGCAAACTTTTCTGCAGAAAATATTGCGCTGATGGATGAAATAGCGGAAACCATTTTGCCGCGTACGACGACGCCGGGCGCCAAAGACGCACAAGTCGGCCAGTTTATGAGTGTATATGTCAATGATTGCTACACGCTTGATGAGCAAACGATTTTCCATAAAGGCTTAATGACTTTTGAAGAAATGTGTAAGAAAACCTACAGTCGCCGTTTTATGGCGCTGCAGCAAAGTGAGCGGGAAGATTTTATCAATCAACTTGATCGCGAAGCAAAAGCAGGCATTGCGGCCGGTGGTATTCACTACTTCACCATGATCAAACAATTAACGTTGTTTGGTTTCTTCACCTCGGAAGTAGGTGCCACGCAAGTGTTACGCCATTTACCCATACCTGGCCGTTTTGATGGCGATCTGGCTTACAAAGTGGGTGATCGCGGCTGGGCTACTCGATAGTCACTTGCGATAGAAGTCATTTGGCGATTTTTACGCGCTTGTTAACTAACCCCGCCAGTTCGCTGCGCGGGGTTTTTATTGCGACAACTTTTATCGACGCAACTTTTATCAACGCAACTTTTGATCGCGTAGCATGAGTTATGGGGCATTGGCCACAGACGGGTGTGGATAAGAGGCCTATATTGAATGAAATGTCTGTCATCACAGGTAAGCTTCTGAAGGGTAGTCGCCATGAAAATACTCGTAAAAAATGTGCTGCTTATTACCACTTGCCTGTGTTTTATCGCCTGCGGGGGTGGTGGGGGTGGCGGCAACAATAACGTTGCATCGTCACTAGTCGTCGCGCAATCGTCAGCAATTGTTGCTAATTCATCATCCCCTCTCTCATCCCTTTCTTCTGCGACTTCTTCAATCTCTTTTTCATCGGTATTTTCATCGTCTGTTTCAACGAGCAGTAGCAGCCTTATTTCAGGGTTAGCCGCGCGGCCATCCAATACCACTTGTCTCGCTCCCGTGCCGATTGAATCCAGCGCGCCGACCAGTATTAGTTGGCAAGCGATTTTTCCTTCGCTACCGAATATTGGTAACGCCACGAATTTGCTGCAGGCACCGGGCAATAATAACTTTTGGTATGCAACACGCCAGTCAGGCAGGGTTGTGCGTTTTCAAAATAATACGTCAGCCAATGCGCTGACCGAAATTTTAAATATTGAAGATCGCGTGGATTTTTCTGGCGGTGAAACCGGTTTGTTGGGCATGGCTTTTCATCCGCAATTTCCCGGTACACGTTACGTATATTTCAATTACATCGGGCGTAACGCCAGCAATAATATGGAAACGCGCGTGACGCGTTTTGAGGTTGCCAGCAATGGCATTATTAATCGCGATTCAGAAATTATTTTGCTGCGCTTTAATCAGCCTTACTCCAATCACAACGGTGGACAAATTGCGTTTGGCAGTGACGGCTATTTATATATCAGCTCCGGCGATGGCGGTAGTGGGGGTGACCCGCAGCAAAATGGTCAGAACACCAATAATTTGCTCGGCAAAATGTTGCGCATCGATGTCGACAATTCGGGTGGCGGGCGTAGTTATGCTATTCCCACTGATAATCCTTTTGCGATTACAGGTGGTGCACCAGAAATTTGGGCCTATGGTTTGCGTAATCCCTGGCGTTTTGGTCTTGATCGCGAAACCAACGAGTTATGGGTGGGTGATGTAGGGCAGAGCGCTTGGGAAGAAGTGAATCTTGTCACCCGCGGTGGTAATTACGGTTGGGGCGATATGGAAGGTGATTCCTGTTACAGCGGGCGCTCCAATTGTTCTACTGCCAATAAAATTAAACCGGTGCTCTCCATTCGCCACAGCACCGGGGCTTGTTCAGTGATCGGCGGTTATGTGTATCGCGGTACACAATATCCAGGGGCGCAGGGTCGTTATTTCTACACCGACTATTGCGACAGAACGCTGCGCTCATTTATTCGCGAATCCAATGGTGGTCTTCGCCAAAGCAGTCATGGTCGCGCACCCGTGGCGATAGTCGCTTTTGCGCAAGACAATGCCGGTGAGCTCTACGCCCTCGGGCAATCTGGCGCGGGTTCGCAGATTCTTAAAATGCAAGCGACAGGTGGGGAGTTGCAACCGGGTAGTATGGCGGAGCGTTTATCCGCTACTGGTTGTGTAAATTCTGCCGATCCAACATTACCTTCGGCCGCGATGATTCCCTATACAGTTGCCAGTCCATTTTGGTCAGATACTGCAGAAAAAGATCGCTACCTATCGCTGCCCAATAACACAGCAATTGAGTTAACAACGGAGGGCGATTTTTTATTTCCCGTGGGCAGCGTGTTGATGAAACACTTCACTTTGAATGATCGGTTTATCGAAACCCGTTTATTTGCACGCGGTGAATTGGGTTGGCAAGGCTTCAGCTACGAATGGCGGGACGACCAAACCGATGCGCTTTTGCTGGCGGACGGAAAAGAAAAATTAATCGAGGGCGTGCAGTGGCAATATCCCAGTCGCGGCCAATGCCTCACTTGCCATACAGAGGTCGCCAATTTTTCATTGGGCTTGGAAACCCTGCAATTAAATAATCCCATGCGGTATACCGCGAACGGTATTAATGCACATCAACTGGATACGCTTGCGCATATCAACGTATTTTCCAGCACAATTACATCCACTCAAAAAGTGCAAACACTTTCTTCTCTTGATGATACCAACGCAACCGTGGCGCAACGTGCGCGTAGTTATTTACACAGCAACTGCAGTAATTGCCATAGCCCCAATGGCCCTACACCGGTGAATTTGGATTTGCGCTACCGCACTGCGTTGGCCGCAACGCAGGCCTGCAATGTGCAACCTGTTGCGGGTGATTTGGGAATTAGCAATGCCCGCATCATCGAACCCGGTGAACCCGAGCGGTCGGCATTGCTTGCGCGTATGAAAGTGCGCGATGTAAATCAGATGCCGCCGTTAGGATCGCATCTGGTTGATCAGGAGGCGGTTGATGTTATATCGGCGTGGATTGGTGGGTTGGTCGATTGTGAATGATTGTTGCGCAATTTTGATTTGATGCTGTATATAGCTTCATCAATAGGTTGATTTTTGAGATTCTGTATTCATGATTAAGTCACATGGCGTATTGACGAAATGGAACGATGAACGTGGTTTTGGTTTTATCACTTTGCCACAGAGCGAAATTCAAATATTTGTGCATGTTTCATCATTTCCCAAAGACGGTGTTCGCCCAACACTTGGAGAGTTACTGTCGTTTGAAATTGATCAAGGTGATGATGGTAAGAAACGTGCTATTCGTGTTGTAAGAGCTTCGGGGAAAAAAGCGGCTAACAAAAGGGATAAGGTAAGTACTTCAGACAACTTCTTATCGAAATTAATTGTTTTTCTGGTAGTAGTTGCTGTGCTTTTATATGTATATGATTCATATGTCTCGAAAGAAAGCGCGGCCACTAACTCCTTACTGTCCCCAGTTGAACTAACTTCACCCGTGATTGAGCGCGATCAGCAATTTCATTGCGATGGACGTACACATTGCTCTCAAATGACTTCCTGTGCTGAAGCCACTTATTTTTTGCGAAATTGTCCGGGTACTCGAATGGACGGTAATGGCGACGGAGAGCCTTGCGAGCAACAGTGGTGTAATTAAGTCGAGAATTAACAATTGGTATGGTGTAGTTGGCAGAACTTTTCCTGCCAACTATTGGATAGAGCTTACGGCGCTACACAATCCAAACACTGCACATAAATTCCCTGTGGGTCATTCATGTTTTTCAAATCGCTTAGCGGTTTTAAAACAGGCGAAAGATCGTTTAATACATTGAGTGATGCGAAATTCTCCAGCAAGGATTTTGGAACAAACGTGCCTGCATGCCCTTGGGTGAGGGAGCGTAAGAGTTCTTCTTTTGGCGAGAGTGGGCGCTGTACGAACTCCACTTTGTAGCTGCTGAGATTTGCTTCTTGTGCGATGGCGGTAATAACATCGCTCAATGTGCCCAGTTCATCAACTAAACCGATCTCTTTGGCTTTGCTGCCAGTCCACACGTGGCCTTGGGCGATTTCGTCAATCGCTTTCACTTCCTGATCGCGCGCGTCCGCCACCAATGTAATGAAACGATGGTAAATATTATCCACGCTCATTTGCACTACTTTGCTGGCCTTTTCTGACAATGGGCGGTCCAGTCGCATAGCGCCCGCTAATTCAGTTGTGCCTACACCGTCAGTATGAATGCCAATTTTTTGCAGGGATTTTTCCAGCGTTGGGAATGCGCCGAATACACCAATCGAGCCGGTGATGGTCGTCGGTTGCGCCCAAATTTTATCGCCCGCTGTTGCGATCCAGTAACCACCGGACGCGGCGACTGTGCCCATGGAAATATAAATCGGGATTTTTTTGTCGCGCAATGCGATGACTTCTGAACGAATAATTTCTGATGCAAACGCGCTACCACCGCCCGAATCGATTCGAATCACTAACGCCTTAATCGCTTCATCATCTTTTACCTGACGCAGTAACTCCAGCATGCTCTCGCTGCCGATACTGCCATCCGGTTGATATCCATCGACAATCGAACCAGAAGCAACTACTACAGCGATTTTATTTTGCTCTAGCGTCGGACGTTTGCGAATATCAGCAAGGTAGGATTTCACACCAACGCCGTTGTACCAATCTCCATCTTTACTAACTCCTGCTTGTTCAATCAGCATTTTTTCCATGTCCTGACGCGATGCAACTTTATCGATCAGTGCTTTTTCCAGTGCAAGTTTGGCGCTGTCGCCGGTGGTCAAGGCCATGTGCGCATCGATGTTGTTTACATAATCGTTAATGCTACCCGGTGGCAACCGGCGCAGGCTTTCGATCTTGCCGGTGTAACTGGCCCAGAGTTCATTAATCCATTGCGCATTGTGCTCGCGCGATTCTTCAGACATGTCATCGCGCAAGTAAGGCTCCAGGTAATCTTTGTATTTTCCGGTGCGGAATGCATGAACTGTTACACCGAGTTTATCCAGCGCGGTTTTGTAGTAATTCATGTAGCGGCCGTAGCCGGTAATTTCGATCATTCCCATGTCGTGCAGATAGATTTCGTCAGCAAAGCTAGCGAGGTAATATTGGTCTTGCGAATAGTTGTCGCTCACGGCGATGATTTTTTTATCCGCACTTTTAAAGTTTTCCAACGCCTGGCCAATGTCATTCATTTTGCTGAGACCTCCGCCGAGCATGCGGCCGGGTTCCAATACCAGCATGGTTACGCGCGAATCTTTGGCGGCTTTGTTAATCGCTTCAACTACATCGCTCACTGCTGTTTCGTTTTCTTCCGGGTCTTCTTCTGATAGTAATAAGCTGGCGGGATCTATGTAGCTGCGTTGATCGACCAAAAACCCGGTTGGCGCAAGGCGTAAGGCGAAAGTTTCTGGTAATGGTTTTGGTGCACCCGCGCTTATGGCGATGATAAAAATAATAAGCAAAATGATAAACAAGGTGTTCATCAACGCGTTTCGAAACCAGGTAATACCGGCACCCATACCGCCAAAAAATATGCTCCACGCTCCTCGCTTTTTAGGTGTCGGTAGTTGCGGCGCAGCGCGGTTTGGTTGCGCTGGACCAGGTGGTGCTGGATTGGACGGAGCAGGTGGTTCGTAATAATTCACAGACACAATAATTTCCTTCCGAAAAAATTTATGAATTTTAGGTTTTGGTGGACAAATAATAATTCCAGTATTGCAGCCAGCGGCTGGTCATCATGGCGGCGATAAACAGTGCTGAGACGAGAATGGTCATGACCCAATAGCTCCAGTGCCAGCTACTCATTAGTAGCGGGATAATAATTAGGAAATACATCAGTAAAACAAAACACATCCAGCTGTAAGTCCGGTGTTTTGGCTTGAGTAATCCCGGTATAAAAATCAGCAGCGGAAACAGGGATACCAACCAGGTCGCCAGTTTTACATTGTCATTAACAAAATAATTAAGTGTGAACACTACCAATAAAGCGATGTAGCAGCCGTTGCACACGAGCTGACCCATACGCAATTTTTTATGCAGCACAACAGAGTCCGCATCGCTAATCACAATCACTTTTTTTGGTTTTTCGTCTGACTGTATGTCATCGTGTTCTTGAGCGTTAGTCATACATCAACCTTGTCGTTGTTTGCGAGAATTTCAATTAGAGAGTTTCAGTGCGAGCGACGCGACGCGTTTCCCCAATGCTTGGCAAAGGGTAATTTCCTCGCTGCTGAGTTTAGTGGGTGTATCACCGCTTGCGAGGTGCGATGCACCGTAAGGTGTGCCTCCAGTACGGGTCGTGCTGATGCCCGCTTCGCTGTAGGGAATTCCGGCAATCACCATACCTTGATGCAACAACGGCAGCATCATTGAAAGCAGGGTGGATTCCTGTCCGCCGTGCAATGACGATGTCGAGGTAAATACTGCTGCGGGCTTGTTGATCAAATCGCCATTCAACCAGAGGCCGCTGGTGCCATCGATAAAATATTTCATCGGCGCAGCCATATTGCCAAAGCGGGTAGGGCTGCCGAGGATTAAGCCGCTGCAATTTTTTAAATCCGCTTCGCTGCAATAAATTGCACCGCTATCGGGAATTGCAGATTCAGTTGCTTCGATCACTGTCGACACCGCAGGTACAGTGCGCAAGCGCGCTTCAATACCACTCACTTGCTCAACACCTCGCGCAATTTGTTTTGCCATTTCGAGTGTGGAACCGCTGCGGCTGTAATACAAAACTAAAATATAAGGTGTCATATAAGTGTCCTAACGTTTTCCGGCGGCCGACCGATCACCGCTTTATCGCCATTTACTGCAATCGGGCGCTCAATTAATTTGGGGTTCTCTACCATCGCTTTAATCAAGGCCGCTTCGCTGAGTTTTTCATCCGCGAGGTTCAGCTCTTTATACGCATCTTCACCTTTGCGTAATAAATCCCGAGCACTTATTCCTAATTTTCCCAAGAGTGTTTTCAATGTTTTGGCATTTGGCGGTGTTTCCAAATACAGAACCACCTCGGGTTCTTGCCCTTGTGCACGCAACAGGTTCAATGCCTCGCGCGATTTTGAGCAGCGCGGGTTGTGATAAAGTGTGACCATAATTGTCTCTTGATAACGTCTATTTACGATGGCGCGGCAGATTATAGCGGCTGCGCCCTGACTTGGTTTAAGGATTTCACGTTAT
The DNA here is from genome assembly GCA_964499225.1 of uncultured Cellvibrionaceae bacterium. Lineage (GTDB taxonomy): Bacteria > Pseudomonadota > Gammaproteobacteria > Pseudomonadales > Cellvibrionaceae > Cellvibrio. The sequence goes on along the minus strand of CAZCJR010000020.1, from coordinate 9,658 downwards.
GCCGCTGTCGCCGTCCCTGGTTGAGCTTGTACACAAAAGATATCGTTGGCTGGTAGGGTTTTTCTGGTTGATGGTGCATCAATATCAGGCCAAATCCTGCCAAAAAAGTGCCGCCTCGCTCACCTACGTCACCCTCTTCGCCACAGTGCCGATGATGACAGTGACCTTCTCGATGTTCTCCATTATCCCCGCGTTTCAAAACCTCGGCGATCAACTTCAGTCGCTGATGTTCCAGCATTTTTTACCCAACAGCGAGCAGGATTTTGGCAAATACCTGAGAGAGTTTTCCAGTCAGGCGCGTAATTTGACCGCCTTTGGGGTGGTTTTTTTGCTCGTATCGGCCTACCTGATGCTCAAAGATATAGAGCAAAACTTTAATGCTATTTGGGGTGTGCCGCGCGGCCGGCGCGGGATTGCCAACTTTTTGCTCTACTGGGCGATACTGAGCTTGGGGCCGTTATTGCTCGGCGCAGCGCTGGGTATTAGCACTTATCTCGCCTCATTCCGTTTGCTAGTTGGTACTTACGACAGTCTCGGGGTCTTTGAATGGGTATTCCAGCTCGCCCCATGGTTGCTGACCTGGGCGGCGTTTACGCTGTTGTTTGTCGCCGTTCCCAACTGCAAGGTATCGGTCAAGCACGCGATGATCGGCGGCCTGGTGACTACCATTGGGTTTCAGGGTTTAAAAGCTGCCTTCGGATGGATTGTCGGTCACTCGTCGTTTTCGCTGGTCTACGGCGCCTTCGCCGCGTTGCCGTTATTTCTGTTGTGGGTCAATTTGATCTGGACGGTAATTCTGGGTGGCGCCGTATTTGTCCACACCATTGGTGCCCATCAAATGGTGTTGCGCGACCGAAATTACCCGGATTTATTTGCCAGTTTAATGATTTTGTGGCGCTGCTATCGCGCCTCGGAAAAAGGCATAGCGGTACCCGAGCGTGAGCTGCTGCATCAGGGGTTGGCGGCCGAGCAGTGGCTGAGGGTGCGCGAGGCGTTGGTGAAAAGCCGCGTGATTACCGCCGATTATCAAGGTAACTACCTGATCAGCCAGAATCTCAATCTGCTGACTTTACAGCAGTTAAGCGACATTCTGGCGTTGCCGCGGCAACTGCCGCAGGATACTACCTACCTGGCACATGTGCCTTGGGGGGCGGATGCTTTTCGCATTTTGGGTGGTGTGGACAACAATCGGGAAATGTTATTGGGCATCAGTGTTGCTGCACTTTTTGAACAACAGACGGCTGGTGGGGCCGCACGCTTAACCGACTAATGATTTATTAATCGCAAAGCTGGGTAAAAAACTCGCTGCGGGCAAAAATCCCTGACTATACTCATCAGAGATTTACTTGATCCGAGAGATCAACGTGATTCGGGGTTCATATGTCGGGCCCCCGTGTTTACTGATAATCATTTCACTCATTATTCACCAATTAAAAGAAACGTTTACCCCATGGCGACACCTCTACTGATTTGTGATGACTCCATGATGGCACGCAAGCAAGTCGCGCGCTCACTCCCCGAAGGTTGGGACGTTGATATCACCTTTGCTACCAATGGTGCAGAGGGTATTCAGGCAATTCGTGATGGCAAGGGCGAGATGGTGTTTCTCGACCTGACTATGCCGGAAATGGATGGCTACCAGGTGTTGGAAACGGTAAAAGCCGAAGGGCTTGATACCATGATTATCGTCATCTCTGGCGATATACAGCCCACTGCCCATGCCCGGGTCACGCAATTAGGTGCAATCGATTTTATCCAGAAGCCGGTTAACCCGGAAAAATTGGCCGCAACCCTGAAGAAATTCGGCCTGATTTAATCCAGCTAGTGTTTTCTCGCCTGACCCGCTAGATTGCTCCGCTTTCACCAGCGGTTTAATTAATTCGGGTTTCTGTTTATGCAATTCTCACGCTTCGGCCAAAAACTCTGCACTGATGCTGGCATAGTCACGCTAATGGATGACTTGGGTGAAGCGCTACGCGTAAATCCCGATATGATTTTTATGGGCGGCGGCAACCCTGCGCGGATTCCCGAGATGGAGCAAGCGTTTGAAGACGCGCTGCGCGCAACACTTGATAACCCGCATGAAACTCATCAACTTTTAGGCGTATACCAACCACCGCAAGGCGATGCGGAATTGCTGGATTCCATCGCTAACTTATTGCACAACGAATATCGGTGGCCGATTTCGCGCGCGAATATCGCTCTTGCCAATGGCAGCCAATCCGCATTTTTTGTGCTGTTTAATTTGTTTGCGGGCGATTACGCCGACGGCTCAAAGAAACGGATTCAGTTGCCGCTCACACCGGAATATTTGGGTTACAGCGATTTGGGAATCTGCGCAGATTTTTTTACCGCAACGCGCCCCAGTATCGAAATGCTGCCCGATGGATTTTTTAAATATCGCGTAGATTTTTCGCAACTCAAGATAACCAGCGAGACAGGTGCGCTCTGCGTTTCGCGCCCCACTAATCCCACCGGCAATGTGATTAGCGATGAAGAGTTGTTAAAGCTGGATGAAATGGCGAGGGCGCATCAAGTCCCGTTTATTGTCGATGGCGCTTACGGCACACCCTTCCCGAATATTTTATTTGCCGATGCCCAACCCCATTGGAATGACAACACCATCCTTGTGCTTAGCCTTTCCAAATTGGGTTTGCCCGGCGCACGCACGGGTATCGTTATTGCCAATCCTGATGTGATTAATGCCTTCGCCAAAGCCAATACTATTTTAAGTTTGGCCACCGGCAATTTCGGCCCCGCACTCGCGCGGCATTTATTAGCAGATGGAAAAATTCTGCAGCTGAGTCGCGAAGTCGTCGCGCCTTTTTATCGTGCACGTATGGAACACGCGGTGGCGACTTTTAAAAAATATCTTGGCGATCTACCGTGCTTTATCCACAAACCGGAAGGCGCGATTTTTCTATGGCTCTGGTTTAAAGATCTGCCGATCAGCAGCGAAGAACTTTATCAACGTTTAAAAGCACGTGGTGTGTTGGTGGTCTCCGGCCATCATTTCTTTCCTGGTTTGGCGGGCGGTTGGAGACATAGCCATGAATGTATCCGCGTGACTTATTGCCAGGATGCGAGTGTGGTAGAGCAGGGTGCGCAGATTATTGCGGATGAGGTTCGCCAAATTTTTATGCCGTAAATTGAAGATGATTTTCCATATCATTTTTAATCCCAATAAAAAACCCGGAACAGCTCTCACTGTTCCGGGTTGCAATCTGGCCTTATAAAAAGACCGTTTTTATCGTTATCTTTTACAAACCAGTGCCATTTACCCACACATTATTGATACGGCCATTTGCAGTTGGCATAACTACATTTCGGTAGCCAGCTTTCTCTGCAATGGTCATCAATACGTTGGTGTGGTTAACGCCACCTTGGGTGCTCGTTTGGTCACCCCAGCGCTTATTGGTTTCACCAAGCGGACGCAAATCCACCGAGCGACCAGTAATCAGACCGGCATTTTTACCACCTGCGAGGAACATCGGAATGCGGTGATGGTTGTGGAAGTTGCCGTGGCCGAGGTCAGACACGGTGCAGATGATGGTGTTATCCAACAAGCTGCCATTCACGTCCGGCGTCGCCGCCAATTTTTGAATGAACTGGCGGATTTGCCCCATCCACCACACTTTACTGGTGGTATGCGCAGCAGCGTCCTGGTGCGACAAGTCATGGTCGCCAGTACTGGTGCCAGGCACCACAATGGGCGATACCGGCACACCATACATAAACGCCATGCTGCGGGTGATACCGCAGGACAGAGTGGCTACCGCGATGTCTTGCTGGATGGCGGAGATATTCGCCAGCACTTGGGTTGCCCAAAGTGCTTGCTCCTCACCACCGACAATTGAATCGACGCGCGGTTTGATACTGGTACTGACGTCCAGGCATCCACCCATTGAGGCACTGTTCAGGCGCTGCTCCAATACATCTAAAGCGGCGACATGCTGCTCCAATCGCTCGCGCTCGATACTACCCAGCTGGGTACTCAATCGGTTGAGATCTTCGCGCGCGCGCGCCAACACCTGTAGCTGGTTGGTATCGACGCCGCCGGTAGTTCCACCAAATAACTGAGGGTACAAAATACGCGGGTCATCGACCGGGTGCAGGCTGGTGCCGTTGTCGTAGCTGACGCGTTTGCTGGAATCGCTACCCCATTTGGTACCTACGCCCATTTGTACTGAAGGGCGGGAGACGCCAGAGCTGGCGCGATTGGCCCAGTCTTCCCGACCCATTTGTACCTCAATGGATGATGCACCCGAGGCCGAGCTGGCAACACCAGTCAGGCATTTAAGTGCGCCACCTTCGTGAGTATTTGCCTGGCCTTCGTAACCTATGCCATCCAGAAACACCAACTGGTTGGCAACGGTTTGCAGGGGCGCGCTCATCGCCGGAAAGCTGGCGCCGGAGAGTGAACCAGCGCGCGGGAAGAACACGTCGGGCACACAGCCGTTGGGGTGATAGATAAACAGCGTGCGAATGCGCTGCACATCAGCGGCCATGGCCGAACGTGCCAGCAGTGTCGCCAAGGGGGTCATCGCTGTTAAAGAGCCAGCCGCAATGGCTTTGATTAATGAACGTCTTTTCATGATGACTCCTATTTGCGCGTCAAGAAGGTGGGTGAAGTAACAGTTTCGAGCATCATATCTCGCAGATCAGTGGACTTGTTCTGCCAGCGTGAATAGCTTGCTGTAACCGCACATTCATTGGGTTCGGAAATGCCGGTGGCGAAGCGGTGATACTGCTTGGTCAGACATTTAGAGGTCGGTTCTACACCGGCAGTGGCTAGCACTGTGGACAGGCCGCGCAAATCGGTGAACGAGTAACTGTCCGATTCCGTCATTACCGCCAAGCCGGAGATAGTGCCACTTGCGTTGATGGCGATGCTGTTGCCCTCGGTGGTGCGGAAGCGGCCTACAGCATCATAGTTTTCAAAACCGAAACCAATGTCGTCGATGTACTGGTGACAAGACTGGCAGTTCGCATTGTTGGTATGCGCCGCAAAACGCTCGCGGGTCGGTTTGTTCGGGTTCAAGGGTTCAACTTCACCCACGTTTGGTGGTGGTGGTGCAAAATCCTGACAAAGCAGGTTACGACGCACTAACAGACCGCGGTGGATTGGGTGTGAGCCAGTGACTGATGCCAGTGTTGCCGTGACCGCACCCATCGCGAGTACACCGCCGCGTTGGCTGTTGGTGTTGACTCTCTGGAAGTTGGTACCAGAAACGCCGCTTATACCGTAGTAACCAGCGAGAGTGCTGTTGACGAAAGTAAAGCCGGGGTTGAACACATCAGCCATTTTGTAGCCAGGCTTCAGGAACAGCTCGTTCAGGAAGGTTTCCAGCTCGGTCTTCATTGCCGTGCCAATCGCTTGGGTAAATTGCGGATAGAGAGTCTTATCGCGCTGCAGGTTGGCAACATCATCCACATGCAACCATTGCATACCAAAGTGACTGAACTGTGCGGCCGCTTTCGTGGTCGCCAGCAAACGCTCGGCTTGGGTACGCAGCTGTGCCGGGGTATTCAGGCGATTGTTGTCTGCTTCCGTAAGCAAAGTTGCATCTGGCATAGAACCGGTAAAGGTGTACGAGAGCAGGTTGGCCGTTTCGTAAGGTGTCAGGTTGCTTACACCGCTCACAACACTGCCAATCTCGCCGCGGTAGAGGAAGTTGGGCGATGACAACATTGATTGGATCACCAGTCTTGCGCCCGCTTCGTTAGTACTGCCCAGACGGAACAGGTTGCTGTAGGACGTTTGCTCAGCGGCTATCAGCGGACGACGGAACGCTTTTTTACCAAACGCAGGTACAAAAGTGTTGGCGCACTGATCGCGGGAGGTCGAGGTATTACAGGTCATCAGGTTGTTCATGCTGACAGTTTCCGCAACCTGTTTTGCCGCGTTCCAGTAAGCATCCATACGGCCATTGTTGATTTTGCTGGCTTCAGCGTTGTTATCGAACCCTTTCACCGTAGTGTCAGGCTCAAAACTGGCGGCGATCGTGGTACCGGTGCTGATGTTTAACAAGTCATTGATGGTGTTGGCGTATTCGCGATTGGTCAGCAAGCGCAGGCGACGAGGCAATACATCTTCGCCCACATTACAGCTTACAACCGGTTTCCAGCTAAGGATGTAATCCGCAATCGCTGTGGCGCACGCACCTACACACGCACCGGGGTTGTTGAGCGGCATGCTCACATCAATCTTGTTAATCAGCGATGCGCGGGTCCAGCGGTCAAGTACGATCGGACGATCCGGGTTGTCGCCGCGCTCACCGTGGCAAGTGGCACAGCCGTGAATCACATAGAGTCGGCCACCGTCCATCGAAGACACGCTGCTGGACATGCCGGATGAGCGCGATGAGCTAACAAGTGATACCGCCGATGAGCTAAGACGGCTAGAGACGCTGCTTGAACTCATTGACGATGACAGGGGTACTGGCATTAACGAGAGGAAATAGGCTGCAGTATCTGCCGCACATTGGCCAACGCAGGCTGACGGGAGGGATGCAGGCATATTGTCTTCAATGTACTTGGCCAAGCCGCTCGCCGTAGTTCTGCGCAGGTTTCTCGGATCAATCTTGCTGGTGCTCGCACCGGCAGTGCCATCGGGGTTGACGGCGTGGCAGAACTTACAGCCAATATCCGCATTTTCCCAAGCAGTTTTGCCGCGTGCGGCATCGCCGATGTAACCGAAGCTGCTGGACGAACTCATTAACGAGCTGCTGACCGAGCTGCGGATGGATGATGAAGAGCTCGATGAGGTTACCGTTAGCGCCAATACCACTTCATTGCTCGAAACCGACGGAATGCTACCGGTATAACTAATTACCTTGTAGGTGAAACTGTTGTCGGTGTTGAGAATGTTATCGATATAGGTGGACACGTTGACGCCAAGATTTGCCTCCGCCGCCCAGCGGCCATCCGCACCTTTACGACGAACCAAAAACCCGGTCTCGTTGCTGCTGGTATCGGCCCAGTTCAAAGTGGCATTACCGTTGCCATTGTTGACAGTGCCGACCAGATTGAGCGGTGCATTGGGCGCTGTCGCGAGGCTAATAGCCGGCAAGTTAGCTGGATTGTCTCTGGTCAGGAACATTTTGAAATAGACCGGGACTCTCTCGCCAATATTTGTGGCGCCAGCAGCCATGCGTAGCAAATCAATACCGGCATTTAAATCGAAATCAGCAGAGCTGATCAGGATTGGTTTGCGCGGTGAGAAGCTGACACTATTGTTGGCGTGTTTGATCACTAATGCATCAAAGGTCATCGGCTTTACCACACCGTGCAGGATCAAGCTACCGCTGAGGTTCAAGGTACTGGTGCTACCAGCGGCCATGGCATCGAGGGCAGCGAGATCGAGCTGGGTAGTAAAGTGCAGATTGGGCAGGTAGTTGGACTCAAACAACATGCTCTGCATACGCGTATTGCGGATGTCTATCCCGGTCAGAATACTGGAGAGCGGGATAGTCATGGTTGCTTGACCACTGTTTGAAACAGTGCCTTGCACTTGGCCAAAAGTGAACGTCTCAGCCACATCGGTATTTTTTACCGATACAAAGTTGAGCACTGATTTGCTGTTGTCTAACAACCAACGCGCCGCATTATTAGGGGCGCTGCTACTGCTACGGCTGCTACTAACAGGCACACTACTAACAGGCACACTACTACTCCTCAGACTACTACTGAGAATACTACTTGGCGTGCTGCTGCTTCCCGGTGCGCTACTAACAGTACCTCCACAGGCCACCCCATTGAGGGTGAAGCTGGTGGGTTTGGCGCCGGGAGCATTGTTGTGGGTAAAACCAAACGATGCAGTTCCATTGGTAGGCAAATTGCCGTTGTAATTAGCGTTTTTGACGCACACATTTTTGCCATTAGTTGTGCGGCTGCCATTCCAAAGGTTGTTGATCGTCTCGTTGCCATTAAACGTCCAACACAGGTCCCAACTGGTTTTTGCGGCACTGGTATTGGTAAGAACCACTTCCACTTGGCCACCCGAACCCCAGGCGTTCACGGTGTTGTAGTTCACACTACAGGCACCCTGTGCGAAGGCGCTGCCGGAGGCAATTAGCCCCAGCGAAAGCATCGACAGTTTTAATAATTTTTTCATCTTGTTTTCTCCAGTCCGATTAACGGGCGTCATAGATGAGAGTGAAGTCCACAGGCACCGCTGCACTAATCGAGGCGATACCTACTGCGTTGCGCAACGCTTCTACCCCGGCGGTGAGTGCGTGATCCGGTGCATTCACCACGATGGGCGACAGGTTTTGGACAAGGATGCGGGTTGCAGATAACCGTTGCACCGATACTTTGGTTGCGACGGGCGAGGCCACACCGTGTAAATCAAGGCTGGCAGTGATCTGGATTTCGCTGGTATTACCAACTGCAAGGCCGGACAGTAATCCGCTCGGCAGATTGAGCGTGACGGTGGCAGTCGGGAAGTCGGGGGTCTTGAAGAGCAGATCGCGCATGCGTTCATCGCGCAAGGCGACTCCGGTATTTACGCTGTCGAGATCAATTACCAAAGTCGCAACGCCCGCTGTACTAATGTCACCACTGAGACTGGTAAAGTTATGCGCCTCGATAGTGTGGATGTTTTTGGTAGTGACAAAGTTCAGGTAAGACTCAGTGCTATCCAGATTCCAAGCTGCGGTATTAATGGCCGACGAACTGGAGTTACTGCTCATGACAGAGGAAATTGACGACGATGAAGCTACCGAGGATGAGCTGAGTGATGAGCTGGATAGTGGAACAGTAATAGAACTGGCCGCACTACTGACGGAGGATGCAACTGAACTCCTCGCGACGCTTGAACTGCTGGCAGTATTGCAGCCAATACGTTCAGTACCGACTGCTACATCATCCAGCCAGCCCTCAACACCGCTACTTTGCTGATAGCTGCGGAAACCAAAGCCTAACCAATCCAATGTGGCAGGAACGGGCGCAAAACCGGGCAGGTTGGTCGCATTGGTAGTAGTACCATTGCGGCTAAACGCTAGCTCTTCGCCGTTACGGAAGAAACGATAGGTTTGCGTTTGGTTATCCACGTACCACTCGGTACATACCCAGGCGTTGTCAAACTGATAGGCATAAGCGCCCTGTAACGCCACATCACCCGGCTCAACGTTGTACAGATATTGATGTTTGCCGCTGGCCTCTTGCACTGTATCGACAAAGCGGAATTCCGCACTGCCACTGCGTGCTGCAACGAAAGTTCCGTGCAACCACGAGTTAATATTCGGCACCGGTGTTTTCATCTTGTAATAGAGGCGGCCCCAGTGTTTGCCCGATACCGATGCCTTTTTAAAGTAACCGGAGTTAGCGTAGTTGGTGCTGGTGAATTTGACCGAGCGGGTACCGCTGCGAGCTTCCTGACCCTGTACTACGTCAATCCCTGTACCTTCTCTGGTGAAACCTGCCGGGATACTTCCAGGGGCAACATCCTCAAAATCGAGACAGAAAAGTGCGTTGCCATTACAGCCTGAACCACCAGGTGTCGATGACGACACTGAGCTTAGGGCAGCTGAACTCGGCGCCACAGATGAACTTCTCGAAGATGAAGAAGTTACAACATTGCCATTTTGGCTGATGATGTTGTTGCGCACCAAAGTACCGGAAGTGGTCAGCTGTGCTGCAGTCCATCCACCATTAG
>CAZCJR010000019.1:0-55546 GCA_964499225.1 uncultured Cellvibrionaceae bacterium | reverse complement strand
AATATGGATTGATCGGGGTTAGCTAACTGCTGCGCATTGAGTTCATCCAACCAGTCTAATAGTGCCAGCGGATTCGCCTCGGGCACCAATAAGTCGGTTGTCTGAATCTTAAGCCGGGGGAAATAATTTGCAGCAATTTCTGCTGTTTGTTGTGCACGCACCAATGAACTCGCCCAAATTTGCGCGAGGGGCGCCATATCCGCTACGCGCGCCTGCACAACTCTGGCCGTATCACTACGGCCTTTATCGGTGAGGCGGCGTGCTTCGTCAGTGGTGATCTGCGCTTCGGCTTGGCCGTGACGAAGAATAAAAATTGTCATTTTTCTGCAGCTTCATCGAGACCATCAGGTAAATGCCTGACCTGAACCGGCTGGACCACAACCTCTGGCTCATCTGCAGCGGTTGAACTTGCAGGCCAATCCGCAAACGGAAAAGGCTTCTCTTCACTGCTGTAACATAAAAACTTTAGAACATCATAAATATAAGTCGACAGCGAGTGCCCGAAACGACGCAGGTGTTGATTGTCGTCACCGGTAATCAACGAAAAAACAAACTGCACGACCACCAGCACCCACATCACCAAACTTGCTAATTGCAGCACTGCCGCAAACAGCAACATAAACACCAAACGCAACCAATGTTTACTGGACGTGAGATTGGATTTTAATTGTTCATTGTTCATTAGTTTCCCCTCAAATATTCAACGTCATCGGCTTGCTCACCGACCATTAGACCACGCGCAACCTCGGCAATGGGCCGTTGCTGGAAAAGTACTGCGTAGAGCCCGGACACCAGCGGCATGTATACCTGCAATTCATCGGCTTTTTGCTTCACTTGGCGTAGCGTGTTGACACCTTCGGCAACCTGCCCCAAAGACGCCACTATCTCATCAAGATCTTTCCCCTGCCCCAACGCGAATCCAACCCGGTAATTGCGGCTCAAATCCGATGTACAGGTGAGAATTAAATCGCCCATGCCCGCCAGCCCTAAAAACGTCATAGGGTTTGCCCCCATCATCTGGGCGAATCGCCCCATCTCAGCAAGGCTGCGGGTCAGCAACATCGCCTGGGTATTATGGCCAGCACCCAGAGCGGCCGCCATTCCACAGATAATGGCATAGATATTCTTCAACGCGCCGCCCAACTCTACACCATAGCGATCGTGATTGGCGTACACACGGAAGGTAGAAGACTTTAAGGTTTCCTGCACACAGCTGATAACACTCTCGTCGTCGCTGGCGATAACCGTTCCGGTCTGCTGCTGCTGCACAATTTCCTTCGCAAAATTGGGTCCGCTCAGTACACCGATAGGATGGTTAGGCAGCTCTTGCTCAAGAATCTGGCTCATCAGGGTAAACCCTTCCGGCTCTATTCCCTTGGCAGTGCTCACCACCATGGTGTCATCACCCAGAAAAGGTTTTAGTTGTTGAGTTACTGCACGGAACGAATGACTTGGGATGGACACAAACACAAGGTGGGCTTCTGTGACTGCCTGCGCCAGATCAGAGGTAATTACCAGCTGCTCATGAAGCATATAACCGGGTAGATAACGGGCATTTTGGCGCTCGGATTCACAGACCTCGGCCTGCTCTGCAGAGCGCATCCATAGGTAAGTTTGATGATTATTGCAAGCGATGATGTTCGCAATTGCCGTACCAAAACTACCACCACCGAGCACGGCAACCTTCAATCGTTTACTCATAAATTAATCCATTGTTTTGACCAAGAAAAACCACTAAAAAATTCGTCACCTGTTACGGTATAAAAGATACAAACCACACAAACTGTAACTTTTTTGCACAAAAACCTTCATCATAATTTTGTCCACATTTTCTGTGGATAACTTAGTGGATAGTTTTTGGGAAACCACCTCCAAGGCTTATAAAATCAGTACCAACAACAGATTGAGCAAAAATTAACCAATACTAAAATATTCTTATTTTTCATAGTGTTACACAAAAAAACCAGTTCAAAAGCTCATTTTTTCGCGTTTTTGATCAAGCCATGAACGGCTTGGGTGCTCAAGCACAGGAGGTGTGCATAAAGAGTTAGTGGTTATTAACCTTAAACAGCCGATAGACACGAAATATTCATATTGCAAGGCAAATATTTGTTAAAAGTTTGCGTCATTTTGAACCACAATATTTGACATTCGAACTCTTCCATAAAAGCGCGCTATCAACTGCGCGCCCCATGGATGTATCCCGATACTATTGGCGGGCAAATGCGCCATAGCTGCCATCGGCATAGAGCAATGGGTCTACGCCTGCCCCATTTAGAATCACCTTGTGAATTGCTCCAACAATGATCTTATGTGTGCCGTAGGTGGTTACCTGGTCGGTCTGGCAAATAAAAACTGCCTGGGCGTCAGCGAGCACAGGTAGGCCGGTATCATCATCTTCCCAGTTACCGATATCAAAACGATCTCGGTTGGGTTCACGTCCGGCACAGATATTAGAAACGTCCTTGTGATCACTAGACAGGACATTTACTGCAAACTGACTACCTATGGTGGCCAAATGCCCCTGCTGCGATACCAATTGATTGATGCACACAAGCAATGACGCGGGAGAATCGGATACAGAGGTGACAGAAGATACAGTCATCGCAAAACGTTGATTGCCGGGTAACATCGTCGATAACACACAAACACCAGACGCCAAACGGCGCATACCCAACTTCATTGAAACTGCTAAATTATTGTCTTGCATAAAATCTCCCAAACGATAGGCGCTTATTCTGACTAGCTGCTGGGCGACACACAAGCCTAAACAAAGACTTAGCACGGCTTTCACCAGCAGATTGTCAGAGTCGCACGAATACCGCCAAGGGAGGCAATAGGCAAAATACAATGGACTCACAGCTAAAAGACTATAACGCAGCAAGCTTTCCCATTTCAGAGCCATTTATGTGATGCGGATGGGCTATGACCTAACTCGACTGTTTTTGCTGAAGTGATAAGGGCTTGGAATTCACGTTTTTTACCGACTTGAATACGCATTACACAAGCTGATTAGAATTTAACTACATGCGCTAAATATTTTATTTTGTTGCGTTTTTTTCGTTGACGACATGGGAACTCACCGTTAATATGCGCACCACTTGAAACGCAGTCAGTTTCAAACCGTCGGAGTGTAGCGCAGCCCGGTAGCGCGTCTGTTTTGGGAGCAGAATGTCGGGGGTTCGAATCCCTCCACTCCGACCATCTTTTTATCGAACCTGCGAAGGTTTGATCCAGCATGTGCCCGTAGCTCAGCTGGATAGAGCACCCGCCTTCTAAGCGGGTGGTCGCAGGTTCGAATCCTGCCGGGTGCGCCAATTTGGGCAATTCATTACTCGCCCACACTTCACTTAATAAGTTCTTCGTTGGGATCTAATCCCATCATATGGATGTGTTGTTTGTTTTCGCTACGGTGGCTGTAGCTCAGTTGGTAGAGCCCTGGATTGTGATTCCAGTGGTCGTGGGTTCGAGCCCCATCAGCCACCCCAATCATTTTCTGTTAAAAATTCCCTTAAAATCAAATATCTAACCGGATTTCAGCGATCAGTAAATTCGCCACTTTACTACTTCAAATTCGTTTCTACCCCCTAAAGTCTCCACAAAGCGTCCACCCAATTCGCACCCAGCAAAAGCGCCCCCAGCTCTAGCTCAGAGTATTATTTTACTTCGAACTGATCTACATAGCACTTACATACCCCCTCGTCTCAGTTAATTTCGCTATAGCGCCCTTAGGCTGCTGCTGTGCCGCCCCGCTTCTAAAACTCAATTCAAAAATTCAAATTTTGCGCTGAAGCGACAGGTGCGGGAGGAGTTAATTTTGGACATGGCGACACTCATCATCTAAAAATGACACATCGTTATGTACTCGCTGCACCACGCTCAACCGAAGCGTGCGGAAAACAACATTAAATAGCACTTTATTTAGCACACTATTTGGTGCTATATTGGTTGCAAGGTCGATAATATAACGGCCACTTGAGGTGATAAATGTTTAATCAAATTTTGGCGGACGCTTCTATAAGCGTTACTGATCTTAAAAAGAACCCTATGGGCGTGCTGGAAGCCGGCTCACCAGTTGCGGTGCTACACCACAACAAACCAGCCTACTACTGCGTTCCTAGTAATGTTTGGGAAGCCATTATCGAGCAACTTGAAGATATGGAATTAAAAACATTGGTAGAGAAACGTGAATCACGCCCTGGGAGAAAACTCACCCAGGTAAACGTAGATGACCTATAAGTTATTTTTTGACGACGAAGCATTAAAAGAATGGAAGAAATTGCAACCGCAAATACGGGAACAATTCAAAACAAAGTTAAAAGAACGTCTGAAAAATCCACGAGTGCCTAAAGACAAGTTATCCGGCATGAAGGATCTTTACAAAATTAAATTACGATCTGTTGGGTATCGTCTCGCTTACCGCGTTAATGACGATAACATTGAAATTATCGTAATTGCTGTGGGGAAACGCGAGAACAACGCCATTTACAACAAGCTTAGCAAGCGAGTTTAACCACCAAAAGATAAACCCGAACTTGGGTAACTGGGTTCGGGTTTATCTTTAGTGCTGCATGGTATTTTTTTCCAAATATTAGTTAGCGGATAACTTCAAATTCATATCTATGTTACTCATTCATCCTGCCAAGCGAACGTCAGCAATAAAGACGACTTTCGACCAGCTATCAAGAAATTCCCTTGGCGCCCCACCCTCACTGTGGGAAAATGCGCGACCTCAGACTTACCCCTTCTCATTTACTACACAGGTAATTAGCGCCCATGTCCGCACTTGTATTGGATGGCAAAGCCCTTGCCGAAAAAACTGAACAGGAACTCTCTACTCGCGTTGCTGCATTAAAGGCGCGTAGTAATGGCCAAACCCCTATTCTGGCGACCATTCTTGTTGGCGATGACCCAGCTTCAGCAACTTACGTGAAAATGAAAGGTAATGCCTGTACCCGTATTGGTATGGAGTCTTTGAAGGTGGAAATGCCTTCATCTACCACAACTGAGCAATTGCTCGCCAAAATTCAGGAATTGAACAACAACCCTAACGTGCACGGCATTTTGCTGCAGCACCCGGTTCCCCACCAAATCGATGAGCGCCTATGCTTTGACGCAATTAGCGCGGAAAAAGATGTGGATGGAGTAACCTGTTTAGGCTTTGGCCGCATGAGCATGGGTGAAGAAGCTTATGGCTGCGCGACACCAAAAGGCATTATGCGTTTGCTTGAGGGTTACGGTATTGAACTCGCTGGCAAGCACGCTGTAGTCGTAGGCCGCAGCCCTATTCTGGGCAAACCAATGGCGCTGATGCTGCTTAACGCCAATGCCACTGTCACCATCTGCCATTCGCGCACACAAAATTTACCGGCATTAATTAAACAGGCCGATATTCTGGTTGGCGCAGTTGGTAAGCCGGAATTTATTAAAGCCGAGTGGATTAAAGACGGCGCCGTAGTGGTTGATGCTGGCTATCATCCCGGTGGTGTGGGAGATATCGAATTGAAACCGCTGGTTGATCGCGTTGCTGCTTATACACCTGTTCCCGGCGGTGTAGGCCCAATGACAATCAACACTCTGATCTACCAAACCGTAGATTCGGGCGAAAAGAAAATCGGTTAATTTTTTACACTTTCGTTTTTTGTGTCGCTGTAATATCGCTGGTCATTATTGTTCGTATCGCTATTTAACTTTTAAGGAGTAAAAATCAAATGCGTAAATTTCTTTTGCTGGGTAGTTTGTTGGCAGTGAGCGTTTCTGCCACTGCAAATGATGCAGTTAAATATACTTGCAAGATGGGCAATACAGAGCGCGTTATTGAAGTTGTTTATGCATCTGCCGATAAATCTGTACCCTGCACAGTGAGCTACACCAAAGATGGCGATGCACAAACCCTGTGGAGCTATGAAAGCACCCAAGGCCAATGTGAAGCCAAAGCGGCAGAGTTTGCCGAAAAGCAAAGCGGCTGGGGATTTAGCTGTAGCAATGAAGCCGGTAGTGGTGCATCTGAAGCAGAAACAAGCGCGCAATAACTTTTTGCGCTGCTCAAGGCTTCACCGATAAAAGCAGGCACTCGCCTGCTTTTATTTTTATAGCCCGATACGTTTAAAAACTAAAGCCATTTTATAAGCCAACGCAATGACTGAAATACTGCCGATCATTTACCGTGATGAATATCTGGTTGCCATCAGTAAACCGGGTGGTTTATTAGTTCATCGCAGCGAAATCGATCGCCATGAAACGCGCTTTGCTGTGCAGCTGCTGCGCGATCAAATCGGTCAGATGGTTTACCCAATTCACCGTTTGGATAAACCCACCTCCGGTGTATTGGTATTTGCGCTTTCGTCAGACGTTGCGCGGCAATTAGGCGATATTTTTACTCGTCATGCGCTGACCAAAACCTACGTAGCGCTAGTACGCGGTTTTGCACCCAAGCAAGGAATTATTGACCATCCGCTCGTTGAGGAGCTGGACAAATACACGGATAAAAAAGCGCGCGCTGACAAACCAGCGCAAGAAGCGGTTACCGAATTCAAAACACTGGCGCAGATCGAATTTCCGTTTAGCATCGATAAATACCCCTGCACGCGCTATTCACTGATGCAATGCACGCCGCAAACCGGACGCAAGCATCAAATCCGCCGCCATCTGAAGCATATCAGCCATCCCATTATTGGCGATGCAAAGCACGGCAAAGGCAATCACAACCGTTTTTTTCAGGAAAAATTCGCTTGCGATGGATTAATGCTCGCATCGGCTGAAATGCAATTTATTCACCCGATAACCAGCGAAGCGTTGACATTAATCGCGCCGCTCTCCACTAAATTCACCAATATCATTCACCAGTTCGGCTGGGAACATGCCCTACCCTCGAATTGGATTACCGCTCAGGATTACTAATGCGCCTCGATAAATTTCTCAGCCAAAACAGCGACTCATCGCGCTCCCTTATCCAGCAAGCCATCAAAGCAGGCAGAGTCAGCGTGAATGATGTTATTGCCAAAAAAGGTGACCAAAAATTACTGGGCGACGAAATAATTACGCTTGACGGAAAACAGGTGGAAGCATTTCAAACACGCTATTTAATGCTGCATAAACCCTTGGGTTATGTCTGTGCCAATAGCGATAGCGATTACCCCGTCGTGGTGGATTTAATTCGGCTGCCGCGCTGGCAGGAACTACAAATTGTGGGGCGCCTGGATATAGATACTACTGGATTGGTTTTATTAACTGACGATGGCCAATGGAACCACCGCATTACTTCGCCGCGCCATGAGTGCGATAAAGTGTATCGCGTTACTACCGCCGATCCCATCAGCACTGAAACTGCTGCACTTTTTGCAGCCGGTGTGCAATTGCACAGCGAAAAATCATTGACTCGCCCCGCGCAACTGGAATTAATTTCCAGCCATGAAGCGCGCTTGAAAATTCATGAAGGCAAATACCATCAAGTGAAACGCATGTTCGCGGCGGCGGGCAATCTCGTGGTGGCATTGCATCGCGAAAGTATTGGCAGTATTCAATTGGATCCCGCGTTAGCACCCGGCGAATATCGCGCATTAACCGCTGACGAAATTAAGAGCGTAGCACCATGAATGACTTACCGCTCAACTGGATCACCCAGCAATTAACCGCACTCGACGCCGATAAAAGCGCGCGCTTTTTGTGGTGCACTGATGAAAATGCACTCAACACCTTGCCCGCCGCCTTACATCAAGAACAATTATTGGTACTCACCAATCGCTGGGATGTCGCCGAACAAGCAAAAGCGCGCGGCTTCACCACAGAGTTTAATGATTTTGATTGCAGCGCAATCGCGGATAACAGTCTCGATAAAATTTTCTATCGTGTATCCAAAGAAAAACCCGTTGTGCATCACTTGCTCAACCAGGCTTGGCGCTGCCTGAAACCCGGCGGGCAATTATTGGTGGCGGGATATAAAAATGAAGGGACAAAAACCTATATCGAAAAAATCGCCAAGCTTCTGGGTAGCGGAAAAAATATCGAAAAAAATGGGCCGGTTTATTCAGCCGCGCTCAGCAAATATACGGAATATGATGCAGCGCAACTATTAGATGATAGCGACTACCGGCAGCCGCGCCCGATTGCGCTGGATTCAGAGCTCAAGCTGCTAAGCAAACCCGGTTTATTCGGCTGGAATAAGGTGGACGCGGGCAGCGCATTGCTTATCGAACAACTTAAACAATTAGCACCTCTGCCGAATCCGCTTAATACCGGTGTTGATTTGGGTTCTGGTTATGGATATCTGACCATCGCGGCCGCAAGTCTCGATATCTGCAAAAGCATCAACCATTGGACACTGACTGACAACAATGCGGCCGCGCTACAGATTGCGCAACAGAATCTGCAGCACAATCAGCTAAATGGAGAGGTTGTCGCCGCCGATGCGGGCAAAGGTATCCGTGCAAAGGCCGATCTGCTGCTGTGTAATCCCCCCTTCCATCAGGGCTTTGGGATAGATGGCGACCTGACGGACAAATTCCTCTTCAGTGCCAAGCACCTGGTGGCGCCGCAGGGCATTGCACTCTTCGTGGTAAACCAATTTATCCCGCTGGAGCGTAAGGCGGCACCGCTGTTCAGCCAGATCAGGGTAGTGATTGATAATGGCAGCTTTAAAGTCATTCAACTGGGTCTTTAGGCAATAATGCTGGTGAAAAAATAACCTACTTAAGATGTCCATACAAATCATTTTGGATAGCTAAAATACAGCTTGCAGGATTAATAAACAGCCTTGAATTTATTGAGGTTTTTTTGCGGGCAAAGTTAACTAAAAGGACTAAAAAACGGTTGACCAACCAAAACTGCCTCTATATCATGCGCACCACTTCCACAGAGGAAGTCACCGATCCGCCTTAGCTCAGTCGGTAGAGCAAATGACTGTTAATCATTGGGTCGCTGGTTCGAGTCCAGCAGGCGGAGCCAAATTAAAGCAAAAAGGTCGCATTTATGCGGCCTTTTTTGTGCCTGTACCTTTTGTCTTAAACTTCTTGTGCCAGTGAAAGGCACTTTCATCCACTACCCACCTTGAGCGGAGCATCCCATGTTTAAAGTTAACGAATACTTTGGTGGCGCAGTTAAATCGATCGCATTCCAAACCGAAACCCTGCCAGCAACCGTTGGTGTTATGGCCAAAGGTGATTACGAGTTCGGCACCAGCCAAAAAGAATACATGACCGTAGTAAGCGGCAGCCTGACTGTTGTACTGCCAGGTAGCAACAAAGCAGAAACTTTTGCCGCCGGCCAAACGTTTATT
Organism: uncultured Cellvibrionaceae bacterium; assembly: GCA_964499225.1. Classification (GTDB taxonomy): domain Bacteria; phylum Pseudomonadota; class Gammaproteobacteria; order Pseudomonadales; family Cellvibrionaceae; genus Cellvibrio. Next base: position 46,272 of record CAZCJR010000019.1, on the reverse strand, counting down.
GTTGAAGCTAACCAACGCTTCAAAGTATCTGCCGACGTAGAAACCTCTTATTTGTGCAAATACGAATAAGTCGTTTTTTATCCGCGCAGTAAAAAGACGCTTCGGCGTCTTTTTTCGTTTTTATCTCGACAAAAAACAAATTCGATTTATTAAAACGGTTGACCGCTATTTTTTGTCTCTATATGATGCGCGCCTCTTTTGCAGTATGAAGAGCACTATTCCGCCTTAGCTCAGTCGGTAGAGCAAATGACTGTTAATCATTGGGTCGCTGGTTCGAGTCCAGCAGGCGGAGCCAAATTTAAAAACAAAAAGGCCGCACTCAGTGCGGCCTTTTTGTTTTCTATCAGCAATAAAAATAATATTTCAACTAATTTTTGCCCTCTTCGCCGCAAGCGGTAAATTTTTCATCCGGTTTATTAAAAAACTCATCGAGATGCTCAAGCAGGCAAGTATCACTCCCCAACACTGAATGCGCGATTTTTTCACGTACTAGTAATTGACTGTCTGGCCACTGTTGATTCACTGATCGCGCCCAATTCACCGGAGTTATCGGGTCTAGTGCCCCCGCCAGCAATAAAGTCGGAATCTGCGGTGCAGATTTTACTAGGGGTGATTCACTCGGCAAACTGTGGCAGAGCTGATAGCGCCATTGATCGCGGGTGTATTCCTGCAACAATGGATACTTCACCAATGCTTCGGCGTAGTCTGTTTCCGAAAGAACAGGATTATCTGCGCAATCCACTGCCGTAAACGTCAAACTATTAAAATCACTCGTCATGCTGTTGTTGATAAACGGCTCGATCAAGGGTTTTAGTAAATCTGAGTTCTGCGTATTGACCGCGTTTATTGCATCAATAATAGTAGGCCAATCGCTGGGGTTATAAACTCCTGCAAAGGTAGCTGATAAAAAGCGATGATCATTTACCACAAAATTTACCGGTGCTTCACCATCCCAACGTTTGATAGTGATTGTCATTGGATTGCGCTGTAAATTGCGCAGCGTTTGCATAAAGCGCTGTTCGAGCGAGACAACATTGGCAGTAGAAGATTCGTTCAGACTTTTTATGCATTCTTGCTGCGCACTGCACCCTTTAAAAAACTGCTGCATTCCCTCGTCCAATACCTGTGGCCAGGTTTGTACGCCACCAAAACCGGCCGGATAAACTGAGTCCAATATCATGGATTTCAGTTTTACTGTTTGTGGAGCCTGCTGCTCCTGCAGTGCAATTTCCAGTGCAAGCCGGGTGCCGTAGGAAACTCCGAGAATATTCCACTCTTGATACTCAAGCTGCGCCATTAAAGCGCGCACGTCCTGCGCTGACTTTTGCGTACTAAAATTGCGGTAATCCAGCCGGGGATTTGCCTGCACTGAGGATGCAAAACATTGTGCAGCCACATCGTAGCCCTGCGCCAACTCATCGACGAGAGCAATATCTTGACGCAGCAACTGCTGGTTAAATTGATTATATTCAGCGCACACCAGCGCCGGTTTACTACGGCCAGTACCGCGCGTATCGATCAAAATCAAATCGCGTTGCGTGTTGCTGTAACGCATCCAATTAAGCCAGCTTTTTATTCCGTCGGTGTGTAAACGTGCACTCGCCCCTGGCCCGCCTTGCAAATACACGATTGGATCAGCACGCCGCTGTTCAACATCGTTGTGCAAAATGACCACAGGCAAACGGAATTGCTCCGGTGTTTGCAATTCACCGCAAGTAATAGTGGTCGTCCAGTCAGCATCAAACCAGCAAGCGGTTTTAAGAAACTTATATTCTGCCTCAACAATCGTTTTTTCTGCTGTGGCAGTTAAGGGATAAAAATATCCCATCACTACTCCTGCTAGTGCCAGTAGAGTCGCTATACCAAACCCTACTAAAAATCGCATCAGGATCTATTCGCTTGCTGGGCACGGGAGGCTAACTGCGGCCAAGGCAATAACCATGGCTCGCACCATTCTTGTACCGCCTCAGCAAAAAAATCATCGCTAAAAAAATTACCTTCGCGAGGCAATTCAGTGAATCGGTACTGTTTTTCACCGAGCGAAAACGCGAGACTGTAAGCATGTAGATAGCAACGATCGTACGCTTCGCTCTGCACTGAATCACCATAAAGTGAATCACCCGCAATCGGCGCACCGATACTTTTTAATGCAACACGAATTTGATGTGTTTTTCCGGTATGTGGTTTAATGATGAACAAGCGTCGCCCCGCACTGATACTTTTACTAAAAAATTGGGTTATTGCAGGGTTATCTTGCGTGGCGAGCAATTTCCATGCGCCGCGACGAGCGGGTGCCATATCGCCTTTTATCAGCCCTTGTTTTTTATTCGGTTTTTTTGTGCTAATCGCCAGATAATATTTTTGCACTTGACGCTGACTAAACGCTTCAGTGAGCTGCCTGTTGACCTCTGCCGTTTTCGCCATCACCAATAAACCGGAGGTAATTTTATCGAGCCGGTGCACGGGAAAAAGCTCGCGAAATCCCTCTTGCTGTTTAACTGTCTCAAATAAACCTGCCTCACCAGATTCACTGTGAAAACTAGCGCCCGGCTTTTTATAAACCACCACAAATTCCGGATTATTTTCAATGATGTCATACATAAACAATTGCTCGACTTAAGATGAGGCGCAGGGTACCAGCCACAGATTTTTTCGGCCATAAGATTATTTTGGCTATAAAAACGAAGGACTTGTGACTTTAAAAACTAATGTATATCTAGCACTAAAAGTGAGCCTAGCTATAATAAGTTCAGGTGTCCGCTTCGGCTGTCGTAATGACGGGTTTACCCTAAGAGCGCTCATGTCAGTGCTCCATGTTTTAAGTTGTGCCCAGCTTCTTGCTTAGGCAAAAGCGCCAGCGGCCAAGTAAACAAACCAATCACCTACAGCCGGCGGACACCTTTTTTACGCACAATTTCCCGTTTGCGCCCCTGCCCTCTATAATCCCGCGCTCCGTTAACCTGCCGCTATTTTCTATGAGTGATCAAAATATTGAACGCTATCGTCAGCAGCATAAGCTGCGGCTGAGCTATATGCCCTGGCTTTATGCGGGCTTGAAACCGGCGCATCGCAGTTGGGCGCAAGCGTGGCAGGATGAATGGCAAACCTATTTGTCGACAATGGAAACCATCGTGATCGGGAAAAATTGTTTTATCGCCCCGGAAGCACGGTTATTTGCCGAACCTGGACGCGCGATTGTGATTGGCGATAATTCCTATATCGCTGCCGATTGCGTTCTGCACGGACCAATTACACTGGGCCAAGGTGTTTCAATTAATCACCACATCAGTATGGATGGCGGCAGCAAAGGGATAATTGTTGGTGACAACACCCGCATAGCCGCATATTCCTATGCTTACGCGTTTAACCACGGTATGGATGGCGAGCGGTTAATCAGCGATCAGCCAGTCTCATCCAAAGGAATCCAGATCGGCTGCGATGTGTGGATTGGAGCCAACACAGGTATAGTAGACGGCGTCACCATCGGCGACCATGCGGTAGTTGGCATGGGCAGCATAGTGACCAAATCAGTGGCGGCTTACGCCAAAATCGGGGGTAATCCTGCGGTTCCGATTGGCACACGTGCAGCCCGGGAAGAAACAGACCCAGGCTCAATACCTAACCTCAACAATAAAACTGACCAAGAGTTCCTGGCACCATGACTGAAGTACATTGGGCACTTAAGCTGCTGACCTTTCTTGAGGTTAGTTTTATCCTGTTGATCGGCGCCGCGTTGGTGACGGTGCTGGTTATATATATCACCGACGTTACCCAAAATACCCACACCATCCGTAAAAACTACCCGGTCATCGGCCGTTTCCGCTATTTCTTTGAGCATCTCGGCGAATTTTTCCGCCAGTATTTTTATGCCAATGATCGTGAAGAATTCCCCTTTAATCGCGCCGACCGCTCCTGGGTTTATCGCGCCGCGAAAAATATTGATAGCAACATAGGCTTTGGCTCAACGCTCAGCTTAAATGAGCCCGGCACACTGATTTTTTTAAATTCGGCTTTCCCGATGATGGAAACCGATGCACTTATGCCCTCACCCGTTACACTCGGCCCTTTTTGCAAAACACCCTACACCACCAATTCCCTATTTAATATTTCAGGAATGAGCTATGGCGCCATTTCCAAGCCAGCTGTAAAAGCCCTATCGCATGGCGCAGCAAAAGCAGGCTGTTGGTTAAATACCGGTGAAGGGGGTTTATCGCCTTACCATATTGAAGGCAATTGCGACTTGGTGTTTCAAATCGGCACTGCGAAATACGGCGTGCGCGATTTGGATGGTAATTTAAGTGATGCGCGTTTGCTGGATCTGGCAGCAAGACCGCAGATTAAAATGTTTGAAATTAAATTAAGCCAGGGTGCAAAACCCGGCAAAGGCGGCATATTACCCGCCGAAAAAGTCTCCGCTGAAGTGGCGCTGATTCGCGGCATTGCTGAAGGCCAGGCATCAATCAGCCCGAACGGGCATACAGATATTCGCTCAGTCGCGGATCTGCTGAAAATGATCAACCATATTCGCAATGTCACGGGTAAGCCCGTTGGCTTTAAAGCGGTGCTTGGCGAAAAGAATTGGCTAGTGGATTTAATCACTGAAATCCGCGCGCAAGGCATTGAGGCAGCACCGGATTTTATTACGCTCGACAGTGCCGATGGTGGCAGCGGCGCGGCGCCGCAACCCTTGATGGATCATGTGGGTTTACCGATCAAAGAAAGTTTGCCCTGGGTAGCTGCGCTGCTAACAGAAGCGGGCTTGAAAGAACGCATTAAAATTATTGTTGCTGGCAAACTTGTCACACCACACATGGTTGCCTGGGCGCTTGCTAGCGGTGCAGATTTTGTGAATAGTGCACGCGGCTTTATGTTTGCACTGGGTTGTATTCAATCACTGCAGTGCCACAAAAATACCTGCCCCACGGGTATTACTACTCACAATCTCAAACTGCAAAAAGGCTTGGATCCGGCTAACAAGGCTGAACGTGTTGCGGCCTATCAATACAACATCACTAAAAGTGTTGCCATGATTGCACACTCCTGTGGTGTCGCTGAACCGCGCCAATTAAAAAGTGAGCATATTCATATCGTTAATGCCCATGGATTTTCCGTTCCACTGGATGAAATCAACCCACAACCATTGATTTTTAAATCCCACGAACACCATATTACGAGTAACGAAACCCGAACAAAAAATTAATTACTCATTTTGTTTTTATATTGCGAGGCATGTATGAAATTTTTAAATCAATTAGTGGCCGTTGCCTTGATCTGTGCAGCGCCTATTACTATCGCACAACAGTCGCCACTTAACGTAGTCAGCAAGCCCAGTGCCGCAACTCCTCAAAAAGAACCGGTCATTACCGACTTGGGTTGGATGGATCACAATCGGATGGAACAGGAAACAACGAAAGTTAACGAGCTGGCACAAACCAAAACGGGCACGCCGCTGCGTCGCGATCTAACCGATCTTGATACTTTGCAACGCATCATCAATAACGACCTGGTTGCCGTCGATGATCACGAAACCCAACAAGCACTGGGTGTGGTGCTGGGCAATGTGATGCTCGCTGATTTCCCCACCACCTTTGAATGGAAAGTGTATGAAGATGATCTGGGGCGCAGCCGCGCAATCTGTGTAAAACACACCAGCTCCTGCCTCTTTCCCGTCACTATGCTGTCACGCCGGATGGAAGTTGGAACAAAACCCGACGTAAAAAGGATATACGATGAAGCCATACTGTTAATGCAAAAGCATTTGCCAAAACTGCCTTATGACGGCGGTATTATGTATAAGCTCCCACGCAACTGAATATCCACCTAAATGTCAGGATATTCATATCAAGGGCGACAATACCCTTGATCAGCAAATGATAATAAATCGGCATGCACTGTCGATTTATTATCATTTCGTTCGACTAACTAACGCAATTTCCTTAAATACCTCCAGTATTAACATTTACTGACAGATGCTGGCATAGATATTTGGATATGATTTTATTTGCGTTAGTTTACTTCTCAGGGAACCCCGTTTATGTCTGATTACTCAACCCACCCAACGCCCTCACGAATCTCCTCGCAAGAATTTACGTTGTTAGTTGCGCTCTTGATGTCGATAGTCGCTATGTCGATTGACGCCCTGCTTCCCGCGCTGGGGTTTATCAGCCAGGATATTCCACTGTCGCATAGCAATCAGGCCCAATACATCATCAGCGCGTTGTTTCTGGGGATGGCGTTAGGTCAGTTAATTTGTGGCCCTTTATCCGACGCGACCGGGCGTAAAAAAATTCTCTATGCTGGCATCCTGTTATTTTTTTGCGGCAGCCTGATTTGTTTTTTTGCGCAGGATATCAACACACTTCTTATCGGACGTTTTATTCAAGGTTTGGGCGTTGCAGGCCCCTATGTTTCTGCCATCTCTATTGTGCGCGACAAGTATTCTGGTAATGAAATGGCGCGCATCATGTCGTTAGTGATGATGATTTTTATTATGGTGCCCGCGCTCGCACCCAGTATCGGCCAAGCAGTGTTATTGGTGAGTTCATGGCGTTATATCTTTGTACTCTATATCGTTTATGCATTGATTATTGGGATATGGATTTTTTTCCGGCTGGAAGAAACGCTCCCCAAAGAATGCCGGATTCCCTTTAGTACTCGCGGCTTCATCGACGGTTTTAAAGAAGTGATCAGCAATTACACCACCATGTGTTACACCCTGTGCATGGGTTTATTTTTTGGTAGCTTTCTCGGTTATTTGAATTCATCGCAACAAATTTTTCAGGATTTATTTCAAACCGGAAAATTATTCACCATCTACTTTGGTGTGTTAGCACTAGTGTTTGGTGTGGCATCGCTGGTCAATTCACGCTTTGTAGAAAAATGGGGGATGGACTATTTATGTAACCACGCCGTCTGGGGAATTATTCTCAGCTCGGCTATTTTTCTGGTGGTACTAATGCTTTTGCCCGCGAATCTGTGGCTGTTTATGATCTATGCCTCAGTGCTGTTTTTTTGTTTTGGATTGGTGTTTGGCAATGTTAACGCTATGGCGATGGAACCTATGGGGCATGTGGCCGGTATAGCATCTGCCATTATTGGAGCGACATCATCGATTATGTCCATGCTGATCGGCACGGCCATTGGCCAAATGTACAACGGTACACTAGTGCCAGTCACCAGCGGCTTTTTGATTCTTAGTATTGCTGCACTGGTGATACTGCAGCTCGCACGCAACAAAAAAGCGTTAGAAGTAGCCCCTGCACTCGACTAATCACTCCCCCCTTAATAACTCCCTTTGCTGGATTCACTAACGGCTAGTGAATCCGGTTTATTGCCGTTCATCCGTTTAATAAAAAGAAACTGGCATATTTTTCACCAACTGCGTAGGATGCGCCCCGACACCCTTAAGGTCAGTGTCGCCCTCCTCTGTTGCCAAACACCAAAGCGTGTTTGCCACATCTCAGCTCGCCAGACCTTGCCCGCCACGCGGGAGGCCGAGCAACAGGAAAATCTTATGTCATTTGAAACTCTCGGTCTTCGGGCCGATATTCTGCGTGCTATTGCCGATAAAGGCTACAGCACCCCTACTCCTATTCAACTTCAAGCTATTCCCGCCGTGTTAAAAGGCGGCGATATTCTTGCCGGAGCCCAAACGGGAACCGGGAAGACCGCAGGTTTTACTCTGCCGCTACTTGAAAAACTGAGTCAAGTTCCCGTAAACCAGGCGGCCGGCCGTCGCCCCGTGCGCGCCCTGATTTTAACCCCCACCCGTGAACTTGCTGCGCAAGTCTATGAAAGTGTGCGCGACTACGGCAAACACCTGCCATTGCGCTCTACCGTCGTGTTTGGCGGTGTCAGTATCAATCCGCAGATGATGAAATTGCGCGGCGGTGTAGACATTCTGGTCGCCACTCCTGGGCGCTTGCTTGATCTGGTCAACCAAAATGCGGTGAGCCTGCGTCAAGTTGAAGTGTTGGTGTTGGACGAAGCCGACCGCATGCTCGATATGGGCTTTATTCACGACATCAAAAAAGTATTGGCATTGCTACCCAAGCAACGTCAAAACCTGCTGTTCTCAGCCACTTTTTCCGATGAAATCAAAGCACTTGCGGACAAGTTATTGAATCAGCCAACGCTGATTGAAGTTGCACGCCGCAATACTGCTTCCGAGCGCGTAACCCAATGCGTTCACCCAGTTGATCGCAATCGTAAACGTGAACTCCTATCGCATTTGATTAATCAGGGCGATTGGCAACAAGTACTTATTTTTACTCGCACCAAACACGGCGCGAATAAATTGACTGAACAATTGCAAGACGATGGCATTAGCGCTGCTGCGATTCACGGCAACAAAAGCCAGGGTGCGCGCACCAAAGCATTGGAAGATTTTAAACGCGGTGCGATTCGCGCATTGGTTGCGACGGACATTGCAGCACGCGGAATCGATATCGATCAATTGCCGCACGTCGTCAATTATGAATTGCCCAATGTGCCAGAAGATTATGTGCATCGTATCGGCCGTACCGGTCGCGCTGACGCCGAAGGTATTGCGGTTTCGTTAGTCTGCGTAGATGAAATTAAATTCTTGCGCGATATCGAAAAACTCATCAAACGCGATATCGATAAAGAAGTGATCGCAGGCTTCGAGCCGGATCCAAATGTCAAAGCCGAACCCATTGTACTGGGTCGCCGCATGACAATTGGCGCTGGTAATAATGGCGGCGGCAGATCAGCTGCAAAAAAACCAGCACTGGGACAAAAGCCTAAAAATGGCAACGGTGCAAAACCGCAAAACAAAGAAGGGACTCATCGTAAAGGGCCCTCGCAAGGAGCGGCGCGACCTCAAGCTAATGGCAATCGCCCTGCCGCAGGAAAACCGCAACAAGCACGCCGCCCACAGGCAGCAAGCTGATTATTATTAGTTGCTAACCTGAAATGAAAAAGTCCCCGCTATCACACAATAGCGGGGACTTTTTTAATATCGCAACATCCAACACTAACGCTGCATTTCATACTTACGCATTTTTTCTACCAATGTCGTTCGTCGTACGCACAGCTTATCCGCAGCGCGCGCAACAACACCGCCACAATCATTCAATGCCTGTTGAATTAAGCTCATCTCCAGATTGGTAATGTACTCGCGCAAATCAATACCTTGCTCCGGAAGCAGCGGCGTATCGTTCATATTCACGTAACTTGTACTACCCGATGCCGATACACTGTTAGTACCGACTGGAGTATGCAAAAAGTCTTCGTCGGTCACATCGACATGACGATATTTACCCGGCAAATCCTGCACACCTATCACTCCAAAAGGATGCATTATCGCCATCCGCTCTACCAGGTTTGCAAGCTCACGTACGTTGCCGCTCCACTCGTGCTGACAGAGCGACATAATCGCCGCCGAATTAAAACGAATGGAACCGCGCTGCTCACTCTCCATGCGCGATACCAACTCATTCATTAATAGCGGGATATCTTCAGAGCGTTCTTTTAAAGAAGGCAATTCAATGGGGAATACATTCAAGCGATAAAATAAATCTTCGCGGAAGGTATTTTCAATAATCATCTGTTCAAGATTACGATGGGTAGCAGCGATAATTCGCACGTCCACTGGCTGGGTTTTGTTGCTACCCACGCGCTCATAGCAACGCTCCTGCAATACACGCAAAATTTTGACTTGCATGTTGAGCGGCATATCGCCAATTTCATCCAAAAATAAGGTGCCGCCCTCTGCCATTTCAAAACGTCCGGCACGCGAATTAATCGCACCGGTAAACGCGCCCTTTTCATGGCCAAATAGTTCGCTCTCCAATAACTCCCCAGGAATTGCACCACAATTAACAGGCACAAAAGGTTTATCGCGGCGCGGAGAGTTGTAATGTAGATTGCGTGCAACCACCTCTTTGCCTGTGCCAGATTCACCAGTAATCAGCACAGATACATCTTTATCGGCCACCTGCGCCATCATCTCACGCACGTTTTGAATTTCGCGACTGGTGCCCACCAAACTACGGAATAAATGTACCGGGCGACGTTGGGGCTGGCGCTTACTGGTAGATTGCGCCTCGCGATACAACTGGGCGCGATGAAGCGTATCAACCAGTTTGTTGTATGTAGGAGGCAAGGAAAGCGTTGCGATAATCATAAACCGGTAAAGATCATCTAATCCTTCGTCCGCGTTTTGATTTTCATCGCCAATTAATACGATGGCCAGCTCATCGTTCCAGGAGCGGATCTCTTTCAATAACTGCGCAAGGGTTTGATTGCTATCGCGATAGTCGCCGATAAGAATGGCGACATAATCTTCGCCATTATTTTCTTCGGCGACTGTGGCTTGCCAAGTATCGCTGGCGGTGGAGAGTGTGGTTTCGCTGAGAAAATCCAGCAGAATTTTTAAATCGTGTCTACGTGACTGATTATCGTCAATGATAAGAACTTTATTGTTACGCCACATACCCCAAAGACCTTTTTCATTTCATACCAAAGCCTTGAAGACCGATAAAAAATTCATTCAAGGCGGCGAGATGGCTTATTGGAGTAAGTAATAGACGAGGCAGTGATCTTAGTCAAATTTATGGCGAAATGTTTTTGGCGTTTTAACAGTATTCAGTCAACTCGAATAATTATTCGCCAAAAATATGCCTTTTCTTTACACAATGAAGAAACACGTAATACCTAAAAACTATCGATTAGAAATTACGCCACGACTTTTTATAAATGATTTTTTAGGGCTGAGCAGAAGAAGCTTGTGGCGCAATTTCATCCCATCCTGATTTAACGGTCTTCAGCAATTGAATCGCTTCATTGACTTTTTCAGCATCATTCTCTCTGGATGCTTCCAGTAATTTTAGGTTAACGTATTCGTACAACTGATCGAGCCGCTCTGATAGCTCCCCGGCACTCATATCCAACGAGCTGCGCAAGCCACCTACGATGCTGATGGCTTTGCCAAGCAACTCTCCTTTAGCCGCCACATCGCCGCGCTCGATAGCCCCTTGGGCAGCGGCCAATCGACCTAATGCACCTTCGAATAACAGCTGAATTAACCGGTGCGGAGAGGCATTGCTGATTTCTGACTCAATACCCAGTTGACGGTATTGTTTCAGTGCTTCTTGCGGATTGTAGTTAGACACGGACTATCCCCTGCTAGCAGTTATGTTTCCTAAGGCTAGCAGGGCCAAGTCGTTTTTGCGAGTTTTGCTATAAGAGAGTTGTTTTAAAAACCTTATGAACTAGCTGTTGTTAACACTTTTTACCACTAAGGCATACTGTCGGGTGACTCAATCGCCAGAATCAAGTCGCATGCAGCAAAGTAACTTCGCGCTGACACTGCGCAATCAACCCCGCGTAGACGCCCTTTAATTCACTCAGTGCGCAAACCAGAGTGGATTTGTCGTCCCGATTTGCAGCGATTACCTTATCAATCAATATCACACAGATGCGATCCAAATGCCTTACCCTATCCCAATCCTCAGCCTTTAACGCTTTGTTCAATTCTTGCTGTAGACCGCGCATAGCCAAAATGCCAGCTTGACCACGATATTCAGGTGCGGAGACCAATTGAATCGCCATACAAAACTCCTCGTTACACGTGGTTACTAATCGTATCCCAAGCCGTTTTTATTTCGCCCAGTAGACGACCGCATTCATCAAGATATTCTGGATTATTCTCATAGTTGGCCTGAGTTAGACGCCGGATAATATAGTCGTAGAGGTCATCAAGATTAGCCGCCAAGGCACCGCCCTCTTTGTCATTTAAACTGCCCTGCAATCCACCCACAATCGCTACTGCCTTACCGATCAACTCACCCTTGCGCGCAATTTGATTTTGCGCCATAGCACCCTTGGCTTGGGCAATACGCTCCAACGCGCCTTCAAATAACATTTGAATCAGGCGATGGGGTGACGCAGTTTCAATACCGGAATGTACTTTCACACTGGAATAATGTTGTACAGCAGAGTAGGAATTCATAAATCACCACAGAGTATTTGAGTTTTGCTTTGCTATTATCGGATCCGGAAGAACAATCCCCAACCCTATAAGCTAACGGCACAATCCTGAAAATCTTTAACCGGAAACTGACAATAATGCAAAAATCCATTCTTATAACCGGCGCATCAACCGGTATCGGTTATTACGCTGCTCATGAACTAAGAAAGGCCGGTTATCGCGTTATCGCCTCATGCCGTTCAGCATCTGATGTGATGCGTTTACAGCAAGAGGGATTGGAATGCGTACAGATTGATCTCGCTGATTCGGTGTCGATTCAACAGGGATTTGCGCAGGCGATGTTACTTACCGGAAGCGAGCTTTACGGACTTTTCAACAATGGCGCCTATGGCCAACCCGGCGCAGTGGAAGATCTACCGATTAAGGCGTTGCGCCAACAATTTGATACCAATTTTTTTGGGTGGTGCGAATTAACAAATTTAGCGCTGCCCATTATGTTGCAACAAGGCTACGGACGAATTATCCAGAACTCCTCCGTATTGGGGATTGCTGCCATGCCTTTGCGCGGTGCTTACAACGCAAGTAAATATGCAATAGAAGGTATTAGCGATACGTTGCGATTGGAGCTCGAGGGAACCGGGGTCTATGTAAGTTTGATCGAGCCGGGGCCAATCGAAAGCCAATTCAGAAAAAATGCATTAGCAGCACTGCTTCAGCATATTGATATTGAAAATAGTCGTCATCGCGCAATTTACCGCGGTGCTATTGCAAGGCTCGGAAAAACAGAGACAACAACGCCATTCACGTTGGGCCCTAACGCGGTATACCAACGCGTCGTTCACGCACTGGAGGCCAAGCGTCCGCAAGCTCATTATTACGTTACCCTCCCCACTTATCTGGTGGGTTTTATGAAAAGGATTTTGCCGACGCGTTGGCTCGATAAAATGTTGCGCAGACTTGGGAGCTAATTCATTTCTCATTCAGTCAGGGCGACTAGAGTTAATAGCATTACTGACAAGGAGAAAATCATGAACCGATATTTTGCCCCAATTTTATGCGCAGCAATTTTCGCAAGCTCTTCCGGTATTAGCTTCGCAGATTCTCTGCGCTGCAAAACTAAACTCACTCATATTGGGGATACCAAATCAGAAGTGCTCGATATGTGCGGCGATCCGATAATGACTGACAACTTCTGCCAGCCAGTCGCAGTAACGACTCAACCGCAGGGCATACAAAATGGAAATAACAATGTGCAAAATAATATTGCTATCGCCACTTGCGAGAACATAGACATCTGGACCTACCACCCCGGCAAAGGCAAATTTATCACCCACCTCTACTTTGCACGAGGCCAATTACAGAGCATTCGCTATGGTGATAGGGTGAAATAATCAGCAGATTGAAAAACTATTGCACAACCTGAATTACTGTATATAATCACAACTACTGTACAAATAAACAGATTCAGGAGAGCACCATGTCTGACTTAACACCGCGCCAGGAACAGGTACTACAGCTCATTCGCACCTATGCGGACGAAACAGGCTATCCGCCCACGCGCGCCGAAATCGCTCGTATTCTCGGCTTTAAGTCAGCCAATGCCGCAGAAGAACACATCAAAGCTCTGGCTCGTAAAGGTGCCATTGAAATTATTCCCGGCGCATCGCGCGGAATAAAATTGCCGGAGCTGCAATCCGGCATTCCTATCATTGGACGCGTAGCCGCTGGTAACCCGATACTTGCGCAAGCCCACATCGAAGATTACTGCAACATTCCCCATAGTTTTTTCTCACCCAGTGCAGACTTTTTCCTGCGCGTTCACGGCATGAGCATGAAAGATGCCGGTATTCTTGATGGTGATTTACTTGCAGTCCATAAAACAGATCAGGTGCGCAATGGGCAAATCGTTGTTGCACGTATTGGTGAAGAAGTTACCGTTAAGCGCTTCAAGCGCGCGGGCAATAAGGCACAAGTTGAGTTGTGGCCAGAAAATCCGGATTTCGATGTCATCCTTGTGGATATGCGCGATCAAGAATTCAGTATTGAAGGGCTTAGTGTAGGAGTGATTCGTCGTGACTAATATTGCCAGAGTTATACCGCAACAATCAGTTTCTCGCCAACAACCCGCCAGCGGTGTTACTGAACTCGTACTCACCAGTGACTCGCCGGAGCAAGTTGCCTTGCTCCTGCCAATGATTGCGTTTCTTAGTAACGCATGCAGTGACCGCTGGATTACCTGGATAGCACCACACAATATCAGTCGTGAGCTGCTTGAGTCTTATGGTGTTAATACGCGCTACATTCGCGTGATCCACTGCCAAAATCCGCAAACACTTCTGTGGATCACCTGGGAGGCACTTTCTGCTGGCAATAGCCATACCGTAATATCAAGCCCTGGGAAATTGACTGACAAAGAACTCACGCAGCTTGAAGTGGCCGCTAAAATTGGTGAGTGTCAGGGGTTATTACTGAGAGTGCGTTAAGTAAGAGTTCGCTAAGCTGGTCACGAATTTTTAGTAATCGAATTGTGTTGGGCAGGATTGTATTACTTCGAACTAGTGGAGTAACGCAGGGAGGCAAAGCCTCAAAAGTTGTAACATAATTAACATTGAAACCGACACAGGATTTACCAATCCCATAAGGCCTAGTGCAGCATCAATTTTTCAGTCTCACTTAACTCTTCTACTACATCATCCAACATAGCTTCGGCTTGCTGATCTGCAATATCGCCAGCGACCTCCATGCCCGCTTCAATCATTGCCTTAGCCACCAGAAATTTTTCTTCGCCTAAAAAGGCCAAGGATTCTTGCGAAAAGCGAATCGTCACCAAAGGCTCATTGCCTTCATCATCGGCACGCGCCAAAGCAACATCGCCGTTCAACAATTCAATAATTTCGTAAAAAGACGACATGGTTACCTCGGCGAGCTCAGCGTAAAATGGGGGCGCAGTCTAACATCCAATTATCCCAAAACCTATCAAGCTGACTGCCGTGGTGAGGCCAGCAAGAATAGGCACGGCGTAGAACTCGCTACTGACCACTCCTTCGCCGCCTTCGGTAGCAGCAGGGCTTGGCCTGGCTCTATGGTTCTCCTCCGCTCAGTGCAGCCTAGAGTTAATCTGCCCTGTAATACTATCAAGACGCTGTAAACATCTCCTCTAAATATATGGTGACCATCCAGCTGAATACGCTGCGCTTCAAAATCATCAAAGTTCACGATACGTTCAATACGCAACTGCGGAGTAACACTCAGCAACTCCGGGGGTTGAAGCCCCGCGACATCCAAATCAACCAATTCAAGCGCTTCTCGAGTATCCCAATGGCCTTGGGTCAATACCTTTTGCCCGAAGCTGAGAATTTTGCGCTCGTACACAGGCGTCTGGAATTCTACAACGCGAACGCCATGCTGCAACGCATGCGGCACCTGTTTCGGAACTGTCACTACATCGCCAACAGCTAACGGATACTCCTGTACAAAGCTGTTCATAACATTGCGAAGCTCTATCTCCTTCTCAATTAACACTTTATTCTCAGCTTGTTGAGCTAATGTATTAATCCAATTTATTGATTGTGAGGCAGCCACAGCTTGGTTCGCTTCGATACCAGCGGTAAGTTTTTTTTCATCCAATTTGTGATCCAGGAGACGCCTGACTTGTTCGTAGGCATTAACCGAATCCAGGTAAGCCTGTTTAAATTCTTCGTCATTTCTAAAACGTTGGCGGGCTTGGGGTGCAAACCCTAATTGAATCGCACCAATTCCCTCGGGCCAAGCTATCTGGTCTATATGAGTAACTACATAGACTTCTTGTTTTTCCTGATGAAGCTCAAAGTAGAGATCGCCATAAACCTCGTCAGGTAGGGGGTCCAAAACTTTAAGCAAAATAGGTTGGCATCCATCACGCAATCCAGTGCGCCCAGCCATTAAGTCTAATAGCCATGGCAAGGGAATATTACCTTGATCCCCTATCACCTCAGCCTGACCACGCGCCTCTATGCCGGTATACCAAATTTCTTGCCCCCAAGGCTTGGGTATATGAATTGGTGTAAGCAACCAGGGATCCGACATTATCAGCCAAGGTAGAGAATGATTTTGGCAGTAGCTCCGAATTACACCGGTAGTATCGCAAGAACCATCAGACAAACCATCCGACAGTAATCGCAGCTGCTCAAGTCGTTCAGAAGTAAAATGAACAATACTACCTTCGATTAATACGGCCGCGTCGCAGTATTTATGAAGCGAAACCAGTGCTAACAACTCCAGTTTCGGCTGATGTGGCAGATAATATTGTGTATGGGAAAACTGAATTACAAGATGTAGTGTCTGTGGAGAATCACCGGCGGCAACCGCTAACTGCTGGATTGACTGTTCAATCAACAGGCTAGCTGGAATCGTTTTGTCCGTGCAGTAATGAATCAACGCGTGTTTCCCAAAAATGGCTTATGTTGCCCAGTTTAACAGACAGGTCAATTTAGATTGACCGAAACCTATAATGGTTTTTGTAACCACAAAAAAATAAAGGGCCAACACAAGTTGACCCTTTATCGATAACGACAAGTTTGAACAGTAGATTAGTTCAAGCGCTCCAACACGGTTGTAATCCCCTGCCCCAAACCTATACACATAGTCGAAACACCTAAATTCAAATCACGATCCTGCATCACAGTTAGTAACGAGCCGGTGATACGCGTTCCAGAACAACCGAATGGGTGGCCCAGAGCAATAGCGCCGCCGTGTACATTGACCTTATCGTTCATCACATCCAGCAGTTTTAAGTCTTTCAACACCGGCAGTGCCTGAGCAGCAAAGGCCTCATTGAGCTCAACAGCGTCTATATCTTCAATGGTCAGATTGGCCGCTTTCAATGCTTTTTCGGTAGAAGGCACAGGGCCGTAACCCATAATCGAAGGATCAACGCCAGCGAGACCTAGCGAAACTACTTTGGCGATAGGTTTTAAGCCCAGGGATTTTGCACGCTCCGCAGACATGACTAACATCACCGAAGCACCGTCACTTAATTGCGATGAAGTACCGGCAGTCACCTGACCATTTTTGGGATCGAATACCGGTGGCAATTTGGACAGGGCTTCAACGGTAGTTTCCGGCCGAATAGTTTCATCCTGATCAACCGACATTAAAAACCCATCGCTGTTGTGACCGTCCACCGCAATAATTTCGCGGCTGAATTTACCCGTTTCACGGGCTTGGGCAGCCAACTGATGTGAACGCGCGCCGAATTCATCCATCTGTTGGCGGTTGATGCCATGCAAGAGCGCGAGATATTCAGCAGTCATGCCCATATTGCCTGCCGCTTTTGCGACGGATAAACCCAACAGAGGATTGATGCTGACCGATTCATACATCGGCAAATGCCCCATGTGTTCGACGCCGCCAATCAAATACACATCACCTTGCCCGGCGCGAATGTTCACCGTTGCAGTATGCAACGCTGACATTGAAGAACCACAGAGACGATTAATGGTTTGTGCGGGAATGGTGTGCGGCAAACCGGCCAACAATAAAATATTGCGCGCCACATTAAATGCCTGCTCTTCGCGTTGCATTACACAACCCCAGAGCAAATCATCAATCGTATTGGGGTCAAGTTTTGGATTGCGTGCGAGCAAGCCTTTAATAATTGCTGCAGAAATATCATCGGCGCGCATGTGACGGAAGCAGCCGTTTTTGGAGCGCCCCATAGCGCTGCGGGCGTAATCAACAATAACGGCGTCGCGTGGTTGTAAGCTCATTAGAACGACTCCTTAGCCGTAAAATTTTTGGTTGTTAGCCGCTTTGACTTTGAGGCTGTCCGGTGCTTGGTAAAGTGCGCCAAGAGCGGTAAATTTTGCAGCCATATCGCAAAATGTTTGCGCACCAATAAAATCAATCCAACGGAATACACCACCGCGGAATGGTGGGAAACCTGTGCCATACACTAGCGCCATGTCGGCTTCGGCAGCGGTGTCCACTATGCCTTCATCAAGACAGCGCGTTAACTCAGTTGCCATCGGAATCATCATACGCGCGATAATATCTTCATCGCTAATTTCGATCGCACCTTGAATGGTTGGCTTGAGAATATCAACCACCTCGGCAGCAGCGACTTTGGCGGGTTTACCTTTTTTATCCAGCTCGTAATTATAAAAACCTTTTTCATTTTTCTGACCGAGACGACCAGCAGCAAAGAGTGCATCGGTGCAGGAAGTAAAATCACGCTGCATACGATCAGGGAAACCATTCGCCATGACTTTTTCGGCGTGCACTGCAGTGTCAATACCGACGACATCAAGCAAATAGGCAGGCCCCATTGGCCAGCCCCAAGTCTCCATCAGCTTATCAATGCGCTGAAAATCAACGCCATCGCGCAACAACATTGCAAAACCAGCCAAATAGGGGAACAGCACACGGTTCACTAAAAACCCCGGGCAGTCTTTTACAACGATAGGTTTTTTGCCCATTGCATTCGCATAGGCCACTGTGCGGGCAACAGCATTGTCGGATGTTTTTTCACCTCGAATAACTTCTACCAACGGCATCATATGCACTGGATTAAAAAAGTGCATACCACAGAAATTTTCCGGGCGCGCCAGACCTTCAGCGAGATAGGTGATTGAAATGGTCGAAGTATTGGACGCGAGTACTGTATCGTTACTGACTTTAGTTTCAACTTCCGCCAACACCGCTTTTTTTACCTTAGGGTTTTCAACAACAGCTTCAACCACAATATCAATCTGATCAAAACCATCATAGGTTAGCGCGGGTTCAATTCGATTAAGTACATTGCCCATTTCTGTCGCGGTTAATTTTTTGCGCTCAACCCGTTTACTCAATAATTTATTTGCTTCCGCAAGCCCGAGATCTATGCCCTGTTGGGCAATGTCTTTCATTTTTATCGGTACACCTTTTAATGCCGACTGATAAGCAATACCGCCGCCCATAATCCCGGCACCCAAAACTGCCTGCACGCGCGATTTTTTTATCGGCTTTTTCTCCCAACCCTTGGCTTTTTTGCCGAGGATTTGCTCGTTAATAAAAATGCCCACCAACGATTGCGCAACTGGCGTTTGTGCCATTTTTGCAAAATTCTCAGCCTCGGCCTGCAATGCTTCATCGCGACCTTTGTCAGCTGCTTTTTGCATCGCTTTAATTGCAGAAACAGGTGCTGGATAATTACGCCCCGCTTGTCCGCCCACAAACGCTTTTGAAGTTTCAAAAGCCATCATGGATTCAATAAAATTTAATTTAAGCGGTGATTTTTTCTGCATGCGACGGGCTTGATAATCAAACTTACCGCTAATACATTGCTGCAGGCAATTCAGCGCGGCGTCGTTTAATTTTGCCGGTTCAACCACTGCATCAACAACACGCGCAGCTAACGCAGCATCTGCATCGTTTTCTTTACCTGCAGCGATCCATTCAACAGCAGTATCAAGACCTGCAACACGCGGCAAACGTACTGTGCCACCCCAGCCAGGGATAATTCCCAACTTGGTCTCAGGCAAACCGACTTTAGCGGCTGTACTGGCGATGCGGTAATCACATGACAAACAAAATTCCAACCCGCCACCCAATGCAAAACCGTTAATGGCAACAACGGTAGGAAATGGCAGATCTTCAAGGCGGCAAAAATTGCGATTATTAGCCGCCAAATGGCCAGTGATTTGCTCTGGACCAGAAGCGAATACGGTGCTGAATTCCATAATATCGGCACCCACGATAAACACATCTTTCGCACTCTTGACCAGCAATCCGCGAATGTCTTTCGCTGTTTCGATCAGATCGAGTACTTGCTGGAGTTCGGAAACAACGAGCAAACTGAATTTGTTTACCGATTCGCCTTGCAGATCAAAGGTAAGTTCGGCAATACCATCAGGCAACAGCGAAACCTTTAGGGCTTTTCCTTGAAACATAGTAAATCTCTCTTTCTAGTAAGGAATGAGGAGGGAAAATCTGGTTTTGAGTGTAGCAGGCTGGTGAGGACTTGCCTCGTAGGAGTGCAGACCGCTGGGGTATAACGCACAAAAATTTGCGCGCGTTATGCCTTGTGCACAAAAAGCGAACAGCGGAACAAAGTCGCATCATGCGCGGAAAGGTTGATCAATCGAAATAGCTGGTTAGCCGGAATGTAAAAGCTATCGCCTTGACCTAACAACTGGCTTCCGCTCATTAGTATCAATTGAAGATTTCCCTCGAGTATTACACCGCAGGAGTCTACTGCGGGCGCACTAAAAGCGGTGGCTTGCGCAACTGACAAATGTTCGATTTGAGCATCCAGCTGGCGGGCGCTGCCCAACGACTGAATCACTAACTGTCCCGCCGGATGTGGGTGGGCCTCAGACGAAAGTGTGAAACTAAAAAAATCGGCCAAGCTTATGGGAAAAGCGGCAAGAATACGACTAAGGGACTGAATGCTAGGGCTTACCTGCCCCTGCTCAATCATAGAGATACTGCTGTTAGTGACGCCAGCGCGCTTGGCTAGCTCGCGTTGAGAGAAACCCGACAGATCGCGAACCGACTTCAACCTTATTGCTGTATCCACAAGAGATCCGCAAAGATTGGCTTCTGACAACTCATCGGAGCTTGGGGTTATACCAAAAGATTGCTCTATACCAGTTGCGTCGCTCGACATGCTTGGTACCTATACGGGGAATTGCACCGGGTTACTGCCCGGTGCCTAAAGCAGACATTACTTTTTGGACGCAAGCAGTTGATCGCGTTCAGATGTCGGCAAGTTATCCACAATCAGCTGGTAAGAGTGATCGATCATGCGCTGGATCTGCTCTGTCGGAACAGAATTATCCAGAATGATGGTGTTCCAGTGTTTTTTATTCATCTGGAAACCCGGACGAACGGCCGGATACTGCTCGCGCAACTGCAATGCAAGATCGGGATCGCATTTCAAGCTTACACGCGGAACGCCACCTTCAGCAGTCAGGGTGGCGAACATTTTATGGCAGACTTTATAAACCGCCATATCAGGCCCAGAAGGAAACATCTCTTTTGCCTGATGTTTTGTTAAAAGGTATTTCTGTGCAGAAAGAAAATCCATGTTTTAGTCCTTTATCGAACAACTCAGGTCGATTAAAAAGCTATAAATTTGGGTTAGGGTTGAGCATACATTTGTAAATTTTTTCGTTTCTGTCGCACGAGTTTGACAGCAAAAACCGCCCTCTCATCACGTACAAACTGCCCTGACCTTGGCATCAAACACTACATTACTATAGCGCAGTATTCACGCCTTGAATGCCAAGCCGTATTAATTACAGGGGGAAGTGATGTAACCGGTCCTCAAATCACCTGCATCAATAGGGCACGCTCCTTCACCTAGTGCGTATTCTGCATCACCTACTTAAGAAACGATAGCAAGAATGGCGCATAAGTCATCAAAAATTAATTAGGTGGCGATTTTATGGTCAATCTGACCAGTTGTCACTCCCTTCATCCACATAATTCAGACCGACTTAACGAAAGGGCGCCGTCAATACTGTATTTTGTTAAACCTGATTTAACTGCAAGTGTTGAAACCTCCATGCTTTGAAGCCTAGCATACACAAACCTTAAGGGTTAGTTACGAGATCGACCAACGCCCCCAAAGATAGAAGGCTAAAACGACGTGCGTCTATATTCACGATACTCAGGCCGCCAAAAGTTCTTTTCAATTTTTTCATCGATAAGATCGAGTGGTATAGGTAGCGCAACTCCGTCAGCTATCGCCTGCAAAATAACTGTTTTAGCGATCACCTTACTAACACTCCTAATACTATCCAGAGGCGGCAACAATGCCCCGGCTCCCGTCTGCACGACCGGCGATGCATCTGCCAGCGCCTTGCTCGCCATCATTATCATATTGTCAGTGATGCGGCTCGCCTTAGCGGTAATTACACCCAGCCCAACGCCAGGAAAAATGTAGCTATTGTTGCACTGGGCAATGTCGAACGTTTGATCGCCCATATCCACAGGAGGGAAAGGGCTACCCGTAGCGACCATGGCTTTACCGGACGTCCAACGCAGAATATCAACCGGCTGCGCTTCTACCTGTGAGGTGGGGTTGGAAAGCGGCAATATCAATGGCCGCTCGCAGTTTGCTTGCATAGCCTCAACCACCGCTTTGGTAAATAAACCTGCCTGACCTGAGACCCCGATTAACACGGTAGGCTTAACATTACTCACCGTGTCTAATAAATTGACGGGACCATCACCTCTGCTGTGCGTTAGGTTCCAGTCGTTGACTACTTCATCTGGCGTACAAAAGGGAATCTGAAAATCAAACAACCCCGGCATACCGCACTGTAACAACCCATCGCGGCTGATCAAAAAAATCCTGCTGCGCGCTTCTGCGTCGCTAGCGCCGTCCGCCTTCATTTGCTTGACAATTTGATCGGCAATTCCACACCCTGCTGAACCTGCGCCGGCAAATACGACGCACTGATCCTTTAACAATTCGCCCTTGGCTTTGCAGGCCGCCATCAAGGTTCCAACAGCAACGGCTGCGGTACCCTGGATGTCGTCGTTGAAACAACAGAGTTGATCGCGATAGCGTTCCAACAAGGGGGTTGCATGATCCTGTGCAAAGTCTTCGAACTGCAACAGCACGTTTGGCCAGCGCACCTTCACTGCCTGAATAAACTCATCGACAAACTCATAATATTCGTCGCCAGTGATGCGAGGGTGACGCCACCCCATATACATAGGGTCATCTAACAGTGCTTGGTTATTAGTACCGACATCAAGCGTTACTGGCAGGGTGTAGGCGGGGCTAATACCACCACATGCAGTGTAGAGCGCCAGCTTACCAATCGGGATTCCCATGCCGCCAATGCCTTGGTCGCCGAGTCCGAGAATACGTTCCCCATCGGTAACCACGATCACTTTGACGTTCTGTTTAGTCGCGTTTTGCAACATATCATCAATTCGATCACGGTCTGGATAGG
The DNA here is from genome assembly GCA_964499225.1 of uncultured Cellvibrionaceae bacterium. GTDB lineage: Bacteria > Pseudomonadota > Gammaproteobacteria > Pseudomonadales > Cellvibrionaceae > Cellvibrio. The sequence continues at coordinate 23,391 of CAZCJR010000019.1, read as the reverse complement.
AAATGAACAATCCGCGCTTGCGCCGATAAATTTTGGAGAATTGCTGGCAAGCCAGACCCACGGTCGGCGTATAGATGAGCGGCATAATCTCCGTAAGGTGGTCGGTTACCAAACGGAAATAGGCTGTCTCATTGGTATCTTGAATATTGCGCAGGTAAATGTGCTTATCGATAGAGGATTCAAATGAACAGAGTTGCTGATAAACCCGCGCCTCCTGCTCCTCGATCGTCTCAATGTTGTAGGGTAGTAACCCTTCGAGATTAAATTGTTGCCGCTCGCGCTGGGTAAATGCACTACCTTTATTGAGCAGGGGGGCTTCCAATAATGCGGGGCCAGCAAAGGGAATATAAATCGGACGTTTTTTCGCCATGGCATTCACTGACAAACTCTATTGATATAGCGCAACCATAGCGCAATTGCCGCAGAACAACCAGCAAAGGAATAACAATTATTATTTTGATCTGGTCGGGGGTAAAATAACCAGCAAAACCCCGGCCTTTTACTCAAATGAGACGATCATGAATATTGACGCATTTATCGCAAAAATTAATTCGAACCCAGCGACTATTGAATTTACGGATACTATTGCCATCATTGAGGCAAACTACGATTTCACACCAACTGCATTTCAAAATGGTCTACTAAAAAATGACGCCGGACAAAATTCGGGATCCTGTAAATTATTTTCGTTCGCCCAGTTACAAAAACTGACGGAAGCACAAACACTGGACTGTTTTGGCGATTATTATCGTATAGATGTACTGCAACATCCTGACGCACAAGATCACCAAAATATTCGCAACTTTATGCAATTTGGCTGGAGCGGCATCGCATTTGAAGGCGATGCTTTAAGTAAAAAATAATTGAGGGAGCCAGCTATGTCACAGCTATCCCTGCCACAGCTATTCAGGCTAATCGCACTTACGGTAAGCATCACCGCTTGTGCTTCGCTAAATACCGCAACCAAAGGCACAATAAAACCCGAGCTTAAACATTGCCCGGAACAGCGGCCGCAAGTATGCACTATGGATTATCGACCTGTTTGCGCCACCAGAGACACCAGTATTCGCTGCGTCACGGCACCCTGCCCTTCCACAGAGCAAAAAACCTATAGTAATTCCTGCAGCGCTTGTGCAGATGTAAAAGTCTCCGACTATGTTCCTGATGAGTGTCCCGCCTCATCGAATAATCATTAGCAACAATAATCTGTAGAGACCCTATGTGGACCCAAAAAGAGCTTCGTTTAACTTCGCGTCCAAGGGGATTTCATCTGATTACTGATGAAATCCTGCGGCAACTACCTGAGCTGCAAAATTATAAAATTGGCCTGATGAACATTCTGCTCAAACACACATCAGCATCGCTGACCATTAACGAAAATGCTGACCCGATCGTACGCAAAGATTTTGAAAGTTTTTTTAATCACGCAGTACCAGAGGGTGAGCCTTATTACTTACATAACGACGAAGGTAGCGACGATTTACCCGCACACTTAAAGGCCAGTATTCTTGGTGCAAGCCTGAATATCCCAATTACCAATGGACAGTTGAACATGGGCATTTGGCAGGGAATCTACTTGTGTGAACACCGCAATCACGGCGGCAACCGGCTCATAGTTGTAACATTGCAAGGTGAAATATTTTAATTATTACTGACAATAAAAAACCCGCAACGTTAACTTTTGGGGTGCAGTTCAAGTTGCGGGTTTTTCATCAAGCGAGCAGCAGGTTTATTTACGAAATCCTGGCGGTAATGCCCCACCGGGCGCTGCGCCGCCGGGCATCATCCCACCGATGCCGCGCATCATTTTTTGCATGCCGCCGCCTTTCATTTTGCCCATCATTTTCGCCATTTGTTTGTATTGTTTCAACAACCGGTTGAGATCCTGGATTTGTGTTCCCGAACCCGCAGTAATGCGACGCTTGCGCGAACCACTCAAATCATCCGGGTTGCGACGCTCTTCCGGAGTCATGGAATTAATAAGCGCCTCCATGGTTTTGAATTGTTTGCCCATGTTGGAGCTCTGGGCCATTTGGGCCACATTGCCAAGCCCAGGCAACTTATCCAACATAGAGGTTAAACCGCCCATGTTTTGCATTTGTTGCAACTGATCGCGCAAATCCTCCAGATCAAATTTTTGACCCTTGGTGACTTTCTTAATCAGTTTTTCTGCTTTTTCTTTATCGATTGTGCGCTCAGCTTGTTCGATCAGCGAGAGCACATCACCCATACCTAAAATACGCGAAGCAATACGATCAGGATGGAAAGGTTCGAGCGCATCGACTTTCTCGCCCATACCTAAAAATTTAATTGGCTTGCCAGTGATGTGGCGCACCGAAAGTGCCGCACCACCGCGCGCATCGCCGTCGGCTTTGGTGAGGATCACACCGGTCAATGGCAATGCATCATTAAACGCTTTGGCCGTATTCACCGCATCCTGACCGATCATGGCATCGATCACGAACAGGGTTTCAATGGGATTAATCGCTGCATGAAGATCTTTGATTTCAGTCATCAAGTCTTCATCAATATGCAGACGACCTGCAGTATCGACAATCAGCACATCAAAGAATTGTTTTTTAGCGTGATCAATCGCGTTGCGTGCGATATCAAGCGGCTTTTGCTCACCAGTCGATGGATAACACTCAACACCGACTTCTGCTGCCAATGTCTGCAACTGCTGGATCGCCGCTGGCCGATATACGTCTGCGCTGACCACCAATACTTTTTTCTTTTCGCGCTCTTTCAAGAAGCGCGCAAGTTTAGCGACAGAGGTTGTCTTACCAGCTCCCTGTAAACCCGCCATTAAAACAACGGCCGGTGGTTGCTGCGCGAGGTTCAGCGACTCATTCGCCTGCCCCATAGTCGCGATCAGCTCAGCCTCCACAATTTTGATGAATTGCTGACCGGGATTCAGCGCCTTGCTAATCTGCTGGCCGAGGGCGCGACTGCGTACCTGGTCGATAAACACTTTGACGACTGGCAGCGCAACATCCGCCTCCAGTAATGCTTTACGCACATCGCGCAAGGCATCTTTAATATTGTCTTCACTAAGGCGCGCTTTGCCAGTGATGCTGCGCATCGTGTGGGATAAACGGTCGGTTAGATTTTCAAACATAGCCTGTCTCAAAAAAACGGTTGATTCGCGGCGGGCCAAACCCGTGGATTACCCCCCAAGGTAAGCCCATAAAAAGTGGCGGCGATTATACCCCCAAAGCCGGTGCTGTGGGTGCAATCTCCTGCAGAATCCCGACGCAAATCACGATGGTGTTAATAGGGACACTTCTCATCCACCCTTCTCTTTAGGGATGCCTTGTGACACACTTGCGACCTTGGTTTAGCCTATGAAAACCCCCTACGGACCAGCCCTATCAGTATGATTACCCTAAGTGCCAACCTGCTCGCCATCCTAATTTACACCGCCGCTGCCATTTATTTTGGCAGCCAGTTTGCACGTCAAAAATCGTTTCAACCTTCGCAATTGCTCAGTATTGCGGCGGCCGGGCTTGTAGCTCACGGCATAGGGGTTTACGGTATTAGCGTGAGTGGAACCAATTTGAACTTCAGTTTGTTCTCAGCGTCGTCGCTTATTTTTTGGGTAATAAATGCAATCGTACTCGTCAGCAGCCTGAAAAAAGAGTTGCACAATTTGTTCTTGTTATTATTTCCTCTGTCGGCAATATCCGTTATCGCCTCCATCACCGCGACCAATCCGGAATGGCAACACTCGCTTAGTTACACGATCGCCGCGCACGTAGTTCTTTCAATACTGTCTTACAGTTTACTCACCATCGCCAGCTTGCAAGCCTTGATACTGGCCTATCAAAACCATGCATTAAAAAATAAAAGCCGTATTGCAAATGCACGCCTGTTGCCGCCCCTGCAAACGATGGAGGCGCTTTTATTTGAGCTGTTGTGGGTGGGTGAAATATTACTGACGCTGGCGATACTGTCAGGATTTTATTTTCTGGAAGATATGTTCGCACAGCATCTCGTGCATAAAACGGTTTTTGCGCTCAGCGCCTGGTTTATTTATGCGCTGCTGCTGTGGGGGCGCTACCAAATGGGATGGAGAGGGAATAAAGCCATTCGTTGGGCACTGGCGGGATTTATCTGTTTGATGCTCGCTTATTTTGGAAGCAAGCTGGTATTGGAAATAGTGTTAAACCGCGTATAACAGAAATCTACTTTTTCTCGTTTGATTCACGATCCGATGCTTCGTCATCCTGAGTCTGATTAATCCCAGTCGATTGCTCGGTTGAAACGTCACTGCGTCTCGTCAATTTGTGCAACAACCAACCACATAGCGCCGCCAAACCAATCACCCCTCCCAGCAAAATCAACAACACAAGCAGATAACCGCCAATTTCACTCCAGCGTAAACCCCAACCATTTACCAACAGCAAAATAAAACAGACACCTGCAATGAGATTCAGGCCGACACCGCGATTTCTTAATAGTTTACGAAGAATCATTTACAACTCGATACAAATTATGCCGGAAATAATTGGCCCAGCGCGTAAGCAACGCCAGCCTCATCTGCTGTTTTACTTACCCAATCAGCCACCGCTTTTACATTATCATTAGCATTGCCCATAGCAACGCCAATGCCCGCCATTTGTAAGAAATCCATATCCGACTCCGCATCGCCAAAGGCAATAACCTGATGGGGTTTAAGTTGATGGTGATGCAACAAAAAATCAAAAGCTCCCTGTTTAGTCGCTGCGCCCGAGATAACACTGGCGAATTGCCAATCTGGATACGCCGCCAGATAGGCCCGTGCGAAAATCAACTGTGGAAATTGCTTTTCCAAGATAGCAATTTTATCGCCTTGGGTAACGTGGTTAACGCCCACCAACAATTTGGAAATACTGTTTCGCATTGCTACAGCCGCCAAATCGTCTATTTCCGGCTTCACACGCAAATGCGCAGCATGGACGCGACTAATCTCGGTCTGCTCCTGCAAGTAAAAACCACTTGGCGTGTAGACTTCGAGATACAGATCTAACGCTTGCGCTGCCTGCACAACTGCCAGCGCATCAGCGACAGGCAAAGGGACTTCTAGCAATGTCTGTTGAGAACGAGGCTCAAATAAATGCGCACCAGTATAAAACATGCCAGCATCGTTAATACCTAACTCGTCCACCAAAAAGCGCGCAGCAAAATAAGGTCGCCCTGATGCAATAGCGGTTTTTATTCCTTTGGATTTCAAGCCGGCAATTGCAGAGTAAAGATGAGGGTGAATCTGTCCGTGAGAATCCAGCAGGGTGCCGTCAATATCGAAAAATGCCAAGCGAATATCCACCGCTGCTGCAAGCAAATGTGCGTCCGGTTGCATCGTCATACAACGACGAATTGAAACAATACATAGACCAAGCCAAAACCGCCAATTGCCATTACTTTTACCAACAAACTCTTTTGAAGGGCCGATAAAAACTGAAAGCGCGGATGTTTTGCGACAAGCAACTGCACTAATACATAAATAAGTAAAAAGCCACCGGCCCAATGGAGCGCATATTGATTAAATAGTTCAGCTTTCATAATTACTCACTAACTCAGGCGGATTCACGGCGCCACTGCGTGGTGCCATCGCGGGAATCTTCCAATACCACACCGGCAGCGAGTAATTCTTTGCGAATCTCATCTGCACGTGCATACTGTTTGTCTTGTTTGGCCTGAATACGCTCAGCGATCAATCGCTCAACATCCCCAGCTGCAATTTGATCTGAACCACCCGCTTGCAAAAACACTTCGGGATTCTCTTGCAGTACGCCCAGAATTAATCCTAATGCCTTTAATTGACCAGCAAGATTTCTGGCTAACTCAAGATTTCCTTTAGCGTTATTTAGATCGCGCACTAAATCAAACATACCCGCCAACGCAACACGGGTGTTGAAGTCATCATTCATGGCTTCAACAAAGGCCTTGTAATAGGCACTGTCTTCCATCGTTGCCAAAGGCGTCGGCAGAACATCGGCATAATCACGCAAACCGCCATAAAAGCGATCCAACCCTGCTCGCGCTTCAATAAGATTATCTTCTGCGTAATTAATAGGGCTGCGGTAATGACTGCTAATCAGAAAAAACCGAACCACTTCTGGCTGATATTTTGCCAGCACATCGCGGATAGTGAAAAAATTGTTTAATGATTTAGACATTTTTTCGCCGTCAACACGCAGTGGAGCAACATGCATCCAATAATTTACATATTGATGTCCGTTTGCAGCTTCGCTTTGCGCGATTTCATTTTCATGATGGGGAAACTGTAAATCGGCGCCGCCCCCATGAATATCAACGTGATCGCCACAGCATTTTTTAGCCATCGCGGAGCATTCAATATGCCAACCCGGACGACCGTTACCCCAAGGCGATGGCCATGAAGGTTCACCCGCCTTTGCCGCCTTCCACAACACAAAATCGCGCGGATCTTCTTTTACATCGCCGACTTCAATTCGTGCACCAGCAAGCAATTCGTCAACATTTTTATCAGAAAGTTTTCCGTATCCTGAAAAACTGGTCACGCGATAATAAACATCGCCATTGCTGGCTGCGTAGGCATGACCTTTGTTAATCAGGTTGTTGGTTAACTCGAGAATAGGATCGATAAATTCTGTTGCGCGAGGCTCAATACTCGGAGGCAAAATACCCAATCGTTTTTCATCGTCGTGCATTGCATCAATAAAACGCGCGGTCAGCTCGTCGTATTTTTCACCAAGCTCATTAGCGCGACGAATAATTTTATCGTCTATATCGGTAATGTTGTGCACATAGTTGAGATCCCAGCCTTGGCTGCGCAAAAATCTGGCAACCACATCAAAAGCAATCGATGTTCGCGCATGGCCTATATGGCAGTAGTCATAAACGGTAATACCGCAGACATACATCGAAATTTTACCGGGGTTAATCGGTTTGAAAATTTCTTTTTGGCGCGTGAGTGTGTTGTATATCTGCAGCATGTTATTCCTGCTCTTCTGTTTTGCCGAAGCTGTCTTTTAAACTGATGGTGCGATTGAATACCGGCTTTTCGGCAGTGCTGTATTTACTGTCCAAACAGAAATAACCTTGGCGCTCAAACTGGTAGCTATTGCCAACAACTGCACCCGCCAAACTGACCTCTGCTATACAGCCCTGCAAAATTTCCAAGCTATCGGGGTTGATGCAATCAAGGAAATTCTTACCACCGGCATCCGGTGCTTCATCGGTAAACAAGCGGTTATACAAACGCACTTCGCAATCAAGATTTTTAGTTGCCGATACCCAGTGGATAACCCCCTTAGGTTTTACACCATCCGCTGGATCTTTGCCCAAGGTGCCTTCAATAATACGTGCGCGCACCTCAATCACATTACCCTCAGCATCTTTAATCGCTTCATCGGCTTCAATTACATAGGCACCACGCAATCGCACTCGCTTACCGGTGACTAAACGTTTGTATTTTTTGTTGGCTTCTTCACGAAAATCTTCTTGTTCGATAAATACGGTTTGCGTAAACGGAATGGAGCGATCGCCCAGATCATCTCGATTTGGATGATTATGTACGGTCAAAGTTTCGACTTGTTCTGTAGGATAATTAGTGAGCGTCACTTTCAGTGGTTTCAGCACGCACATGGCGCGCGGCGCGTTTTTATCAAGATCATCGCGTACACAAAACTCAAGCACGCCGACATCAACAATACCGTCCGAACGGGTAACGCCGATACGCTCGCAAAAATCGCGCAAAGCTGCCGGCGTAAAACCACGGCGGCGCATGCCGGATATCGTTGGCATACGCGGATCGTTCCAACCATCAACGTGATTTTCGTCAACCAGTTGCTTTAATTTACGTTTGCTGGTTACTGAATAATTAATATTCAAACGCGCAAATTCATATTGGCGCGGCACAGCAGGGACAGGAAGATTCTGAATAAACCAATCGTATAGGGGCTTATGGTCTTCAAATTCCAAGGTGCAAATTGAGTGGGTAATGCCTTCGATTGCGTCGCTTTGCCCGTGCGCAAAATCATAAGAAGGGTAAATGCACCACTTGTCACCGGTTTGATGGTGATGAGCTTTTTTAATACGATAGATAATAGGATCGCGGAGATTAATATTGGGCGATGACATATCAATTTTTGCGCGTAAGGAACAAGCGCCCTCTTCAAATGCGCCTGCACGCATTTTTTCGAACAACGCAAGATTTTCTTCCACGCTACGCTCGCGGAAGGGGCTGTTTTTACCGGTCTCAATCAATGTGCCGCGATACTCGCGCATTTGTTCCGCGCTTAAATCACAAACAAATGCCAATCCGTTGTTAATCAGATGAACAGCCCATGCGTGCAGCTGATCAAAATAATCTGAGGTGTAGCGCACCGCACCATCCCATTTAAAACCTAACCACTCAACGTCCGCTTTAATGGAGTTTACAAATTCTTCGCTTTCTTTCTCTGGGTTAGTATCGTCAAATCGTAAATTACAGGCACCACCGAATTCAGCCGCCATACCAAAGTTCAGGCAGATAGATTTAGCATGGCCAATGTGCAGGTACCCATTAGGTTCAGGGGGAAAGCGGGTAACGATTTTTTTATGCAGGCCCTGCTCCAGATCTTTGCGGATAATTTGTTGGATAAAATGCAAAGGTTTGGTTTTTACTTCTGTGCTGCCAGCATCGGCAGTACCAATCGCTGAATGAATGTCGCTCATGGGATAAATAAATCCGTTAGGTGTGATCGTAGATCGGTGTGGTCATCGAGAATGGGGCTATTGTACTGAGTCGAAGGCGCTTTTCATACCGCGACAACCAACAGCCCGCGAGCAAAAAACACTCAATTTCCCGCTGCAGGCGGTGGTGCCGCGCGGTAATCACTCCGTCGGTTCAATTGATAGCGCCTGACGGCTTGATTGTGTGCATCCAGGGTATCGGAAAACTCGCTGGTACCATCACCTTTGGCAACAAAATAGAGCGCCTTGCCCGAAGCAGGATTAAGCGCCGCTTTGATCGAAGCAGCACTGGGGAGCGATATCGGTGTAGGCGGCAAACCAGCAATCACATAAGTGTTATAGGCTGTTGGTTCTTGGAGATTTTTACGGGTAATCCGCCCCTTGTAACTATCACCCATACCGTAGATCACCGTCGGGTCAGTTTGTAATTTCATGCCTTGCTGCAGGCGACGAACAAAAACACCTGCGATCTGATCGCGCTCGCTGTGATGCCCCGTCTCCCGCTCGATAATCGATGCCATGATCAAGGCTTCGTAAGTATTTTGGTAAGGCAAATTAGGCGCGCGCTTTTCCCACTCTGCATCCAGCAAAGCTTGCATTTTACGGTACGCGTTTTGCAAAATTTCTACATCAGAGGTATTGCGGCTAAAGCTGTAGGTATCAGGGAAAATCCATCCCTCAAGATCTTTCACTGGGAGCGCGAGCAGCGCCAATTGTTCTGCGGAGGATTTGCCTGCAAGCCGGTGACGAATGCTATCCGTTTTTTCCAAGGCAGCCAGAGCTTGCTTAACTGTCCAACCTTCAACAAAAGTGACTTGATATAAAATCACATCACCCTTGATGAGTTTTTGCAGCAAACTTTCCGGTGTCGTGCCCTGCGGAAAAAAATATTCTCCGGCATGCACTTTGTTTGCATCACTGAATCGCGCATAGAGTCGCAATAATCGAGGATGAGTTAATATTCCAGCAGCACCCAAATCATTAGCCAAATGGCTTAGCGATTGCCCCTGTTTTAATTCATAAGTGTAACCTTGCTGTGGAATTTGTAGCGATGTAACCAACCAGTTTTGCACATACATCCAGGCGAATGCTGCGGTTAGCAATCCGATAAAACAAGTTACTACAATTAGATCTAGCAGCTTTCTTATTAACGATTTTTTTTTGCTCATAGATATGCCACTGTCACTCGCGGAAAAGCTGAGTGATATGTTCCTGTAATGTATGGGTAACAACGTGCTTGCTATAGCTATAATGCGAGGTATTTGCAGGTTGATGATCATCAACCAGCGTGTTTACCGGCCAGATACCGTAGACACTGTTACAGAGAAATATTTCATCGACGGCGCGCAAAAAATCCAAATCCATATCCACGATGTGACAAGCCAATCCCGACGTCGGTGCGAACTTGTCGATTATTGTTTTACGCATGATGCCAGCAACACCGGCCGCAGATAAATCTGGCGTAAACAGCTGATTATCTTTTACCGCAAACAGGTTGCTGACGGTTGCTTCAATTACGCGGCCCTGCACATCCAGCAAAAGCCCTTCAGCAAATTCGTCGTTCCATTCCGCGCGCGCAAGAATGTGCTCAAGGCGATTTAAATGCTTCATGCCAGCCAATGCAGGAGCCTGCGACAAGCGCAAATCGCAAATACGCACGGCAACACCCTCTCGATATTGCACAGTTTGTAAGTGATCACATGGGAAAATTCCAACGCAATAAGTTGGAGTGGGCTGATCTGGCAGACGATAACCACGCCCGCCGACACCTCGAGTTAAGGTAATTTTCACCACTGCCTGTGCGACTTTCTCATGACCGAGGTGCACTAGCATGGAGTTGAGATACTGATTTAATAAACGCTCATCGAGCGGGATCTTTAATCGCTCGGCACTGTGCAACAATCGCTCACGATGAAAATCCCAAAGCGGTATCACACCCTGACTATAACGACAGGTTTCAAATAAACCATCGCCGTAAGCAAAGCCCCGATCTAGCGGCGATATGGCCGCATCGAGTACACCATTGACGCTTATTAGGGGAAATTTAGTTGGCATAGGCGGAGTCTATACAGAAACGCCGGGCTGTCTCCAGTCCGGCGCTATTTTTAACTCAAAATAAGCAAGAATTACAACTTGCGGAAAACCAAAGAACCATTGGTACCACCAAAACCAAATGAGTTGGACAACACAGCTTCAATTTTGCGCTCTTGCGCGGTGTGCGGCACCAAATTGAGATCTGCGCAGGAATCTTCAGGGTTATCCAGATTGATGGTTGGTGGTGCGACCTGATCGCGAATCGCTAACACACTGAATATGGCTTCAACAGCGCCCGCCGCACCTAGTAAGTGGCCGATCATGGATTTGGTCGAACTCACCGCAACTTGAGCTGCGGCAGAGCCCAGAACCGACTTCACAGCCTGGCACTCAGCCTTGTCGCCTGCTGGCGTCGAAGTTCCATGCGCGTTGATGTAATGAATCAATTCGGGCGAAATGCCTGCATCGAGAATTGCATTGCGCATCGACGCTGCTGCGCCAGAGCCATCTTCTGGCGGCGATGTCATGTGATAGGCATCACCACTCATACCAAATCCGATCAGCTCGGCATAAATTTTCGCACCGCGCTTTTTCGCGTGCTCGTAATCTTCCAATACTAATACGCCTGCTCCATCACCGAGTACAAAACCATCGCGATCTTTATCCCAGGGGCGACTTGCTGCTTGCGGATTGTCGTTGCGGGTTGATAATGCGCGAGCAGCTGCAAAACCACCCAAGCCTAAAGGCGTAGTTGCCATCTCTGCACCACCGGCCACCATCACATCGGCGTCGCCGTATTGGATCATACGCGCGGCAAAACCAATGCTATGCGTCCCGGTAGTACACGCAGTCGTAATAGCGATATTAGGGCCACGCAACCCAAACATGATCGACAGGTTGCCTGAAATCATATTGATAATGGCGCTGGGCACAAAAAACGGGGAAATTCGGCGTGGACCTTTGTGCTCGAGCGTCGCTGAACCCTCTTCGATTGTGCCTATACCGCCTATGCCAGAACCAATCGATACACCAATTCGCCCAGCGTTTTCTTCGGTAATTTCCAATCCTGAATCGCGAATCGCTTGAATGCCAGCAACCATGCCATACTGGATAAAAGGATCCATTTTGCGCGCTTCTTTGCCGGGGAAATAATCATCCACCACCAAACCTTTCACTGATGCGCTAAATTGCGTGGTAAATGCTGATGCATCAAAGTGAGCAATTGTTGCGACGCCACTTTTACCGTTCACAATGCCATGCCAGGTATCTGCAACGGTATTACCCAGTGAACTGATCATACCCAGACCAGTAACTACAACTCTTCTACGCGACACGATTGAGGTTCTCCTGCGAAGGATTATTGAGCGCGGAAAGCAACGCCCACATTATCTTGACGATTCGTAAGAAATCGAACACCACGATTGGACAATGCCTTGCGGCAAAAGAAAAAGCCGTACTATTTTGCAATAATACGGCTTTTCGAAAACAGGTATCAGCTGCCAGTCAAATAACTACAAAAAAACAAATTATGCCAAGTTGGCATTGATGTAATCGATAGCTAATTGAACCGTGGTGATTTTCTCGGCTTCTTCATCCGGAATCTCAGTTTCGAATTCTTCTTCGAGAGCCATTACCAACTCTACGGTATCCAAAGAATCAGCGCCCAGATCTTCGACGAAAGAAGCTTCATTTTTTACTTCGTCTTCTTTCACACCCAGTTGCTCAGCAACGATCTTTTTTACGCGTTCTTCAATGCTACTCATGATGTTATGTAACTCCTAGTGGTTATATGTTCGAAACGCCCGACAGATCAGGCCAATAAATAGCTGAGCCAAGCATTCCGGTCAAAATCGTCGCGCATTTTACATCGATTTTCGGGTTGTTGTAATGCCAAGCGGCAAATTTCTTTGTTTTTTAGATTATAATCTATATAAAACAACGAGTTACAATTAAAAATCACGACATATACATGCCGCCATTGACGTGTATTGTCTCTCCGCTGATGTAAGCACCTGCATCGCTGGCGAGAAAAACAACAACAGAAGCGATCTCTTCAGGTGCACCAAGACGTCCCAAGGGAATGCGCGACAGAAGTTGTTGCTTTTGCTCTTCGGGCAGAACCTTTGTCATGTCAGTATCGATAAATCCGGGGGCAACCGTATTAACCGTAATGTTGCGTGAGCCAACTTCAGCGGCGAGAGAACGTGCAAAACCTGCCACCCCAGCTTTAGTCGCCGCGTAGTTGGATTGGCCAGGATTACCCATGGCACCTACAACTGAACTGATATTAATTATACGCCCCCAGCGAGCCTTCATCATGCCGCGCAACACACCTTTACTCAAACGGTAAATTGAACTCAGATTGGTATTGATTACATCAAACCATTCTTCATCGCTCATACGCATTAATAAATTATCTTTAGTGATGCCGGCATTATTGACTAGAATTGCGGGCGCACCAAATTCATCGCCCACGTCTTTTAGCAAGGCCGCAACAGAATCAGCATCGGTCACGTTCAATACTTTACCCGCACCACGAATACCCAATTCGGTAAAACGCGCGGAAATTTTTTCTGCGCCGGAACCACTAGTTGCAGTGCCGATAACAATCGCGCCCGCCTTACCCAACTGTTCCGCAATAGCAGCACCAATGCCGCGACTGGCACCTGTAACCAACGCAACTTTATCGTTAAGGTTCATCATTTGTCGTTCCCTTGTAAAAACTAGATAATGGAAAACTAAAAGCAGAAAATTAAATCAGTTACACAACGCTGGTTAAAGCCGTTTGCAATTCTTCAGGTTTTTCAACCGATATAGTCGATAATTCAGCATGAATGCGTTTATTCAAACCGGAAAGCACTTTACCGGGGCCACACTCCAGCGTGTAGGTAATGCCTTTCCCCACCATAGTATTAACGCATTCAACCCAGCGAACCGGGCTGTAAATTTGCTCGATCATTAATGCTTTGATTTTTTCAGGATTTGCCTCTACTTGTGCAGTCACATTGTGCACAACTGGAATTTTGGGTACAGAAAAAACAGTGTGAATAATTTGCTCCGCCAGACGCTCTGCCGCTGGGCACATCAGCTCCGTATGGAATGGCGCACTTACCGGCAAAGGTAACGCACGTTTTGCACCTGCCTCTTTGCAGAGAGCACTCGCACGCTCGACTGCCGCTGCAGTGCCCGCGATAACAACCTGACCTGGAGAATTAAAATTAACGGCGGCAACTATTTCACCCTGCTCTGCTTTTTTACAGGCTTCTAAAATCAATGCATCATCAAGACCGATAATTGCCGCCATAGCACCCTGCCCTGCGGGCACAGCTTCTTGCATAAACTTCCCGCGCTGCTGCACCAATTTCACAGCATCTTTAAATTCCAGTACGCCAGCACACACCAGCGCCGACCACTCACCCAAACTATGGCCAGCCATCAGCGCAGGCTGACTGCCATTCTTTTCTCGCCACACACGCCAAACTGCAACGCTCGCCGTTAGCAACAGCGGCTGGGTGCGCTCCGTTAAATTAATTTCGTCTTGCGCGCCAGTTTGAACTAATGCCCACAAATCATAGCCAAGAACGCCTGATGCCTCAGCAAAGGTTTGTTCCACTATCGGAAACTCGGCAGCCAAATCGGCCAGCATGCCAATTCTTTGAGAGCCCTGACCGGGAAATACAAAAGCAAGATGTTGATTAGTCATAATGATTAAACCGCTTCTCTTTTTACGGACTATTGATTTTTAAAACGTGGATCTAATTAAATAGTAGCTTTATCGCATACTAGGGATGTTTTATGCCGCCAACTAACACCTGCTGGATTCGAGCAGGTACTTTCTGAACAATCTGTTCACGCGCCACAACAAGTGCCTGAAAAAAAGCTTTTTCATCTGCGCCGCCATGACTTTTGATGACAGTTTTTTGCAACCCTAGAAAACTCGCACCATTATATAACGACGGGTTCAACTCGTATTGCAAGCGCTTAAGTAAGGGCAGCACCAACAGACTTAAAAACCTATTGAATAGATTTTGCTTTACAAGTTTTGAAATTTTATTTGCGATAAATAATGCAACACCCTCACTGGCTTTTAATGCAATATTGCCGTGAAAACCATCACAGACAATAACATCTACTGCTCCGGTGAAAATGCTATTTGCCTCGACAAAACCGACATAATTAATTCGATCGTCGGACTGCAGCAGTAATTGCGCCGCTTTTAATGTATCGGTCCCTTTTTGTTGCTCGGCACCAATATTTAACAGAGCAACACGCGGCATTGCACCATCAGACAAGTCAGCAAGAACACTACCCATTAATGCAAACTGATGAAGATACTCAGGTGGACAATTAATATTAGCGCCCAGATCCAATAAGTAGGTGCTTCCGACTTCCACAGGCATGGATTTGCAGATAGCCGGACGCTCGATAGTGGGAAAAGTTTTAATTAAAAATTTTGCTATAGCTAACAACGCACCTGTATTACCCGCACTGACGCAGGCATCGGCATCATCGTTACGCAATAAATCCAACGCCATCCACATTGATGAATTTTTTTTCTGGCGCAATGCCAAAAAAGGATCATCGTGCATGCTAATCACATCGACAGCATGTACCAGTGTAATCCGCTCGTATATTTTTTGGGGCTGGGGGAGCAAAGAAAGAAGTTGGGTTTCATTGCCGACTAATAGCAAATCCACATCAGGAAATTGGGTTACAAATTTTTGCGAGGCGGAAATAGCAACGCGGGGACCTAAGTCCCCGCTCATAGCGTCAACCGCTATTCGAATTCTTGCAGACAAGGTGCAGTCGTCTTGAGTAAAAAATTACTCGTCGCTGCCTTTATCAATCACTTTACGGCCACGATAGAAACCATCAGCAGTCACGTGGTGACGGATGTGCTTCTCACCGCTGGTAGCGTCAACTGACAGGGTTGGACCGGTCAGAGCATCATGTGAACGACGCATGTCGCGCTTGGAACGAGATTTTTTGTTTTGTTGAACTGCCATGGTTTGCTCCTATTTACTTACTCGTTGGAACCGAGGCGCCTCAGGATTTCGGCGAGCTCTTTAGTTGTTCCAACACCTGAAATGGGTTTCTCTCTTTTTTTACCTCTACCGGTTTGCCACTTGAATACAGCTTGCTGTCGATACAAGGTTCTTCGTGGTAAGCAACGGCAGGTAAACTTAATAACAGCTCTTCTTCGATCATATCGTAGAGATCTGCTATTCCCTCTCCCGCAATCCAAGGCTCGAAGTGTGGCGGCAATTTATTCGCCCCCTCCTCGTCCCATACAATTCCGAGTGAGATATTGCTTTGAACAGGTACTGTTACTGGCTCCAAGCAACGCTGACAAATTAACGATAAATCAGCATGCGCAGTTCCGACAACAACCTTTTTCTTCTCCTCACTAATCTTAAATTCAAGTTTTACTTGAATTTCTCCGCCTGAGCCTTCTGTTGCCTCAGTAACACGAGGCAAATCAGAAACAGCAATGTAACCCTCTAAAACAACGCCGTGTTGAGCGAATTTTCGGGGGTCACCCTGCCGAGGCAGAACTTTGTTAGGAGGGGTCTTAAACATAAGCGCGTCATAATAGGGATATCACCCCGCAGTGTCAAAGAAAAACTGGTCAAATAGCGCTATTTAGTGGCATGGGAGTAGAATTGCCCCCTTATTTAGCGTTTCCTCTCGATAAAAATGTGGCCGACTTATGATAAGACCGAAAATCCTGCTTGCATCGAGCTCTCTTTATCGCCGCCAGCTCCTGCAAAAACTCGGATTAGCTTTTGATTGGGCAAGTCCGGGCGTAGACGAAAGTCATCAAGCCGACGAGAGCCCCGCTCAATTTGTGCGCAGACTTGCGGAAGCCAAAGCACGCCACCTCGCAAACACTTACCCAGATTACCTCATTATCGGATCAGATCAGGCGGCAACAATTGACGATCTTATAATCGGCAAACCCCACACCCACTCCAACGCTGTTGCCCAGCTCAAGAGTTTTCGGCAACGTGAAGTCACGTTTATGACAGGATTGTGCTTGTTTAATCCGGCAAAAAATCGCGCCCAAACCAGCGTTGAAATTTACAGGGTCAAATTTAGAAACCTATCAGATGAACAAATAGAGAACTATTTGCAGCGCGAGCAACCCTACGATTGTGCGGGTAGCTTTAAATCGGAGGGATTAGGGATTTGTTTGTTTGAGCAGCTTGAGGGCGATGACCCTAACACACTGGTAGGACTACCACTGATTGCCCTCACGCGGATGCTCGCAAAAGAGGGCGTCGATCCGCTCAATCAGCCCACCAACTTTTCCCATGCAAGCAACTGATCAAATTGATCCAGGCACATCTCAGGCCGGTAACTATGCAGCCGATCGATATGGTGTGCACCATAACTAACAGCGATCCGTGGCATGCCAATAAGGCGCGCCATCTCCATGTCATACTCAGTATCCCCAATCATTACAGCATCGCCTGCTTCTACACCAAATTCGGCCAACAGCTCTTCCAGCATTAAGGGGTCAGGCTTGGATGCGGTTTCATCGGCGCAACGCGTAGCGTGAAAAAATTCAGCCACGCCCAACACGCCGAAGATACGATCCAAGCCCTTGCGACTTTTCCCAGTGGCAATTGTCAACGTATGCCCATCAGCTTTGAGACGGTGCAGCGTTTCCACAACCCCAGGGAAAAAGTCGGATGGACGAGCCTCATCAAGGGTCAAAAAATGAACCGCATAGGCATCGCGCAAACGCTGCCGATCAGGCAGCTCAACATGGGGATAAAGGCGGTGAATCGCCTCTGGCAAACCCAACCCAATGATATTGTGAATAAGATGATCATCCAGCGGCACCCACCCCATATCTTGAGCTGCAAGCTGCATGGCTTTGGTAATCTTGGCTTTTGAATCACTCAGGGTGCCATCCCAATCGAAGATAAACAGCAATTACTTCCTCCAAAACGCAGAACGACTAAATAGCAGAGAACTTGCTCAATGGGATAGCCAAATCAGGGGGCAGCGGAGCATCGACACGAGTGAGCTCATCTGATTCAGGTAAGTAAAATGCGAGCGCCGACGCATGCAAAAATAAACGCTTTATACCCTGCTCACGCATCACTGCATTAATTTCGTCGTTACCGTACTTTTCATCACCCACCAAACAGTGCCCTGAATATTGTGCATGCACCCGAATCTGATGAGTCCGACCGGTAATTGGGCGCGCCTCAATAAGACTAAAGCCCTCGAAACGCTGCAACAATTTAAACTCGGTCAGACTGGGCTTACCTTCAGGATGAATCCGCACGACCCGCTCACCACCTGCCACTTCGGTTTTCAATAGAGGCGCATTGACGTGATGAATGCGCTTGGACCAATCACCGACAACCAATGCTTGATACACCTTAAGGATACCGCCAGCACCTGCTGACTTTTCACGTAACGAAGCTTGCAAATGCCGCAAGTAGCTGCGCTTTTTCGCCACCATAATGCAACCGGAGGTATCGCGATCAAGGCGATGCACCAACTCCAAATGACGCGCATCGGGGCGCATCTGACGCAGAGTTTCAATCAAGCCGAGGGTAATACCGCTACCACCATGCACTGCCAAACCAGGCGGCTTATTGATAACCAACAATCCATCATCCTCAAACAAAATCGACTTGGACAACAGCGACATCATTTGATGACTGGCTTTCGCTTCCGTCCCAGCCTCGGCAGTCCTTATAGGTGGAACCCTGACAGAATCACCCGCCATCAATTTATATTCAGGTTTTATCCGTCCTTTATTAACTCGCACTTCGCCTTTGCGAATAACGTTGTAAATTTTCGATCTGGGCACCCCTTTAAGACGCGCAATCAAAAAGTTATCAAGACGCTGACCGGCCTGATCTTCATCAATGGAAATGATCATCACCTGAGCAAAAGGAGAAGACTCAACACTTGGAGAGGTATTTTCAGTGGATATTTTCATAGCCACCATGATAACCGATACCGCCGGACAACCGAACCGGCCTCAGGCCCGGTCACGTTAAAAACTTACCTAAATCACTGATTTAATTGCCGCATATAAGCAGAGCTGCTATATTCAGACGACTGATACAGGCTGGTTTCCGGATCGCGCGCAAAAGACAGGCGCATCATTAGGAAATACCGCTGACAGCAAGAGCGCCTGCTTCCATACACTATTGCCGTATAAAGCTCCCGCTCTTGATGACACTGACAACGGTAGAACGCGAGCCACGCTTGCCAACTACTCTAACAATTGCGTCAACCAACGTTGCACTCACTGTTAACACTGTTTTTGTTTTGCTGAACTCAAGAAAGCTCTGTTTGTAAATTCTGGATAACACCGTCGCACGCGACGAAAACCCTTATCCGATGCTAATTTGCAGGTTGCAAATTTAATCTTGTGGTTTAACTGTTAAAGCTAACCACCTGATCGAGAAGCCGATTTTGAAGATCGATTATCTTCACGACTGACACTCGATCAACTGAGATAAATGAATAAACAACCCGGCCGCACAGGATGGAACGCCGCCTGACCAAGCGCCACAATAAGCACTACAAATAGGAAAGCCGGAATACTCCGGTGTACATGAATGAGCCAAATGGGCCATCTGGTTATTAAAGGCAAGTACTGCAGCCGCTGCAAAGCGATCACACTGCACAAGCCGACAGGTAAACCCCACCAACCGCTAGTGCGAGCCTTGTCCATTAGGTAGCGCAATAGTCCATCAGGTTGCGCAAAACATCGCAATGTTGACCTTGATTGTCACGTCAGTCGGACGCCCACAGACAATTAGGTACCACATGAAAAGAATGCTCATCAATGCAACTCAACCTGAAGAGTTGCGCGTAGCGCTGGTAGATGGTCAATGGCTTTACGATCTGGACATCGAAAACCGCAACCGCGAACAAAAAAAATCCAACATCTATAAGGGCCGCATTACCCGCGTAGAGCCAAGCCTCGAAGCAGCATTTGTTGACTATGGCGCAGAACGTCACGGCTTCCTCCCACTGAAAGAAATCTCCCGCGAATACTTCACCAAAAACTCTGGCGATTCAGACGGCCGCATTAAGATCAAAGATGTGCTAAAAGAAGGCACTGAAGTGATTGTGCAAATCGATAAAGAAGAGCGAGGCAACAAAGGCGCCGCCCTTACCACTTTTATCAGCCTCGCCGGTCGCTATTTGGTATTAATGCCTAATAACCCAAGAGCTGGCGGTATTTCCCGCCGTATTGAAGGCGAAGATCGGGCCGAACTCAAAGATGCCCTTGGAGAAGTAGAAGTACCTAACGGGATGGGCGTAATCATTCGCACTGCCGGGGTTGGCCGCAGCGCTGAAGAATTGCAATGGGATCTCAACTATTTGCTTCAGCTGTGGGAATCCATAGCAACAGCTGCAAAGACCTCACCCGCGCCTGCGTTTTTATTCCAGGAAAGCAACGTTATTATTCGTGCGATTCGCGATTACTTGCGCCAAGACGTCGGCGAAGTGATTGTCGACAATCAGGAAGCCTTTGACCTGGCAGCAGGATTCATCCAGCAGGTAATGCCGAACTTTCGCAGTAAAGTAAAGTTGTATAAGGACGACATCCCGCTATTTAATCGCTACCAGATTGAATCTCAAATTGAGACCGCATTCCAACGCGAAGTTAAGTTACCATCAGGTGGCTCAATCGTTATCGATGCCACCGAAGCTTTGGTTGCCATTGATATCAACTCATCACGCGCCACCAAAGGCGGCGACATTGAAGAAACCGCGCTGCAAACCAACCTGGAAGCAGCGGACGAAATTGCGCGCCAATTGCGGTTACGTGACATGGGCGGGTTGATTGTTATCGACTTTATCGACATGCAACCCGTTCGCAATCAACGTGAAGTTGAAAACCGCGTGCGCGATGCGTTGATGATGGATAGAGCGCGGGTACAGATTGGGCGCATATCCCGTTTTGGCCTAATGGAAATGTCCCGCCAACGCCTGCGCCCCTCTCTGGGCGAAACCCACTCAAAAATCTGCCCGCGCTGCGATGGTGTAGGTAACATTCGTGGCACCCGCTCTTTGGCGCTGTCAATCCTTCGCTTGGTTGAAGACGAAGCGCAAAAAGAACGCAGCGCGGAAATTCGTGCGATTTGCCCGGTTTCAGTAGCAACTTATCTGCTGAATGAAAAACGTAAAACCATCTCCAGCATCGAAGCACGCAACAGTACCCGCGTCGTAATTGTACCTAGCGCCGAATTGATGACGCCGCATTTTGAAGTCCAACGCCTGCGCGATGACGACGAAGGAACCCTTGAGACCAGCTATAAAATCGTTGCGCATACCGACGAGGCCAAGGCTGATGAAGAAGACTTCAAAGCAAAACCAATTAACGCACCCAAACCAATCGTTCAACCGAGCAGCCCAAGCCAGCCCGCACCAGAACCGGTTAAAAAACCCGGCTTGTTAGCGCGCCTGATTGGCTCGATCAGTAGTATTTTTGGTGGTGAGAAAACTGAGGAAAATAAAGGCAAACGCGAACACAAACGCGATGCTCGCCGCAGCCCCTCTGGTCGCAATAGCCGTCGCGACGGACGCAATAATCGCCGCGACAAAGACCGCAAAGACGATCGCGAATTGGTTGATAATTTGGAGCCACGCCAAGTTGGTGATGCAAAACCAGCACGCGAGCAAGATAAACGCGAGAGCAGCAGAGATAATGAAAAACGTGAGAGCTTTTCACGTGACAACAACGAGCAACGCAGACCGCGCAACAATCGTGATCAGCAGCGAGAGCAAGCACCGCGCGAAACGCAGACTGGTGATGACGAGCCGCGCCAGCCTCGCAATCGCAATCAGCGCAACGAGCGCGACAACAGTCGCAGACCAATAGTTAAGGAAGAACCAACAGTTATTGCAGAAGTTGCAATCAGCAATGATGCAGCTACTGCCCATGAAGACGGTGATGATCAACGTCCATCCAAGCGCCCAGCTGGTCGTCGCACTCGTTCACAGCAACGTCGTCGCACTCGCCATGGCGCTGAAGGTGCAGAAGGTGAAAACACATCATTCAGCACAGAGGAAAGTGAAACAATTACACCAGCAGTATCGGATGAACCCAAAGTATTGAGTGAATCAGCGCAGTTGGCGCAACAAATTTCTGCGGCCATTGCCGAGCACGCCCAGCAAACTCACGCCATCAAAGCTGAGCCGAACGAAGGCGCCGAGGAAACTTTGCAGGCCGTTGACGCCACAAGCGTGCCAGGCTCTTACGATACAGTTGATACATTCACGAGCCCGATTGAACCCCCAATCGAGATCACCCAGGTATTCGTAAACAGCGACGCAGAAACGACGCAGGAGATTATCACCCCTGCTGCCGCACCTGCACCCATAGTCGTTGAAAACAGTACTGAGGAATCAACTCCCAGTAATGCGAAGGATGTCGAGATTGAATCACTCGAGCGCCAGACTACTACTGAAATAAATCTCGCCCCACCGGCAAGGGCGAGCAATGATCCGCGCAAAGCGCCAAAGCCCGTTAATCAGGTAAGCATTATCACCGAAACTATCGAAAGCCAGGCATCACGCGCGCTGGATACAAGTCTGCCACCCAGCGTTGATCACAATCCGCGCCCATTGACCAGACCGTCAAATGATCCACGCTTGAACAAGCGCAGCACAAACGAGTAACAATTTTTAGATCAAAAATGCGGAAAGGCCGAATTGGAAACAATTCGGCTTTTTTATGCTCAACTGTTAGAGTTATAAAAATTTGAATGCGATATTTGGCTATAAAAATAGTGTTTTCCACTTGCCCAATAAAAAAAGCTATGTATAATTTGCCGCACTCGGAAGGGTGGCAGAGTGGTTTAATGCACCGGTCTTGAAAACCGGCGTAGGTGCGAGCCTACCCAGGGTTCAAATCCCTGCCCTTCCGCCATATTAAAAAAGGCGCTAGAGAAATCTAGCGCCTTTTTTTATTTACGTTTTTTTGCTTTTCAGCTAATGAAACATCTTGGGTTATCTCTGGTCGAACCTCTCGATACACGCTTACTTATTGGCGACAACTCTTAAGTAAATCCGTAATAGCTTGGCTTTGAGGTTGCTTATTTGTATTATCGCACCAAGCTACTTAATACAATTTCAGTAAATGTTAATTGGAGGGTTTTATGCAAGAAGTTTATAGCACTCAAACAGCTCAGCCGCTGAGTCAGACTGAAACAAGCAAAGTCCTACGCAACACCTACATGCTCTTGGGGCTAACCTTGGCGTTTAGTGCCTTAGCCGCAGGAATATCTATGGCAATTGGAATTGGCCACGGCGTAGGCTTGATCATGAGCTTGATCGCTATGGCGCTTATATGGTTCGTACTGCCACGCACGGCCAATTCGGCAGCGGGCCTTCTTGTTGTATTTGCGTTCACTGGTTTGATTGGCGCAGGTCTTGGTCCAATTATTAATCGCTACCTCAGTATGGCGAACGGGTCCGCAATCATTATGCAAGCGCTCGGTGGAACAGCCATTGTTTTCGTTGGCCTCTCCGCTTACGTGCTTACAACTCGCAAAAACTTTAACTTCCTTGGTGGATTTGTTGCCGTCGGTATGATGGTCATGCTCGCTGTAATGGTATTTTTGGTGGTTGCATCTCTATTTGGCTATCAATTTTCTGGCTTGCAATTGG
>CAZCJR010000018.1:55306-55616 GCA_964499225.1 uncultured Cellvibrionaceae bacterium | reverse complement strand
CTTTCCCAAAAGGGAATATCGTTCTGCTTGAAAATATCTTGCGCATCGCGCGCGGCGCGGTGGCTTTTGAAATAGACCGCGTTAACGGGCTTATTCAAGAATGTCTTTAATTCGACTTCCGCTATACGCCATTGGCGCAACCGGCTGATTAACGGCTGAATCTGCGCTGCTTGTTCGCGCAATACAAAAAACACCACTTCCTGCCCGGTAATTTGCGTCCAACAACTCCCCTGCTCCGTCGCCCACCACAAATCGAGCGCAACGCCCTCACGGGTATCGCGCCATTGGCGGGTTAATAAAAAAGCATTAG
>CAZCJR010000018.1:0-55296 GCA_964499225.1 uncultured Cellvibrionaceae bacterium | reverse complement strand
AGGGGCACGAAAACTGGATAATTAACCAGTATTATCCTGTAAAAGTTGGCGATGATGCAATTGAGTTATCTCATCTATACTCAGCGAGCTACACTGGTTATCTGCTCCTTAAATAATGTTAATAAATGGGTTGTTAATAATGATTAGGCCGAAATCCTACGCAACTTTCCGATTACTCGCTGTGTTCGTTACTATTGTCGTCATCGCCACTCACCAATATTTACCACCCAAAATCCTACCCCTATACCCGGACTCTGAGCGTCTCTCCTGGATCTATAGTCCACATGGTGAGGACACCGAGCACGCCGAGTGGATTGACCGGAGCATCAACCACTTCCGCTGCAACTATGCGCCCGGTGATGCCTATTCCTGTGGATGGTCAATCAACCTCGGGCCAGACCGGACAACGGGCATTGACCTCTCGGCCTATGATGGCTTAAACATTTTTATTCACTACAAAGGCAACGCGCCGCGGATTCGTTTGTCGCTACGGGATTTGGATCCTAGCTTCAGTGATATCGAGAAATACGATACCACCAGCAAAGTGATGTCTACCGCAATACGCACCTCTGACCTCAATCAACCGGTTTACGTGCAGCTGAGTGAATTCAGTGTTGCCGAATGGTGGATCACGGAGTTTGACATAGCACGACAGTACTCAGCCCCCTCTATGAACAACGCAATTGTACTGGGCGTTGATTTTAATGCTCACAGCAACAGCGAAATTCGTATCGAAAAAATTGAAGCTGTCGGTCAATGGATAAAAAAAGAAACGCTGTATTTCAGCATTATTTTGTTTTGGATGATGCTGATTGTGACTGAAGTACTTTGGCGGTTTTATCTTGTCTATAAACAGACCAAAGCCGATGCACAGCGGATTAACAACTTGGTTAGCGAATACAAAAAACTGGAAGTCGAAAAACAACAATTTGAGGCACTATCCACCACCGATGTCCTTACCGGAGTTATGAACCGGGCAGGTGTCCAGCAATTCCTGCAACGTTTATTTGAAAGCAACTTTAGCCGCAACCAAATGGGTGTCATGCTATTCGATATCGATTATTTTAAAAAAATAAACGACAGCCTGGGGCATGATGCAGGCGATGTAGTACTGAGTGAAATAGCTAGGATAATCAACGAACAGGTCCGCCACACCGATATTTTTGGCCGCTGGGGTGGCGAGGAATTTATTTTAATTTGTTCGCAAATAACCGAGGAACGCTTAATCACTCTGGCAGACAACCTCAGAGAAACTATTGAACAGCACAGTTTTATTATCGATGGCCAATCAATCAATGTTACTGTCAGTATTGGCGCTACCAAAGTGAGCACCACTGAAACTTTTGAGGCGGTGTTTAAACGCGCAGACAAAGCACTCTACACCGCCAAAAGCAGCGGCCGCAACCAAATACAGTTTCTGCGCCCGTGAGAAACGCCCTTGGGTTTAGTGCAACTTAAAAACAACAACTCACTTTAGCGTTGGCATTACGAACTCTGCGACTACATCCCCCTCCGGCCAGCGAGTGGTGACGGCTTTGCGGCGGGTATAAAAACGCACCCCTTCCATACCATGCATATGATTAGCGCCGAAGAGCGAGCGCTTCCAACCACCGAATGAATGAAAGGCCATAGGCACGGGGATGGGAACATTTACACCGACCATACCCACCTGTACTTCGTGGGTAAATTTGCGCGCGACAGCGCCGCTGCGGGTAAAGATGGCGACGCCGTTACCAAATTCGTGGGCATTAATGAGCGCGACGGCGCTGTTGTAGTCCGGCATGCGAACTACACATAACACCGGGCCAAAAATTTCGTCGCGATAAATTTTCATTTCAGGCGTGACATGATCAAATAAACAGCCACCTAAAAAGTAACCCTCCTCACCGCCCGTCACTTTTATTCCTCGACCATCAATCACCAGCGTTGCACCTTCGCTTTGACCCAAAGCGACATAGTCAGTCACCTTTTTGCAGTGCTCCCGACTAATTAACGGTCCCATATCCAGTCCTGCTTGTGCCCCATTACCAACCTTGAGCGCGCGCACTTTCAGTGCAAGTTGTTCGACCAAAGCGTCAGCGATATCGCCCACGGCGACTGCAACCGAGATTGCCATGCAACGTTCGCCTGCCGATCCATAGGCCGCTCCCATAATCGCGCTCACGGCGGTATCCAGATCCGCATCGGGCATTACCACTAAATGGTTTTTTGCTCCTCCCAAGGCTTGTACACGCTTGCACGTGGCCGAGCCTTGGCGATAAATAGCTTCAGCAATCGGCGTCGAACCAACAAAACTCACCGCCTGGATATCGGGGTGAACCAGCAGCGCTTGCACTGCCTCTTTATCGCCGTTTACCACGCTGAAAACACCATCGGGCAAACCGGCTTCCTTCAACCACTCAGCAATCAGTAGTGATGCCGATGGATTTTTTTCCGAGGGTTTCAACACAAAACAATTGCCGCAGGCGATTGCGACAGGCCACATCCACATGGGCACCATCGCAGGAAAATTAAACGGTGTAATACCTGCCACCACACCCAGTGGCTGGTTAAGTGTGTAGGCATCCACAGCGCTGCCCACCTGCTCAGTAAAATCACCTTTTAATAAATGCGGAATGCCACACGCAAATTCGATCACTTCAATACCGCGAATAATTTCGCCTTTGGCATCGTCCACTACTTTGCCGTGCTCGCGCGTAATAGCAGCGGCCAGCTCGTCGATACGTGCATCAATAATGGTTTTAAATTTAAATAAAATGCGCGCGCGATTAAGCGGTGTCGTCGCCTGCCACGCTACAAATGCCTGCTTCGCCGCTGCAATAGCGGCATCCACTACCTCAGCATCGGCCAGTGCAACATCAGCAATATGCTCACCGGTAGCGGGGTTAAAAACCGCTGCTTTACGCGCGCCTGCTGCAGTGTTTTTCCCTGCAATAAAGTGATTGATTTGGTACACGCATTATCCCCTTGGTAAGACGACGGTTAGGTACATTTAACAACTCACTAAAATCTTTATAGCACGCTTTAGCAACCATGCCCGATAGTGTTAATGTCAAATTCGACAGGCTTATTAATTCTTATGCACAAATTAGCCCATTTATTGCAGGGTAATAAAATAGCGTCGATAAAATTGGATTAGATCTGACTGAATTATTAACCCGTAGCAATAACTCCTACAAACACCCAACATAACACCCGTTATTAATAAATGAGCGAAATCAGGATCAACACCTGATATTGATCTAAGATTGAAATAAATAAAAAGCGAAAGACACCCGGCTTGTCATAGCAGAATTTGCACGTTAATCCGCAAGGTTTGGAGAAAGTGTGATATGACTCAAGAACGAACCATCCAGGGCCGACGTATCGACCACATACGCCTAACCTCGCACGCGATAGAGATGCCGTTCAATGCGCCCAAAATTAATTGGTTTGCAGAACAGCCCAGCGAGCGAGGCCCGGTGATTGGCACTATCTCTGATAAGCAACAGCGCAACTGCATCGGTAGCCACGGTGGCAGTTACACTATTTACCGCGCGCTCTCGATTGCCTCCGGACAATATCCTGCCAACCACAAACCCGATCTGCACAACACCCAACCCACCGATTTAATAAAGCCACAACCGTCGTGGTTTGAGCCGGGAAAGATTATTTCACTCGACCCATGGGGCGCACATATCGTTGACGCCTTTGGCGATTATTTGGAAAAAGGCTACAACATTCAGCCCAGCATTGCCGTAACACAAGCCTATTTAAAATTACCGGAGATTTACGACGCTATCAGTAAAGGGCGTTTGCACATCGACGGGAAATTTATTAATGCAGCAGGTGATCTCAAAGTCACCAAGGTTGCGATTGATGCTGTGTGGCACTTACCCAGCATCGCCGCACGTATTGGTCTGGATGAAGGTAGCCTGCGCAAAATTTTATTCCGTGAAACCGGCGGCATGTTTCCAGAATTAGTGACCCGTTCCGATTTAAAAGTCTTATTGCCACCCATCGGCAGTACCACCGCCTATATCTTTGGCAATGTCAGTGATTTATCCAATCCCGCAATAGAATTAACCTGCCGTGTGCACGATGAATGTAATGGCTCTGACGTATTTGGTTCCGACATTTGCACCTGCCGCCCTTACCTCACTCACGGCATTGAAGAAGCAGTAAAAACAGCGCAAAAAGGCGGTGTAGGTTTAGTGGTGTATTACCGCAAAGAAGGTCGTGCACTGGGCGAAGTGACTAAATTTTTAGTTTACAACGCACGCAAACGCCAAGTGGGTGGCGACAGCGCCGCTACTTATTTTGCCCGCACCGAATGCGTGGCCGGTGTGCAAGATGCGCGCTTCCAGGAATTAATGCCCGACGCTTTACATTATTTTGGCATTCGTAAAATTCACAATTTACATTCCATGAGCAACATGAAATACGATGCTATTACCAAGAGCGGCATAGAAGTTGTTAACCGTTTAAGTATTCCCGATTATTTAATTCCCGGCGATGCCCAGGTAGAAATAGAAGCAAAAAAAGCCGCCGGCTATTTTACTGAAGATACCGTACGCACCGGCGAAGCACTGGAACGGGTTAAAGGCAGGGACTTGGATCTATGAATGAATTGACCGCTTTTATTTTAAGCCCGCAGGGCATTCGCACGCGCGCGCAACAAATTTATCAATTTGCATTGGAAGGCAAAACCCATTTTGAAATTCACGAACACAAACTGACGGAGGTTAGCGAGTTTGTGTTGCAAGTAATTGCAGAAAATTATCCCGATAAAAATGTACCCTACCATTCGCGCTGGCGTCATTATGAGGTGGGCAACCAAAGCCAACTTAAACAGCTGCGCGCTATAGAACAGCCACTCACACCGATTGAGCGCGCCAAACTCGGGTTGGATTTAATTTTACCGTCGGTATTAGTGGATGCAGGTGCAGGGCCGGATTGGCAATACAGCTCCAGCAATTCTGTTACCGTCGGCCGCTCCGAAGGATTAGGCCTCGCCAGCTTGGATATGTTTTTAGCGGGTGGCTTTTCTCATAACAAAGAATCACACAGAAAAAAAGTTGAGACTACTGCTGCGGGATTAAAAGCTATCAGCGTAGAAAGTTTTAGCGGGCAGTTTAACGTCAGTAACAATAATCCACTCCTGGGCGTTGAAGGCCGCGTGCAATTATTGCGCAGCCTTGGCGAGGCGATACTCGCACAGCCAACTATATTCCCCAACCAGCGCCCCGGCGATTTAGTGGATTATGTAGTAACGCATTACCAGGACACGCCAACCGCCAGCCAAATCCTAACGATGGTAATTACGTTTTTAGGCAATATCTGGCCGGGCCGTTTACTGTTGGATGGCACTAATCTTGGTGATACCTGGGCCTATTCCCCACTTGGAGAAGGCCCACTTGGAGAAGGCCCACTTGGAGAAGGCGCACAGAGTTATGTACCCTTCCATAAATTAAGCCAATGGATTAGTTATTCGGTGATCGAAACACTTGCCAATAACGGTTTTACCGTAATGGGGGTTGAAGAGCTCACGGGCCTTGCCGAATATCGCAATGGCGGTTTGATGCTGGATTCAGGCTTGATTAGCTTGCGCAACCCCGCTAACGCCGAACCATTATGGGCGCCGGGCAGCGAGATTATTATTGAATGGCGAGCCCTAACCATTTGCTTGCTCGACAAAATTGCTGAAAAAATTGTGCTATCACTCAACACCACTGCCGCACAATTTCCTTTAGCCAAAGTATTGGAAGGCGGCACCTGGGCTGCAGGCCGCAAACTCGCATTACAGAAGCGCAATAATTTAACGCCACCGTTAAATATCCGAAGCGATGCAACGGTTTTTTAACAGTAGTCAGGCCAACACATAACAATTTTTGCCGCGCGCTGATTCAATCAGCTAAGGAATAAAAATGCCCGTTACCCTTATCGACAATCCCTTAATGCAACATAAATTGGCATCGCTGCGCAATGAAAATACACCAGCGGATTCTTTTCGCCGAGTGATGGCACAAATGAGCGTGCAAATTTTTTATGAAGCCGCACGAGGTTTACCCTATGCAGTCCAAACGATTAACACTCCCTTTGCCAGTACCGAGGTTAACCGTATCAGCAAGAGTGTGGTATTAATTCCGGTGATGCGCGCAGGGCTTGGAATGTCTGAGGCTATTGTGAATTTATGGCCGGATGCTGCGGTAGGTCATATTGGAATTTATCGCGATAAGTTTATTCAAAACACGGTGGAGTACTATTTCAAATTGCCCAAAGACGTTGCGAACTCCTCCGTTTTTGTGCTCGATCCAATTATTGCCACGGGTGACACTGCCATTGCCACTATTGACCGACTGAAAGAAGTAGGCTGCAGCGACATTCATTATTTATCGCTCTTAACGTCTCAACAAGGAGCCGAGGTGTTGATGCAAACTCACCCAGACGTAAAACTCTTTGCAGTCTCTACCAGTGATAGCATCAATGAAGAAGGTTATCTCACCCCCGGTTTGGGCGATGTAGGTTCGCGCTATTACAATACGCTGTAGAAATTTGAATTTCTATCGGGGCGTGCCAAAAATACGATCCCCTGCATCACCCAGGCCCGGAATAATATAGCCCTTTTCATTTAAACACTGATCGATAGCGGCCACATAAATCTCAACATCAGGGTGTTTGTCTTGCACTTTTTCAATACCCTCGGGGGCAGCCACCAAAAATAAACCAATAATTTTCTTACAGCCTTTTTTCTTTAATAAATCAATTGTCGCCAATGCCGTTCCGCCCGTTGCCAACATAGGGTCAACAATCAAAGCCGTGCGAATATCCACATCTTTAACAACCTTATCAAAATACGCGACTGGCTCAAGTGTTTCTTCATTGCGATACAACCCCACAACACTCACCTTGGCATTAGGAATAATGCGCATTACCCCATCCAACATGCCCAAGCCTGCACGCAAAATTGGTACTATGGTGATTTTTTTGCCTTTAATTTGCACTATGGGTGACTGGTAATTATTCCAGTCAGTAACCGTTGTTGCCTCGGTGGGCAAATCACGTGTGGCTTCATAGGTAAGCAAATTACCTATCTCACTCGCCAGCTCCCGAAAATCTTTACAGCTTAAGCTCGCATCCCGCATTAACCCAATTTTATGTTGCACCAGCGGGTGAGTAATTTGATGGAAAGCCATAACTAATCCCTATAGAAGTGGATAAATTTTTTCTCAACCATAAAAGCCGATTTACCGCTGACTTCAAAAGCCTATCACTCTAAAAGTAGTACAGCATGTGGTACGAGCGCCAACTAATAATAAGCAATCCTGTACACCAGTGAGTTCAGTATCGGCAGCACACTCATAACTATATGCAAAGACTTGACCAAGTGGTTATTTTAATAAGCGCAAACAGTAGTCAGGGTAGATGGTTTCAATAAGGTGAAAACCAAACCATTTGACCTGGGTTACGCAGAGCGCTCAAGTGCATCAGCGAAGATTCGCCCGGAAGCAGCAGCAATCGAGAATGGTGTAATACTCGATCTGAACTTCAACTCTTCCAGACAGAAAATTAGGGTAAAAACCTAGATTTGACGCGACTTTGCCGTACCCATCCTATACCCTGTGCACCCAATGTCGATACCGGCAGAATTGCGACCACATCAACCTACGTCCTTAGCCTATTTTCTCAGGTGAAACAGGGGATTTATGATCAATCACTTTCGTGTCTTGGGAGTCAAAGAAACCGCCACTGAAGCAGACATTAAAAAAGCCTACCGGCGGCTCTCCAACCAGTATCATCCAGACAAATTACTCACGCATACTGACGATGAAAAACGCCACGCTGGTGTGCAGCTTCAGCGCGTACAAGAAGCTTACGATATTTTGAGCGACCCCAAAAAACGCGCTGCTTTTATCAAAGACTTTAAGAACGTTATAGTTCCAGACCCCACCGCTGCCATGCGCGAGCTATGGGATCAATATTATCCGTCACACTAAATTAGTTTAACGAATCGTCCCCTATGAATGTAGCTTTTGATCCGGATCGCCTGCAACAACTAAAATCCGATGCGTATGAAAATGTTGAGTCTTACAGAGACCCAAAACAACCTAAAGCCCTAAGCAATTACACCGCGCAAATGAAAACAATTCTGCAGGCCGACCCCAGCATGCTGCAGTCACTGCCCGAGTACTTGCCTGTTGCACTTTTTGGTCGAATTAAATTTGGCGATCAAGCCAAAAAACAATGGTCGCTCTGGCTGAAAACGAATGTCGTGCCATCATGGGATGAATTTAAAGTTTCTGTGGCATTTAATAACGAGGACTTGAACCTCGTTAAAGCCGTGCGCGCTTATAACCAGGATCTTTTAATTGAAGCCTGTGCCGTTTTATTCTTATTGATGCACGACAATACCAAGGCAAGCAAAGTCAAAGATGCTGACGATCAATACAATGACGAAGATGATGACGGCGACCGTAATTACGCTCATGACGATTATGAGGGTAGTGACGATGAAGACGGCCGCGCGAATGACGATGCTTACGATGAAATTTCTTTTAACTGAGAAGGTTGCAGATGAATAGCCTGATTGAAATTGCCGCTACTGAAATTAAACAGCTTGCAACAGTAGAGCCAAAACAAGCGAGTAAAAAATTTGAGCTGATGGCCAGCACTATGTCGGATGCGCAGCTGATAGAAGTAATTGAAGCGATTGATATCGTCACCCTGACGCAAATAAACAGTCAGCACGATCTATCCTTCCCATCGATTATTGCCGAACTCATGACGCCGGAAAAAATTCGCGACATCGTTTGCCAACAACCGCTCTACTGGGAAGAAAAAATAAAAACCAATGCCGATGAATTAAAACAGCACACCTTTGAATTTTTAACTTACTTAATTCGCAGCCAGGATAGCGATGAAAAACGAGCTGAAATTTTGCAATGCGTTGCAGAAGATAGTGCAGGATTATTTTATTTGTCGATTCCTTTTATCGAAATCTATCGCGGCGAAAAAATCGTCGATGGAGACTACGATATGTATCACAAAGAAACATCGAGCCTATATGAAGAAGAGTTAGACTTGGAAGAAGCACAGACCTTTACCGAACGCAACTCCATCGACGACCTGCACAGCCTTGGCTACGATGACCCTCGCAGCCTGTTAGCCTTGATTCGGCACCTGACGCCGGAAGTAGCAAATGATATTAAAAGCCTGATTCGCAATGAAAGCTCAGGCTGGGAAGCGATTATTAATAAATTTGCCGCCGAGCTGGTTATTCAGGCGAAAGACAAAAATGCCGCAACTGACGAATATGCAGAAGTGGACGATATGTTTAGCTTTCTAGATTAAGGCTTTTAGGTCAAAACTCTCCAGTTTAAGACTCTTTAGGTTAGGAACAGGCTCACCATGCAATTAGCACTACGAAATTCAAACCAAGGTCCTTTTTTAACGCAAGTCATTACCTATGGCTTGGAACAAAAGCGCTTAACAGCAGATCACCTTGAACAAATCAAAAGTAAAGCCGTATTGATGAGCTTAAAGTTTGCCGACAAATTTTATAACAAATATAAAATGGATTTATTGGAGCAAGCTGCGCAAGATATTATCGGTGTAGCCAGTTTAGGCTTGGCAGAATTATCTAACCAAGATCTCGATAAAGCACTTACCGTGCTAACCAGTCCGGAAAGCATTGTAAAACCCTTTCAAAAAGGTTGGAGCATGCTGAGCCAAGTGAGTCTTATTCACGCTACCAATAAATCACTCTATGGCGATGTAGATGCACATCTGCTCGCCAACATCTCCAGCGCCCCCTATGACGATCAATGGCTAGGTCTGCGTCACTACGAACAGGCGCTGCAACGCTGGCAGCAAGACCAGGCTATCACCACACTCAAAGACACTTTCTTTTCCGAAAACAATCAAGATGACACAGAATATTTCAGCCTTGAAAGCATGCTGGCCGAAGCGCTGATTTATCGAATCTGCTGTAATGGCGATAAAGTAAAACCGGATTTGAAACACAAGCTCAGAAGCATACAATTACAAGACATTTGGTTTGATGAAGAGTTTTTACAAGCGCAATTGCAAAACACGTTAAACCTACTACCAACTGAACTTGCTGCCGCCATTCGGGTAGACCTCGGCAAAAATTTTATTCAACAGATAATAAACACCTTAATATTTTCCAAGAGCTACCAAAAACTTCTAGCTGAAAATGCCTCACCGGAAAAACGCGACGCTTTCGAGTACAAGTACTGTATGTCGCATCCCTTATTAGGGTGGCCGCAATACCTTGAAATGTAAATTGCGTTACCAATTAGTCACGGTAGATAGTTTCAATAAGGTGAAAACCAAATTGCGTTTTAATAGGGCCATGTACCACCTGTATCGGCAACTTAAAGACCACATTGTCAAATGCTTTAACCATTTGACCTGGGCTAAACTCGCCAAGGTTGCCGCCTTTTTTGTCTGAACTGCAAGTAGAGTGCTTCCTCGCCATAACACCAAAATCCGCGCCCTTGGCGATAAGTTGCTTTATCTTCTCCGCCTCAGCTTGAGTCTTAACTAAAATATGCCGGGCTGATGCAGTTTGCTTTTTTGAATTCATGATGGACTCTTGTGTACTCGTATTGAACTTGGACAATTGAAGTTAAAGTTAAAGTTAAACTAAGCGTATTGCGGGGCCAATAATCTTTTGCTTTGGCCCCACTGATCAAGCTAAAAGGAATTTTTTATTTCAGGCAAATTCTCATTCTGCAACGCTATTCGGCCAAGAAAGACATTAGAGCATGCTTGGCCATAATCAGAGCAGCCTTTTAATCCAATCAATGGCCGCATCCACACCAGCATCATAACCACCCTTCCGCTCTTGAAGTGTTCCAAAAGGTACAACGATATCAGCAGGAATTCCCACTCCCTCATAGTTATTTCCTTGAACATCCAGATAGGTTTCATTGCTTATGCCAAATAGGATATCGCTGGTAAGGCGTTTAACGAGAATATCGGAAAACTCACCAGCTGTTGGCTCACCGATAATGGTGACTTGCGGTAAAGAAGCCATGGCTATGGTAAATAACTCGGCGGCACTCGCCGTATCCCCACTCACTAATACCGCTGTGGTTTTTAAATAGATATTATCGCTCTGAGGATCTAATACCACGTCTTTCTTCGGTGTTGCCCAAGCCCCACGACCAGCCGATTTGGAGTAGACCACTTGCGGCTGACTCATAAAATGGCGAACAAACGTAAGCGCCACTTGATCTTGCCCTCCACCATTAACACGGACATCAACAATGAGACCTTGCGTATCTTCAAGATCTTTCAAGGCCTCACTGATAGTAGCTTCTGCTATAGCAACATCAGAATCGATGTCAGAAATAATCGTAGATTTACCTTCGGTGTAGTCAGCCATTGAGCCTATAATTAAATAACCAATATTCTCGCTAGTTATAAACCAGACGATTTCGCCTGCCGCCCTCGCTTTAATATCAAGACTCTCATCCGCATAACCAAAAATGATGTCAAATATTTGAAGATAACTAGTCCAGAAATAACTATTTGCAGCTTCCGTTTGTGCATCGGTCAACTCCTTTTCCGGCTCCAGAGTCTGTATATATTCGTTCGTTAGCTTTTGATAAACAGTCACTTGTGTCGATGCACCAAAAAAAACAGTTTCTTCATTCTCTAAGGCTGCGGTTATACTTTGATTCAAATTTTGAGTCAGTGGAGCCAGCCACAATTGTGCATGACCATCGCCAAGAGGGGCAATAAGTGTACTGAGAAAATCAAATAATTCTTCTTCATTTTCAACATCGCCTACAGAGGTTAAAGCCGTTTCATAAACCTCATCCCAATTTACACCGCGCAATTCAAAATTAATGTAAAGCTCATGAAATGTTTCCCAGAAAATTTCAAAATCTTTTCTAGCTTCAAAGTTGTAACCGGAATCCGTTTTTACCTTTTGTGGATTTTCCTCACAGACCTTCGGAAGATGCTCCACTTTTTCATATTCAACCCCGGGTGGATAAACGCCTTTACTTTCAAGCAGCGTCTCCAATGCAATGTTTGAGTGGATGTACTTGTGTTTAAGCTCAGCCAAAGCAAGGTTAGCGTCTACATTCTGAAGCAAGCAGTAATTTTCTGTAACGCTGTATGTTTTAACCGTAAAAATATCACCCTCAGCACTCACCGATAAGGCGTAACCGTATGCAGGTGCATACCACTGCCCCACTTCAGGAAAACTAGTGAGAGAAGAGCTGGATGAAGAAGAACTAGAAGACGAAGAGCTGGGGGTAGAAAAACTGGATACTGATGAACTGGATAAAGAGGAGCTGGATGCTTTTTTGTGATTATCATCAGAGCAGCCCGTTAATAATGCCAGGCAGAATCCGGCGATAGCTACTGCATATTTAGTTGTACAGCATTTCTTGTTGGAGAAAAACATATCTATTATCCCTTTAGGTTATTCGGAGGGATAAGGTTAAATCGTCACGTGACGGGTAACTGTACCAAGTTTTATCAATTTGTATCGCGTAGTTCCCGCAGCACATGTATGGAGGAACAACTACTCGAATAGTAACGTAAATTTTGCTCCGCCCAACGCCGCAGATGTTGTAATTTCAATTTCCACATTGTGCAAATCTGCAATACGCTTGACGAGCGCCATACCAAGGCCATAACCTTTTTGCGGTGCTCGTGATGCTCCACATTCATATGCGGCCTCTTCACCACGAATGAAAGGTTTAAATATATTCTGTTTAAAATATTCCTCTATTCCAGGTCCGTTATCTTCAACGGTAAGCACGACCTTATTCTCATGCTGATACAAGCTGATAAGTATTTTACCTCTACCATATTTGACAGCATTGGCGAGCAGGTTTTCTAACAGCAAGTTTAGATAAAACACGTCGCCTTTTACGATGTAAAAGGGATTTTTGGCATTTATAGCAATGTCGATTGATGCAGCCGCTGAATTGCTTGCAATATTATTAGCTTGCGTTACAGACGCGCTTAAACGGGCACATAACTCTAGCAGGTCCACTTCATCTTTCGGTAGTTGAACAATATTTTTATCCAGGCGCGCATATTTCAGCAAGGTATCAATGAGGCTCGTCATATCAGCTATCACCTTGTCAAGACGATCTTGATAAATTCGACGAGTTTCTTCATCGTCTTCCTCTCGCAGCGCATCCAAACCAAACTGTAATTTTGCCAAGGGGGCGCGCATTTCGTGAGATATAGCTGAACTCAACAAACTTATATCAGATACTAACTCTTCGATACGCTGCGCCATGCGATTAAATTCGAGTTCAATATCCTTTATATGAGAAACAACACTGGGGGTAATACGTGCGCTCAGGTCACCTTCGCCCAGTTTTTTGGCGGACAACTGCATAGTTTGCAAGCGACGAATTAAGGGGAACAACCACGCAAACACAATAAGCATTAACAAGGTGTAAAAAATGATGGTAAACAGAATGGGAGGCCATTTAGGCTGCTGTTGAGTACTGGCTAATGGAGAGCTTATTACTAAATAGCTCGCAGCGTCAGGGTAGTTGCCACCTTCTTTTAGAAAAGAATAGTAACTGAGGCTGGTTGATGAGGATAACGTGATATGTCCGGTATTTTCTAATTCTTGAAGAAGTTCTTCAGGAATTCTAATGTCGTCGCGGTTTATTATTTCCAGCGCAAGCGGTGCCTTTTCTTCCTGCCATGCCTGTATAAATTCTTCTTTATTTTCAAGCTTCCGCAAGATTTTTGAAAGCTGGGAGCCAATAACCTCCAATTGTGATTGCGTTAAATCCTTATTTGCCTGCTCGCTTGAATAGAGTTCGGAATAGAGTTTATCCAACAACAAACCCGAACCGACAGACGCAACAACAATCGTGAGCAGGAGGGACAGGGTAAGCGTACGTAATGTCAGCATAGACCAGATTACCAAGCATCTTTTACAAAGAGGTAGCCCTTTCCCCAAATCGTTTTTATGCGATAGGGGTCATCGTTACGATCTTTAAGTTTTTTTCTAAGGCGTGAAACGCGCAAATCAATTGATCTATCGAGGCCATCAAATTCATAGCCCCTTAATTCTTTCAGTAGCGTATCACGCGTGACAATTTCACCTGGATGGGAAGCCAACACCCACAAGACTTCAAACTCTTTTGAGGTAAGCTTTGCGTCAGTACCC
Organism: uncultured Cellvibrionaceae bacterium; assembly: GCA_964499225.1. GTDB lineage: Bacteria > Pseudomonadota > Gammaproteobacteria > Pseudomonadales > Cellvibrionaceae > Cellvibrio. Next base: position 41,132 of record CAZCJR010000018.1, on the reverse strand, counting down.
GATAAAGAAACAGATTGAGAATGGGGGTCGATAACAAGATTATTAAAGGTTAGTGTTTTAGAAGACGCCGCAGCCTCTTTCTTTTCAAGCAACTTTTGAATCCGCGTCAACAATGCTCTGGCTCTTATCGGCTTTATCAGGTAATCGTCTGCACCAACCTCCAAACCCAGCACTTCATCGATTTCTTCATCGCGCGCGGTGATCATAATAATGGCGCCGTTATAAAATGCTCGCACCGCTTTGCAAACTTCAAAACCGTCAAGCCCCGGTAGTGCGCCGTCCAACAAAACCACATCTGGCTGCGTGTCAGAAATTAATTTAACGGCGTCCTTGCCGTTTTCCGTACAAGTGCAAGCAAAACCTTTTCCAGTAAGATAGTCGGCTATCCACTGTTGCAGGTCAGTGTCATCTTCCACAATGAGTATGGATTTAGGAGATTGGTTTTTCATGATTTAGGTAACTGCACCATTAGAAAAGCCGCCAAGTTTGTTCAGGCCTACTCGATTTTTCATAAACCCAGGATAACGTTAATGTTTGCTTGACTAGTATTTCAGAATCGCCAGCGTAAGCTAAGTAATAGAATACAGGCTCTTCCATCACCAGATCTTCGGAAAATCGGCCCTCACTAACGCCGCTCCAGCACTCCAGCTTAACCTCACCAGGATTGCGAAACAGACAAATAGAGCCGGATGCACTTGCATTCCATTTAACTTTTACATTCGCGTAACACTTATCGCCCTCCTTAAACACTACACATTCTTTTGGCTTCAGTGAGAGTGTTATTGAATCATTGTGATCCTGCCCAGCAGCAATACTTGATTGCAAAATAGCAAGAAGAAATAGTGCAAAAATGAACTGATATTTATTTTTCATTTCAGTTCATCCTTAAAATACATAATTCAAAAGGACACCGAACTCATGCCCTCTTTCTGGACGATTATGCGCTTTGCGAACAAGCTCAACCACTGAGCTATTCAGGAATTCATCTGAGTATATCGTGCTCTTGGAATAAATTTTAAACAGAACATTTTTGCTGACTGGATAAATCAAATCAATCTGTGCTGTGTAATCAATCCCTGCGGATGGTTCATATGCATCAAGCACTTCGTCCGCCTCACTTTCGGCCACACCGAAATGGTAGTTCATCAAACCACCTGAACGGTATTTTGCGCCGACCAATCCATTCACACTCCAGTTTTTAATTTGCCAGCGGTGACCGAGCCATAAGGAAGCGTAATCTACCGGACTATTTGATTTAAAATCTTCATAAATATAAGGCAGTGCAACCACTTGCAACAATGTATTCCCCCAAGAACCTATCGCCCTGAATCCAACGCCTCTCGGTGACTCCGAGGATACCCGCCTAGTCTCACCATCAACTTGATACTCGAACTGAACACGCTCGGCGGTACCTGCTCCAATTAAATCCAGATTCCAGTAATCCGTACTGTAAAAGTTGTACCCCAAAGCGGGAAGACTTTCGGCACTGGAAGGATTTAAAGCAAGTTCTGCAAAAAGACCATTCCACTGATAGCGGCCATTAAAAACTAATTGCAGACCGTTAATCTCACCGAATCCGGGAGTCTCTTGATTCCGATACCCCGCCCCGATAGAAAGGTAGTAGCCGTCGCGACTATTTTTGTTGGTTTGTTTTGGCTCATCGTCATTCCCGACTTCTTCCGCAAGACTGTAACCCGCACAAGATACCAGTGCTGCAGATAGTAAAAACGTACTTATTATGCTGCGGAAATAATTCATGTAGGTTCCTGCCAATTGTAGGGTTCGTTTGGCAGATTCTAGGGAACCGCTGCAAACAACTCTTTACCAAATAACATCAAATTGTATCAAATTGTACAGAGCTGCCAGATTAGTATTTAACCGCAAGCCCATCCCCCAACGCACGGCGGCAAGCATTGAATGCAGGCACCAGCGACAACACAACACTGGAAAGTAAAATCGCCAACAAATAATAGCCTTGTTGTGGTGTTAGAAAATTCAGTGCGAGTTGAATGCCCCATTCGCTGAGCAACCAGGGTTGTAGTGACCAGAGCAGGAGTGTGAGCAGTGCGATGGCAAATACTATGGCACTGCTGCAGATGAGCAACACTTCCAGGATTACCAATACAAATAAATACCAGGGGCCTGCGCCGAGTGAACGGAGAATGGCGAACTCGCGTTGGCGTTGGCTTAAGCCGGCGAGCAGGCTGGTGGTCATGCCGAGCAAACCGGCGATAACGACTAGCCATGCAATTAAATTAAAGGCAGTTTCTACAGAACCTACCAGCTGCCACAATTCTGTTAATGCCAAACCGGGAATAATGGCTTGCAATGGCTCGCCAGTGTATTGATTAATTTGCCTCTGAACCGCGAAGGTTCTAGCTCGATTATGTAATCCAACAAAGATCGCACTTAGCGATTGGTCATGGGCGTGATGATCGTGATGGTGCTCATCATGCTCCTCTTCACCGGTGTAATCATCCGCATGCTCATGATGCTCCTCTTGATCGTGATCATGCTCGCGTTTGTGCGCGGCTTGTTTTTGTTCTGTTTGTTGTGATGCTTTTTTCGATGAAGGAATCTTCACGCCGGATTGCCAGCCTTCATGGATAGCGGCCGTACCCGCAAGGGAGATGTAGAGGCTTTTATCAACAGGTGTTCCGGTAGGCGCAAGAACGCCAGTGATAATAAAAGGCGAGTCGTCGTGTTTGGCGAGAGAGACTTCGGCAATGCCGTGAGCCAATAGGATCCTGTCGCCCAGTTGATAACCCAATTTGCGCGCGACGGCAGCGCCTATCACCACATCGTATTTTCCGGCAAAAGATTTTCCTGCAGCAAAATTCAACAGTTGTTTTTTTCCGTAGGCGTAGTGCGCAAAAAAATCCGGCGTGGTCGCCACTACACGATGACCTTTGTGTGAATCCCCCATCGCCAGCGGAATTGCCCATTTCACCTGGCTGTGTTTGGTCAACTCTTCATAGGTTTGCCAGCGAATACTGTGGGTGCTGCTGCCCATATGAAATACGGAGTACAACAATAAATTCAAGGAACCGCCGCGCGCGCCTACAATTAAATCGGTTCCCGATAGCGTATTGTTGAAACTCTCTTTCACTTGTGTGCGCAGATGATTAATGCCGAGCACCAGCAGAATTCCAATGGTGAGTGAAAGAATGGTGAGCAGCACCGTCCCACGGCGATTGAGTAAACTTTTACCAGCAAGACGCATGCGCATCATATTTGCACCTCAGTCGTGCTTGCTGCAGCGATTGAATCGGCGCGAAAGGCTTGCATATCAAGTGCACGATCAAAGCGCGACCGGAGTTGTTGATCGTGACTGACAAAAACCAGGCTGGTTTTTTCATCCAGCAATTCAAATAGCAAACCCATAAATTCTTCACGCAGGTCTGCATCCAATGCAGAGGTGGGTTCATCTGCAATAATAATACGCGGACTACCCAAGAGTGCTCGCGCCAGCGCAACACGTTGTTGCTGGCCCACACTGAGTTGATGCGCTTGTTGTTGTGCGACATGGGCGATTCCCAAGCGCTCCAGTAAAACCGGAATTTGTGCAATAGCAGCCTGGTGTTGATCGCGCGGTAAAAATTCGATGCGCATGCGTAAATTATCCACGCCGTTGAGATAGGGAATTAAATTGAATTGCTGAAAAATAATGCCCATGTGTTGTGCGCGAAATTGGTCGCGTTGGCGATTACTCAGACGCGTTATATCGTTGCCCAGCAGATGAATGCTACCCGCGCGCGGCAACAACACCCCCGCCATCAAATTCAACAGCGTGCTCTTACCGGAACCAGAGGCGCCATACAAAAATAGCTTTTCACCGTATGCGATACGCAAATCATCGATCACCAGAAAAGGAGACTTCTGTTTACCCCAAGCGTATTGGACGGACTCTAACGCGATTGCAGTGTTGTTCATGCTGTTATTCATAAGAAAGGCTTGTATGATTGCGCAGAAAATCCTGCCGACGCGGGTGTGATGGTACTACTGTGAGACACCGAATGATGAAACTCTATCGCACAACACGCTATTCGCTTTACTCGAATTTTCATTTGCTTTGCGCGTATTGTTTTGCGATGACAATGTTGTTTTTTGCTGCTGTCATTCACGCAGCACCTGAAAATTTAGCGCGCCCCGCCGTTACTGTGGAATGGACAGAATTATTGCCCGACGATGATTTGCGTTTATTGGAATCAATCCCGCAGGTCGATCATGAATCACTCAGCGACGATCAGCTACTGCAGGATTTGCCTGCCGAAGGCTTTAATAGCAACACGTCGGCATTTGAGGATCAAATTGCCCAAGCCATCGCCGATTCAAAGCAAGAAATAGAAGATAAAAAATCCGGCCGCGATTGGCGTGATGCACTCAAATCCACCAAGGTGCGGCCCGAATTTAATAACAAACGCATCCGCATTGCCGGTTACATAGTCCCCATCGAATACGACGATAACCAAGTCATCACCGAATTTTTTCTGGTGCCCTACTTCGGCGCCTGCATCCATGTTCCACCTCCGCCGCCCAACCAATTAATTTACGTTAAACACCCCAAGGGATTTACCTTGCCCGATCTGTACACACCCTTTTGGGTTGATGGCACAGTGGTGATAGAAACCCAGGAAAATGAACTCGGGCTGTCAGCCTACTCGATGCGCAATGTAAAAATGGAGCGCTATGAGGAACCGGAGGAGCCGGAGTTTTTGAATTAATGTCACCCCAATGACACTACCGTAAACCTGCCACCTATCCACCTATCCACCTACAGGCAATTTGCGAGCCTCATCCACTAACCCGTCATAAACGTTCTTTCATGGCTGTTCAACACCCCATTGTGTTATGTTATAACAAAATGGCCAACCACATCAATTTATGCCGCACTGAATAGGGGTACCGACTTGGCCGGGCGTTAACCTGCGTAGACGATCTTTTAACCATCCCATCCACGACAAGAGGCCATGACCAATGACTGCCGATGAACGCATCCCCATCTATTTATTAACCGGATTTTTAGGCAGCGGTAAAACCACTCTATTGAATTCACTGGTTAAACAACCGAGCATGGAGCGCACATTAATTCTAATTAATGAATTTGGTGAAGTCGGCCTCGACCATTTATTAGTGAGCCACTCTACGGAAGATATAGTAGTGGAGCTGGATAGCGGTTGCCTGTGCTGCACCACGCGCGGCGATTTTGCAAAAACTTTGCGTGACATTCCCTGGCGTTATTCTCGCGAAGGAAAACGTTCGTTTGATCGGGTCATTATTGAAACTACTGGCCTCGCCGACCCGACATCGGTCATTCACACCTTAATGACGGATCATTCGATTTATCTGCAATTTCGTTTGCAGGGCGTAGTGACCACGGTAGATGCAGTGAATGGCGAAGCCACTCTCGAACGTCACATCGAGTCGCGCAAACAAGTCGGTGTTGCCGATTTATTGCTGGTGACTAAAATCGATTTAATCGATGACAAAAAAACAGTTGCTGAATTCTTGCAACACCTCGTCGAACTCAATCCCACTGCGGATGTGCGAGTGGCCGAGGGTGGAACGATATCAGCGGATGTTATCCTGCAGTTAGATCACATCGAACCGATTGACTCAACCACGCCGCTCAACAAATGGCTCAATATCACCTCGTTCTCTATCCAACACGCCACCAAAACCCGTTTGGCATTTCGCGAATTGAATCCGGTCAGCGGGCCAGCAAATGATATCAACCGCCACAACGAACATATTCAGGCCCAGTGTTTTGTATTCGATACGCCGTTTACCGAGCCAAGCCTGAACATGTGGCTAGAAATAATCACCAAACTAATGGGACAAAATTTACTGCGATTAAAAGGCATTATTAATGTGCAAGATTTCACCGGCCCGCTAGTGATCCACGGCGTACAACATATTTTCCACCCCGCCGCACTATTGCCGGAATGGCCCGATGAAGATCGCCGTACAAAATTAGTATTTATTACCTACGACACACCACGAGAATTAATAGAACGCACGTTCGATTTATTTTTACTTCCGGCAGCAGAAAAATCAGAAACAGCGCTACAACCAGATAATGTATGAGCTGTAGCCTGTATAAAGCCTAGCGGAATACGGAGGGGGGGAGGTATTTATTAAACAAAGCGTCCCTAGCTTTCAATCAAATCGCAAGTCACCACCAAGCGCTTGGGTTGTTGGATGGTTAGAGCGGGTGAGCGGTGAATAATTCCTCGCCCTTCATTACCTTCCCACAACTCGCCTTTAAATAAAGCCACATCACCCGCTGCCATACGTTGAATGTGGCTTTCACTCGCGGTGATGGCGCCGGGTGTATTGATTTTACTGGCGAACTCGGTACCCAATGCACTGCGATCTGCTAATTGATTGGGCAGCCATTCGGTTGCTAAACCGTAGTAGGTGGTGATTAAACGAGTGCCGACATTATCAGTATGAAAGCGCGGGCACATGGCGTGTTCGAGGGTGTTGATGCGCAGGCCGAGAATTTTTGCATCGAACAAACAGGCAAACATGTCCAGCAGGTTATGAATATCCGCATAAAACGCCGCAGCACTAACGCAGGAACTTTGTTCTCCAATTAATGCAGGTGGAAAGAATGCAGGTGGAAAGAATGCCGGCGGAAATACCCTTTGGACTTCTTGCATCAGTTGTTCGGGCGAACCCGATAATTTCAGCGCAATGTTTTTGGATTTGCGCAGCAGCTCACTCAAATAGCATTCAACGTCCTGCTGCAATTGGCGCTGCCAAATCGCGATGCTGATCGCATCCTCATAAATGCGCGCCAGCACAGCGGGATCTTGATCGATTGCCCAATCATCGCCCGCTGTTACTGATTGCAACATCACATTCATATTTCAACTCCTTTATTAACAGGAATAAGCTTAATGAGCGTGGCCGCTCGTCCAAGTTGGAAACGGATCGGGTAAGGTTTTCCAGAACTCTTGTCCTTGCAATACTTCTTCTTCGCTAAGCAAACATTTATCCAGCTGCGCGGTGACCAATTCTTTATCCAGATTTTGGCCGATAAACACCAACTCCTGGCGCATATCACCAAACGGCTCTACCCATTTTTCCATAATGTAATTCACCTGCTCTTCATCTTCCGGCCATTGTTCTTTGGGAATAGCCTTCCAGAACATACCGGCCGCGCCATGTTGCGCAATACCCCCCGCCTGGCTCCACTGCCCTGCCCATTGCGGGCGCGATGCCAGCCAAAAAAATCCTTTTGAACGAAGCAGTTTTCCCTCTACAGCTGGACTTGAGAAGAATTCATAAATTTTTTCTGGATGAAACGGACGGCGTGCATGGTAGGAAAAACTGCTGATGCCATATTCTTCGGTTTCCGGGGTGTGCTGACCGCGCATTTCTTTTAACCAGCCCGGTGCTTGCTGGGCTTTTTCAAAATTGAATTTTCCGGTGTTGAGCACTTCATCGAGCGATACGTTGCCGCGCTCGACGGGAATAATTTCGGCGTCGGGATTGAGCTTGGTTAAAATCGCGTAAAGTTCGGCGAGTTTTTCTTTTGAGATTAAATCGGTTTTGCTGATTAGCAATACATCACAGAATTCGATTTGATCAACGAGTAAATCCGCAACATTGCGATCGTCGTCTTCACCGAGACTTTCGCCGGTTTCTTGCAGCGAAAAAGCATCGTAGTAGTCATCTAAAAAATTGGCGGCATCGACGACGGTGACCATGGTATCCAAACGCGCAACTTGCGACAGGCTTTGGCCGTCTTCATCCTCAAAAGTAAATGTCTCTGCAATCGGCAAGGGTTCAGAAATACCAGTGGATTCAATTACCAAATAATCAAAGCGCCCTTCTTTTGCCATGCGCGTCACTTCAATCAATAAATCCTCGCGCAATGTGCAGCAGATGCAGCCATTGCTCATCTCGACCAGTTTTTCTTCGGCGCGATTTAATTCCACCTGATTTTGGATCAGCGATGAATCAATATTCACTTCGCTCATATCGTTCACGATCACCGCGACGCGGCGGTTTTCGCGATTATTCAGAATATGGTTGAGCAGTGTGGTTTTACCGGCACCTAAAAAGCCGGATAAGACGGTAACCGGAAGGACGGTAACGGGCAGAGCAGTAACGGGAGATGGATTCATGATCGGTTGCCTGTGATTTTTGCTGCGATAACACTGCCTGCATCTCGCTCAATTACGAGGCAGACAGGATGGAAATTGGGAATCGGGCCAGCAACTGGCCAAATTTCAACCCATATAATAATGTTATAATGTAACATAAAGGAACAAAAGACAATGCCCAGCCACAATGACATAAGGCCATCGGGTTGGAGAGGTGCCAGAACAAGCTGGGTTAGAAAGAGATAAGTGAAGCTGGGGATAACGGGTCAGAAGGGGTGAGAACTATGGAGGGGTGGTTCCGCACTGTTCGCTCAATAAGCGGCAGTGCGGACACAAACCCTTGCGATTACTTCAACACGCGGCTCGAACTTGCAGGGTGCCATGGCTCGGGCACATAGCGGGTGCGCGCCAGAGTTTTGTAGTATTCCAGATCGTGTTTCGGTTTTTCGTAACCCGCTGGAATTGGTTTGCCCGAAAACGTTTGGAAATAGAGTACACAGGAATCGCGCCAGATAACGGCGTCGCGCTCCTGTACTTGTAGCAGCGCTTTTACCTGCGCGAATCGCTCTGCATCCACGTAGCCTTCCAACTTATCCCACTCGCGCTGCATATGGCGCACTTGTTCAACGCCCTCATAATATTTGTGGACTAATTCATCCCACAAGATGCGGCCGGATTTCATTTTGTGATCCCAACTCACGTGGTGGAACCAGAGTAAAAAATCTTCCGGCACTGCATTTACATCGCCATAGAGTTTTGCGAGCGGTGCGGGGTATTGCGCAATCGCATTGGAACCGGTTTTGGTGCGATCAAAACCAATGCCGTCTTTTGCGGCGCGGTGATAGTAAATTGCCGTCCAATCCGGGCGCTCAACATTGGTCGTCCATGGGGCTGGGCCGTAGTGATCGCCTTGCGAATACAAATGAGTAAGCCCCAATGGTGAGCGATAATTCACACCCGCTTCGCGCGATATCATCATCATATTTTTAACAGGATCGATAAATTTTTTATCGTTTGAAAAAGTCATACGCAACCATTCTTCTGCGGCGGATTCAGCAGAAATTTCATGATCCCACGCCATACGACCAAAGGCGTACCAGCTGGATTGCACGAACGGATGCCCCGTCCAATTGCGGTCAGTGCCGGGATTAATGACCGCTGCCATACCGGTGCGTTTGGTGTTAAATACTTTTCCTTCCAAAATATTGCCGATAGTTGAGCCCTCGCCTTTTACAAAAGTGTCGGTGCGCAGCGATTCTTCAAACAATGGGCCTTGATAAGCCAGATGCGTGGCAAAACCAAAATATTCCTGGGTGACCTGAAATTCCATCATCATGTTGGTTTTTTCCATCGCGGAAAATAATGCGGAATAAGGTTCGCGCGGTTGGAAATCGATGGGGCCATTTTTAACTTGCAGGATCACGTTATCGGCAAATTTCCCGTCGAGCGGTTTAAATTCATCGTAAGAGCCGCGAAAGCGGTCACCAATATCCGGGCTGTAAACAAATGCACGCCAAAACACGACGCCACCAAACGGCTCCAGCGCAGCGGCGAGCATATTCGCTCCATCGGCGTGATTGCGGCCGTAATCCTGCGGGCCTGGTTGGCCTTCGGAGTTGGCTTTTACTAAATAACCGCCGAAATCCGGAATATATTCATAGACTTTTTTGGTGCGCTCTTTCCACCATTGTTGCACGCGTGGATCAAGTGGATCGGCAATATCCAAATCGCCAAATGCGCGCGGCGAATTGTAGTTAATCGATACATACACCTTGATGCCGTAAGGGCGAAACACATCGGCCAGCGCGGCAATTTTTTGCAGAAATTGGTCGCTCAAAATACGCGGATCAGCATTTACATTATTTAGCACTGTGCCGTTGATACCGAGCGATGCGTTAATGCGTGCGTAATCCTCATAGCGCTGGGATTTATGGTCAGGCAATGTACCCCAATCCCACAGCGACAAGCCTGCGTAACCGCGCTCAACCACACGATTCAAATTATCCCAATGATTGACAACACGATGCTGCAACTTCGGTGCACTGGTGATGGAAATTTTATCGAGCGATTGCTGGGTTTGGATCAAACGCAAAAAATGAAAACTGCCGTACAACACGCCTACATCAGAATTCGCGGCAATAACAAATACATCGCGTTTATTAATACGGGTTTTTTCAAGTAGATAGCCTTCGTTGCCGAGCGCGGCAAGCCGCTCAGTTAAATTCAGCGATGCGATTAATGGAGAATTTGCAGGAGTACCAATTACCAGCGCATGTTTGGCTAACTTGCCGTCACCTATGGCAATGGGTTTAGCTAATAATCCGCTCAACCCGCGCTGCAACTCGGCGGCAGCCGCGGTCAGGGTGGGCGATTTGCCCCCTACAGCAATTTGCGCAATCTGTTTTTGATAGCTCTTTAGCAAGCGTTCATCGGCCACCGGTGCGTAGCGCAGCCACATGTCATAGCCGTCTTCGGCCTGCGTGGGAGTTGTCGCAACACCCAACAAAAACGCCAATAAAATGAAGGATTTGTAAAAAAATGATCTAAGCACATTTAACTCCATATGAACTATTATTAATGGGCTGCTATCTTATAGTCATTGCAAATATATCACTGGTATACAAGAATACCCATTCAATAAATGTAAAGGACGACCCGGCAACATACTATTCCTATAACAAGTAAATCATCCGTTACGGTCAGGTTAAAAATGATAAGAATCATCAGCTTATGTGTTTTGGTTGCATTCAGCAGCCAAGTAGTCAGCGCAGAAAAAACCATCCGTATAAACAATTTTAGCGATCCCAACGCGGCCTACGCGATCAAAATGCTTAAGCTTGCTATTGCCCATAGCGACAACCCCAATTACCAATTAAATGTTGCCGAAGAGGATTTTACCCAGGCGCGCATCAATGAAGAGGTGCGCTCTGGTGGACTGCTGGATTTATGCTGGACCACATCGGACGCACAAATTGAAACGCAATTACAACCTATCCGAATCCCATTATTCAAAGGGCTGCTGGGCTATCGGATTTTTATTATCAACAAAAATAATCAAGCGAAATTCGATAAGGTGGCAACACTGGACGACTTAAAAAAACTCACTATTGGCCAAGGCCGGACCTGGGCAGATGGAAGGATTTTGGAGGCCAATGGCTTTAATGTAATTAAGGCAAATAAGTATCCCAGCCTTTTTTATATGGTTGAAGGCGGGCGTTTTGATGGATTTCCGCGTGGCGTCAACGAACCTTTTGGCGAGCTTGAAGCACGCCCGGAGTTGGATCTCACCGTCGAAAAAAATCTCATGGTCTATTATCAAATGCCTTTCTATTTCTTTGTGGCACCGGACAATCATCAACTGGCCAAAAGTTTAGAAACCGGCTTTGAGCGCGCCATCGCCAATGGCGAATTCGATAAAGTTTTTTATGGCGACAAGGCGATTCAAGATGTGCTGCAAAAAGCCAATATGAAAAATCGCACATTGTTTAAATTGGATAATCCCCTACTCTCTAAAGAAACACCCGTGAATCGCCCCGAACTCTGGTTTGACCCGCAGTCCATTCCAGATGCAAACAATTCCATGAGCAGCAACCATTTAACCACTATTGAATAATCAACTGAGCAAGAGGAACAACCATGATAAATATTTCACGCCGAAACTTGTTGGCTATGGGTGGTGCTACTGCCGCGCTCATCGCCAGTGCAAAATTGCACGCTGCTGAAAAGGCCGCCGCCACAACCGGTTTACGAGAAGCGTATAAAGATGATTTTTTAATCGGGGCCGCATTGGGTGTATCGATTATTAGACAACAAGATCCAAAGCTCGTTGCGCTAATCAATAAAGAATTCAATTCCATAACACCGGAAAATTGCCAAAAATGGGGCGAGCTTCGCGCTGAAGACGGTAGCTGGAAGTGGGCGGACAGCGATGCTTTTGTTGAGTTTGGCAGCAAACACAATCTTCATATGGTGGGTCATACTTTAGGTTGGCACAGCCAGATCCCTGACTCGGTGTTTTTTAATAAAAAGGGTAAATATATTTCCAAACGCGCGTTGGCCAAAAAGCAAAAGGAACACATCACTACGCTGGTAGACCGCTACAAAGGCAAGCTCGCGGCTTGGGATGTGGTGAATGAAGCGGTTGGCGATGACAACAAAATGCGCGAGAGCCATTGGTACAAGATTATGGGCGATGACTTTCTGGTCAATGCATTTAATCTCGCTCATGAAGTCGACCCCAAAGCCCACTTGATGTACAACGACTACAACAATGAGCAAGAAGGAAAACGCAACGCCACGATTGAGATGTTAAAACGCCTACAGAAACGCAAGGTACCGATTCATGGCTTGGGAATGCAAGCGCATGTTGGTTTGGCATCGGACATGAAAAACTTTGAAGACAGCATTCTTGCCTACTCAGAGTTAGGTTTGCGCATTCACCTGACTGAATTGGATATCGATGTGTTGCCATCCGTGTGGAATTTGCCGGTTGCGGAAATTTCTACTCGCTTTGAATACAAACCCGAACGCGATCCTTACATCAATGGACTGCCGAAAGAAATCGATGAGCAGCTTGCCAAAGCCTACGAAACCCTGTTCAAGATTTTAATTAAACACAAAGATAAAGTTGATCGCGTTACTTTCTGGGGCGTGAGTGATGACGCTAGCTGGTTAAACGGTTTTCCAATTCCCGGCCGCACTAATTATCCATTGCTGTTTGACCGCAACAAAGAACCCAAGAGTGCATACTTCCGACTCATGGATTTGAAGCGCTAATTCACATGGGGCCAAGGAGGGCCCAAAGTAACACTGCCACACCCCCGGTAACATTTATTGTGATTTTGTATTTTTTTTAATCGCTCTTGTTCCGTTCAGCACGCATTATGTGCAGGTCATTCACGGCGCAATTGACTTCTCGTCACAAATATCTATTAATTGCGGCTCTTTTAATTTCACTACATGGAGTCTGTAATGTCACAAGCCAATCCTTATCAAGCCCCCGCGTCAAATTTGGATCAACCCTCTTCTGCAAACAATCTTCCACTTAATCCCAACTGGGAAATAGGCGCGGTTCTATCGGAAGCTTGGGCGCTCAGCAATGGCTTTAAAGCGACCTTTTGGGGTGGGTTCCTGATTTACATGGGCGTAGCCATAGTGGTCGGAATTGTAATGGGCCTGATTAGCGTCGGGGTGGCTATGGTATCAAGCGAGGCAACTGTCGTTGTTGCAGTACTCGGGCAAGTCATCCAGCTCGTGATTACTGCACCGCTCATGGCCGGTCTATTTATGCTGGGCATCAAACGCGCAGCAGGACAACCCGTGAATGCATTTATGCTTTTTAATTATTTCCCCAAGACCCTGCCACTCTTTCTCACTTATCTGCTGATGATATTGTTGGTGATTATAGGTTTTGTGCTCTTGGTGATTCCCGGTATTTATCTGACACTTGCTTACGCACTGGCGCTGCCGTTATTGGTCGATAAAAATCTGGGAATTTGGGAATCGCTGGAAACCTCTCGTAAAGGCATCACGCGCTGCTGGTTACGCTTTTTTGGATTCGGAATTATCGGCCTGATAATTGTGATGATCAGCGCTATCCCATTGGGTATCGGCCTAATTTGGACACTGCCCTGGTTGTACGCTGGCATGGGCATTATTTACCGCGATGTGTTTGGTGTAAGCTCCAACTAACTCCAGAAAAAAAGCCAAAAGGATTTTTCCTTTTGGCTTTTTACATCTGCAGCTTGAACTTCCCCCGCACCAAAATCTACCCGTTTTTTACCAATTCATTTTGTGTTTGATAAACGCAGTCAATTTTTCCGCATTGGCTTTGTGTTGGGCGATTCGAGGGTGGCCACCAAAACCCGTAAACTCAAAGAAAATGGTATCCAGTTTTGTATCTTTGTTTTCTTTTCTCATCCGCTCAACTGCAGCGGTAACATAGCCGGGCCACTTTGGATTTGCCGTAGCATCCATACTGCCCAGCGCACAGATAATCGGCACATCAGGATATTTAGCGCGAATGCTGCGCACAAAATCGATGTAGGCCTGCACACGTTGCGCATCGCTCGGTAAAGGCTGCAAGCGTTTTTCACGGTCGATCAACCAGCTATCATTCTGCAGTAAATTGATTACCACCACATCCGGCGTCCATTGTGAGAAATCCCATTGGGTTTTGTTATCGCCCACCGCGCTTAATTGATCGTAAAACTGCGGCATGATGAACGGAAACCAGCTGATCATAATGCCAATGCCACTTTGCGAAATGGTGTGCAATTCAGCATTGAGGTTGCGCGCCGTAATAGCACCATAGGCCCAGTAATTATTTTTTTCGGTGAGCAGATGATCCACACCATTGTCAGCGCCTTCATTGCCTGCGCCGGAGGTAATCGAGTCGCCATAGATCTCAATGCGGCGAGTTGGGCGTGCAGGTGGTGCCAGCATTTTTGCGTCAGCATCCAACACCATGCCTTTAAATGCAGTTGCCCCTTCCTCCCCCTCGGTACGCTTGTAAATTTCCACACTGTGATTGCCCGGTTTTAACACCGTAGAAATCACATAGGTGTGCTCGCCTTGTTTTGCCTCAAGCACATAAGGGTGCTGGGTTTCGCCATCCACAATCGCATTAAAGTAATTTTTGCCGAGCTGATCATCCAATTTAATTGCCAGTGACGTACCGGTGAAATTGGCTTTGATACTGGAGCCCGGCCAGGAAAGTGACGGCGCCTTTTTGTCGGCAAAGTCGATCCGACCGGTATACAAGTAGTGTTTGTTATCGGCACTGACAAGCTGAACCGGCTCGGCCATTGCGAGGCAGGAAAAGCATGCTACGCCAAGCAAAAAAATATGAATGACTTTCATGGGGAATCTCGCATCAGGGATTGAGTTTTTAGGGCTGACAATCTTGTTATGAGCGACCATATTAGTCGGGCGCAGTGACAAATACTACCGGTGACCGACAAAGAAGCATTACCGCGACAGAGTTCGGCAAGACATCGATTGCTCACAGATAATAGGATAAAACAAGACTGTTGTTACTGCTGCTTAAGTGCGAATATTGCCACAGCCAAATAATCTAGAGCCTCTCAAAACCAACACTATCAGAGCGCGGACACAATATGAATATAGAGAACAATAACGAATATTTTTCAAAAACCTTTGATAGTCTTGAGGCTGCAGGAGAATCCTTTACCGACGTTATTTTTGAAAACTGTATTTTCCAGCAATGTAACTTCTCTGCCACCCAATTCTACAAATGCAAGTTTGTAGATTGTGTATTTACGTCGTCTAACTTGAGCAATATAAAAGTATATTACAGTAAGTTTTTAGATACCCACTTTAAACATAGCAAACTAGTGGGAGTAGACTGGACAAAGGCCGACTGGCCACGCTTTAACTTTGCCGCGCCAATTAGTTTTTCCGAGTGCATCATCAATGACTCATCGTTTTTCGGGCTTGTTCTAAGCGAGTTAGAGCTGGAGCACAGCAAAGCACATGATGTGGACTTTAGAAACGGGAACTTCATTAAAGCAAAATTTTCATACACAGACTTTACTAACAGCCTGTTCATGAAGACCAATTTACGCGAGGCCGACTTTAGCGAAGCAGAAAACTATGATATTGATATTTTCAATAACGAGATCAAAGCAGCCAGATTTAGCCGCCTTGAAGCGGTGAGATTATTGAATAGTTTGGAGATTGAGTTGGTGGATTGACCTATCCAATCGGTCATACCAATCACCACGCAGGAAATAGCCAACCAAGTAACTATCAAGCAACACGATTAACAGGTGCCCGCCAAACATAAAAAAACCAGAAAAATGGCATTGCAAACATATTCCCCGCAACCAGAACAACAGTCCAAAGAATTCTTTTGTCCTTAGGTACAACCCCCGATTTAAACAGATAAACCACATATGAAAGAATAAGCGCAACCATCAACGTCATGCTGATGATGTGTAAATAAAACATGTTCTTAAGCTGTTCATTCAGTTCAGCTGCCGGTTGAGTCTGGTCCAATGATGAAACAAAGCTAATAAAAAAAATAAAATAGATAATAGGCAGCAAGGTAAGTATCGCCCATAGGATTTTCACTGATTTACTCACACAAACCTCTTGATTGATATCACCAGACCGGACTATGGCTACAAGCGTGCAGCCCTACGGGTGTTCTTAAAAGCAGAGCGCCACGACAATAATACATTTCCGGCTTAAATAAAAGCCGCTGAACCCGCTCTGGGGTAAGTCAATTCAAAAAAGCGACAAAGGTCAATTTGTCGCACAAGGTATTGCTAATTTGTTATTCAATATTCGCCACTATAAACTCCAGAATGTTTTTGGACGTGGTGACATTGTTAAGGTCCGGGTAAAGAGAGCCATCTCGTCCTGAATGATGACCGTGACCGACCAAATTAAATAAATGCTGCCCCGGTTTCTGTGAATCGACAATCGATTCGTAAATCAGGGAAGGCTGACCTGACGAGCCTGTACCAGAGTAAATTGCGTCATCAGGAAAACGGGTCTCGCTGTAATACTCATTAAAATCGTAAGTGCGATTGACTTCGATCATCAACTTATAGCGACCCATACGCGGTGCGGACATAGTGACCTGATAGTCAACTTTGGGGGTTGCTGCAGCAATGCCATCCAGATCGGAGTTGTGTTGATCCGGGCTGTAGAGTCCATCGACTGATTGAATGCCGCGTTTGTGGCTCCAGTAAGGCAAGGCCTCGGGGCGGCGCACGACATCAATTGCAGGGTCTTTTGAGCGATAACTTGAGTCGGATGTTTTGCCGGTGATGTAAAGCGTATCGATATATTTACCTTCCAAGGTTTCCATCCATACCACTATTTGCGGCGTACTCGTGTAAGTAATACCCAAGAATAAATTTTGTGGTACTGAGTGATATTCAGGCCCCGCTTTAAAAAAAACATGTAATTTCGAAGAACTGGCATCGGCACTTAAATCAATCACCGTGTATTCCCGTTTGTCGGGTTCCGCTGATTTCTTCAAGTCGTAACCAAAATTAGCGACAGAGGAAATCGGAGGTAAATCAACTGTTAAGCCAATTGCGAGCGGGATGATGCCGAAAATCGCTAAACCCATAGACCATTTTCCTGGTCGTTTTAGCAGGTGATTTTTATAGGTTTTTGCATTGTTTTTGAGGTGTAAAACAATGCAGACTAAAAATAAAATTGCGCCCCATATATGCAACGAGCCAATGTAATAATTGTGAGGTGTTGCATACAAGAGTACGCCAGTGATTAGCAATACGGCAAAGGCAACCGAGAGGGTAATCGAAGAAATGATACGTAGATTCATAATATTTTCCGATTGACGGGTGATAGGTTTGCTGATGAGCTTTGTCAATAAAACACATCAATCAGGCTTTGAAGCGCCCTACCAAAAAGCTGACCAAGCTGATTAACAGACCGACAATCGCCCAAACGTAGGCCAGAATAAAAATGGCAAATTTTATGACCGCAAAACTGGAGTAGGGATAAACCAACCAGTCAGCGAAACCCTGAGGATCGGCAATGAAGAAGAAGGAAACCAGATTTTCCACCGCATCAAACAAGGCGGCGGTAGGCGCAACCAATACCATGACCCAGGCCAAACCTTTCAACCATTTCACATTGGGCAGGCTGCGATAGACCGCCGTCATCAGCGCAAAAAATGAAATAAATACCGTGACCATAAACAGGTAATCCGCCATCTGTACCCAAAAATAGTTTTCCAGGGTTCCCTTGCTGATGAGTACTGCGTAGTAGCCTTTTAGTTCTTCTGCGTTAAAAGTGGTTTGGCCTATGTAGAAGGGAACAGGAAATTGGCTGTCCACATAGAGTCCATCCAACCAGATTTGAGTTACGTGACGAATTGCAACCATCACTATCGCAATGCCCCACCATTGCACGGGGGTCAGGAGTTGAGTGAGTCTTGTTGCGACATTGAATATATTGTTTGGCATGGCGAGCACCGTAGGATTTTTTATTGGTTTGAGAGCAGTGCCGGGAGGCTGTACGCTCGGCACTGAATGATTGACTTGACGGTTCGCTTTGTTAAGCGCTTAACGTCTGTTGATGCAAATGCTTGCGGAGTTCATTTAATTCGCTTTCGAGGGACTGTCTGATTTCTTCGCGGAGTGCATCTGGCAATGGAGATGCAGGGGTTTGCTGCAGTAATTTCGGTTGGTGATAGGAAAACTTCATAAACTTGACGTTTTTCTTATTCGCCCATTCACCAAATGACTGTTTGAATTGGGCAAGCTCTTCGGGGGTTAACAAAGCCGCTAATTCAGCGTCTTTCTGCGCAAGAAATTCAGGGATCTTATCGCTTTGATTGGTGAAATAAAGCTTGGGCACCTCGCGATAAGAATCGAGAATAGTCTCCATTTGTGCGGCACGCTCTGCATCCAGATTTAGTTCAGCAACAAAACGATGTTGCCCGCCCGCCCAATCTGATTTGTTATTCCAATCGGATTTGTCCCAATCCTTAGCAAAAGCAAAGGATACACAGGTGATACTGGCTGCAATTAAACCGGCGATAATTAACTTTTTCATAACATCCTTCCTCTGTGGTTGTGGTCTACAGTTGCCAATGTAGGCCTCAAATGAGGAAGCAAAATGTTTGAATTATGAAAGAATTGTGTCTCTTGGGTAGGCGATTCCTGACCTATCAAGGTGCTTCGTATTTGTACCCGCAGCCATAAACCGAGCGAATAAGCTCAATCTGATCATTGGCTTCGTTGAGTTTTTTGCGCAATTTCTTGATGTGCCCATCGACGGTTCTATCACCGACTACACGGTAGTCTTGATAAATATTGTCGAGAATATACTGCCGGGAAAATATTCTGCCGGGTTGCGAATAGAGGAGGGAAAAAAGCTGGAATTCCACACTGGTCAATTCAACAGGCCGATCAAAAATGCGCACACTCATGCATTGTTCGTCTACTGAAACCGGCACTGAAGCCACTGTGGGATTTTGCGGTGTGCTGTAACTACGACGCAACACGGCTTTGACTCTCGCAACCACTTCGCGGGCGCTAAAAGGCTTGCAAATATAATCATCTGCGCCTAGCTCAAGGCCCAATAGCCTATCGATTTCTTCAACCTTGGCTGTCATCATAATGATTGGCACAGACGAGTTCTGCCGTTGCTGTTTACAGATTTGCAAACCATCCATACCCGGCAACATTAAATCCAACAGGATTAAGGCAGGTTCATTTTCCTGCAGCCAGCGATGGGCGTCATCGCCGCGATTGAAAACAACAACCTGGAGCTCACTGGCTCTTAGATAATCCGCCATTAAATTTGCCAGATCAATTTCATCTTCAACCAAACAAATTAGTGGTGATGTTTGCATGGGAATCCCTTGGTTAAATACTGATTAATAAACTCTTGGAAGCTCGATACAAATGTGCAACCCACCAAGCAGTGATGTTCCGGCCCTAATCTTGCCTTGATGTGCGCTGACAATATTTTTGCAAATCGCTAAACCCAAACCGGCACCGCCAGTTTCGCGGCTACGAGAATTTTCCAAACGATAAAGTCGCTCAAAAATCCGCTCCTGTTGTTCTGGCGCAACACCCGGCGCGCTGTCATCCAGCATAATGTGAATATGCGAGTCGTTGGCGCTGATGCCGACATTAATAACGCCACCTGCATGCGTGTAACGAATTGAATTTTCGAGCAGGTTGCTTAACAACTGTTGTATGCGATTGCTATCGGCCATTACCGAGTAATTCAGGGTCGCATCAATATTGTCATTCAACGTCAAGCCTGCTGTTTGCGCTTTTACCTGAAAGTGTTCAACGCAGGTTTTGACCAAGGGTGCGATTGCAAGCGGCTGTTTGTGATAAGTCAACGCACCCACGTCCGACAATGAAAGCTCAAACAGATCGTCAATCAAATTACTAAGCCCCAAGGTTTTGTCATAAAGCAACGCAAGATTTTCAGGGTCGGCAGCCCTGATCCCATCTTGCATGGCTTCGATTTGTACTTTCAAGACTGAAAGTGGCGTGCGCATTTCATGGGATATATCGGCCACCCATAGCGCGCGCGATTGCTGATTGGCAGCAAGTGCCTCGCTGAGTTGATTAAAACTATTGCAGAGCTGACCTATCTCATCCTGACTGGTTACTGGCATTTTTTGCGAATAATCGCCCGAGGCCAGCGCATGTGCTTTTTGTACCAGAGTGGTGAGGGGCCGACTGATTCGTCGCGACAATAATGTGGCGACAATCGTGGCAATCACCAATACAAAGAGGCTGATAATGCTGAAGACTTTAAATTGATGCTGGATAAAATTTTGATCTTGTTGCCGGCTCACTACAGTGGGTTTTACGAAGCTGATGAACCCGACAATTTTATTGGCATCCGTCAGCGGTACCCAATCCAAAGTTTGGTTAGGCTTGATTACACCCACCAACAATTGTTTATCCAGATCATGCAGGCTAATGCTGCTGACAAATTCCCGATAATAAGCCTGTGGTGCTTCAACTTCTGCACCTTGAACTTGCGGCACACCGTCAAAGAGCGAATCGCTCTCGGCAAAAATAATGTCTTTCAAGTCCAGCCAGCGTGACGGATTCAATTCCAACGGCGTGAAAGAGCCATCTTCACGATAAATTTTTGTAAGCGCGCTGCGCAATATCTCCAGCCTTTGCACAGATTGCTGGGAAGTGTAATCCAGAAACCCCTGCCGCAAACTATTATGCAGCAACAAATAAAGGGTAAGCACGCAGAGTGTAATAGTGCCAACAAAAGCAAGCCAAAGCTTGGTGCCTACAGTGATTCGCATGAAATACCTATGTATGGATATTAGCGTAAGTACAGTTCACATGATTATTGCAGACCTACTCACAAAAATACTTTTGATTTATAACATCAAAAACAATGCTACCTATCGGTCTGTAAAATTTTATCTTTCCTTTAAATGCAGAGCAGAACGACATTAATAACTTTAACAATCAAATAAAAACTATAAAAAAGCAGACAAAAAAGATTGGAAATTCACCAGGTTTCATTCACTTTTTAAAAAATAAGAATAAATCATTTCGTTGTTGCAACATGGGAAATATTCGCTTAACACCCGGGAAAAGAGCATATGACGCCAAAAGCCTCGCGCACTGTAAAATAATCTTTTGTGCTTGACAGAAACCTACGCGGCAACATATCGTTACTTCGGGATCAACCTGGAAATATTGGTTGACCTGCACTCCTGTTAGTTTATTTTTATAGTCTCATTAAGGAAAATGAATGTCCGCATTCATCAAAATTTAATATTTTTTCGGTACCTAATCGAAATAACTTTCCTACTTTATTTTCACAATTTGAATGTACTCATTTCACCCCATGGTTGATTTCATCCACTGTGATAAATGGGTTTATTCAAAGATTTTGTTTAACGTCAAATAAATGGAGCTTTAACAGATGATATTAAAATCTTCCTCCATCCTCTCAAGCACAGTGGCCTCACTTGTGTTGCTTGGAGCGATGGGTTCAGCGCATGCAACTGTTTATCCAGCGAGTTCATCCAGCGGTGGGCCCGGTGTAACCGGATGTACTGGCAGTAAAAACTGCACAAACGAAAGCTGGGGTATTGATCTCAATGACAATACGGGCTTTATCTGGAATGTTCCCGGCAATACCGGCGGCGACGCGGATCTGTATGTGAAGATCGCCGTTTTATCGCAAACCAGAGCTATGAGCCTTTGGTTAAATGGCAGTCAAATTGCCGTTATCACATCCAATTCCACAGAAAGCCCACGCCCCAGCGGTAAAGAGTTTGGCCCCTTTTCAGTATCATTGCAGGCGGGCAACAATACTGTTGAGGTGCGCGATAATCAAGGCACAATGGAGTTCGATGTGCATAGCCTGCGCGTAGAGCCTGAGGAACAAAATGCCAGCACAGACGAGTTTGAGACCGGGCTATGGCGACTAATGTCACGTGCCGACCGTAGCACCCTGAGTCGCCAAGCGGGCAATGGGCAATTAATCGGCACCGATTACTCCGGTGACGATCATCAGCACTGGCGCTTAAGCCATATCAGCGGCAGTCAGTATAAATTTTTGCACGAAGAAACTGCTCAATGTTTAATTGCATTGAACAATACAACGACTCTCGGCAGCTGCGACGTTAATGCGGCGCAATGGACGGTGGATACATTACGTGCCCGCACCGAGGATCGCCCCGCTCTGTACCATTTACGCTCCAATTCCAATAACTGCGCTATTCCAAACGACGGAGCACAGTCAACCTTGGGGGTATGCAACGACAATGCTCGCTGGTATCTGGAACCGGTTGGTTTCGGCGAGCGTACCGCCAGTGTTGAGTTTGATTTTCATGGCCTATTGCTTGTCAAACCGAATACCTTGGTTTCAGGTGTGACTCAAGGTTCGTTATCAACTGCCGTGGTCGATGCAGTACAAGTTGCGTTTGAAGATCGGCTGGAATATTGGTTAGAGCTAATCACTGATGGGCGGGTTGAGTGGCATGGATCCAGCGTTGTCTCCAATGATCCCATTACATCATTTACAGTTGGCGGTGGTAACTATTTACCCGCTGCGATCAATCTTCAACAAGATGTACAAAACTTTGTTCCTCTAGGTCAATACGACACGGTGCAGGTATTTTTTACACCGGGTAACAATGTCACCGGTGGATGGGGTTGGGGGCCAGGTAGCAGTTACGATTCCAATTACACCATGTGGACCACAGTGAATGGTAAATACCCTGCCGCTTCAGAATGGACTTCCACCATTAACAGCGAACCTGTAGAAGTTTTTATTCATGAACCTATGCATGGCCTCGATACTTACTATGAAGAACATGGCATACCGCTTCCCGATGGCGTATTGCATGGATCTGAATATAATCGTTACGTCGTATCGCAAATCCCGGGTCGCTCTTACATGCATTGGTACCGCGACTACTGGTTAGGCACGGTTATCGCTGCGGATGACACCTATCGTGGTTATGGCCCTCGGGCATTTCGCCAAATCAAGCCAAGAGATTACGCATTAAGCGCATCTGTGGATGAATATAAGATTGTGCAGCATACCAGCGGTAAATGTTTCGCTCCTCAAGGCGGCATGTTAACGCCCGATGCCGCCACACCCTTGGTGTTGACAAGCAACTGCAACACGATTACATCTTCTTTTAGAAAGTTGGCCAGTGGTTTACTCAAACATGTGCCGAGCGGAATGTGTGTTCATCCAGACCAAGGCATCGCTAACAATGGGGTTAACTTAATCCTGTTTCCTTCCTGCAACCCCGAACCACGTCTGGCTTTTAACATGACATCCGGGGGAAGTTTACAGCACAGCCTCACTGGTCGATGCGTCCACCCATCAGGTGGATCAGCAACTCCCGCAGAAGGCACCAACCTGCTGTTTCATGATGGTTGTAATGAAGAACGCCTACGCTTCAATTTTGTGTTGCAGTAAAGGCGCAACAAGAAGTTAGTTCTATGATCGACACTTTTCGCTATGCCGCATCGCGCGGCATAGCGATTTTCAAACTTTTAAAAAGCCCAAATCCACATCATTAAACCGCGCTAAATTCGGAAACACATCTGTAAAATTTCCCGCCGGTAAACCATACCAACTTGCAAGGCTCGCCGCGTATTGATCCATGCTGTTGGTGGGGATAATACGTCCCTCGCCTGCATCGTCTTTGCCGCCGACAATCAGTTCAGGAAAGTTGCCATAAATTTCGCCACCTTTTACGGCGCCGCCCATCATTATTTGATGGCTGCCCCAACCGTGGTCGGTGCCATCGCCGTTGCTGGTGAGAGTGCGGCCAAAATCGGAAGTGGTAAAGGTAGTGACTTGATCGGCGATACCTAATTCGACAGTTGCTTTGTAAAATGCATCGAGCGCGCTGCTTAATTGCGCAAGCAAAATATCGTGGCGACGCAATTGGTCGCCGTGAGTGTCGTAATCGCCCATGCCAATAAAAAAAGTTTGGCGGGAAACTTGTAAGCTGCCGCGCGCCGACAACATTTGCGCCACCATTTTTAAATTGGCAGCGAGCGGATTACCTGCGGGGAAAACAGTCTGCAGTGGTGCTTGTGCATCCAGCGCAGTTTTTACATCGCCAGCCAGATCCCAGGCGATGGTTTGGGTGCGGGCGTATTCGCGCTGGAAAATATTTTCTTGCTGTTGCGCCAGCAGCGCTTGATAAATTTGGATGCGACTTAGCTCGCGTGCATCGCTGCTCTTTTTGTTGAAATTTTCCAGCTCTTTAATTCCTGCTGCGTCGATTGAATAAGGCACCACGCTATTGCCGCTCTGCCAGATATTGGAGCCGCTGAGCGAAATATTCATCGAAAGCTTTTTGTTGATATTCATCGACTGCATGGCATCGGCCGCACGCCCTGCCCAGCCATTGCGGCGGGTGCTAGATTGCAAACTCTGTAAAAAAGTCTGCTGGTCATTGTGCGAAAACAATTGCGGTGGCAAGAGAGATTTGTTGCCCTGATAATTCGCTTTGCTTACCGGTTCAACTAAAGCACCTACATTGGTTAATAGCGCCAACTTGCCCGAATTAAATAATTGCTGCGCGTGGGGCATGTTCGGATGAAAACCGAGTTTAGGACCCGAACCGCTTAGACTGGCAAGCGATAGCAATCTATTTTGTTCTATCGCCAAGGTTTGGCGCGATGATTTATAAGCCGCGTATTCTTCATCGCCAGTGGGAACGACCATATTAAATGCATCGTTACCGCCAAATAGAAATATGCACACCAGCGCTTTGTATGAAGCGTTGGGTTGCACCATAGCATTAGCTAGTTGTAACCCGGCACTAGCGGTATAAGCGGAACTGCTGCCAAGCGCGATGCTGGCAGCCTGCTTTAAAAAATGACGACGACTGTGCGTAATATTTTTCATAGAATTATCTCTGCGCCGCGTATTCAGGTGAAGCCATTACTAAAAACAATGCTTCATAAACCAGCATATCCCGCTGCCAGGTTTGGCCGCTGGCATCCCAGGTCGGATCGACTTTATTATTATTCAAATGATTCAACAGTAAATCGTACATGGGCTGGCTCATCTGCCCTGCCATCAAAATCAAATTTAGATGATCTAACAGTGCCGCAGGATTATTGCTAAGTGCCCGCTCCCGATCCAAATGCACGCGCGGCGAGAATATATTCCATACACCGTCAATTGTTGGCTCCAACCAATCGTGGGGTGTATCACGCCAGAAGATGGCATTACTCAATGCCGATGCTTTGGACATGATCATGCTTTCGGTAAGAATCTGGAATTCAGGCGAATT
Organism: uncultured Cellvibrionaceae bacterium; assembly: GCA_964499225.1. Classification (GTDB taxonomy): domain Bacteria; phylum Pseudomonadota; class Gammaproteobacteria; order Pseudomonadales; family Cellvibrionaceae; genus Cellvibrio. The sequence goes on along the minus strand of CAZCJR010000018.1, from coordinate 15,731 downwards.
CATATTGGCATTTTTTAATTCGCCAGGGTGTTGATAATCCGGGCGATAAAAATTAAATACTGAAAATGATCCATAAGGCCGCTGACCGAGCAGGCGGCTGGAACCGAGAAAGCGAATTCGCGGTGGGGTGACGGTTCCATTTTCCAATTTAGTGGGTGTGCCCGTGCCTTTAAAGGCGCGCCAAAGATGCGCAGCTTTTAGTAGTGGCTCGCGCAATTTACCAAACGTTTGCGGTGAATTTTTATGGCCGTTTTGTGCTTCATCGTCCAGCACAATCGCTTTTACCACTGCTTTCATATCGCCCTTCACACTCTGGCCATTATCGTTAAACACGGTAGCAACGCGGGAAACATAGGCGGGTGATGGGTTGCTGGTCACTAATCGCTGAATCAGTTGTTTGCTAATAAACGGCGCAACATTGGGATGTGCAAAAATAATATCCAGTGCTGCATCTATATCTTGCTCGGGTGTTTTATTGGCGGGGATGGGCTTATCTCCAAATAACATTTTTGCGCCGAAGTCGTGATAATTATCGAATGATTTCATCGGCAGAATTTCGCTAGCGCCACTCTCGGTCCACTCCCACCAATTTTTTATCGTCGCCATATTCCAGCCGGTAAATACCCGTGCCAATTCTTTTACCGTAGTTTGATCATAAGTGGGAATAGGATTGCCTTGTGCATCGAGTTTAACGCTGCCATCCAGATTTAGTTGCACTAAACCTATAGCGAACAACTGCATAATTTCGCGCGCGTAGTTTTCATCGGGGCGGATATTACGATTGGCATCGGCCTTTTCATTGCGCACCATGCTCAGGTATTCACCCATCATAGGGTTAAGCGTGACAGCTTTTAATAAATCGCGATAATTGCCAAACGCATGTGCCGCCAAAATATCCTGATAATTAGCGATGCCGCGCGTATCGTTATAAAGCACATCAGACACATTGGAGATCACCAGAATTTGGCTGAGCGAATAAGCGATGCGTTGGCGCAACTGATCATCGCCCCAGAGCGCAACTTCCCACCAAATGTCGCTGCGCTGCAAATCGCGTATATAGCCCTCTTCGTTATCATCCTGTACCGGCTCAACCACAAAACCAATTTGCTCAAATCGTTTATCAAGCAAGGTTAAATGTTTGGTTTGTGGTTTAGTAAATTGCTCATCCAACCAGGCTGTTTTGCCAATACTAATTACACGGTCGATGTCTTTGGCTGTCGGCCCAAACGTTGTTTGCGCCAAAAAGCGCACTGCCTCAGTAGCGCTGGTGTAATTGGGGCTGCCTTTAAAGGGTAGGGATGGGTCAGGCGTTAGATCCGGCGCGGGTACTTTTGCGCTTGCTGTGCTGGTAGCTATCGATGAGTGACTGGCTGCTATTGATGCACTCGATGATGGCGCTACACTGGAGGCGAGGCTCGCAGTGGGTGTACTGGATGCAACTGCTGCAGCTGACGAAGCGGTGGGATTAGTAGTTCCTCCTCCGCCACTACCACCACTACCACCGCAAGCAATCATCGATACCGACAGGCTTACCAACATAGTGCGCCGCACGACTTGCATAACAATCCCGGGAAAAAATTTCATAGCAGCTCTACATCGAATAAAGGTTATTGAATCGAACTCTGTGCGAACACTACCAATGCTTTATGTGTTTTGGTTTGATACTTGGTAAATTTTTATCATTATGGTTATCAGCTTGCGAAGCGAAGCTTAGGGTTGCACAAAGCATAACCCAAATAGTAAAAAGCCGCACTGCCCCGGATTAATTGTATCGCTACCCCAACTTCATAAACTTTTCACATACTCGATCAGCGCCCAACGCTCGACCTCACTTAGCTGCGTGCCATATTCATGCCCTGCATTGGAATTACCCGGCAGACGGGTGTCAAAAAAACTGGTGTTAGGCGCTTCGCTATAAACGTGCCCTACTTTTATTAAATCCATTTCAATATTGCCGACATAAAAAGTTACCGGGCGCTGGGCGGCAGGCAATAATAAATCGTAAATACTGGGCACTGACCCATTGTGTAAATACGGGGCCGATGCCCATACGCCATTGATCGGGCGCGCCTTATAACTATTAAAAATAGTTTGTTCGGGCGCAGCATCGTTAGCGCAATACTCTTTAACTAATGCTTTGATGGTTTGCCAGGGCTGATTAAGCAGCGCGCCTGTGGCCGCGTGCGTTACCAAATCCAGCGGCGATGTTTCTGCGGGAATTTTATCGCCCACCAAAACTAATGCTTTTTCACCCTCCAGAATGCCGCTTTTGACTTTGTTGTTAATAAAGTTTTCTACCACCAGCGGATCAGTGCCTACTTCTTTGTAGGGCGTTAACACTGCCTGCAGCCTGCGTTTTTTATCTGTGGGATCAACGATGGTGTGGCACTGCACGCAGTGTTGCTCATAGAGCTTTTTACCCGCCGCGACTTTTTCTGTATTAAAAGCACCGGCAATTTCCACCGGCCATTGCGGCGCTATTAACTGATAGAAATCCCGTTGGATATCGCCCAAATTGCTGATGCGAATCGATGACGGATAAGTGAGTTTATCTTTGGCCAAGGACACAGTGCCATAAACCGCAAGTGCTGTGATCGCATTTTGAAATAGCGGGCCGGGCTCTTTATTGGGCGCGGATCCATTCCACTGCACAACATTCAAATGTGATGCATCCCATACTACCGGGTAGCTGGTGGGTGCATTGGGCGAGCGGATATTTTCTGGCATCGCCAATGCTTGCGCCGCAATTGCATTAAAAATTTGCCCGAAGGCATCGAGCCGTCCGTGACCGTAGGGAACATCGGAAGCATTAACGGCGTAATGTTTTTCCAACTCAGCAATACGCATTTGCAATTGGGTTTTTAATAATTCCGGCGCAAATGTTACCGGTGAGGCAGCCATGACTTTTTGGGAGAATCGTAAAAACTTTTCATCGTTCGCGAGGGTTGCCTGCAGTGCAGCCAATACTTTCTGCTCAAATTGCGTGTAATCAAGCAGCGCCTGACCACCATCAATACGAATACGTTTGCCGTGAATCTTGACTTGGCCGGTATGGCAAAGCGCGCAGGTCATACCTAAATAGTCACCACGTTTTTTGTCGCTGTCGCGCACTAGACCAACAGGTAAGCCATCCGGATTGTATTGATCTGCAACGGTGGTGATAAAACCCATCGCCGCCATGTAGTTGTTATTGCGAAAAGCGATAGTGTTATCAGGCTGCTCCAGTGCGAGAAACCAATCGTAGGGAATAAAACGGGAACCAAAAGAAGTGAATGACAAGGTTTGGCGGGTATGATGATCCCAGCCTTGGGATAGATAAACCGTATCATCAGTCTCCTGCTCTGCAGCAGAACTAATAGTGCCCCAGAGAAGAAAAACTGATAACAGTGTTTGTAGAAGAAACAAGGGGAGTTGCGTTTTTTGTCCAGCGCCTGTCTTTTTTTTCATGTTGCATCCTCAACATTTAATGATCGCACTCAATCGTCCATTGATAAGTGCAATCATTTTAACTATGACGAATGCTTTTTTCTCCTTGCTGTTTTACGTTTGATTACCCCGAGTTAGTGTTTAACTAATTCAAGTAGATTTTGCTCTACTTCACTATAGCTGATGGATTTCAAAAAAATATTACACGAGCTAACGCCGCCCACCCAGCAGCGATCCAAGAATACCGCGCACGATTTGCCGACCAAGGTTGCTGCCGATCGCACGCGCAGCGCTTTTGGCAAAGGCATCAACTGCAGAATCGCGCTTGGTACCGGCGCGTGTCGCTTGTTGCTGCGTACGCGCTTGCTCCTTTTGTTGTTGCGCCTGCTCTTTCTGCTGTTGTTTAAAAATACGCTCCTGCTCCACGCGTAACTGTTCCTGAATTTTCTGTTGCTGCTCCGTTTGTGTTTGTTGAGCAACCCGACCTTTCAAAATTTCATAAGCCGATTCACGATCAATAATTTGGTTATAAATAGCTTTATAGGGTGAACGTGCCATTACCTCAGTGCGCTCCTCATCGGTCAATGGGCCAATGCGCGATGCGGGTGGTGCAACCATGACTCGCTCTACCGGTGTTGGCGAGCCCTTCTCATCCAATACCGACACCAATGCCTCGCCTATTCCCAATTCGGTAATAGCGGCTTCGGTGGAAAACGCTGGGTTGGGCCGAAAGGTTTGCGCAGCAATTTTTACTGCTTGCTGGTCTTTGGGCGTGTAGGCACGCAGTGCGTGTTGGATACGGTTGCCCAATTGACCGAGCACCGTATCGGGAATATCCGCCGGGCTCTGGGATATAAAATAAATACCTACACCTTTGGAGCGAATCAAACGCACCACTTGTTCGATTTTATCGATCAGTAATTTCGGGGCATCATTAAACAGTAAATGGGCTTCATCGAAAAAAAACACCATTTTAGGTTTGTCGGCATCACCCTGTTCGGGCAAGTTTTCAAACAACTCGGAGATTAACCAGAGCAAAAATATCGCATAAAGTTTAGGTTGGTTTACGAGGGTCGTGGCATCCAGAATATTGATTACGCCGGTGCCTTCTAAAGTGACTTGCATCAAGTGCTGTAAATCCAGCGCAGGCTCGCCAAAAAATTCATCCCCACCTTCTTGCTCCAGCATCATCAACCGGCGCTGAATAGCGGCGATACTCGCCTCGCTAATTCCACCGTATTCATCCTCAAGGGCTTTCCGTTCGTCTTTCATCCAATTGAGCATGGCTTGCAGATCTTTTAAATCCAGCATCAACATGCCTTGGTCATCGGCAATTTTAAATGCGGCATAGAGCACGCCGGTCTGGGTGTCGTTGAGATCAAAAAAGCTGGCGAGCAACAGCGGCCCAAAATCTGAAATAGTGGCGCGTACCGGATGACCTTTTTTTGCATAAAGATCCCAAAATACGCAGGGGAATAAACGCTGCTGGTAATCGGCAATATTCATCAGCTGCACCCGCTCATCCACTTTGGGATGCGGCTTGCCCGCTTTGGCAAGACCGGATAAATCGCCTTTGATGTCAGCCATAAATACCGGCACACCCGTTTTGGCAAAACCTTCGGCAAGCACTTGCAGGCTCACGGTTTTGCCCGTACCGGTAGCACCAGCTACCAACCCGTGGCGATTTGCCATACGTAAATTTAAATTCACTGACTGGGTGCCATTACCGCCGATAAGAAAATGCGTTGTCATAAGGACTCCTAAAAATAAACAGATATCTTTTATAGTGCCGGGATTTTTGTTCGGTGTTTGGAATAAAACTGCCGCAACTGGTGCTTGGGGGTTTTAGTCAATGTATGCATAAATCCAAATGATAGCTGATCAAGCTCATGCTGCTCGCGCAATTCCGCTAGCAAACTTAACCATAAATGCGCGGTTACTTCGGCGTCGGCTAACGCGCGGTGATAAACACCATCACTGGGTAAATTTTTATATTGCGCTAAAGTCGCTAATTGATGGTTAGGCGCCTGCTGAAAAATTCGGCGCGCCGCTAATAAACTACAAGCAATGCCCGATGTACAATATTTTTTGATGCGACGAAATTCCGCGCGCAGGAAGCGCTCATCAAAACTGGCGTTGTGGGCTACCAGATTGCGACCAGCGATAAAATCGTAAAAATCACTCATGACCTCAGCATTGTGGCGTGACTCTTTTACCATCGCATTGGTAATGCCGGTGAGATTTTCAATAAACAAAGGAATGCGTACACCGGGGTTCATAAGCTGCTGAAAGCGGTCAGTAATCTTGCCGTTCTCGATCAATACTGCGCCTATTTCAATGGAACGATCACCCATATCGGGCGAAAGACCGGTAGTTTCAAAATCAAACACCACCAACTGGTCAGCCGGCAATCTGTGGAAATCAACACTCATAAACTATTCCTATAATGTCTACGCCTAATTCTTACCCACAAATCGTTCCGGTAAATCATTTCCATAAATTATTCCAACAAATAAACAGGGCCGATGGATAATAAAAATATTGGCGCAATAAAAAAGGGATGCACCGGATTCGGCGCATCCCCTTTCTCTAACCGCTGCGTGAATCATGCAGCATGATAGGTTAATCCGGTAGCGTGATATTCAACTCCAACACCGAACAGTTGTCGGAATTGTCGAGGTTGACGGTAACCTGATCGGATTCGATATGAATATATTTACGAATCACAGCGATAATTTCCTGCTGCATTTGCGGCAAAAAATCCGGTTGGCTTAGATTACGTTTGTTGCGTTCATGCGCAACGATAATTTGCAAACGTTCCTTGGCGACCGAGGCCGACGAGGGCGTGCGCTTCTTGCGCAGGTAATCAAAAATGCTCACGGCTTATACCCCCAGCAAACGCTTAAGGAAACTTTTCTTTTCCGCTTCCAGGAAGCGATGTGGTATCTCTTTACCGAGCAGACGATCAACAGCGTCGCTGTAAGCTTGGCCAGCTGGCGTTGCTTCATCCAGAATCACCGGAGTGCCCTGGTTAGACGCTTTTAATACCGCTTCAGACTCTGGAATAACACCGAGCAATGGAATCGCCAGAATTTCTTCAACATCGTTAACGCTGAGCATCTCACCGGCTTCAACGCGCAGCGGGTTGTAGCGAGTCAGCAACAAATGTTCTTTGATCGGCTCCAGATTTTGTTCTGCGCGGCGCGATTTGCTTTGCAGAATCCCGAGGATACGATCCGAGTCGCGCACTGAAGATACTTCCGGGTTGGTAACCACAATCGCGATGTCGGCGAAATACAATGCCATCAATGCGCCCTGCTCAATACCGGCAGGGGAGTCGCACACGATATATTCAAAATCTTTGGCGAGTTCGTTGATAATCGTTTCAACACCTTCGCGTGTGAGTGCGTCTTTATCGCGTGTTTGCGATGCGGGCAGAATGTAAAGGCCTTCAGTGCGTTTATCTTTAATTAACGCTTGATTTAACGTTGACTCACCTTTAATCACATTTACAAAGTCGTACACCACGCGGCGTTCGCAGCCCATGATCAAATCCAGATTACGCAGACCTACGTCAAAATCGATAACCACAGTTTTGTGGCCGCGCATCGCCAAACCGGTGCTGATTGCTGCGCTGGATGTAGTTTTACCCACACCGCCTTTACCTGATGTAACAACGATAATCTTGGCCAAGGGAAGGCTCCTGTAAAATATTCAATGTCTAAAAAAATAACACCCAACCTTTTCATAAATGCAAAAAGTCGTGGATGCAGAAAATTCATTACGTATCTTTGTTAACGACTCATATCTGCGTTAACTAACAACACCCGCGCTAATTACTGACAAGGGCCTCAACAATCACTTTTTCGCCTTTGAGAGAAATTTGCACCGGCTTTTTTAACAATTCTTTGGGCAGTGAATCCTGCAGTACAAAATTGCCCGCGACCGACACTAATTCGGCCTCCATTTGCTGGCAAAAAATACGCGCGCTTTCATCGCCTTTTACACCGGCCAATGCGCGACCACGCAGAGTGCCGTAAATATGGATATGACCGTCGGCCAACACTTCCGCACCCTCACTCACTTGTGCCAGCACAATCAAATCCGCACCTTCGGCGTAAATTTGCTGACCGGAGCGCACCGGGCGAGTGACTACTTTGCTCTGCCTCTGCACCAATCGCTCTTCGATAACGGTTTCGACAACCGTCTCTACCACTCGCTCAATGACTGTCTCTGTAGCCTGGGGTGCTGCTTCTTGTTTGGGTAGTTTGAGCGCGCGCTCACTGGGGGTTGGCAACACCGCCAAACCCGTCCTGGTCACTGCCGCTAACAATACCTCAGGTACGCCGCTAAAACCTAGTGGTTGTAAATCCAGTTCGCGGCATATTGCCAGCAAATCGCCGATCTTTTTTAGATCTTCGGGGTTTTCCAATCGGTCGAGGTTGATCAGTACCGGAGAGTTATTAAAAAACTGTGGAGCCTGGACAACTTTTTCTTTCAGCTCAGCCAACAAACTCTTCGGCTCGTAGCGAACAATCGCCAGTACCACCACAGTAATAGCACTGCCTTTTAACTGAAAATTCACATCGATCATGCGCTGCTCTCTATTACCCGAGGTCACTGCGATGGATATCGCAAAAGTGCGCCATTATCGGGGCACCACTTGATTAGTCAAGCAAGACACTACAAGCAGTTCAGCTCGGGTTAAGGGCGAGGCTCCTATAAAGGAACCATTGGCACCACTTCGCCCTCTTAGAGGGTAACAATCGGTATCCGAGCGAGAACCATCATGACTAGCCAGCTTCTGCAACGCCCCGGAAAAATTGCGTTAATGATCGGCCTGCTGCTGCCCTTAACGGTTGGCTGCACTACTACCCAAGCAGTCGACCAAACCAGCTACAGCACGTCAGCGGCGGAGGCCAGCTTTAGTGAGGCGCAGCTGGATTCACTGCTGGCACCAATCGCGCTCTACCCGGATACGGTGCTCTCGCACGTTCTTATCGCCTCCACCTACCCGCTGGAAGTAGTCGAAGCCGACCGCTGGGCACGCAACAACAGCCGCTTGAAAGGCGAAGATGCCGTCAATGCCGTCGACAATAGGGATTGGGACCCGAGCGTTAAAGCGTTAGTCGCCTTCCCCGATATTTTGCAGCGTATGAGCGAAGACCTGGATTGGACCCAGCAGCTGGGCGATGCCTTTCTCGCCAGCGAAGAGCGGGTTATGGATAGCATTCAAAAACTGCGCAACCGCGCCTACGCCTCCGGCAACCTCGATAAAGTCGAGCATGTGCGTGTTATCCGCGAAGAGAAAACGATTGTGATTGAGCCATCGGTGGAACGCGTCGTTTACGTGCCCGCTTACGACACGCGGGTCGTGTATGGCAACTGGTGGTGGGCGGATTATCCACCCCATTACTGGCACTACCCGAGCAGCTATGTCTTTGTATCCGGTTTTTATTGGGGCCCGCGTATCTACGTCGGTCCACGCTTCTATTTCAGTGGTGCCCATTGGCACCAACGGCGCGTGTACGTGATAGATCGCCATCACCATCACGGCCACCGTTTCTATGACAGTCGCAGCGTAGTGCGCCACAACAATGCCAAACACTGGCATCACAATCCAGTGCATAGACGGGGCGTGGCCTATCACGATAATCACACACGTGAACGCTTCAACAGTCCACGCGAAAGCTATCGCGACACACAGCAATATCGCGCCGGCCTGCGTGACAGCAACGTTAATCGTGGTGGATATGCCGGCGATCGTGGCAGCAACCGTATCGCACCTAATAGTGCACGCGAGCAACGTCAGGGGCGCGATGATTCAGCAATGCAACGGCTTGATCGTCGTCAAGCAGGGCAGATCACTACCAACAGTGCCAACGTCAGTAACGATAGAGCGGTTCAACAACCTCGTGCTGAACAACTGCGTGAGCGGATGAATAACCGCAACGGGCGTGACCTGGGCAATACTCAGAACCGCGATCAGAGCAACCCTACTGAACGCCAGGGCACCGATATACATCAGGCCGAGCGAAGAACGCCGACCGAGCAAAGTGGAAATCGCAATTGGGAAAATCGTGTTAATAGCGAGCGCAGTAATCGCGTTGAACGCACAGAATCTCCACGGGTACAAAACCCTAACCGCACTGAACGAACTGAGGTGCAACGCGCGCAATCGACCGAACAACGAATTCAACAGACGCAGCAACAAAGTCGCCTTGAGCGCCCGACAATTCAGAGACTGGAACGCACCCAATCGGTCGAACGCACACAACCAGTTGAGCGCCCGCAAGTACAGCAAGTTGAACGCCGTGAAGCATCGCGCGTAGAACCGGTGCAGCGCACCGAGCGCGTCGAACGCCCGCAGCGTATTGAGCGCACCGGCGGTGGCAACATGGATCGCCAAAGTGGCGGTAGTCGCCCAGAGATGCGCGGTGGCCGCGAACGTTAATCGCGATAAGATCCCCCTCTGAAGTAGTTAACCTCAATAGCCCCGAGCCGTTACTTGGCTTGGGGTTTAACGTTTCATCTGACTCCAACTTGCATCTCAGCCTGTCTATTGCACGCGCAAACTTTTATACTACTGCAACATTTGTCGGTCACACTGCTCCCCCTAAACCCCGTACTACGCAGAGTTCATTCTTGTTTATGCAGAAAATCGCGCCCCTAACCCGACTGATGGCCTTGTTGATATTGGCCGGCAGCCTCTTTGCCTGTAGCAGCCACAAAATTGCTCGCCAAACCGACAACTGGCCTAGTGACATGCCCTCCCGCGCTTATTTCCTCAAAATTTATGAGGCAGATGAAGCCAATAAAAAGATCCAGACCCAAGAGGAATACCTCACATGGATCGTGCGCTTTTATAGTGGCTGGGAATTGTATCGCCGTGGCTGGATTAAAATGACCAACGAATTGGTTGCGCAGGTTGAAGACCCAACTCAGGTCGAAGAAATCCGCCGCAAAGTAGATCGCATAGGGCGATTGGTATCAGGTGAGTGGGCAAAAAAATCGGACACTCGCACGATTTATTTGCGTCATGTTTCTATCTGGGGCAATGCACTGCTTGAATCCCTGGATCGCAATGAAGCCCTACCCTTGGTTAATCGCGTTAATCAAGATGTAGACGACTTACTGGCGCACAGGATAAAGGCCGATATTATTACGGCTGAACGCTATTTCCCGGTCGATGAAGACGATCCGTTTTTATAGCTATTCGGTTGTACAAATAGCAGAAGACTTAACAATAATCCCCAGCCTAAGCCGGGGATTATTTTTTCCATCACACAAGTATTACCAGTTCCAATTTACGCCTAATTTCAATGTTGCCGGCGGCCCGTTAAATGTACCGTTGGGCTGCGCAAAATTAGCGGGCAAATCTTCGTTAGCACCGCCAAACCAATCCTGGTAGCCACCGTGATTAACCGCATTGGTGACATTCAAAATATCCATGCGCAAAGTCAGATAGCTGTCCTGACTAACCCTGCCTGTCGCAAGTTGTTTGCTGATGGCTATATCCAATTGTTTGTAACCAAGAAAGCCATCGCCATCAGGCTGAAAGGTTTTGTAGGTACAAACATTCCAACCTGCGCGGCAATCAGTACCCTGATAGGTTTTTACACTTTCCAGATTTAATTTTGCGGAGAAATCAAACCCAGCTGGCAAATCAAACAGCGCGGCAATTACCAACCGATTCTCAGGAACCGAGAGTGAATCGTGCCAACCGTAATCGTCAATATCCGGATAGTCCAGCGCAAACACCTCACCCGATTTACGCCTATCCTGCGCATCCGTATAGGTATAGGCAACCGTCACGCCCCAATAATCATCAGTTTTAGGTTTATCCAATTTGATGTAGAGTGAATCCGCTTTGGACTCCAACGCATTCATGCCGATTAAACCATTACTGAACCCCGGAATACCAAATCCCCATGGCTGCCCCCATGTACTGCCCGGCTCGAAAAAACTGCCGTCAGGGCGACGATTTATTAACATCCAAACAAAACCATCTTTGCTCTTGATATGAGACAAACTCACTTCTGCACCCCAATCCCCCAGAGTACTGCGCACACCTAAACTGAATTGATCCGAGTAAGGGGTTTTTAATTCGTTGCTCACCATAAATACTTCGCGCCCCGCGCCACTGTCGGCGTAAAGCAGATCATCTAATCCCTGTGCGGTTAAATATTTCGGATCCCATGTCACACAATTGCTAGCGGCGGGATCACAATTATTTTGTGGATCTTCTGAATCAAAATTGACGCGATAGGTTGGAAAAGTGGCCTTGGTGGCTTCAAGCTGCAAGTTATCAAATAAATTGCGATCAAACGCGCGGCCAGCACCACCAAATAAAACCAGATTATTGTCGGTGCCTATGTCATAACTAAAACCCAAGCGCGGCTGCCAGGCATCTTTGAAGGTATTGCGGTTACTGCCAGTACTAATGTAATCATCGACATTGATATTGGAGTTATCGAGATTGGTCCAATTACGTAATGCAGTTACCACAGCATCAGGGGTTTGATAATCCAGATAAGCATCGGACTCTTCGTAATCCCAGCGCAAGCCGGCATTAATCGTCAAGCGCTCGGTCGCACTCCAATCATCTTGAAAATACAATCCGAACTGCTTGTTATCGGCAACCTCAGCACCATTGCCAATTCCTGCCAATGGCGCACCCCACTCCACCATATAAGGTTGTTCCCAGGAATAGTCGATGTTGTAACTGTATTGCGGATTAAACGGCTGCTGCTCCACCGATTTCAATTCAATCGCTTTATATTTAATTCCGGCTTTTAATTGATGATCTGCCAACCCTATATAGGTGAAGTCTTCTTGCAGCGCCCAACCGGATTGGCTTTTCTCTTGATAATCGCGCCCTGCGCCGGTATTTAATACAAGTTGTTTACCCGCATTTAATAAAACAGTGCCATTGCCTAACGTATGTGGACGCGGATTAAATGTGTAATCTTCATAAGTAATGCGCGCCTCGTTGATCCAATTATCAGTGCGCCAGTTGTGGCTGAGCGCCACGCGGATTTCATCATTATTCTTATCAGTGCCATATTCCAGCGGGCGTTGCCCGCCAACGCCGGTTAATTCTGTCTCATCGCGATATTTGGCAGTCAATTCGATTTTTTGCGCATCATTAATTACGTAACTCAACTTGCCAAAATACAAATCCTCTTCAAAACTCGCGCTAACCCCACCCAATTTGGATTGCACGTCAGGAGGCAGTTTACTTAGGTCATAACCAGCACCAACGATTACCTCGCGCGGATCGCTATTACTTTTTCCCTCGTAAGCAAAAAAGAAGTGTAATTTATCTTTGACAATGGGCCCACCAACATTAACGCCATATTGAATTTGTTGGCTGGGTATTTTTTTATTATCCTTCAATTCATTTGGGTTTTTCTCACGCATGCCTTCATCGGAGTAATCGTAAAAAAAACCGCCGTGGAATTCATTGGAGCCGGAAGCAGTAACGGCGACAATAGCCGCACTGCTGAGCTGATCGTATTCAGCGGAATAGTTCTGCGTAATCACTTTGTATTCCGCAATCGCCGATTGCGGAAAAGGGTTGCCGCGGCTTGCATCCTGCCCGGTGACACCACCGCGCAAAACATAATTTTTTTGTCCAACACCGTCGATAAAAATGTTAATCGCATTAGGGCTTTGCGCGCCACCCTGAATACTGGTGCTACCGTCTTGCCCCTCGTTAAATTGCACGCCGGGCGCCAAGTCAGCAAAAGCCAGGAAATTACGTGTGGTTTGTGGCAATGATTCAATCTGTTCAAGTGAAATATTCGTGCCAATTTCACCACCGAGGTTGTAATTCACCTGAGTACCCAGCACCAACATTTCCTCGATAGGCTGTTCAGGGCTTGCCTTCCCCAGTTCGATATTTAAATTAACTTTTTGTCCAACACGCAAATTAATCTGCTGCTGGTCTTGCATATCTTTCCCAGCAATCGCAAGGCGGTACGATCCCGGTGGTAAGCCTGTGAATAGATAACTTCCGTTAGATTGCGTTACCACTTTATAGCTGTGCCCATTAGCAATATTTACTGCGGCAACCTCTATACCCGCTGTAGGTTTATCGCTCACCTCAATAATACCCGACAAACTAGCGCTACCGATTTGCGCGTACAACACACCACTGAATGAAGTCAGTGCGATAGCACTCATAGCAGCTGTAAGAATTTTTTTTGCGATAGGAGATGAACGATAATGTATGCGCATAGACGTTTCCTTTTCTTAATTATTGAATAGACCGGTAATCCATTATGCAATTAACCGGCGAGGCGATTTGCCTTATTCAAGTTTAGATCAGAAAACAAAAAAAAGGCCCACCTCGCGGCGAGCCTTCTAATGTTAAATAAAAAATTCATGCTCAGATGATTAGGATGCCAGCACCTTGAGCGCAATTTCCGAACCGGGTAAACCATCTTGTGCAATCAACAAGATCATACCCAAAAACATCGCCACGACGACCAGATACCAGAGCACCGAAAACCAAATACCGTAGGTATTAAGCGGTGGAATATCTTCTGCGAGACCCACTCGCCAACCGGCAACAATATCAATCACTCCCAGTACAATGAAAAAGGTGATGAAGTAAAAGCCCAGCTTCCAGGCCACAACAAAACAAACCGCAGAGATCGCAAGTAGCGCGACTAACGCCAAATAATTACGCCCGGAAAATACCAGCGATTTCACCACACGCCCACCATCAAGCGGATGCACTGGAATTAAATTGAATATATTTAACAGTGCGCTGGTAGATGCCACCAAACCGGCAAAATGGCTTTCAGTAATCAGATACACGATATAAAACGCCACCGTCATCAGCAAACCATACACTGGCCCCATCATAGAGATGTACACATCTTGCCAACGCGACTTGGGCATATCGCCCACGGCAAGACCACCGACAAACGGAATTAAATACATTCCTTTTGTCGGCAGTCCGCATTGTTTCATCGCCCGCAAATGTCCGTATTCATGGAATACCAACACACCAATTAATGCCAACGCAAATTCCACGGTAAACATCACGCTGTAAACAGCAACTGATGCAGCGAGCAACGCGACTTTGAAAACTTGCACCGCTTTTAATAATTTAAAGGCAATAAGGCCGATAGAGAGCCAGGAAGTCTTTTTTTCCGGCACAGCAGCTGGCACTGCCATTTGATCGGACTGTGGCGCCCCCGCCGTCTCTACCGTGAATGATTCTCGCTGCTCCAGTGAAACGGGTGCGACTGCCTCCAACACTCGCTCGGCGTTAACCCACAACTCGTAGTTCACATCTGCCGCGCGCATATTGAGCACATAAATCAATTTCACTTCGCCCACCGCGTCCAGCATAAAGGTATGTTCACTGGTAATCCCGAAATTGCGCTCTTGCGATACCACCACACCATCGACCGAGATTATTTCTTCACCCGTCGCTGGCGTCGCTTCGACCCTGAACTGGCGATTGGCGTAATCGAACGAAAATAACTGCATAAATCACTACTCTACAATGACACTAACAACGAAATCCAAAGGGGCTGCCGGAGTTTTGCTGGCCTAAACTCACCCTTACTAATAAACTGCGCACTATTGATCCACCCGCCTTAACTGCACGCCACACATGCACATCACCACGAGAACGAATTCCGTATGTTACACATTGGCCGACAAAACCGCTTAACCATCGTCAAACACACCGATTTCGGCATTTTTCTCGATGGGGGCAAGTTTGGCAACATATTATTGCCAAAGCGTTATGTTACCGAAGATATGAAAATCGGCGGCATATTGGATGTATTTATCCATCTGGATTCCGATGACTGCATTATCGCCACCACCCTCACCCCCAAAGCTATGGTTGGTGAATGTGCATTTCTCGAAGTCAAAGAAGTGAATAACGTCGGTGCTTTCCTCGATTGGGGGCTGCCGAAAGATTTGCTAGTGCCCTATGGCGAACAACACAAACCGATGGAAGCTGGCCGCTCTTATGTGGTGTGTATCTATCAGGATGAATACACCGGACGTATTACTGCATCCTCGCGGTTAAGTCGCCACCTTGAAGAGCGCGCAGACGGTTTGAGTGCAAAACAAGCAGTGGATTTAATGATTTGTGGCCGCAGCGATATGGGCTACAAAGCTGTTGTCAATCACACCCATTTAGGTTTGATATTCCGCGACGAAGCTTTCCGCACCTTGCTCTACGGCGAAAAAGTCAAAGGCTATATTAAAAGCATTCGCCCTGATCGCAAAATCGATTTAAGTTTGCAAGCACAAGCACGCGACAGTAAAGA
>CAZCJR010000017.1:48712-59160 GCA_964499225.1 uncultured Cellvibrionaceae bacterium | reverse complement strand
GCTTTCGCGGCTGACCCCGGCTCGGCAAGGGCGCGCACTATACGAATCCGGCCACTCGCACGCAAGCTCTTTTTAGGGTTTATTCAAACTTAATTGCCTTTGCGATCACTTGCTCACCAATAGACACAAAAACTACGCAACTTCGAATAAGTGATACTTCTTTTTACCCACCTTCACGAGATAAAAGCGATCAAAAAAAGCATTTTCAGAAGCAAAACAATTTACAGATTGCATATTGTCATCAATGGATTTCGCCACACCATTAACAAAAACAGCATTTCTTGCCAGCGCATCTTTAATTTGCTTGCCGGAGGCAGCAAGCTCCGCATCAGCCAATAACTGGGTAAGCGACAAATCAGCAACTTCCGCACGAACCAATTTCGACGAAGGTAAACCATCTTGTTGCAACTGCAAAAAATCTGACTCACTCAAACCCGACAACTCATCGCTGAACAGTGCTTGCGTGATGCGCTGGGCAGCCAACAGGCCGGCATCGCCATGAACAAGCCGGGTCACCTCTTCTGCAAGAATGCGCTGCGCCTCAGGCCTTCCTTGGCGAGCGGCATCTTCAGCTTCTATAGCTGCAATCCGAGCAACTGATAGAAACGTAAAATAGCGCAGGAATTTATAAGCATCCGCATCTGCAGTATTCAGCCAGAATTGGTAAAAAGCATAGGGCGATGTTTTTGCAGAATCGAGCCAAACAGTTCCAGTTTCTGTTTTACCGAACTTTGTACCATCGGATTTGGTCACCAAAGGCATAGTTAAACCAAATACATGAGCTCCGTGCATGCGGCGCGCCAGATCAATACCGCCGGTGATATTGCCCCACTGATCACTGCCGCCAATCTGCAAAGTGCAATTGTTACGCACATAAAGTTCAGCAAAATCGTAGGACTGCAAGAGCATGTAGGTGAATTCTGTAAATGAAATCCCCTCACCTTCACGCTCAATGCGCTGCTTTACCGATTCTTTATTGATCATGTTATTGACAGAAAAATGCTTACCCACATCGCGCAGAAAACTAAGCACATCTATTTTGCCCACCCAGTCCAAATTATTAACGACTTCGGCCGATTGGCTCCCGCAATCAAAATCAATAAATTGACTGACCTGCTTCCTTAACTTATCCACCCAATTGGCGACAACATCAGACGTATTGAGTTTGCGCTCTTGAGACTTGAAGCTTGGATCCCCAATCAAGCCGGTAGCCCCGCCCACTAAGGCAATAGGCTTATGACCCGCAAGCTGGAAACGCTTGAGCATTAATAGAGGCACCAAGCTGCCGATGTGCAAGCTATCGGCAGTAGGATCAAAACCACAATAAAGGGTGCGGCTACCGGAATTAAGATGCTCCGCCAGCGCATCCCCTCCCGTCGTTTGAGCAATGAGCCCGCGATCCTGCAACTCTTGTAGAAAATTAGTGTCAATTGCTGTCATAACGCACCAACCAAGATTGTAAAAGGTGTTTCGATTAGGAACAAAAAGGCGGCAAAGATACCTCATCTTGTTCCAATTACAAGACGAAAGCAGAGGCATGTTGCAGCTAGATGAAATTTTGGGGTGTTAAGGGCGTTTTTTTCTGCTATAAATGTTCTTTCTTGGATCACTTATCTATAAAAAATTGCGACTTTTTAATACATGCCTCAAATAAAAAATTACTACAAGATCGCTCGATCGACCCTGCTTCAATACCTGCCGCGCGGGCATCTGGCGGCCGCAGCGGCGCTATCCGTAGGATTGGTCGTTATTTTAGGCAGCAGTTCCCCAGACGATTCCGCAATTGTAAGCATCCCAAATAAGAATATTCCCGGATTGGACATACAAGGTACGGAAACCCCGGCCACTCCAATCGCAGTGCCCGCAATAGAGACAATCATCCGAACGGTTGCAGCTATTCCAGAGTCACCAGAAATACAAGATCAACAACCGGCCGCCCCCTTATGGAAAGAATTCACTATACAAAATGGCGACAATTTATCCATTCTGTTTAAGCGCGCAGGCCTGAATGATCGAAGTATTTACGAGCTATTTAGTGATGCCAAAGATGCCAAGAACTTACGCAGCATTCGCCCCGGGCAGAAAATGGTCTTTTTAGTCGAGAATGGACAACTGCAAGGCCTGAATTATGTTATCGACGAGCTCAATAGCCTGAGCTTTACACGTGGAGACAAAGGCTTCGCCGCCAAAGAAATTGCACTCAAGCCGGATGTAAAATACGCCTTCCGCCAAGCTTCAATCGACAGCTCTCTCTACATGGCAGGAAAGCGAGCAGGAATGCCCAGCAATTTAACTATGGAGCTCGCCAATATTTTTGGCTGGGATATCGACTTCGCACTCGATATTAAAAAAGGCGACAGCTTCAAGGTGATGTATGAGGAGCAATTCCTCGAGGGCAAACGAATCGGCACCGGCAAGATCATCGCAGCCGAGTTCACTAACGGCGGAAAACCTTTTAAAGCAGTTCGTTATACCGACAAACAAGGCGCCAGCAACTATTACACACCTGATGGCCGCGGCATGCACAAAGCCTTTCTGCGATCCCCGATTGAATTTGCCCGCATCAGCTCACACTTCAGTTTGAATCGTAAGCATCCGGTATTGCACATCATTCGTGCCCACAAAGGCACTGACTATGCGGCGGTGCGCGGCACTCCAATCCGCTCTACTGGCAATGGCAAGGTGGCATTTGCCGGTCGCAAGAACGGCTTTGGTAACACCGTTATTATCCAACATGGCCAAGGTATTGAAACTTTGTACGCCCACATGAATAGCTTTGCAAAAGGGGTGCGTAGCGGCTCTCGCGTGACTCAAGGTGATATTATTGGTTATGTTGGTTCAACTGGCTTGGCTTCTGCACCTCATCTGCATTATGAGTTTCACGTCAATGGACAGGTGCGCAACCCTGTGACCGTACCGTTACCAAAATCCATTGGCATCGAAAAAACCGAACTGGCGCGTTTTAACGAGACTACTCGCCCATTGATTGCCAAATTGGATCAATACAAATCCTCCAGCCGCCTGGCGGTTGCCGATAGCAGCGCCAACAGCAACTAAAATAAGCTTCTCATGCCACAACGTCAGCTCTACATAGGTTTGATGTCGGGCACCAGCGCCGATGCTATAGACGCAGCGCTGGTCGATTTACAATCCACTCCGCAGCTGATTGCACATCACACGCTGCACCTACCTCCCGAGACTCGTCAACAAATCCATGCTCTTTCATTGCCCGGCGACAACGAAATAGACCGCATGGGTAAGCTTGATGTGGAATTAGGAAAGCTATTCGCCCGAACAAGTTTAGAGTTGCTCAATAAATCGGGGGTTAGTGGTGCACAGATCATTGCCATCGGCAGCCACGGCCAGACCATTCGTCATCGCCCGCCCGGATCCCCCGAAGGCACATTTACCTTGCAAATTGGCGATCCCAACCAAATTGCCGAGCTGACCGGAATTACCACAATAGCTGATTTTCGCCGACGCGACATGGCGGCATCAGGCCAAGGTGCACCTTTGGTTCCAGCATTTCATCGCGCAATCTTTCATGCACAGGATAAGGACCGCATTGTTGTGAATATCGGTGGCATGGCAAATATCACCTGGCTGCCCGCGCAGGGTCAAACGCTGGGCTTTGATACCGGTCCCGGCAATGTCTTAATGGATACATGGATAACGGAGCACCTAGGCAAATCCTATGATCAAGATGGTGCTTGGGCGGCAAGCGGCCAGATATGCAAAACACTATTGAGTGATCTTCTGACAGCACCCTACTTCAAGCTGCAAGCGCCCAAGAGTACGGGACGGGAGAGTTTCAATCGCGCCTGGCTCGACGAAAATCTCCGAAAGCTGACATCAACTCTGGCATCTGCCGATGTGCAAGCGACGCTACTGGAGTTAACGGCCATCACCATCACGGATTGCATTAACGCCCTAAGCCAATCATCAAAAGAAGTTTTTATCTGCGGCGGAGGCGCTTACAACACCATATTAATGCAAAGACTAAGGGCATTATTGCCGAAAGACGCGGTAGCCAGTACAGCGTTACTGGGAGTGAATCCACAGTGGATAGAGGCCATGGCGTTCGCATGGCTGGCACAGCAGACCATTAATCATCGCCCGGGAAACCTGCGCGAAGTGACTGGAGCAACAAGGGAAGTGATTCTGGGCGGCGTTTACTACGCAAGATAAACACCGCGAAACTTTTAAAACCGAAGAATTAGACAGTAAAGGAGGAGCCGCAGCCGCAGGTGCTGGAGGCATTGGGATTCTGAATCACGAACTTGGAGCCTTGCAGGCCTTCTTCATAGTTCACAACTGCACCGACGAGATAGGGATAACTCATCGCATCCACCACCACTTTGACACCATCACGCTCGACAATTGAGTCGTCATCAGCGACAGCCTCATCGAAGGTAAATCCGTACTGAAAACCCGAACAACCGCCGCCGGTAACATATACACGTAGTTTAAGATCAGGGTTGTCCTCTTCCTCAATCAGGCTTCTGACCTTGGCGATAGCGCTCTCGGTAACAGTGACAACCTGGGGAACATAAATTTCAGCGGTAGACATAAATACTCCGGATAACAACAGCGCCCGGCAGGGCGACCTTCATTATCCCTTTACCCCAGTAAAACAGTCAACTATTAAGCCTTGCCGACAGCAATTTCCAATACACTGGCAGATTGTTGTTGCTTATTGATCATGCTGCCGTTCACTTGGGCACCCTTTACCATCTCAATGGAGTGATAGTGAACGGTACCTGTTACATTGCCTTTAGCTGCCAACTCCAGATGCTTACTAGAGTAGATATTCCCCATCACCTTGCCGTTAACAATGATTACCGGGGCACGAATTTCACCCTCGACCACGCCGGTATCGGCGACTACTACTTTTGCGTCCTTTTCATCTTCAGCGATGATATTGCCGGTTACCTTGCCTTCCAACTGCAGCTCGCCAGTGAAATGAAGGTCACCGATCACTTTGGTTGCACGTGAGATCAGAGTGTGATTATTGGAAAACGCCATTAGGGGGGACTCCTTAGCAAAGGCTATTTAATTTCTGGCCATTCAAGTTCTGCTTCAACGGTCACCGGATTACGCCGTGAACTGGATTTCACCGCCAACTCGACCCGCTCAGGAACAAACCCATCTGGCAGCACAATTTCAGTGTCGATATTCTGGAAAAACTTAAAATTGAGCGGGATGTTTTCAGCTAAAGGTTCTGTATCGACTTTGCTGACAACTAGTTCATGAAGGGATATTTCGGTCTCGGCACCATCCTTTTGGCCAACCACCAATACTCGCAACTGACCCGCGAAATCATCATCGCCTTCGGCCAATTTTTGCACGACCAACTTGAATTGCTTTTTGTTGTCAGCCAGCGCCGACACGGAAAAAACGCCAAAACTAATTCCCAGGGGGTTGGTGCTTTTTTTCGAAGTCAGGATGCGATAAACCTCTACATCTCTCTGCAAGGCGGCTTTTTCATCGCGCAAAACCATTACTCGCTTGCGTAGCTCTTCGCCCGCCTGACGATCAACCTGGGCGCTCAATTGGTATTTAGCCAACTCGCGCTTGGACTCGGTCGCCTCTTGGGTCAACTTATCCAACTGCATGCGCAGCTCTCTCGCCTCTTGCGGGGACAGGCGCTCTTTACCAGCTTGATTCTGGGCATAAAAATAGGTGGCAGCGAGTGCTGCACCGACTAACGAGAGCAACACCAGAGCGATGAGTGCATTTTTAAGCGGCCGATAAGGAACCACTTTCATGCGATAAACAGGAGAGCCTTTAACTTTGGTCTTAGCAGAATTCATAACTACCATCTTATTATTCACGGGATGGCACTGAACCACCCCGTGTAGTTAGGATCATGGCCTGCAAATCAGGGCATCAAGGCCACAACATCCAACCCTGCTTTTTCATCAAAACCAAACATAATGTTCATGTTCTGGATAGCTTGGCCGGAAGCGCCCTTGGTGAGATTGTCGATCACCGATAACACCACCACAGTATCGCGCTGTTGTGGACGCAAAACCGAGATGCGGCAGACATTCGAACCTTTCACACTTCTCGTTTGTGGCAATTCACCTGCAGGTAACACATCGACAAAGGGCTCGTTGGCGTAACGCTGCTCATAGAGAGCCTGCAAATCCGGCACTTTGTTCGCATCTAACAGTGTCGCGTAGAGCGTGGCGTGGATGCCGCGAATGATCGGCAGCAAATGCGGCACAAACGTCAGCGCAACCGGCGCAACACCGGCGGGCTGTACATCGCGCAAGCCCTGCTCAATTTCCGGCAAATGACGATGCCCAGCAACACCGTAGGCCTTAAAGCTGTCGCTGATTTCCATCAGCAGGTTATCGATCTTGGCCTGACGCCCGGCGCCACTTGCACCACTGGCGGCATTAGCGATAAGACGGGTGGGATCGACCAGATTATTTTCAATCAGTGGCAAATAACCCAATTGGGTCGCGGTGGGGTAACAACCGGGGCAAGCAACCAATTTGGCGGTGCGGATTGCAGCACGATTAACTTCAGGTAAACCGTAAACGGCTTGGGCAACCAGATCGGGGGCACCATGGGTTTGGTTGTACCACTTTTCCCACAAAGGGACATCACGGATACGAAAGTCGGCTGACAAATCAATAATGCGCGCTTTGGTGTTCATCAGCGCACCCATCATGTTTTGTGCAACACCGTGAGGCGTGGCAAAAAAGATGACATCGCATTCGCCCAATACCGCCACATCGGGCTCGGTAAAGGCCAAATCAATATGGCCGCGCAGGCTCGGGTACATCTCTGCCACTTTGGTGCCCGCTTCCGCGCGCGAGGTAATCACAGTCACTTCGACTTGTGGATGTTTGGCCAATAAACGCAGCAACTCTACGCCTGTATAACCAGTCCCGCCGACAATAGCTGCTTTAATCACCTCAACCTCCAATAGTTTTGTTCAATACGTTACGCTGAATGGTTCGGCGACGACTCTGGTATCCTGAGTCACCGCCAGTCAAGTTGGTAAAAATAAAGACGGCTATCATAAGAGCCTTATCGATAAATCAAAAGCAAAAGCTGCCGGGCTTTGATAATAGGTTATTGATAGCAGGGGCTTGATAAGCAACAAAATCTGGCCGAAGCCGCCTAAAAAGCAGCCATTTAGATAGGAATCCCGCGTGCCGAAAAAGCCATCGCAATCCATAGCAGCCAATATTCGCAAGCGCTTGAGTCATCGCATTGAATCGCTGCGCGACCAACTTGCGGGCGTCGAGGCGTTGCCACAACTGACATTGCTCGGGCTGCTTACCGGCATAATTGCAGGTGCAGTTATTGTGTTGTTTCGCTGGGCGGTGGAAATTCCGCTCGGCTATTTGCTGCCGGGTAATTTTGAAAACTTCGAGGCGGTCAGCTCGCTGGTGCATTTTGCCCTTCCCCTAAGTGGCGCTGTGGTGCTGGGATTAATCCTGCAATGTGTCGATAAACGTCATCACGCTACCAGTATCGGCCACGTGATGGATCGCCTGCAAAATCATCAGGGGCGCATGCCAGTCGGCAATGTCGTAACACAATTTTTTGGTGGTGCAGCCTGCTTGTTGACGGGCCAATCAGTGGGGCGCGAAGGCCCGGCTGTCCATCTGGGTGCAGGCAGCGGCAGCCTGCTCGGGCAGTGGTTGAAATTACCGTCAAACACACTGCGGCCACTCGCTGGCTGTGGGGTTGCGGCTGCCATCGCCGCCTGTTTTAACACGCCCATGGCCGGAGTGATTTTCGCGATGGAAGTGGTGATTATGCAATACACCATCGCCGGTTTTATCCCCGTTACCATCGCTGCGGTCGCGGGTGCGACTATGACACGCCTCGCTTTTGGCCCTGAAATCGCTTTTATCAACGCACAATCGGTAATGGGCGATTTGCGCGAGCTGCCACTGATGGGGCTGGTCGGCTTGATCGTGGCCGTATTTGCGGCCGCATACATTCGTCTGCATGGCGCGAGTTGCCGCTGGGCGTTGAATCGCCCTATCGCCCTCCGCTTTGCACTTGCCGGTTTATTCACCGGAATTTGCGCGCTGTGGATTCCACAAATTATGGGCGTTGGCTACGACACCATAACCAGCGCACTTGCAGGCGAGATAGGTTTTTCGTTACTGCTGGCGATAGCCGTGACCAAACTTTTCGCCACGTCGATAAGTCTTGGCGTCGGCATGCCCGGCGGGGTTGTGGGACCGCTGCTGTTTATCGGCGCCTGCGTCGGTGGTGCAGTCGGCAGCGCCGCGCAAATACTGATGCCCGGTTCCGCCAGCGCTATCGGCTTTTACGTGATATTGGGTATGGGCGCGATGATGGGCGCTACGCTCAACGCCCCACTCGCCGCAATGATGGCCATCCTCGAACTCACCTATAACCCCAATATTATTTTCCCCAGCATGCTGGTCGTCATCGCCGCCTGCCTCACCACCCGCTGGGCATTTAAATGCGATGGATTGTTTCAGCAAGTGCTGCGCATTCAGGGCAAATTTCGCAGTGATGAAATGATGGAACAGTTACTCAGTCGCACCGGTGTACGCGGGTTGATGGATCGACACTTGGTGGTAACTCAAAACGAAATCAGCAGCAGCGGCGCTCAACAGCTGCTCGCCCATCACCCACACTGGATTTTATTGCGCGATACCCACCAACTATTGCAACCTGCCGACCTGCACAGTTATTTGCAGCAAGCAGCAATCCCGGCAGATGACATCATCAATCTGCAGGAAATACCCGCACGCCGTTACGATCTCGCCCGCATTACCGCCGACGCCAATTTATATGAAGCACTCGATTTGATGAATCGTCAGCAAATCGATGCGCTCTGGGTGGAATCACTTAGCGATTCGCATCAACCACTGGGTATAATCAGCCGCGCGAAAATCGATGATTATTACCGTATTTAACTCTTGAGATGTCCCTATGCTGTGGGTAAAGGCTTTCCATATTGTTTTTGTCATCAGCTGGATGGCTGCATTGTTTTATCTGCCGCGCCTATTTGTCTATCACACCATGAGTGAGGATGAGATCAGCCGCGAACGCTTTAAAATTATGGAGCGCAAGTTACTGCGCGGCATCGCCAATCCAGCAATGATCGCGACCTATACGTTCGGCATTTGGATGAGCTGGCTTGGCTGGGAATATTACTCCACGCAAATCTGGTACTGGTGCAAAATTGCGCTGGTGGTCATTCTCACCGGCTATCACCACGCCTGCATCGCCTATTTCAAACAACTGCGCGATGACCGTTGCACCAAGAGCCATGTATTTTTTCGCTGGTTTAATGAGTTCCCGGTATTTTTATTAATTGGCATCGTCATTTTGGTGGTGGTGAAACCTTTCTGATATGAACAATAAACTCTACGCGATTACTGATTCAAAATTGCTACCCGGCGATAAACTCTTCGACGCAGCCGCAGCCGCATTAAAGGGTGGCTGCAAGCTCGTACAATATCGGGATAAATCCACTGACAAAGCGCGCCGATCATTTGAAGCGAAAAATTTACTCGCGCTCTGTAATCAATATCAAGCGCAACTATTGATTAATGACGATGTGAGCCTCGCACAAGAAGTTGGTGCACATGGCGTGCATTTAGGTCAGGGTGATACCAATCCGGTCGCCGCACGCATTATTCTCGGCAGCCGCGCCATTATCGGTGTCACCTGTCATGATTCGCTTGCGCTCGCACAACAGGCAATTAAAGACAGCGCCAATTACATCGCTTTTGGCAGTTTTTTCTCTTCCAACACCAAACCTGATGCACGCCCTGCCCCGATTGAATTAATCAGCGATGCGCGCCAGCAATTTCGCGGCGTCCCGATTGTAGTTATTGGTGGGATTACCCTGGACAACGGTAAACAGCTACTTGACGCAGGCGCCGACATGCTCGCGGTCTGCCACAGTTTGTTCGCGGCGGATGACATTACCGCACGAGCCAGAAAATTTATTGAATTGTAGGTTGGAAAAGCGCAGCGCCTTCCGACACGATTGCGAGAGTTTATTTCTTGTCGGAAGGCGCTGCGCTTTTCCAACCTACGTATAAAATTGAAAACGACATTAGGATTCACCATGAGCCGCTCTGAAGAATTATTTTTACAAGCCCAAAAAACCATTCCCGGCGGCGTCAACTCGCCCGTGCGCGCATTTAAAGCCGTAGGCGGCACACCGGTATTTTTTGAACGTGCACTCGGTGCCTATGTGTGGGATGCGGACGGTAAAAAATATATCGATTACGTACAAAGCTGGGGGCCGATGGTGCTGGGGCATGCGCATCCTGAAGTGATTAACACCGTAATAGAAACCGCAAAATTTGGTTTGAGTTTTGGCGCCCCCACTGAGCGTGAAACCACTCTGGCAGAAAAACTGTGCAATCTGATTCCCAATATGGAAATGGTGCGCTTTGTCAGCTCCGGCACTGAAGCAACCATGA
>CAZCJR010000017.1:0-48702 GCA_964499225.1 uncultured Cellvibrionaceae bacterium | reverse complement strand
CCATGAGCGCAATCCGTTTAGCGCGCGCGTTCACCAAGCGCGACAAAATTATTAAATTCGAAGGTTGTTATCACGGTCATTCGGATTCCCTACTCATTAAAGCCGGTTCCGGCGCTCTTACACTCGGCGTACCCAGCTCACCGGGCGTGCCTGCGGTGTTGGCTGATCACACTCTCACACTCGATTACAACAACGCCGAACAAGTGCGTGAATGCTTCGCCAAACTTGGCGATCAAATCGCCTGCATTATTGTTGAGCCGGTAGTAGGCAATATGAATTGCGTACCGCCAGTGCCAGGTTTTTTGGAATGCCTACGCAATGTCTGCGATCAATACGGCAGCTTGTTAATTTTTGATGAAGTGATGACTGGTTTTCGCGTCGCACACAAAGGCGCGCAGGGTCATTACAAGGTAAATGCGGATATCATCACCCTCGGCAAAGTAATCGGCGGCGGTATGCCGGTCGGCGCCTTTGGTGGCCGTCGCGACATTATGCAAATGATTGCTCCTTCCGGTCCTGTTTACCAGGCGGGAACACTCTCCGGCAACCCGGTTGCTATGGCAGCCGGTTTAAAAACACTGGAGTTGTTGGAGCAGGAAGGTTTTTATAAGAATCTTTGCGCGCGCACCACGCAATTAGTCGAAGGCTTACAGAGACTGGCGGATGAAGCGAGCATTCCTTTTACTACCAATCATGTTGGCAGTATGTTTGGTTTCTTTTTCACCAGCGAGAAAAAAGTCACCAACTTTACACAAGTAATGGCTTGCGATATTCCGCGCTTTAATAAGTTTTTCCATGGCATGTTGGAGCGTGGGGTTTATTTAGCACCGGCCTCCTACGAAGCGGGATTCATGTCGGGTGCGCACACGGAAGATGATATTAACAACACCCTCAAGATCGCCGCCGACGTTTTTGCAACCTTGTAATCTATTCAGCGGTTAACTGAAAATAAAAAACCGGTGCAGCGTTAAACTGCACCGGTTTTTTTACCCCCCCCCCAAATTACGCGATCTAGCCCGCGTACGCAGGCCCAAAACCAAAACTCCAAATCAATACGGTAATTGCCATAATGGATACAAACATAACTAAGCCGATAGTGAGTATTGAGCTGGAATAAATAAAACCTTCGTCTTCCGGAATTTTCATAAAAATCGGGATGCCCATATACAACAAGTACACTGTGTAAAATACTGCCGCTATGCCCACCAGCATGGTAAGAATGACATTGGGATAAAGTGCGCAAAGCCCCGCTACAAATAATGGGGTCGCCGTGTACGCCGCGAACACTATGCAACGCGCAAGACCGGGTGAAGAATCATAAGTGCGCGACATCCAATTAATAAACACACCGATAACCGCAATGCCGGCAAGCATCGCCAAATACATAAGCCCACTCATCAGCAACGCGCTCGATTCCGTCAACGTTACCGGAGCACCATCACCAATCACCCACCCCACTTTGGTCGTGCCGATAAACATAGATACCGGTGGGATTAACGCAAGAAATAAAACATGCGCGAAATATAAATGAGGGACGCTTTCAGGGGTATCACGGATTTCTTCCCACTCTTGATGTGGATGAATAAATAGGCCGGCAACATGGGAAATCATATTCTTTCTCCAACACTGTTATTAGATATTGATAGTCGGTTTAGCTGAACAATGAATCACACGGCGAAGAACTGCTCTCGTCTTGTTTACTGAGTATATAGCCCGCGCCACACGCCGTCCTGAGGGTGGTTAGACCAAATCAATTTCAAAAAAAACATCTCCATAACTACAACATCTATATTTACGCGGTTTTGAATCGCTCTCTAGCACCCAAAAGTTACCAACCCATTAACTTTTGCATATCAGACAGCATATTTTCCACTTCGTATGGCGGTGCAAAACTGCCGATAAGCTCCCCTTCGGGGTTTACCACAAATACGCGAGTGGAGTGATTTACCAGATACTGATCGCCAGCGTTAGTGGGCATGTTAATTCCAGCCGGAACGCTTAATAATTTACTCTCGATAATTACCGAGCGATCATAGGCAGCACCAAAAAATTGGGCAAATTTTCCCAAAGCGCTGTTCTCGCCGCGCAAACCGATAATCTGCGGATGAAAAAACCCGACGTAATTAGCCAATTTCGCCTGTCCGTCGCGTTCAGGGTCAACACTCACAAATACCACTTGCAGATCGTCACCCGCGCCCATCAAATTTAATAACTTGCCCAGCTTTTGCAGCTCAAGGGGGCAAAAATCCGGGCAGGTGGTAAAACCAAAAAACACCAGACTCCACTGACCGCGAAACACGCTGGCATCGGCAATTTCACCGCTATGACTTTCCAGGGAAAATTCAGGCAAGGTTTTCGGCGCAGGTAGCAGCTGCATAAAATCCGGTGGCGGCCCAGCAGCAAATTGTTGTGCGCTCAGCATAACGCCAAGGCCCAAACTGGCAGTGATCGCCGCTGCATACACAGCCAGCCAAACTCGCTTAGAGTTCATTTTTTTTCACGCTGATATTGATGTCTTGCGTAGTGCCATCGCTAAAACTAAAGGTTAGTTTGACTTCGCTATCAATTGCTAACTCTTGCTCAGGTTTCATCAGCATGATGTGCAAACCGCCCGGAGCCAATTGCACACTGGCTTGCGCCGGAACAACCAGCAGATCCCGATGCTCCATTGAAACCTTATCGCCGTTTTTGCGTGTTTGGTGCAACATTGCCATAGCACAGCAATCGGCGCTCACACCCACAATAGTTTGCGCTCGTAGCTGCGGATTATGTATCTCCATATAAGCTGCATTGACAGTCGCGCCAGGGGGTGCCAATTGCACCCACGCATTTTCTACATCTACCTGCGCAACGCAAGGTAGGGCCAAAGCTACAACTAACGCCCCGGCAAAGAACTTATTGTAATAATTCACTGAAGCTCCACTTTGCATAGTGATCAACCAAAAGTACAAGAAACAACACCATTAAATGTACTATGGAAAAACGAAAAGTTTCCATGGCAGTATCAGCTTGCGCATTAAATTTTAATTTCCACGCGTGATAGATAAATTTGCCGTTGAGATAAACACTGGCGCAGAGATACAGAACGCCGGTCATACCAATGAGATAGGGCAATAGACACACAAGAAACAGTAGAAATGTATAAAGCAAAATAGCCGTTTTAGTAAATTCGATACCGTGGGTCACGGGTAGCATGGGTATATTTGCTTTGGCGTAATCGTTACAGCGGTGAATCGCCAGCGCCCAAAAATGCGGCGGGGTCCAGGTAAATACAATCATCATTAACAATATTGCTTCACCACTCACACTGCCGGTGATTGCCGTCCACCCCAACACCGGAGGCAATGCCCCAGCGAGACCACCAATCACAATATTTTGTGGCGTGGCGCGTTTTAACAGCAGCGTATAGATAACCGCATAACCAAATAAACCGACCAACGTGAGCACTGCGGTTAGCGCATTTACCGCCAACAACAACATCATAAAGCCGCTCAACGCCAAAGCACATGCAAAGGTAACGGCCTGCACGTTAGTCAATCGGCCTTTCGGCAAGGGGCGCATGTGAGTGCGCGCCATCTGCGCATCAATTTTTTGATCTAACACATGATTAAATGCGGCTGCCGCCGCAGAGACCAAACCAATACCGGTACTGGCTAGCAACATCAGCATCAATGACGGCGGCGAAGCTGAAGCCAACATCATGCCCACCCAAGCTGTAAGCACCAGGAGTGCAACGACTTTGGGTTTGGTGAGCTGATAGTAACTGCGGAAAGTCACCATCATTTCAGCGCGTATCGATCCCGGCGCAACAGCATTTTTTAGTACTGCCATACAACACTCCCACTGCGAAAAATCATTCCATCAATCATTCTTGATCACTATTTATGTTTTGCTGGTTGCAGAGATTTTTTCATCCGCCGAAAATGATGCAACGGGAGCGGTTACCCGGCGCAGATACATTTGCCGAACAAAGACCACGAGCAACATTAATAGGTTGGCCGCCACCACATTGTGTGCAACGGCATTTAGTAAGGGTAGCTGCGCCACCACATTGACTAACCCCAGAGTAAATTGCAGTAACAAGAAAGCGGCTAATGCAAGCGTAAGATTTTTCATAAAATGTGTTTGCGCTTTGCGCCAACAACAAAAAATAAAGCCACCCAGCGCCAAGAGGGTAAGTATTGCGCCCATACGATGCAGAACATGAATACTCATGCGCGCCTCATAGGGCAATACGCCAAACTCATAGGTCTCATGTCCGCTCGGCAAATGCAGGGCTGACTGCAACGAAAATCGATCAAACCAGCCCGCTTCGCAGAACGGTAATTGATAGCAAACAGCGGCAGCATAATTACTTGCTGTCCAACCACCCAAGGCAATTTGGCCGATAAGTATCGCCAGCACCAAATAAGCAAAAGGCATTAAAGACGTAAGCTGGGGTTCTTGTTGTAGCTTCGTTAGCTCGACCTGTTGTCGCGAATAAATTTCCATCCGCAATAGCGCCAATAAGCTTAACAAGGTAAAACCACCGAGCAAATGTGCAAGGACTACCAATGGTTGTAAATTGAGGGTAACGGTCCACATTCCTAATGCAGCCTGAAAAACCACGACCCCTAAGATAAAAGCAGTGAGCAGACGAAAACGTTTTACAAAATGACTGGCAATAAATATCGCCAACACCGCCAGACCTAACAACCCTGCTATATAGCGATGTAACATTTCATTGTGTGCTTTATGCGGCTCGATCTGTGCATCAGGAAACCTTTGTTGCAGCTCGGCAACATGACCATCATGCAAAGGCGCAACAAGTTTCCCATAACAACCCGGCCAATCAGGGCACCCCAGGCCAGCATCCGTTAAACGAGTGTAGGCACCTAACGTGATCACGACTAATGTGAGAAGCAATGTAAAGTTAACTAACCCGGCAAAACGACTCATACACCCCTCCGGTCGTAATTCATCAGCCGCAACAAATCTGCTCGAATATCTTTTGCAACATTTTTCATCTGTTCGCTGTCGCTGTTTACCGGATAGCGCAATAAGACCAAGCCTTGTTGATTGACGATCACGATTTGATTCTCTAACTCGGCTTGCGGTTGGGTATCAACTAGCAATTTAATCGCCGGAAATTGCTCTAACTCTGGTATTGCTTTCGCGGATAGAAATAGTGGTTCTATATTGAGTTGTTTGCGCCCCAACCCGGTATAGAGCTGCTGCATTGCATGCAAAGCTTGGTCGCACTCATGATTGCAATCTGATGCGCGCACGTAAACCAAGCGCCAGTGTGCAGCCATGGGCTGCGCAACAGGAAGGAGTTGAATTTCATGCTCCAGCCATTCACCTTTATTGACACTGGTTTTACTAAAAAACCCCGTCTCCAAACTGATTTTGGCCGCCACCAACGGCACCAATGCACAACCCAAAAATAATGCAAAAAATTTCCGGCTAGTCATGTTTTAACTCCTTACGTGCGCTGGCAGCCAACGCGATAACAATCACAGCAAGCGCCAACAGACCCCACTGCAGAGCATAGGCTTGATGGCGTTCAGGAGGCAAAATTACGGGGCTATAATGCACAACAAATGGGGAGTTTTGTTGTTGATAAACAACGCCGCTGTGCAGCGGCTGCTGCAGATAAGAACCAAGCTGAAGTGTATCAAGTTGTTGAATACGCATCGGCCAAGCACCTTTATCTTCAATATTAGCACCGAGCAGCAAGCCTTTAATTCGAGTGCGATAAATACCCTGCACACGCAACTCAGCGGGAATATTCACGGTGGGTAATTCCTCACGCGCCAAGGGAGCGGGCAGCCAACCCAAATTCACCAAAATAGCCGACATAGATTGATGTGCATTATTTTTTTGGTTCCGATTCAGATCTACAATTTCTTCAACGGCGATAATCACATCGTAACCGAAACGACCATCCACAATTCGGTTGTCTAAAAACCATACCTGTGGTGATAGCCAACGGGCATTAAAATCTAACTGCACACCATCGACAGCGTTTGCGTCGATCTGCGACAGGTGAGCACTACTAACAGCACCCTGTTGTTGCCAGTCGGCAATGCGCGCCAGTGTTTGGGTTTTTTCAGTAGCGCGCGATAATTGCCAAAAACATAAACCCAGCAGTAACCCGACCACCAACAAATTGACCAACACCCATGGCCAGCGAACCACCCAATAGCGATTGAACGCTATAATGGTCATACACTCACTCCTGCTAAGGTGTTCCTATGTGGATAAAAATTCTTCTTGTTTCTTTATTAGCTATTGTTATTTTCAGTTTGTTTCAAGCGTTGTTTGTGATGCTGAAAAACGATGAGAGCGCACCTAAGATGTCTAAATTTTTGGGTCGGCGCCTAATCTTTTCTGCTTTGGTGGTAATACTCCTGATCTCACTTTTATTAACCGGAGTAATCACACCCAACACTCGCCCCTATTAATAAACACTCACAACACGTAAACGAACACAAACAGGCACAGCCACACCACATCAACAAAATGCCAATACCAAGCTGCCGCCTGAAAGCCAAAATGGCGCTCCGGTGTAAAATGATTTTTTAGCAAAATGCGTAAGAAAATAACGGTCAGAAATATCGTGCCCAAGGTGACGTGGAGGCCGTGAAACCCTGTGAGCAAGAAAAAGGTATTGCCATAAAGCCCCGAGTCGAGCCGCAAACCCAGATCCTGATAGGCGTGAACATATTCATACCCTTGTAAATATAAAAATATTACGGCAAGAATGAGGGTAAGCATTAGAAAAAAACCTAACTGCGCAGGTTTTTTCTGTTCAATGCCAATGTGCGCAAAGTGCAATGTCACCGACGACACTAACAATATCACCGTGTTGTACAGGGGGATTCCATTCCAGGGCATTGCTTGCGTTTCTAATCCACCCGGTGTTTTAGTCAAAGGCCATACGGCCTCGAAAGTTGGCCAGAGAATTTCACCTGTCATCACATTATTACCTGCACCACCAAGCCAGGGTACCGAGATAAATCGCGCGTAAAACAGTGCACCGAAAAACGCCATGAAAAACATAACTTCAGAAAAAATAAACCAGGTCATACTCTGGCGGAAAGAGCGATCCATTTGCGCGCTGTAAAGGCCGCTCATGGATTCGGTGATTACATTCTTAAACCAACCGAAGAGCATATAAAACAGCAGTGCTGAACCGGCTACCAGCAAATACAAACCGACACCATGCTGATCTTTAGCTAGCTCATTAATCCACAGCGCCGACCCATAACCAATAAAAAATAGGGCAACCGCCCCAACAATCGGCCACACACTTTGTTCAGGAACATAATATCGTTGATGGCTGTCACTCATGGTTATTCCTCCTGTCGCACAGGCGATTTATCGGCTCGCCGTCTGCGGTGTATTTTTATATAGACGATAAGATAAAGTGATAGTCGTAAAGTGGCTCGGTAATTCAGGGTCAACATAAAACTGTACGGGCATTGCCTTTCGCTCATGAGCATCCAACGGTTGCTCAACAAAACAAAAACACTCTATTTTTTTAAAATAACGCGCCGCTTCACCGGGCGACACCGAGGGCACAGCACGCCCGATCATCGCCTCGTTGGTATGATTTTCGACATAAAAATTCATCACAGTCACTTGTCCAGGATGCAATTTTATTTGCTGCATCTCCGGCGCAAAATCCCAAGGCATAGCAGGATCCCGGTTAGCCAAAAATTCGACCGTGATTGTTCTGCTTTCATCTACTCGCTTTGAAGCAGCCGCCGCTGTCGTTGCGGTCTTTCCATTAATTCCCGTTATATCGCAGAACACATCATAGAGCGGTACCAATGCGAATCCAAACGCAAACATTCCGAGGCAAATCAATATCAGGTTGCGCATTATTACCTTGTGAGAAACCATGCCTTAACTCCAATAATGGATTAACGCCTATTTCACCAGCGGCGGTGTTTGGAATGTGTGATAGGGCGCGGGCGATGGAATTTCCCACTCCAGCCCTTGCGCTCCCTCCCACACTTCTGCGCTGGCTTTCACGCCCTTACCCCGCATACAACGCACTACCATCCACACAAAAATCAATTGCGATAATCCAAACAAGAGGCCGCCGATACTGATAAATGCATTCATATCTGCAAACTGTAGCGCGTAATCCGGAATGCGGCGTGGCATACCGGCGAGACCGACAAAATGCATGGGGAAAAACAACATATTGACCGATATCAATGAACACCAAAAATGAAATTGCCCGATACGCTCGCTATACATCACACCGGTCCATTTTGGAATCCAATAATAAACCCCGGAAATAATGCCGAACACAGCACCAGTCACCAGCACATAATGAAAATGTGCGACCACAAAATAAGTATCATGATATTGAAAGTCAGCAGGAATTATCGCGAGCATCAAACCGGAAAGACCGCCGATGGTAAACAACACGATGAATGCCAAGGCAAACATCATCGGCACTTCAAATGTCATCGAACCGCGCCACATAGTGGCGACCCAGTTAAATACCTTTACGCCTGTAGGTACCGCGATCAGCATGGTGGTGTACATAAAAAATAATTCGGCAGCGACGGGCATGCCAGTGGTGAACATATGATGCGCCCACACGATAAAGGAGAGGAACGCGATGCTAGCCGTCGCAATAACCATGGATTCATAACCAAATAAAGGCTTGCGTGCAAAAGTGGGAATAATGCTGGAGACAACACCAAAGGCGGGCAGAATCATAATATAAACTTCAGGGTGCCCAAAAAACCAAAATATATGTTGGAACAGTACCGGGTCACCACCACCGGCCGCATCAAAAAAACTGGTACCAAAATATTTATCAGTTAGCACCATGGTTACCACGCCGGCTAACACCGGCATCACCGCGATTAATAAAAATGCGGTAATCAACCAAGTCCAGACAAATAGTGGCAATTTCATCCAGGTCATACCTGGTGCGCGCAAATTAAAAATAGTGACTATGACATTCATCGCACCCATGATTGATGATACGCCAAGCAAGTGCACCGAAAATACAAAAAACGCAGTGCTGTCAGTGCTGTAGGTCGTCGATAGTGGTGCGTAAAAAGTCCAGCCTGCAGCAGGCGCACCGCCTTCCATAAAAAACGTTGACAGCAGAATAAAAAATGAAAACGGTAGTATCCAGAAGCTCCAGTTATTCATGCGCGGCAAAGCCATATCCGGTGCGCCAATCATCAGCGGGATCATCCAGTTAGCAAGGCCAACAAACGCAGGCATTACTGCGCCAAATACCATGACTAACCCATGCACGGTGGTTAGTTGGTTAAAAAAGTGGGGATCCATGTATTGCAAACCCGGTTGAAATAATTCAGCGCGAATTCCCATCGCCAAGAGTCCACCGACAAACAACATCAACAGCGAAAATAACAAATAAAGCGTGCCTATATCTTTGTGATTAGTGGTGTAAAGCCACCGCGTAATGCCTTTGGGCTTATGATCATGATCATCGTGATGATCTATCGCATCGACCGCGTGGGAAGTATCGGTACTCATTATTATTCTCCCTCTTTAATGGCGGCGACATCGGCAGCTTGCACCAGTTCACCGGTATTGTTGCCCCAAGCATTGCGCTCGTAAGTAATCACCGCCGCCAGCTCAGAATTGGTTAACTGTTTGTCGTAGGCCTGCATCGCCGTACCAGCTTTTCCATGCACTACAATGCGAATATGCGCAGGAATATCGGTAGTCGCCATAACGCTGCCTTTCAGCGCAGGGATTGCACCAGCGAGCCCCTCGCCCGACACCTGGTGGCAAGCAGCGCAATGTGTTTCATAAACTTTTTGCCCAAGCGTCATTAGCTCTTGCATATCCATCATGCCACGCGCTGCCTCTGCTGCTTTCAGCTGCTCCTGTAATTCGAGCTGCTGCGCGACCCAGGAGTCAAAATCTTCCGGGCTGCGTACATCAACGACCACAGGCATGAACGCGTGATCTTTCCCGCACAGCTCAGCGCATTGACCACGATAAATACCGGGGGTATCTACCTTGGTCCAGGTTTCGTTGATGAAGCCGGGGTTCGCATCTTTTTTGATAGCAAAATCATGCACCCACCAAGAGTGGATAACATCATCAGAGGTTACGAGGAAACGAATTTTTTTGCCTGTAGGTAGCACTAAAGGTTTATCCACATCGCGTAGATACATTTCATTTTTAGTGGCGAGGTTATTAATTTCGTCGCGCGGTGTCGCCAGCAACGAATAAAATTCGATAGGATGTTCAAGATATTTGTAGTGCCATTTCCACTGAGAGCCAGTAACCAATACAGTGAGATCAGCTTCAGACGCATCCTCCATCGCAATCAATGTTTTGCTCGCAGGAACAGCCATTGCAACCAGTATCAATACTGGTATGGCCGTCCAAATTATTTCAACTTTCAAGCTTCCGTGGAATTGTGCAGGTTGAGCGCCTTTAGATTTACGGTGGTGCAAGATGGACCAAAACATTAGCGCAAAAACAATAAAGGCTATCGCACAGCAAATATAAAAAATAATCATGTGCAAGTCATAGACTTGATGACTGATATCAGTGACGCCGCGCGGCATATTATATTTCGGATCTTGCGCCAGCACCCTGTTGGATTGCGCGAGTAGACAGAACGCAATCAAGTACCGCAATTTATTATTAATTAAACGCAAATAGCATTTCACTGCACGACTCCTTCTTGTAGCTTGTGGCTTTCTTTGAAATCGCAAATGAACAGGCGAATGACGTCCTCCCGCAATTGGTGCAGGTACTTAAAACATGTCAGAACAACTATTCATAAAACGGTGAATGACCAACCACAAAAAACAAGTCGCCATTCTTTACATTAGAGAATATCGAGCTTCACTCGATCAGTGGAATCAGGCAAAAAATCCGGATTTACCCGGCGCTAGGGTGCGACCTGAAAACAGAAACAGCCAACTGGCCAAAACGCGAGGGACAACTTCTGGAAGGCATTACATTGACAGCCTTTCAAATACCCAAGTCTTTGATAATTCAAAGACACACAGCCAGAACACAGGACGTACCAAAAAATCAGATACCTCAATTCCAACAACCGCTGGTCGACTTCTCTCAGCGACCGCTTAAGCTTAAAGCTACTGAGAATAAAATGCTACTCAACGGATTAACTATAAACGCATAGATTTAAAACGCAAGGCACAGTCTACAAACAAACTGTTTGCACTAAAAATCGAGATTTATATAGCGAAATATAAACTTATTACTGCCTAGCGCTTTCTAATGAAGTTTTACGCAAATCAGCTGGTGCTTGCCTCGCTAAGCAAAAAAACACCCTTCCTCTGTCGCTAGTGAGCTTAGATTTCAAAAAAATTTTATGCCAAGCAGTCACAAGAGAATGGCGCCTCGTCTTCAAGACGCAGAGCAGAGAGCGCACCGCCCCACACGCAACCCGTATCCAAGGCAAAAACATTGTTAACATTGGTGCGCCCTTCAAGCGCAGCCCAGTGCCCAAAAATAATTTTTTCGGAGCAGGTTTTTCTCGCGAGATATGAAAACCAAGGCGCAAATCCAGGGGGAGCAGCATCGGCACTTTCTTTGGTTTGCAACTCCAACTCACCTTCCGCATTACAGAAACGCATGCGCGTAAAATAATTGGTAATTAAGCGCAAGCGGTCAACGCCATCGAGGTTTTCATCCCAACGACTGGGTAAGTTGCCGTACATACCCACGAGAAAATTTTCGATCTTATCGCCCTGTAAAACATTTTCCACTTCGCGTGCATGCGCCAAGGCTTCGGATAAATCCCACTGCGGTGGAATACCAGCGTGCACCATAGTGAAATTCAAGAGCGGATCATGATGCAGCAATTTTTGCTGGCGCAGCCAATAGACCAAATCAGCGCAGTCGGGCGCTCTCAATAATTCATCCAGCGTATCGTTTTTTCCGCGCTTGCGCAGGCCGTAATAAACGGCGATGAAATGCAGATCATGATTGCCTAATACGATGGTGATTGAATCGCGCAGCTCGTATAAAAACCGCAGTGTCGCCAATGTGTCCGGGCCGCGATTAATTAAATCGCCCGCGAGCCAGAGCCTATCATTAGGTGGATTAAATTCGATTTCTTTTAACAGACATTGCAGTGGCTCAAGACAGCCTTGAATATCGCCAATTGCATAGGTTGCCATATCAATACCCGTCCGGTTTTTTGAAAATATTTTGAAAGTAATTAATGTATGGAGTGAGGTGGCACTAATGCAAAGGCTGGAATAGGTGCATCAAACATAGCACCATCGTCGGCACGCATATGATAGGTGCCCTCCATAATTCCGGTTTCTGTTTCAAGAATGACGCCGCTGGTGTAGGTGTAACTTTCACCCGGTTTGAGATGTGGCTGCTCACCGACCACTCCCAAACCCTGCACTTCCTGCAACTTTTCGTTGGCATCGGTGATACGCCAATGACGACTGACTAATTGCGCAGGTGCGTTGCTTTTATTCGCAATAGTGATGGTATAGCTATACACATAGCGGCGCTCCACGGGTACAGATTGCGCTTCAATGTATTGGGTTAGAACGAGAACCTGGATGCCTGACATTTTATTCAGCCTCATTTAGCGGTTTGCTATTGAGCGAAAGCTCACCGAGCAAATTACTC
The DNA here is from genome assembly GCA_964499225.1 of uncultured Cellvibrionaceae bacterium. GTDB lineage: Bacteria > Pseudomonadota > Gammaproteobacteria > Pseudomonadales > Cellvibrionaceae > Cellvibrio. The sequence continues at coordinate 36,078 of CAZCJR010000017.1, read as the reverse complement.
ATTGCTACATATTCCGGCAAACTGATTTCCTCCGGTCGCAATTGCAAATTTACCGGAAGGGTTTCCATTTGTTCTGCCGTTAACAACTGCTTGAGTGAGTTGCGCAGGGTTTTGCGCCGCTGTTGAAATGCGACATTTACCAAAGTTTCCAAACTTTTTATATTGTTGGCAACATGCGGCAAGGTGGCGTGTGGGGTTAAACGCACGATGGCCGAATCCACTTTGGGTGCAGGATCAAATGACGTTGGCGGCACATCGAATAAATCTTCTACCACACAGTAATACTGCACCATGATACCCAAGCGACCATAGGCGCTATCGCCCGCTTGCGCCGCCATACGTTTCACCACTTCTTTCTGCAACATAAAATGCATGTCTTGCACACGGTTCGCATAGGTGAGCAAATGAAAAATCAGCGGAGTGGATATGTTGTAGGGCAAGTTGCCGACGATGCGCAATGGCTGACCATCCTTAATTAATTGCGCAAAATCAAATTGCAGTGCATCCGCTTGGAATAATTGAAAGTTGGGGTGATGTTCAAATTTCACTTTTAACCATGGTACTAAATCGCGATCCAATTCGATCACACTTAAGTTGTCGCAGCTGTCAGCGAGCAATTGCGTGATCGCTCCTTTGCCAGGCCCAATCTCGACAATCAGGTCTTCTTTTTTGGGATGCACTGAGCGCACTATATCGCGAATGATGCCATGATCGATCAAAAAGTTTTGTCCAAAACGTTTGCGCGCTTTGTGTTGTGATTCCGCCTGTGATTCCCGCGGCGAATTAGGGTTCGACATTTTTTTCATGAGAATTTTCCAATAATTAACGCGCGTGTTTTGCTTGTACCATCGCCAGTGCGTAACTCAAGGCAGTGCGTAAACTACCTAAATCGGCTTTGCCAGTAGCCGCCAGATCCAACGCAGTACCGTGATCAACCGAAGTGCGGATAATCGGCAATCCGAGCGTAATATTCACTGCCTGACCGAAGCCTTTATACTTTAAAACTGGCAAACCTTGATCATGATACATCGCGAGTACAGCATCGGCGTGATCCAGGTATTTTGGCGTAAACAGTGTGTCTGCGGGCAGCGGCCCAATTAAGTTCATTCCACGTGCGCGCAACTTTTTAAGCACCGGCTCGATCACCTCGATCTCTTCGCGCCCTAGATGCCCGCCTTCGCCCGCATGTGGGTTTAAACCACACACCAAAATGCGCGGTTGGGGAATGCCGAATTGCACTTGCATATCGCGATGAAGAATTTCAGTGACTTGTGTTAACTCATCTTCGGTAATGGCGGCAGCAACATCTTTCAACGGCAAATGGGTAGTCGCGAGTGCCACACGCAAGCCTTCGGTGGCGAGCATCATCACCACTTTCTCGGTATGGGTTTTTTCTGCGAGATATTCGGTGTGTCCGCTAAAGGCGATACCCGCATCATTAATAATACTTTTTTGCACGGGGCCAGTGACGAGCGCAGCAAAATACCCTGCAACGCAACCATTGATGGCGGCATCCAACGTACGCAAAATATAAGGCGCATTTCGCACATCGAGCTTACCTGGCACTGCCGGTTCGGCAAGCGCGACGGGCATTACTGCCAACTCACCTGCAGCACTCGGGCTCGGGATATCGTGTAAATTAACTTCGCGTAGCTGCAACTGAAAACCGAGCTGTTGTGCACGCGCTTGCAATAAATGTGGATCGGCAATGGCAACTATTTCATGCTGCTGTGCCTGTTGCGCGAGCGTGATAATAAGATCAGGGCCTATGCCTGCGGGTTCGCCGGGTGTAAGTGCAATTCGATAGCAGGGGTTCATAATTGTCTAAGCCTGAGAAAAAAGTACGCAATAAAAATACAGGTTGCAAAATGCACAACGGCTAAAAACCGATTGCGCTTTATATCAAACAAAGTGCAATCAATTTTTAGCCGCCGTTAAAAAAGCGCGCGGGCTTAGAGTTTAACTTCGACGTAAGCCTCTTCGCGTATCTGCGTGAGCCAGAGCTGGAACTCTTCATCAAAGCGACGTGAACGCAGTACGTTGGCGGCTTGGTTGCGCTTCATCTTATCGCTCATGTCTTCTTTACGGCGCTCAATGACTTGTAAAATGTGCCAACCGAATTGGCTTTTGAAGGGACGAGTAATGCCGCCAACAGCCGTGTTTCCCATAGCCTCTTCAAATTCCGGTACAAACATTCCCGGCATAGACCAACCCAGATCACCACCGCTCAACATGGAGCCAGTATCTTCTGAGTTTTCGCGTGCCAGCTTGCCAAAATCCTCACCCTTTTCAATGCGGGCTTTTAGATCCAGCAATTTCTGGCGCGCCTGGGCATCGTCCATAATTTCTGAGGTTTTTATCAGAATATGGCGCGCATTGGTCTGCTCCACTAATTGCTCACCGCCGCCGCGCTGTTCAATATTTTTGAGAATATGAAAACCGGCACCGCTGCGGAAAGGTTTGGAAACCTGCCCCACCCCCAAATTCACCATTTGGTTGCCGAAAAGTTCGGGCAATTGAGCGAGCTTACGCCAACCGATGTCACCCCCTTGCAGGGCCGCCTGGTCATTCGAATAGCTAATCGCCATTTGTGAAAAGTCACTACCAGACTGTAATTTCTGGTAGATGTCATTGGCTTGTGTTTCCGCGGCGGCAATAGCATCGGCATCGGCACTGCTGGAGACTGCGATTAAAATATGGCCGATATGAAAATCCGGCGAGGTCGCGTATTTACCATCGCTGGATGCGAGGAAGTTATTAATGTCCTGCTCGGTAATTTTGATGCGGCTGTTCACCACACCCTGCTGCAAATGGCTGATGGTCAGCTCATTACGCATTTGTTTACGCAGGCCGTCAAGTGTGAGCCCTTGGGTTTTCAGATCCGCTTCAAGCTGCGCCAGAGTGATTTGGTTTTTTTGCAATACACGACCAATTGCCTGATCAATTTCCGCTTCATCGACTTTAATTTCGTAGCGTTCGGCCAAGCCCAGTTCTATCCGCTCAACAATCAACTGTTCAAGGATTTGCTTGTTGAGCACGTCCTCCGGGGGCAGTTGTTGGTATTGCCCTTTCAAACGTTCCAGTACGGATGCTTTGCGATCACTCAATTCGCTTTGCAATACCACATCTTTATCAACAATCGCCACAACGCGATCCAACGCTACCGCATTACTTTGGGCCAAGCCAAACTGGCTGGTCGCCAACATCAAGCTGCCCAGCAGTAGTGTCCAGCCCGTGTTCAACAAATGCGGCTTGTTTTGATTCTTACTCATAATTCAATCACTGTTTTATTGTAGAGATGCTTCACGCTCGCCGTAGCCAAACATGGCTTTGTCGAGCAGGTTACTAATACGTTGGCTTAAATTGCCGAAACCGCGAAGTTGCACTTCGATAAACACGCCACGGTCATAATCATCGCCACTCAGGTTTTCCATAAAGTCGGGACTAAAATCGAAATCCACCCATTGGCGCGCGAGCAAGCGGACGCGGTAACAGCAATCGGTATATTCGAGCCCGGCAAAGGTATCGAGTTCCGCATTGTACGTAAAATCGTAGTTGGCACGGGCAATTAATGCCCACTGGCTGGAAACTGGCCACAGAGTGGTTACGTCAATCTGATTGAGAGTTTCGCCAATGTTTGGATCGGTTTCCAAAGGACTTAGCGACGTTGGATCCCGACTGTAGCGATACCCCACATTTAAAATCCGGTATCGCTCATCCATATACTGGAGGCTGGTGCTGAACGTATTCACTTTTTCTTGCTGATGATCGTAGAGTACATCGTTGCTAATCCGCAGATGATCGCCTATCTGCGCACTTAGCTGTCCCGCCACTGCCGAGCTGGTGCGGGTATTAGCGTAGGCTTCATCATCATTGAGGATACTAATTTCACGATCCTCAAAATAACTGATTTGACCAATACTCACCCGTAGACGCTCGATGCCGGTGTCGGTTTCCACAAAACGGCTGGTGAGCCCCAACGCCAAATGATTTGTGTCATCTATACGGTCACCACCGGAGAAACGTGAGTCGCGAAATAACTGCTGGTAGGTGAATATCAGATTAGAGGAATCAAAATTGACATAACTCGCATCTGACGTGAGTCCGTAGAGCGAATCTTGATTTTCGTAATCACGGTAGAGATAAAACGCACGCGGTTCTAGCGTCTGGGTGAAGGCATCGCCAAACAATGTTTTGTCGCGCTCAAAATATAATCCCATATCGAGCGAGCCTTGGGGCGCGGCAAATTGCTGGCTACTCTCAACATCGCTGCGCAGATTGGTAGCTTCCAATTCATAACCCAAGGTTTTCAAACCGACTCCCGGCTTTATATAACCAGCAGTAAATTCTTTATCCCATGTCAGCTTGTAATTGGTGCGCAGACGCTCACCGGTAATCAGATCCGCTTTGTAGATCGCATTGGCTGGATCCTCTTCAAAATAGCGATTCATACCAAAGTGGGTGTATTCATTGTCAAGCTCAATGAGCCAGTCATTGACGCGGTATTGGCCATCGGCATACAAGCGCGGTAGTTCGCGATAAGGCAGTTGCGTACTGGTCAGTAAACGAAACTGCTCCGCTTTGGCACCCAGCTGCCAACTGTCGCTGCTATAACCGGCGGCGGCGCGCTGGCGGATGTAAGCCTGACGATTCACATCAACGGCGCTGCCGTCGACATCGCGGATATAGTCAGTGTCGCTAACATCGGTGTAATCGATTTCCGTTGACCAGGGCTGATTGCGCCCGCCGGCCTGAAGCACACTGTACTGCCAGCGATCTTTGCCGAGATAGGCTTCATTGATTTCATCGTCATCCCTGCCGGTATCACCGCTGCGATCATCATTAAGCGCACTGCCATTGAGCTCGGTATCAAAAAATTCAGATTTGTGGCGCAGCTCAGTCACGAGCATATAACCATGTTCGGCAAGGTAGCGCGGTGTAATAGTGGCATCGTAATTAGGGGCGATATTCCAGTAAAACGGCGCTGAGAATTCGTCGACACCCTCGCTTGCATCCAAACCGACTGATGGAAACAAAAAACCTGTCAACCGATCCGGCCCAATCGGAAAACGAAAATAGGGGGCGTATACAATGGGCACATCCTTAACATGCAAACGCATGTGCTTGGCCGTGCCGTAATGCTTGTCGTTGTATAGAGTGATGTTGGAGCCTTTGATTAGCCAGGTATTATCTCCCGGCTCGCAACTGGTAAAAGTACCCTGATCCAGGCTGATTACTGAGTCGCCAATTTTTTGCAGGTTTTCGGCGCGGCCGCGCACGCGGGTTTCGTATAGCACAAAGCGGGCGTTATCCAAACGGGCATTCCCGGAGTTGGTATCCACATAGGCTTTGTCTGCACGTAGCAATAGACCCGGCTCACGCACCTGTATATCGCCATCCAACTCCGCTTCACGCGAGGTCTTATCAAAGGTGAATGTGTCCGCGCGAAACGAGCGGCGCCCTTGGGTCAGGCGAACATCATCACGCATGATAAATTTGGTCTGCTTCTCTGATTCGGAGTAGTCAGCAGTGCCAAAGATATTGGCTTTTTCCGGATCCATTTCCGATTCAACATCGTCGCGCGGGGGCGCCACATAGGCACCACAACAGGCGGTGGGCACCTGCGCTTTTTGCTCCGGAGTCAGCTCTTCCAGTGGTACCCAATCCAATTCCCGCAACTGTTGATTAGGGTCTTTTTTCACTGGGGATACGGCATCATCGGCCCAGGATAAAGGGGCAGACAGCAACAATATCCCCGCACACTGGGCTGCTACACACAGGGCAAGGCGGGAACGAAGGAATTTACTGCGCAGATACTGTTTGGGATGATTCTGGGTTGAAGCCATTAACCGCGGTCTCAAATAGGCGCGCCATGCATATGCCGCCGAAAAATTGAGGCGATTCTACTGGAAACCGTCTGTACTGGGAATGAATTGGGGGAAATCACCTGACTGGAGTAGAATCCGACCACAAAGGCACGCATCTAATGCCCGCTTGATAATTTACCTGAGCCCGGAATCTGCATGACCACCCACGACACCGCAGCCATCTCGCCCAAAATACAATCGGTGATTGATGCTAGAAAGTTAGCACTCACCAACTGGGTAATGCAGCACATCCCAATAGACCAGCATCCGATAAACCTTCTCAGCTTGGGCGGTGATGCCGGGTTTCGCCGTTACTTTCGCTTTCAAACCCCATCGCAATGGCTGGCAGTTGATGCGCCTCCTGAGACTGAGGACACGACACAATTTCTCGCCATCGCCTGCCTCATCGCACAACAGGGTGTTCGCAGTCCACGCATTGCTGCCGCCGATGCAGGCCAAGGCTTCCTGCTGGTCGAAGATATGGGTGACCGATTGTTCTTTCGCGAGGCCGATACCGATAACGCCGACAGCCTCTATCAACAGGCGATAAGTACCCTGCTGCAATTCCAGCTCGCCCAAGATGATGCCGCACTCCTCCCTCGTTATGACCGCGCGCTCCTTCGCCGCGAGCTGGAAATTTTTAGCGAATGGTTCGCGGGCAAACTGCTCGGGCATTCACTCAATGAAGCCGAGCAGCAGCAGCTTAATGATGTATTCATTCAGCTTGAAGACAACGCGCTTGCACAACCGCAAACCTTCGTGCATCGCGACTATCATTCGCGCAATCTTTTAGTTCTTGATGACGGCTCACTCGGCGTCATCGACTTCCAAGGCGCACTCTGGGGTGGCGCCACCTACGATCTGGTGTCGCTATTACGTGACTGCTATCTGCGCTGGCCAGCGGAAAAAGTAAAAAGTTGGGCATTGGATTATCGCCAGCAGGCAACTAGCGCAGGCATTATTCCCGCCGTGAGCGAAGCGGATTTTCTGCGCTGGTTTGATTGGTTAGGCTTGCAGCGCCACATAAAAGTACTTGGTATTTTTGCGCGCTTGAATTTACGCGATGGAAAAACCGGTTATCTAAACGATTTGCCGCTGGTGATTCGCTACACCCTCGAAGTCGCGGAGCAATATCCTGAGCTGCAACCTTTCGCCGATTGGTTCAAGCAGACTTTATTACCGCTCGCACAACAGCACCCTTGGTATCGGGACTATCAACTGGCCGGAAATCATCAGGCAGGAAATCAAATGGTGAGCAATCAGTGAAAGCGATGATCCTTGCTGCCGGGCTCGGCAACCGCATGCGCCCGCTCACCGACCACACACCCAAACCCCTGCTCTGCACAGCAGGTAAACCGCTGATCGAATATCATCTGGAAAATATCCAGCGCGCGGGAATCCGCGAGGTAATTATTAACCTCGCTTATCTGGGTGAAAAAATCCGTGCGTATTTAGGCGATGGCCAACAATTTGGATTGAAGATTACTTATTCCAATGAACCCGAGCTACTGGAAACCGGGGGCGCTATTTTACATGCGCTGGATTTACTCGGCGAAGAGCCTTTTTTATTAGTCAATGGCGATGTCTGGTGTGATCTGGAGTTTGCGCAGTTTATCCAACGGCCCTTCGTTGAAAATAAAGTGGCAGCCAATCAGCTCGGTCATTTACTTCTGGTACCCAATCCTGAATTTCACCCGCAGGGTGATTTTGCGCTCGCTAGCAACGGTCTATTACTTGATGATCCCGAAAAAATATATCCGCCACGTTTTACATTCGGCGGCATCAGCTTACTCAAACCGGATTTAATCGCTAGCTACCCGGATAAACGCCAAAAATTTCCGTTAGTTGAAGTTTTACGCCGCGCGATTAGCAATCGACAATTAACGGGACAAGTACACCATGGCCACTGGAGCGATGTAGGAACACCGGAACGGCTACAGGAGTTAAATCACTATTTAATGCATTTTCGGGCGCAATAAATCGCGCCCCCACCCTCAATTCATCGCCAACAGTTGCATTGCACCTACCTCATTGACCTGCAACACCAGTTGGATGTCGTTATTCGATGTATCCACCACTTTTCCATCTAGCAGCAACTCCGTTTTAATCGGGTAGACACCCTGCGGCAACCCCTCCGGCAAGGTAAATGAAAATTCGTTTTGGTAGCGACCACCGCGTTTGGTTGTTTCATTCACGGGTTTGGTGAAGCTCTTCAACTCTTTGGTATTGTCTTCATTGTCATAAATAATAATGCTCTCTTCGATCAGCGCAGTTTTCTTCTTAGTACCCGGCACCACTACAATGTCGGATTGAACAATCACCTCTTTGCCCGGTTCAACCACACTCCCCGGCAGGGTTTTGGTGGTGTATTCCGTCGCCATAGGCTCGGTAGGCAAAGCGCTGTTTTGGGCTTTGTATTGCTCAGCAACCTCCTCTTCTTTGGCGATCCGTTCAGACCGATGTTTTATGACCATTTTGGTTAGCACGGTAACAGCGACAGCAATCGCCGCTACGCGCGCCGCCGCCTTGAGACGCTCACGGTTCTTGCAGCCCTGATCACCACTTTTACATTTATGGGATCGGTCAATATTATCTTTCAAGTCTTTTAAACTAAACGCCTGCACCGGATTGACCAACAGGCAAGACAATAAAAAAACTATCACTTTGGGTTTCATAATCGCAGCACCTTTACTATTTATCTTTTACACACTTATTTGATGGTGAAACCTGTCTCTTTCAATTTTCGCTGAGTTTCCAGCGCAAGCGTTTTTAGCTCCATTGCTTTTTTATTGCCCGCATCCAGATCCAGCGCCGATTCAGCTTTGGCGATAGCGCAGGAATAATTTTTTTTATTCATGCAGGCATTCGCATCGGTAAGCAATTTGTCCAGCTTTGCACCTAAAGACCTGGATTGCTGCTGCGCCAAAGTGGCCGACTGCTTGATTTCAACCGCTTGCGCGTTGGCAGGATCGACAGCCAAAACATTGGCCGACAGTGCTGTAGCGCAATCGTAGTCGCGCTGTAATAAACAAGCTTGCGCGGCATTAAGCTCTTGCGCTATCGACTGCTGCTGTTCCGCCAACGCCAATCGCTGCTGTTGTTCGATCTTATTAATTTTTTCCGTTAGCAACTGACTGGCTTGATGCGTGGCATTGAGTTCACGCGCACGTGCGGCGAAAAGCTGCGCGCAACTCAAATCCTGCTGCACCAAACAAGCTTCAGCTTCTTGCACCAGTGCGCTCATTTTTTCTTCATCGGCGCGCTCGACTTGAGCCAACTGTGCCGCTTGTAATAATTGCATTGCCATCAGATTGCCGGACTCAAGATTGGTCGCCACCAAACTCTGCTCTATCGCACAATTGAAATCACTGAGCGCAAAACATTGTTGTGCAGCTGCAATTTTTTCAGCAATCGTCTGCTGCAATTGCTGTTGCGCCTGATGCTCGCTATAACCGAACCATGCTGCACCTCCGAGCGATACCAACGCCAAACCAATCGCTGCCGATAACATCAAGGGGCTGCGTTTGGGAAATAACTCATCGGCGAATTGAGTGATATTTTGGGTTCGCTCGTTTTTGGTAAGCGCAAGCGCATGACTTAACGCTCTCCACTCGCGCGCACTGAGTTTATCCAGACGTTTGGGCACCAGTTTTTGCTGCTGCGCCTCCTGCGCGGAGCGATTGCCATAAGGATGGCGCCCCGCCAGCATTTCATAAATCACGCAGGCCAGTGCGTAAACATCATCGCTAAAGCCTAGCGGTTCATCGTTTACCATTTCGATAGTGGCATAAGCGGGCGTCAGCGCACCCAATTGCCCCGCATCAAATTTATGTTTTTGCACTTCTTTGGAGGCAGCACGGGCAATACCGAAATCCAGTACTTTGGCACTGCCATCGGTGTTAACGAACACATTGCCAGGCTTGAAATCCGCATGAATTAATTGCCGCTGGTGCGCATAGGCCAACGCGGCACAGAGATCTCTGGTTATTTTCCAGGCTTGCTCCTTGGGTAAACCCTTGTTGCGCTGAGCTTTAATTAGTTGATCCAGTGGCTGCCCTTGTAGCAACTCCATGGTCATAAACAGCGTATCGCCCTCGCGATCAAAATCGTGCACTGTCACTATATTAGGGTGCGCGAGGGTTTGGGATTTTGCGGTTTCCTGCTGCAGGGTGACAAACGCATCGGGATGATCTTTAAAATCTTGATTGAGAATCTTGGTAGCAATATAGGGGTTAGGATCCTCCGCCTCGACTTTACGCAGATCTTTAGTCTTATAAACGGTACCCATACCCCCGTACCCCAACACCTCTTCCAACAAAAAACGCTTTTTTAGCAGGGTGCCTTTGCCGCTTTGGGATCGTTTTACCAGTTCGCGCGCTTGCGCAAATCCGGCGGAATGATTGTGAGGGGCACTGTACTGGGTAAATTGAGTTGCACCTTGGGCATCTGCTTCAGAGGACCGAGAGCCTGGATCAGTCGGCAGGATTCGCGTTTCATTATCCCGGGCCGCAACTCGTACACTGGTCTTGGTAGAATCTTCGTTGTCGGCCACGCAACATCCTCTGGGTTTTTGGCGTATATATGAGCATAAATACTAACACGAGAGCCGGTTTTGCTGAACGCCGCGCTATTCTCTAGCCCTTTGAAGAAACGGGATTGCGTAATATAAGTTGGCTTTTTGCAAAAGCACTACCTCAACTAAAAGATACCTGTTTCTTTGGTTGACAAAAAAATCGAACACGGCATAATATCGCGTCCTTGAATCCCGACCCCTTTCCGACAGTTTTGTCCAGAATTTATCTATAGGAGCACTAAGGTGGCAAATACACCCCAAGCCAAAAAACGCGCGCGTCAAAATGAAAAAGCTCGCAAGCACAACGCAAGCATGCGCTCTATGGGGCGTACCTACCTCAAGAAAGTGCTGAGCGCCATCGCAACCGGCGACAAAGCTGCTGCGCAAGCTGCTTATGTTTCAGCCGTAGCAGTGATCGATCGTATCGCTGATAAAGGCATGATCCACAAAAATAAGGCAGCTCGCCACAAGAGCCGCCTGAACGCTAAAATCAAGGCATTGGCAGCAGCCTAATTGCCCATTTGATTTGAAACGTGAAAAAGCCGGCCTATGCCGGTTTTTTTATGCCCGCAATTCAACCAAAACGATGCCATAGGCACCACAAAGCATAATCTTAGCTCTATACAGTGTCACAAAAACAGATTATCTTCGGCAGCAACTTTTATTCGGAACCCTTTCCGATATCACAACAAAAGAGCTGGGCTTGGGGCGGCATCAACAGTAAGCAACCTACAACAAGGACGCGGTTGTTCGCGGTTAGCGCCGATCCCTGAAGTGCACATACTAATAATGGAGATACTCTATGCTGCCGCGTGACCACTACCTGAAACAAACTTTTCAGGATGCTGTTAACTTTCCCGATGGATTTGAAAAAGGTGGCCTCTCGGACATCCAGGCACGCTTGATACGCAAACAGGGCGTATTGGTAAACGCCCTCTCGGTGGACGAAGTCTCTGACCCAACTGCCGATGACCTACACATTCTCAAAGTGATCGCCAACCAAAGTGCACCCAAAAGCCCAATTGAACAAGCTTGGGTTAAATACCTATCCATTGTCAAAGCACGTCAGGCATCTGCTCCGAGCAAAGGCAAAGCCAAGGCGACTAAAGCCAAAGCTACTGATCCCGTCAATGCAGAAGAACCCGAAGCAATCGAGCAGGCAGCAAAACCCGCCAAGGCAAAAAACCCAAAGAAAACCGCAAAAACAGATTAATCACACCTTCCAGATTCGATATCCAAAAAAAAGCGCACTCATTATGGTGCGCTTTTTTATTGTCTGAAAATTATAAGCGGAGCTATTTAGTATGGAATCAAAACCTGCACAGAATACTGACGACCTGCCTGAATATTTTCAATGCAGTTGCCACTTAGTAACTCACCATCACAGCGAATCTCGGTCGCGCCTATATTTGCTCGCATAATAGAAACATGGAACTCGGCTCCACGGAATTTTCTTACTGCTGACGCACTTGGCCAATCCAATGGCAATTGCGGTGCAATGCGCAAACCTTTTTCAGAACCCTGCAAACCGAATACACCCTCAACCAGACAGCGATACACCCACGATACAGTCCCGGTGTTAAAGAGCTGAGACGAGCGCCCCGCTGTGCGCGGATACTGATGGTAAGCGCCGCGATAATAATTGGGGATGTACACCGGTAATTGTCCGCGCTGCAAATAATCCGCTTCAGTTGGGCCGGGAATCATTTGACGCAATAGTTTATAGGCGCGATCCTTTTCGGCAATGGTAAATAAGCTATAGATATAAAATATCGCCGCGTGGTTGTAGACTGAACCATTTTCCGCCGAGCCGGGATGCTTTTGGGTAACGCGACCGACGTCATCGCGCATTGCGGTGTAAGCAGGTGCGAGCATGGTGACACCATAGGGCGTCTCTAATTGTTGTTCGACTGCAACGATCATTTTTTTGCGCTGCTCAGCGCTCGCCGCACCACCCAAAATTGCCCAGCTTTGCGGATTTAAAAAGATACGTCCCTCTTTATCTTTGCTGATACCAAACACCACATCATCATCGGTAATACCGCGCCCGAACCATTCACCATCCCACAGATATTTATTTACTGCGGCATTCACCTCTTGCGCTCCTGCAAGAAATTCTTGCTGCAAGTTCGTTAAGGATTTTTTCGCACAGACGTCCGCCCACAGATTCAACGCATAAGCCGTTGCCACCGACAGCCAACCGGAAACACCTCTGCCTTTATAACCCACCATATTCATTGGGTCACACCAATCGCCCTGAGCAATGAAGCTCAAGCCGCGGTAATCGCGCGCCTGCAACAGCCAACGCATAGCATTGGAAATACGATCAAAAACGGAAAGTGTTTTACCATCGTGACCCGCCACCATTTCTTGTAAAATAGCGTAGTCATTTGTTTCATCAAGATAAGTTTTTAAGCACACCGGGAGCCACACACAGTGATCGGTGTGCGGAATCTGGTTGATATATTTCAGCTCTGCACCTTCAGCCAACAATATACCGTCCGGCATAGCGCCAGACTCTTCCTGCTGACCTAGTGCATGCAAAAACGCCGCGCGGGTCACCTCAGGCTTGATAAACGTCATACCCATGTTATCTTGCAGATAATTGCGCGTTTGCGGGTCGGTGGTTAACCGATTCACATCACCGTGATAAAACACCTGGCGTGGCAACCAATTATTTACAAAATTATTCAGCTCAGCGTCTGGTGTTTCAATTTGTAAACAACCACTACCGGTGGCGATGTAGGCCGCGTAATCTGCCTGCGCTTTGGCAAAACCCGCCGCACTTAAATAGGTATCGCGCAGCTTTGCGATTTCGGTGTCATCAAATGCTGGGCCAAAAATAAAACGGTAATCTTGCTGTGACTGATCCGGCATATCCAAACGGTACTGCACTATCGCCGCTGGCGTTTCATAGCGCGCGTCTCCGCATGCAAGAACGTCAGCTTGCATCGCTGTTGGATTATGTAAACCACCCTCACCTTCAAAGGTTTCCTGCTTGGTTTCCCAGGCAACCGGATTAACCTCGTGCAAGAAAAAAGTTTTGTCTTTGAAGTTTTTATTTTTAAAGTAATCAGCGACCTTTTGATAGGGCGTAACACAGGTGGCAACGACACCACCCAAGTCAGCCCGGTATTCCGCCGACTGATTCATCCAAGACATATAACCGACAGGAAAATAGGAATAGATACTTAGTTTGCGTGCACGCCCGGAATTATTAATCACCCGCAATTGCCACAGCTCGACTACGTCTTTTACCGGCAGAGACAGCATAAGCTCAGCGCGAATGCCATCGCACTCAATCGCCCACTGCAAATCGCTCTTGCCAACAGAAAAGGAATAATCTTCGTAAGCTGCGCGCACTGGTTCATAAGGCGCAGAAAAAATCTTACCTGTTTCTTCATCTTTGATATAAAAAAAGCGACCGGGATGATGAGCATAGTAGGGTTGCTCCGGCTGCATAAATGTTTTTGCTTCAAGATTCGGGGCGTAGGCGTACTTAGCCGGTTCGGGCTGCATAAATTGCGCGACTGCGTAACCACGACAGGTTACCTGAATCATCATCTGCTGATTCCATAAAAATCCGGCAGCGCGAGGCATAGCAGTAGGTGTCAACAAATCATAGCGTTCGCCAGCCTGGCTGGGATTCAGTAGAGCGTTAGTCATGAAGGTATCCTGTCGAAAACAAATTATTACGAGGGCAAAAAATAAAAAGCGCCGCAACGCGGCGCTGGATTAAAGCAGTAATACTTACGAGTGACGAGCCTCAAGATCTCGCTGTATAGTTTCCACTTTTGCATCAGTCAGATTGTAAAAAATCAGCGATAGGGCAGTCAGCAAGGCGAACAATCCAGGCACGAGGGTTTGCATATAAACAATACTGTCGAGCGAGGCACCCTCTTGCATTTGACCTGCTTGATAGCCCATCACCGCAAGCACCGACAGCATTAATGCCGAACCAATTGCGCTACCAATTTTTTGCGAGAAAGTCGTTGCCGCAAACGTCATGCCCGTCGCGCGACGACCATTTTTCCACTCGTTGAAATCAGCAACATCAGCATACATCGCCCAAGTGATTGGCGGTTTAAACCCCAACGCGATACTGATCAGAATATTCAGCGCAAACATCCAGATAATTTCTTTGGGCAAATCAGCACTATCGTGCACAACCCCATCACTGCCAGTGCGCATCACACTGATAACCTGACCTTTAGCGTCAACCAAATTTAAACTCGGACCGGTTTCGTCCAAGGGGACGCGTTCTTTAATAATCCAGAAAATTTTGTCATGACGTAGCCATTGATAGATATCACCATCAGCATGCGGCTGACCCAGTAATTTTCCTGCATCGAGCTGGACATCGTTGGAGGCTATATCCAACACGCCATTGCTGTGAGGCTTGGGCACAAAGGTAAATGCAATCGACAACACCGCTACCACGCACAACAAGGCCATCATCAGTTTGCGCTTATCAATATATTTGGTGACCGTTGACGCGAACATTGCACCAACCATCAGCCCAGCCATTTGCAAACCTATGTAGTTGCCAAGCAAATCCGGGCGCTCGACGAAATAACGAAAATAATAGGCAGCAGAACTTCCGCGTAACGTCATGGTGACCATGAACACCAGCGCCAATACAAAAAGTACCAGCCATGGGCGACAGGTGAAAAGATCCTTTAGATCATTTAATGGATTGGTTTTTTCCTGGGTGAGCGACGGTTGGATTCGCTCGCGTGTAGTCAAAAATGTCACTACAAACAAACAGCTCGCGATGATCGAATAAACGACCATCGTCATTTGCCAACCGCGCGCACTGTAACGATCACCATCGCCAAAATATTCCGCCAATTCCGGCGTGGCGGCACCCACAAAAATACTGGCGAAGTAGGCAAAAAAGAACCGCGTACTGTTGAGCTTATTACGCTCTTGGGTGTCAGCCGTTAACACTGCCGAGAGCGAGTTGTAAGGCATATTCAACACGGTATAACACAGCATTAACAAACAGTAGGACGCGTAAGCCCAGATCAACTTGCCCGTCTCATCAAGTTCGGGAGTGCTCATGGTTAAAATACCCGCACCCATCATCGGGAGTGCCCCCCAAAGTAAATACGGCCGGAATTTACCCCAGCGAGTATTAGTACGATCGGCGATTCCTCCCATGATGGGGTCAGTGATAGCGTCGATAACTTTAGTGACGGTGATCATGGTCGCTGCCGCAGCAGCACCTATGCCAAATACGTCGGTGTAAAAAAATACCAGATAGGAACCGATAATCGCCCAATAGAAATTGAATCCAGCATCACCCAATCCGTAACCAATGCGCTCACGCCAGGTTAATTTGGCCAAACGATCACTATTGCGACTAGTCAAAACAAAACCTCATTATGAAATTATTATGTAAATAAACAGGGCTACAGGCGGCTGGTCGAAGCCCGCTTCTTAATTTCGTACCCCAAATCGACTTTCTTGGATTCAATCGGCTTGTCATTTAACACCCGAATAATCATCTCGGATGCCTTGACCCCCATTTCGTAACGACCGGCCGATACACTGGTTAAGGACGGATTCACGTAGGCAGCGGCCTCGATGTCATTGAATCCACATATCGCCATATCGTGCGGAACACGAATGTTCATGCGCTGCGCTTCAAACAAGGCACCGAGCGCCAAGTCGTCGTTTACGCAAAACACCGCATCAACAACACCGCTGGTTGACGCCATCAAACTTTTAAATAACTCCCCACCCACGCCAATTGACGATGGCTCGGGAGTGGTGACAATGTAGCTTTTTTCAAACTTACCCGCCTGCTCAAGCGCTAATTTGTAACCCTGCATACGTTGTTGCACACGAGGGTCCATGCGCGCGCCGATAAACCCAATGCGCTCGTAACCCTGCCCCAGCAAATGCTTTACCACATCAAAACCGGCACGACCATGGGCAAACCCGACATTCATATCGATAGGGTCGGCGAGCAGTTCCATTATTTGTACGATCGGGATATGGGCTTTGTGCAAAAAGTTTTGGCAGGCTTTGGTCTGGTCGCCGCCCGTGATAATCAATCCCTCCGGGGATTGACTCAGTAGCGTGCGCACCATTTTTTCCTCTTCAAGCGGGGAATAATGGGTATCTACCAATAGCACTTTGTATCCGGCTGCACCCATCACATCATAAATTCCACGTAACACCTCGTTAAACACGATGTTACTCAATGATGGAATGGCAACGCCTATCACTTTAGATTTGGAAGAAGCGAGGGAGCTGGCGTGCTGATTAGGAATATAACCAAGTGAATCAATGGCTTTTTGAACCTGAATACGCAGTGATTCAGATACTTTTTCCGGTTGATTGATAACACGAGATACGGTGATAGCACTAACACCGGAGGCATCGGCAACATCAACAAGGGTTATTTTTTTGTCAGAATTTCTTTTTTTTGCTGTTTTCATGGGCAATATCTGCACTTAGCTATTATTTTTTGCTAACATATCACAAGCACAATGATTGCGCTATCATAAGCAGCTACCCAGTGCTTCTGATCATAAGGTGTACACGAGAATCTTTTCTATGCATCGCTCAACAGCCATAACCAATCCCAACGCCGACACCAACCTCATCATCCTTATGGGGGTTTCCGGTAGTGGCAAATCGTCGCTGGCAAAAGCGCTAGCTGATCACTATGGCTATGAGTATTTGGATGGTGATGATTTTCACAGTCAGGAAGCGCGGGATCGTATGGCGAAAGGCCTACCATTGACCGATGCGATGCGCCTGCCATGGGTTATCCGTATGCGCGATTATTTTCGCGATGCTGCACGGAAAAACCAGCATTCTACTTTGGCCTTCTCAGGCCTCAAGCGCATACACCGCGATGAACTGCGCAAAGCTGGGCTCAAGACCATTTTTATTTTTCTGCACAGCGATAAGGACACCATCCAGACCCGCGTCAATAAACGCGCAGGTCACTTTATGGCACCCAGCTTGGTCGATAGCCAGTTTGAAAGCCTCGAAGACCCAAGCCATGAAGCCGATGTGTTCACAATTGATGTGCACGCGCCGCTCGATCAAGTACTGGCAATGGCCATTCATGTCGTTGATCGCGAATTACATCACCAAGTGGATGCGCTGCTCGCCTGACACATCAGGCTTGGCATTCCTTCCAACTCCAGCGAGAATGTGAACTCTTGAGCTAGATATTGATCCAATGATCAACATCATCCATGGAGAATCACAGATGTCATCTTCAAATATTGTCCTCGTTAGCAGTCTTATAGCGCTTGCCGCAGCACTCTCCGCTTGCGCTGGAAAAACCCAATATCGCAGCGCCTGCGCACAGGAAATTGACACCGCTTGGAGCGAGCTATCAATTGCCAAGGCAGACGGTTTTAGCGGCACGGTGAGCTACACCAAAGCCTTAGGATTAATCACTTCAGCGCGCACCATGCAGACAGTGGAAAATTTTGATAACTGCTACAACCAGGCAAAGGACGCGCGCTTTTATATACGCGAATCACGCAAAGGTCAGTGATGCCCGCTAAAAGCGACTCGGCGATGCCATAAAAAGTTAATGCATTAAAAAGAACGGGTATTTAATAGCAGGCTGATGCAGAAAGGATACATAATCGGAACCAGAAACAGCGCGACCAAGGCGCTGTTTTTTGATCCACTAATTAATTAATCTAACTGTAATGCTGTGCGGATTTTTTCCCAGCTAACATATTTAAAGTTCTGCGGCGTTTCCGGCATAACTTTATGGCCATCTTGCACGACCAACATACCCTCTGGAAATGGCGCACCTAAATTGGCACTGGTAACCTCAAGACCATCTGTTTCAGATACCGCATCAATACCGTGCTCTGCATCCAGATCAATTCGTATCACCCCGCGAAGCTTGTAGGGCGCTGCCGCATCAAGGATGACAAAGCTATTATTCCCCTGACTGGAAACTACAAGATAGTTGCTACTTTTACCCTCGTAAATCCCCAACCCTTCCACATCAGCAACCAACAAGTCACCTGCCCCCAAAACCATTTCAACTTTCGTGCCTGCGTCTGGCTCAGCGCCAATAGTCCACACAGCCTCATCTTCCTCACCGACAAATAAACGCTGATTTTTATCGTCTGCCACACAACCTTCTGGCTGGGTTTTCACAAAAAAGCTGCGCACTTTTTTACCTTGCCAGACAATGGTGTTTTTGTTTGATGTATTCGCAACGGCTGTTAGCTGGATCTGTTGAAACTCACCGCTTTTTGCATTGGGAATCGCATAAGTAACGCCGCTGGAATTCTGGTACAAACAAAATCCATAAATTTCTTCAAGATCAGTGGCGACACCGCCGGAGAAGCTCAATCTACCGCTTTTGGGATTAATTGTGTAAATCGCCAAGCTGTTGTCATCGCGATTGGTAGCCACGGCGATGTCGACAACCTTTTTACCAAATTGCACACCATAGCGGACATCGACATTATTCAACTTGCCAGTATTAAAATGCTGTACTTCACGCCCATGCATATCGTAAACAAATAACCCCTGTTGTTTATTAGTGCCAATCACGAGGCTTTTTTGTGGGTGCTTTTTATTCACCCATATTGCGGGGTCATCAGCGGCATCGCCAAAACGCGCCATAACATCTGTTTGCACATCTGGCGTGACGCTCACTATGGTGTGGGTTGATTTCTTTGGCAGCGCAATATTCCAAGGCAATGACAGATGATGATTCCCCGTTTTTTCATCGCCGACAATCAGCTCGAGTAAAGTATTATTTGCAACACCGCCTGCCATAACAGCCGCTTTGACAGTTTCCGGCTCATCGGTATTGGGAAGATCAACTACCTGCTGCTGTTTGAATCTGCTTTCGCGGGTGGTGTAGAGCGCAAGTTGTTTCTCTTCAGAAATTGCAGCGACCAATCCTTGCGGCACTATTGCAAGTGATTCCACGCTGCCAGGTAATTTTCCAAATGGCTTCTGCAAATCCACTGCTGCACGGCCAGGAGCAGATTCTTCTGATGCGCCCTGCGCCCAAATACCAATACCTTCTTCAGCGATAAACAGTAAATCTTGCTCATCATCGACTGCGCAGGATTTACTGTTAGGTGCGATCGGTAAACGACGCAGTAATTTAGCATCAGCTTTCCCATTAACATCCACCAACAACCAATGCTCTGCAGTCCCGCGCTCATCTAATAAATACAGCGAGAGATGATTGCCACCTGCACGACTCAAACACAAGTTTTCAATTTTAAATTCAGGTGTAGGTACACGCAGTAATTCGCGCAATTTTCCCGTCTCTGGATCAAGTGCAACCAAACCCGGTTGCTGCTCAGGCAAAAATACCGTTGCTGCCACCAATTCAGTGGTTTTTATTTTTCCAGATTGAAGCTCAACCGGATAACGCCAATCCAACAGTTCTGCTGGTTGACTAAGTTGCGCGAGCGATTTACCGCTGGCATCGCGCCAGTGAATGACCTCGCCCAGAGCGAGATACGTTAATTGCTGTTGATGCCGAACGGGTAGCGGTGCAAGTGCTGCCGATTTTAAAGACATGGGTAGATTAACTTCTGCAACAGCAGACAAACAAAAACCTGCAAAAAAACAGGTGATTAAAGAGTTACGCAGACGGATCATAATCAAAACCTTTTTTATAGGATGGCTCTAGCAAGAGCCATCCAGACTACGAAAGCTTACTTAATCAAAACTTAAAACTGCATAAACGTAATGCCTAATTTGTAAGTCGCACCGTAGCTTTCGTATTGCGCGTTGTATTTTGTATCTTTAACGTAAGAATAATAAACTTCATCAGTCAAATTCAGCGCTTCAAAGTGTAACTTAATAGATTCGGTCAAATAATAACGCACCGAGAAATCCAGCTGCATTTGATCATCAACATAAGCATCGTAATCGGGTTCCATCGGCTCCAATACTTCCAGCAAATAGTTGGATTTATAGTTAGCCGACAAACGCATGCTGATTTTGTCCGATTCATAGCCGACCATAAAGTTAGCTGAAGTATCCGATTGGCTGGGCATGGGAGTATCGCGCGCAACAAACTCACCATCCTCATAACCGCCAATTTCTGCAGTCGAATCAACAAAGGTCGCGTTACCACCAATCAGCAAACCATCCCAAGGCGATGGCAAGCTGGTGAATTGTTTGGATGCGGCCAACTCAAGTCCCAAAATATCCGCTTTATCGCCATTGACAAAGGTTACCGCTTTATCAAAATCTTCGTAGCCCGCTGTGCCGCCCAAATCGGTTTGATAAACAAAATTATCGATAGCTTTGTAAAACGCAAACGCAGAAATAACGCTGGCTACACCAGGGTAATGTTCAATACCAAAATCGATATTGCTGGATTCCAGTGATTTTAAATCCGGATTACCGAATTCCGCTTCAATATCGCCATCGTCTTCTTCAATTAAACGACCGGGTGATAGCTGTGCAAAACCGGGGCGCACCACTGAATTAGTCCAAGCCGCACGCAGTTGGGTTTTATCGCTGAAGCTATAACGGATATGCAATGCCGGCAAAAAATAATCATCGGAGTTTTCAAAGGACTGCACGCTCAAAACATCAGCGTCGCTATCGTAAGAGTTACCTTGTGCAGTAAAGTCGGTGTTTTCATAACGCACACCGGTAAGGATGCGCAGGTCATTAATATCAACGCGCCCCATCACATAAGCAGCGCTGGTATCTTCAGTAATATCGTAGTCGCCAATACTGCTTTCAACTTCGTCTTCCTCGGCGGCCTCGATTGCGGCTTTAACCTTTCCAGCATTAACCGTGCTGCCAAACTGTCCAAAGAGGTAATCAACTTCTCCACCGGAAAATTCGGTCAGTGATGTCTCACCGATAAATTCTTCAGCAAACCAAATATCAACATTGTTATCTTTTGCTCGCTCTGCGTGTTTTACACCGAACTTTAGCTGCGCCGGATTGCTACCCAACTCCAGGTCACGGGTGAAATCCACATTCACCGCCGTACTTTCATCATTGGTATTGGTGCTGCCCAACTCTACTTCGTCAAGTTTATAGCTTGCGGATCGATAATATTCAGCCGGAGCTGAAATCAATATTTTCCCGGTATTGGTATAAGAAAGATCAAATGCTTCATCCGCGATAACATCATCGTCAATTTTAAATACGGCACCAGCGACATTTTGCGGTTCATCTTCGCTGGACTTGCTGTAAGCAACACGATAGTCCAATGTCCATTTATCCAAGCGCGTCTGGCCGCCCAAAGAGGTCGAGAGAATTTTTTGTGTTTCAGTGCGGTCTTTTAGTTCGCGCTGTACTTCGGCAGTGCCAACTTCACCTTCGGCAAGCGCATCCTCAAACTCAATTACATTCGCCAAGCGAATTTCGGAATCGGTATATTCGCTGTAAAGATTGCGCCAGTATAGATCTGTGTCGTCACTTGGCTTGTAATCCAGGTTCAAGGTTACGCCTGAACGCTCGCGAGTAATGCGGTAATCGCGCTGTTCCATTTCTTCCAAGCGCGCCTCGCCATCTTCAAAATCCCAGGCACCACCGGTTTCAACATTATCGGAACCAAATTCGCGCTTAAAGGAACTCACCCCAAACGCAACGCCGAGATTATTTTCATCGCCACCAAGACTAAATTGATTGCTTGCGGTTGCTGCTATTTTCGGGCTGGTTTCTTCGGTGTTTTCATCATAACTGCCTTCTGCAGTGAGCTGATAAAAGAAACCATCGCGGTCAAATGCAGAAAGGCTTTGCACATCAATGCTGCCACCGAGTGAGTTAGCATCCATATCCGGCGTTAAACTTTTAGTAACGGTTAGGTTTTCCAGCAAGTCTGAGGGAATCACGTCCAGGGCTACCGCGCGGCGATCTGCATCTGGCCCCGGCACACCTACACCATTAATGGTTACGGCGTTGTAATCCGGACCCATGCCGCGCACGCGCACATAACGGCCTTCACCTTGATCGCGCTCAATCGATAAACCAGGTAAACGCTGTAGAGATTCAGAGACGTTAGTATCAGGAAATTGACCAATAGCATCAGCCGATACTGCAGTGATAATGTTATCGGCGCTACGCTGTTTATTAAGTGCTTTGTTAATACCCGCGGCCTGACCAATTACAATCACATTTTCGACCAACCCGGACACGCCGGTTAATTGGAAATTTTCGCGCGTTGTTTGTTGATCCCGCACCACAATTGCCCGCGTCATGTCATCGGCGCCGATGTAGCTGGTTACCAGTGTGTAGGTACCGGGCTTAACATCCAAAAATACAAACCGTCCATCGCGTTGGCTCACCGCTTCGCGATTTAATTCTGCAATGCGAATTTTTGCACCCTGCAATGCGATACCTTTCTCTGTGGCCTTTATTTGCCCCTCAATACGACCATCGGCTGCGGAGTGCGCGGCAATACCGGCCATCGTCAAAGCCAAACAGGTTTTACTGAAGTTAGCGAAGGATAATTTTTTTACGACATTCGTGTTCGCAACATTTTTTTTCACAATAGGCCCCCAAGCGCGGTTAATGGTTTCGACTGCGCTCAAACTAGGGTTGCTCTGTGACACTTCTGTTACTTTTCGTCGCCCAATACATCAAATACCCTGAGCTGATTTGCCTCCCTGAGGTTCAAATGCAATCCTCACAATAAATAAATGCCACTGACATAAAAATGTCACATGATTTTGATAAGGGTGTCGCCACCGAAACTGCAACGCCGGACCAAACAATGCTCAAACTGCACAAATGGAAACTGCTCTGCCTCGCGTTTATCGCCAATGTTGCTCTAGTGGGTAGCCTTGCCAGTGGCGAGATGAAATCCACCGACCAATGGAATTGGCTGGATATTGTGGGCGAAGGCGGATTGGCGCTGCTGGCATTAATCTGGTTGATATTAATTTTGCACAGCCGTCCGGCCGGACGCGTGACCCAACTTTTGAGTTTAGGTTTGGGTGCGATTTTTATTGCCGGGTTTCAGGATTCCCTCGACGAATTTATTCACTTTCCTGACAACGCACTCTGGGACCACTGGCTCGAATCAGGTTTTATGCCGCTGGGATTGGTGTTATTAACCTGGGGGATTTATCACTGGCATCAAGAGCAGCTTGCAATCAATGCACAATTGCGTAAACGCGAGCGTTTATTCCGCGAACATCGCGGGCTGGATTTCACTACCAGTTTGAGCGGTGCCAGTTATTTGCGTAAACAATTAGGCGAATCGCTCGCGGAACAGCGCGCAACAGATACATCGCTGGCGTTGCTCTTAATTGATGTCGATAATTTTAGCGAAATCAATCGTCGTTATGGCCACCAACAGGGCGATCATCTTTTGCAGTGCCTGAGCGAATTCATCTTACTGAATATCCGCCGAAACGATCTGCTATGCCGATACGCCGGCGATAGATTCGCATTAGTATTACCCAACACTGGACGCCTGGTGGCCAACAAAATGGCCGACGAAATAACCAATGCCGTAAAACACTTCGCTTACAAAACCAATCATCAGGATGAAAGCCTGTTCCATTCCGTGAGTATCGGTGTAGCGCTGGCCAGCAGCGATAAAAGCGCGTCCGACTCTGCCGATGCATTAATCGAGCGCGCAACCATTGCGCTGTTGCGCGCGAAAGAAAAACGCGGCTCTGCATTAGCCAACGCGGCCTGAGTAGCACAATGAAAATCGCAACCGAAACTCTCCCGGCAACAGCAGATGCGCACTATAGGCCGCGCACTTATTTTGAAATCGATACGCCCTTTATTGCCGCCCGTGAGTGGCCAATCGCATTTATTGATATGGCACTCAGCCGTGGCGTGGAAGAGTATAGGTTACTGCGCAATACCGGAATTTTTCGTGAAGATATCGCAGGAAAGGAGTTGCAGCTATCACCGCAACAGTGCTTTCAACTAATCAACAATATACAAAAGCACACACGCAGCGATGAACTGAGTTTTTTATTTGGCCATCGATTCTTTTCTGTATTGAATAATGCCGCAACCACTGCCCTGAATAACGCCGTCAACTTGCAGATGGCAATTGATATTGTGATAGATCACCAAACACAGCTTATGCCGCTACTTAATCTACGCAGCTGCTATGAAAAGGATCGCCTGGTGATCTACTGGCAAGATACCTGTGGTGCAGAAACCACAACAACATTTTTACTGGAAATGATGTGCACTGCTCTCAACGCATTGGCGCGCTGGCACAGCGGAGAAAATTTCCCTTGGGAATTTTATTTTACCCATAGCAAGCCCACTTACATCGAACAGTACGAGGTTCATTTACACGGGAATGTGCAATTTTCCAGTCAACTAAATGCGATGGCGATTGCGCGTGAGTATTTATATCGTCCATGGAAAAATAGTTGTGCGACCCTGCTGGAGATTGCGTTAAAGACAGCAGGTGAGAAAAGACAAACAATTCCATTTCAGCGAGGCTTTTTAAGCGAGCTGTATCACTACCTGCACTACAATATCCAGCATAATCCCAACCTCGAACAAACGGCCGATGCTTTCGGCATGAGCAGTGCCAGCCTCAAACGCAAACTCAAAAAACATCACAGCCACTTTCAGGAACAATACAATCTGGTCCGCAAAGATCTCGCGCTCTATTGGCTCCATCACGCGGGCTGGAGCAAAGAACAGGTCGCACGTGAGCTGCACTTTTACGACGTCGCCAATTTACGCCGGGCATTTAAAAAATGGACGGGGCGTCTACCCGGTAACCGCTAATCCCCCAACCATTCCGCCATGACAAAACCTTCCCCGTAAGTGGCAAAATCCCCTATTCGGGCTATTATCCAAAGTAGCAGTTGAAATTCCCTCTCATCTTGATGTGGCTGCGGGGTAGAGATAATCTGAGCGCATCAATACTTACAAATCCTTGCAAAAAAAGATCCTTACAATGACAGACCAACAACAATGTCGCCCCACGGGGTGTGAAGAGTGCACCAATGGCGAGGGCCTGGACTTTGAATTCACCATGGCATTCCAGCCTATAGTCAACGCCCGCTCGCGCACAATCTACGCGCATGAAGCACTCGTCCGTGGCTTGAACAATGAAGGTGCGGGGAAAATTTTCGAGCACGTAAATGATGGCAATCGCTACCGGTTTGATCAGGCCTGTCGCACTACAGCAATCAAGTTAGCCGCCGAGTTGGGTATGCAATCACTGCTCAGTATCAACTTTATGCCCAACGCTGTTTATCGCCCCGAATTATGTATTCGCACCACTCTGGCCGCCGCAGAAAAATACGGTTTTCCCATCGAACAAATTATTTTTGAAATCACCGAAAGTGAAAAAGTAGATGACCTTGCGCACCTGCGCGACATTGTTGACTACTATCGCCAGCGAGGGTTTAAAACGGCGATTGATGATTTTGGTGCGGGCTATGCGGGCTTAAATCTGCTTGCTGAAGTCCAGACCGATATTATGAAATTGGATATGGCATTACTGCGCGATATTGATAAGCGCCGCTCAAGCCAAATTATCGTGCGCGGCATAGTGCAGGTGTGTACGGAGCTCGGAATGACCGTTGTAGCAGAAGGCATAGAAACCTACGAAGAATTCGCCGTGCTGCAGGATATGGGCATAGAGTTATTCCAGGGCTATTACTTTGCAAGACCTTCGTTTCAATCGCTGGCATCCGTAGCGGAAGACTGTTTTTTGCCAAGATAGAATGCCGCCAGGCTGTATTTCTATCGCACGCTAACGCCACGCGTTAAACCACACCAGCCAATCGCGATAACTTAATAGGTTAATCGATCAGCTTGTCATTTATTCGACAGTTTATGTCCTATCTGCTTTTTCTTCGTTTTATACTGGCCACCCTTGGCCGTTCCTTAATGGATGGTCGCGTATTTCTTTTTTAAAGTGGCGTTCATGAGTCAGATAGAAACCCTTACAACTGCCGGTGCGGTAGTTGGCGACATTCCGCAAGCACACACAACCATCGAATTTGATGCGACCAAAACGATTTTGCCGGTCGTGGGCGCGGTGAGTTTTGTGCATCTGCTTAATGATTTAATCCAGGCGATTTTGCCCTCGATTTACCCCATGCTGAAAACCAACTACGAGTTGAGTTTTACCCAGATAGGTATGATCACCCTCGCCTTCCAAATGACCGCGTCGCTCCTGCAACCGGCGATTGGGTTGTATACCGATAAAAATCCTAAGCCTTATTTGTTGCCAACCGGAATGCTGTTTACCTTGTGCGGCTTGGTGATGCTGGCGCTCGCCGATAGTTTCACCTGGCTGCTAATTGCATCGGCCATGATTGGTTTGGGTTCATCAACCTTCCACCCGGAAGCATCGCGCGTTGCGCGCATGGCATCGGGCGGACGTTTTGGTTTTGCGCAATCCTTTTTTCAAGTCGGCGGCAATGCGGGATCTGCATTTGGTCCACTATTAGCGGCGGCGATTATTATTCCGCAGGGGCAAGGGGCGATTGGTTGGTTCACCCTGTTTGCGATTCTCGGTTTCTCTGTATTGTTTGGCGTAAGCCGCTGGACAATCCGTTCGCGCGCGTCGCTTAAAAATGTAAAAAAACATCCACACTTTGCACACTTAACCCGCAACCAAGTCATAGGTGCACTCACCGTATTAGCCCTGTTGGTATTTTCCAAATACATTTATATGGCCGCTTTTACTAACTACTACACCTTTTACTTGATTGAAAAATTTTCAACCTCTGTCGCCAATGCGCAATTGTTTTTATTTTTGTTTTTAGCTGCCGTTGCCGTGGGGACATTTGCGGGTGGGCCAATTGGCGATAAGGTGGGACGCAAAGCAGTGATCTGGATTTCCATCCTTGGTGCTGCGCCTTTCACATTGCTATTTCCCTACTGCAATTTGTTTTGGACGGCGGTGCTATCCGTTTTTATAGGCCTGATTTTATCATCAGCATTTTCAGCGATTGTGGTGCTCGCACAAGAATTGGTACCCAATAAAATCGGCATGATTTCCGGTGTGTTTTTTGGGCTGATGTTTGGTATTAGCGGTATAGCAGCGGCGGGCTTGGGTGCATTGGCAGATGCGACCTCGATTGAAAATATGTTTAATTACTGCGCGTTTTTACCTCTGCTCGGCATGGTCACCATTCTGTTGCCTGCCATGAAACGCGATTAATGATTTGCGTGTAAGTGTAGCGGCACAGGCGTGAGCCCTAAAGTAGAATTGTTGGACATGACAGCCCAACAACTCTACCAGCTGCTGCTTGTTAAGCTTTTTTGTCGTAGCTTATTTTGATTTGTTAGGTTTGCCGCTTTTATCAAGCAAGATAAGTATTTCTTTCGCTACCAACGCAGCAGACGGCAGGAACATTGTCGAGACAATACGCTCATCAATAATGACGTCATGCTTGTCTGGAATATTGTCTTTGTTCACTGTGATCGCGCCTTTTTCTTTCAGTCTGTCTTCTACTAGAAAAGGCAGTAGGCTCCCTTGTTTTGCCCAATCCTTTTCTTTTTCTGTTGAGCTGGGAAAACCTGCGATGCGCTTACCCTTTACAAGGGGCTGACCATTGGAAAGCGTTGCGTTCGCAAAGGCACCAGCACCATGGCCAGAGCTTCCAATGACTCCGCCATTCTCGTAGATTTTCACGATGATGCCGAGTAAGTCTTTATTAGAAGCCACATCAAAAAGATTCCCGTAACCGCCACCGATAAACACGGCAACGTACTCTCCTGGATTCACCTGCTTAGGCGCTAAGGAGTTGTTGGCTTTACTCAAGAACCCTTCATATTTGATGGTATAGCTGCTAATCCCCAAAGGATCCCTCATAAACGGCACGGCACCACCCAGCGGAGAAGTAAAGTCCACCTCGTAACCGTGCGAAACAAATACGTGGTATGGCGGTGCGTATTCCCATAGATCGTTCCTGGCTTCGTGCTTCTCTGGATCGCCCATATCTGCCAGGTTTGAAGCAATAATAAGAATCTTCTTTACATTGCCAGCATGAGTTAGCTTGCTGGATACAGCGGTTTGAGAAAACGCTAACGAGGAGAACAAAAATAGAGCGACAGTTACAGTAGATAATTTTAACGACATATGATTTCCAATTTGGCTGGTTAATATCCTGATTTAACTCATAACTTATCAAGCTACGACTAACTTTTTACACACACGGCATTCAATTTTTTAGCGACCACCTCCAAAATCGTTCGGCAGCAATATCTTCACGCAAAGCCCACCACCCTTCCGATTTTCAAGGGAAATATGTCCACCGTGAGCATCCACTATTTCACGGCAGAGAGACAAACCTATTCCACTGCCGGATTGTTTAGTCGTGTAAAAGGGCAGCAACGCGTTTTCCATAATGTTGGCAGACATACCGATGCCTCGATCCAAAACCTGTAGCACACTGCATTGACTATTTTGTTCCAGAGTCAAACATATTTGATCTGTGGCTGAACCAGATTCGTGAGCATTTTTTAGCAAATTGGTAATCACTTGCTGGATCTGCACCGGGTCGAAATATCCCGGATTGATGGGCACGTCTCCGTCAAAATAAAATTCCAAAGCTATGGACAGTTTTTTTACAAACTCCGACCAATCAACTATTTTCTTTTCGGGCATTGGCAATTTGGCAATTCGTGCATAGCCATCAATGAAGTGTTTAAGATGGTGGGCACGCTCACCTATAGTTTCGAAAACCTCGCTCAGCTGATCGTATTTTTCCTGTTCAACCAGTAACTGCCCGGAATGCGCCATTGAAGAGATAGGTGCTAACGAATTATTAAGTTCATGGGTAATAGTGCGAATGACTTTTTTCCATATCATCGCTTCCTGACGATGAAGTTCGAAGGTCATTCGCTTGAGCAGCAGCACCTCATGCTTGCGCGCGTTGAGAATAAAACGCCCGGTTGTAATGTGATAAAGCTCATCACCCGAATTCTCCTTCACTCTGAATAAACCATCTTTTCGTTGTAAGATAATTTCCCTCAACAAGTCGGACGTTGCCTTGATAGCATCGGAAAAGTACATTCCATTAATGGGTTTTCCGGCATTGAGAATGTCTTTTGCAAATCCATTTGAATAAATAACCCTATCTTCTTGATCGATGAGCACAACACCCATGTTGGAATGTTGAATAACCATATCCAGAAGTAATTCGCGCTGATAAACATGCTGACGTTCATTGCGTAATTTTTCAGAGAGCTGATTAAAAATGGTGATGATTTCGTTTAACTCATCCCTCCCTGTATTTGCGATGCTTACGCTGAAGTCATTGTCCATCAAATTCCGCATACCGTTGTGGATAGCGGCAATTTTGATAGTTTGATTCTGCGCCAATTTACGCACCAGCCATATCGAAACCCCTAGCGAGATTGGCAGTGCGACCGTGAGCGCTACCAATAACTCATCGATGAATATCGACAACAGAACAAGAACTCCCAAACCAAGACTGACCGATAGCGCCACTATCGCGCAGAGTCTTCCTTCCAGAGAGAATTTTCTAGTGGTTGTATTCAATCTTATATTTTTCCAATCGGCGATAGAGAGCTTGACGTGAAAAACCCAGCTGTCGCGCTGCTTGAGCAACAACACCCTGATTTTGTTTTAGAACCAGTTCGATGACTTCGCGTGAGGGTTCTGCGATAACAGGTTTGTAACTATCAATAATGGTTTCATCTATGGGCAAACCAAAATCTTTGAGTTGAAGCTTTCCTCCCTCATTTAATATCAGTGCGCGTTGGCAGGCGTTTTCCAATTCACGGACGTTTCCCGGCCAAGGATAACAATGCAGTGCTTGTAAGACTGAATGTTCCAGCTGCGCCTGTCCGCGAAGGAAATGGTGTACAAGAGGCAATATATCTTCCTTGCGCTCTTCCAACGGCGGAACTTTTAATTCAAATACATTCAGGCGATAAAACAAATCTTCCCGAAATTCACCGTTTTTAATAGCGCGTTCGAGATTGGTGTTGGTAGCACTGATGACCCGCACATTGCAATGACGGGTTTCGCTTGAACCTAGCCGCTCAAACTCTCCGGATTGTAAAACCCGCAACAATTTTGCCTGACCCGTTGCCGACAGATTGCCCAGCTCATCGAGAAATAAGGTACCGCCATCCGCTGCTTCGAAACGACCGATACGTCTTTTCGTGATGCCGGTATACGCGCCAGCTTCAGCACCAAACAACTCAGCCTCTATTAATTCTTGCGGTAATGCGCCGACATTTACGCACACAAATGGCCCGGTGTTGACTCGTGAATTCGCCTGAATAATTTGCGCAATTTTTTCCTTGCCTGAACCATTGGGGCCAGTGATCAGTACCGGTACATCCGAGCGAGCAATTTTTACGGCAAGACTGACTAATGCATGCATCGAAGCGCTTTGGTAAATGAGCCCACATAGATTTGCTGTTTCCAACAAGCGTGCTTTTTCAGTCAGCAATGTTTGCGCTTGCAAGCGTTGTTGACATTGCAGGTCTTCCAGTTCCAATAAATTTTTAATCGTCGTTACTAGTTTAATATCGTCCCAAGGCTTGCCAATATAATCAGCTGCACCACTCTTAACTAACTCTATGGCGGTTTCGAGTTGCGTCCACGCGGTGATTAAAATGATGGGAATATCAGGTCGCACTTGCCTGAGCCTATAGAAAAGCGCTTTGCCCTCCTGGCCAGAGGTAGTATCCTCGGAAAAATTCATGTCCTGTACAACCAACGCGATGTTGCCATCTTCTTCCAAACGCTTGGTTGCCGCTTGTGGCGTTAGCGCAATTTCCGCCGCAATATCGTGCACATCAAGCAGTAAATGAAGCGCTTTTCCCACAGCGGGATTGTCATCAACAATCAAAATTTTTTGAGCAGATTCTTTCGGCATAAATCTCACACACATTTAAACGTTGGATACGGCTTCAACAGGCGAAATTTGCGCAGCCCTTCGAACCGGCGAATAGGCTGCCAATAAAGTAACCAGCAGCAAAAAGAGCACTGTTATCAGCACATATTCTGCTCGAAGCAGTTCCATACCATGGGTTCGTGCCATGTAGCCGCTATTCACATAAGCAATAGAACTACCGACAATTGCCGAGAATACCACCAAGGTGGCGTTCTCCAACATGAAATAGCGCATGACTCCGGCCTTGGTGGAACCCAGCGCACGACGAATACCAATTTGCTTGCGGCGTTGACTTACCCAAAATGTGGTAAGGCCAAAAATCCCCAAGGCGTTAACGAAGGTCAGCAGAAATATAACGAAAGATAGAATTTTGATCATGGCATAATCGCTGGTGTAGGACTCGCGCTTTATTTGCTCCATTGATTTTTCATCTACGATTAGACGAGTGCTGTCGATTGAGCGTAGCTTTTCAACCAGAGAATGCATTATTGCGTCCCTTTTTTCACTATCAGTTCGCACAAGATAATTGATAGAGTTGTCTTTTATAATTTCAGGAAGAATTGTCGCGCTAGTTGCGAAATCAGAGTCCGGCCAAGGGCCCATCAAGCGCTCAACAATCCCGATGATAGTCAATTGTAAATTTCCCATGTATACCGTTTTCCCTAGAGCGGACTCACCGGGAAACATCTTCTCGGCAATATCTTTGGTAATAATAGCCACGGTCTGCTCGGGTGTATTCTCGCGCGCAAAAAAATTGATTTCATTTGCGTTAAAATTTCGTCCTTCTACCAACGCCAGTCCGAGCGTCGGCAGGCCATGATCGGTCATCTCATAAATCGCAGTGGGAAAATCTGCGAGCTTGTCTTCCGGGCTTTTGTAGAGTGATGTAGAAGATCCACCACCTGATACAGGTATGCTAGAGATAGGCGTAGCATCGATAACACCCGGCGTTGCGCGAATAATTTCCATATCCCTTTTCGCGATTCGCTCCATGTCTGCATCAGGTGAATTTTTTCGCATCCATATCTTGAATATTTCTTCTTCGATCATTCCACTTGGCCGCTCAATTTTCGCGATTCGCTCGCTGACCACGAATAATGCTGTGCTGACAACAGCAATAGTGAGCGAAAGCTGAAGAATAATAAGCAGCGGTCCGGTTTTATTTCGCCACAAACTTTTAATAATGGGCATGAGGTCTAACATAAAATTATCCTGGAATGGGCATAGTGCCCATTTTTTATTGATTGATGTTATCGGGTTTTTAGATATTTAGCAGGCGCTGCGTGACTAATTCGCCAAGCGGGCAGAAAGCCGCTGCATAGAGTGGCCACCAAGGCGAGTAAAATTGCAGCTGCAACCGTAACACCGTTAAAGACCGCAACGTTTTCGTAATTGCTATAAAGCGCGCGTACAGCAGCAAGCCCCCCTAGCGACAAGAGTAAACCGAGTAAAGCTCCGGCAGCGCCGATAATAAATGCTTCGGTTAAGTGTTGAAAAAATATCGAATGACGACTCGCGCCGAGAGCGCGCCTGATACCCGCTTCAGGTGCTTTGCGCAAAAACTTTGCAAGCATCAATACCGTGCTATTGACCAGGCAAATCATAAGAAACACGAAGGAGAGCATTAACAATTGTTTGTTGTCTTTGGACACCACATTATTAATGTTTAGCCATTCTTGCGGAGTATTTAGTTGATATCCTGGCGATCGGTTGAATCGGCCCTGCTCCTTTTGTGTGGAGATATAGTTTTCCAGAAACTGTGAAAACTCTTGCCGTTTTTCGGCTGAATTCATGCCGACCCAAGCTTGTATCCAAATCGTCTCGCTTTGTAAAAAATCTTCGTGAGTTCGTATGTTTTCATCTGACCAACTCTGAATGTTTCCCCAGCCTTGGTAGGCTTTGGCTGCAGAAAGAAAGAATGGGACGTAAGCATCAGGTGCCGCTTCAAATGGGAGATTATTCAAATCGTATACATTAGGCACAAGTTGCCACTTCTCACTGACCACACCCACCACTGTAAATATTTCGCCATCCAGCAAGATCGCTTGACCCAAACTGTTCGCCCCTTTAAAGAACTTGTTGTTCAGCCCCTCACTAATCACAACCACATGCTCGGGGCTCTCATCAGCTTTTTTACTCCAGGGGCCACCGTGGACAAATTGCACATCGAACATATTGAAAAAATCACGTGTGGTCATACGTGTTGCGTAAGCGGACGGAAGTTCTGCGGTTTCAGGATGCTGGATAGTGATTTCAGCTTTGCGCATGAAGACAATTTCATCGGCAACATTAGCATCATACAGCGCCTTGGCATCTTGATAGGTAACCTGTGGTGGAATGGCGTTGAGGTCAAAATACTCTCGATCAGGGTCCCATGCGTTAAGTTGTACCGCAAATGTCCGATTGTTTTTATGCACTAACGGATTACTCGACACAACTGTGTGCATAGTCAGAATAGTGAGATTTGCAGCGATACCCGTTGCTATGGCAAGTATCATCAGTAGGGACAAGACTGGAGTTTTACGCAGACTATGCAACGACAATCGTAAATAATATTTCCACATTTTTTCGCTCCAGATTAAATAGTGTTTGCCGCCATTTTTTTTGCAGCGGCATCCGAATTGTTTTTGGTTTTTCCGTCGACATAAGATTCATAGATTTTAAAATCGGTGACTTGCCCGTCCACGATTTGTATATTGCGATGTGCGCGTCGTGCCAGATCCGGATCGTGAGTTACCATCACAATGGTCATTCCTTTTTTGTTGATATCTTCGAGCATATCCATGACTTGTCGTGCCATCAGTGAATCGAGATTACCAGTTGGTTCATCCGCCAATAGAAATTTAGGCTCACCGGCAAGCGCACGCGCGATTGCAACCCGCTGCTGCTGGCCGCCCGATAATTGTGACGGAAGGTGACGCGCACGTGCTGCCAAACCGACCATCTCCAGCGCGTTATCAATTCGCTTTTTTCTTTCCGATGACGAGAACCCACGGTAGCGCAATGGAACATCAACATTGTCAAAAATATTGAGATCGGAAATAAGATTAAATCCCTGGAAAATGAATCCAATTTTTTCGTTTCGTAATTTTGACCTAACGTTGTCGTTTAAGCGGCTAACATCATTTCCGTCCAACAGATACTGCCCTTCTTCAAAAGTTTCCAGTAATCCGGCGATGTTAAGAAAAGTTGTTTTTCCGGAACCTGAAGGCCCGGTAACGGCGACAAACTCACCTTCCTTAACTTCGAGATTAAAATCGCGCAGAGCGTGGGTTTCAATCATGTCGGTCCGGTATATTTTTTTTACGGATTGCATTTTTAACATTGGATAGTCTCCGGTAATTAATCTGTTAGCAAAATTTGTTCGTCAGTGGCTGAATTGTTGAGAGAAGAAATGATGATGCTATCGCCTTCTTGCAAGCCGTCCATAATTTCAAAGTGCTTTAGACTTGAACCGCCGAGCGCAACAGGTACACGCAACGCTTTGTTGTCTTGCACTTTATAGACATACCCACGAAAACCATCGAAGAATGAGCCTCGATTAACGATTAGGACATTGGGTTTGTTTTCTAAAATAATTTTGGCTGTTAAACGTTGGCTCTGACGAAGATTTTCCGGCAATACATCAGCGAAGCGAATGCGTGCACTAACACCACCATTAATCACCTCAGGCGATATGGCAGTGACCACGCCTGGAAAACTTGACCCACCCAAGGTAATTTCAGACTCCATGAGTGGCGCTATATCATCCGCAAATCCTTCTGGCACTGTTGCCTCTACTTCAAACGCACTTAAATCAACGACTGTTATCAGCGCCTGATTGGCGGCGACAGCCTGCCTGTTTACCACCTGAACATTGCCAACCATTCCTGAAACTGGCGATTTGATCGTTAATTCGTGCACGCGCCGTTGCAAGGCATCTACCAAAAGCTGCTGGCTTTTGAGCTGCAATGTCAACGATTCGATATCAAAACCCAAGGACTCTTTAGCGAGTTCGCAATTTTGTTTGGCTTGTGTTAGCTCCAGCTTGGCACGTTCCAGATCATCTTCAGCTTTTTCGTAGTCTAGCTGTCTGATAAGTTTTTTGCCGATGGCTTCATCCGCACGTAGCTTCTCTCGCATCATGGCTTTTTCACTGACTT
Organism: uncultured Cellvibrionaceae bacterium; assembly: GCA_964499225.1. GTDB lineage: Bacteria > Pseudomonadota > Gammaproteobacteria > Pseudomonadales > Cellvibrionaceae > Cellvibrio. Next base: position 677 of record CAZCJR010000017.1, on the reverse strand, counting down.
GCGCCATGGCAATGATTTGTTCCAACTCTAATTTGCGTCGCTTTGATTCTATTTTTTGGCGACCGAGATCGGCTTCCATGCGTGTGAGGTTGGCCATTTCCCGCGCTAGCAACTCGTTCAAATCCGGGCTAACAATGGTGGCGAGCACTTGGTCCCGCACCACCGTATCGCCTGCTTTAACTGCCATATCAACATATCCCTGCTCGGGGCTAAACAAAGTGGGGCTATTGGCTGCAATAATCCGACCTTGAGAAACCACTTCACGTACCAGCGTGCCACGTTCCACTGTCGCAATGCGGATCGCAGATCGCTCCATTACCAGCCCTGACATAGACACGTCGGCCACATAAATAAAAGCAGACACAGCAACGCCGATTAGCAATGCCACTGCACCGACAATAACAACCCGTCGCAGGGTCTTGCGATTAGTTTGACCCAGCATCAAATCCTGGGCAGAGGTGTCGGCAATTTTCATATTCATGCAATATCACTCGGGAACTTTTGCTTTAGCATTTCAAAGCCCGTACCAACTGCGCTGAAAATTTTTAACTCGATGTTTTTTAAGAAATTATCTGTTGGCGTAGCGACATTGTGTGATTGCAGAGTGTCCGCAGAAAGTGTCCGCTGCTGTCAATTTTAACTGAGCGAACAGATGCAGAAGAAAGCTGGTAAAAATT
>CAZCJR010000016.1:0-66222 GCA_964499225.1 uncultured Cellvibrionaceae bacterium | reverse complement strand
GATCGATGCTGGCGTAGCTGCACCCGCCGTTGCGCCATCCATCTACAATTTTTGTATACCCAATATTCCTTAATAGCCGACCCTTTGAGTAAATCGCTATGAAACTGCAGATAAATACAAAGAGACGCTTCACCAACCGCTGGTCGTCCCTGCCGCGTTACGAGCGCGGCGCGGCCACCATTTTGACGGTATTGTTAATAGGTGTTGGTCTGGTCTCTGCGTCTCTTGGTGCAATGCACTCAGTGCGTAGCACCCAAGAGCGTCAATTGGCAGCGCATTCGCAAGTCAACGCGCAAGCCGGGGTTTGGGCTACGGTGGAAGTGGTGCGCGCTTATTTGCAGACGCTCAACAAAGATCAACTTACCAAGCTGACGACAAACCAAATCTGGACGATTACCGGCGCCGACAACATCACCCAGCAGGCTGTTGTGGTAGAGGTCTTTCCTCCGGTTGCACCGGCGGTTGAATACAAAGTGAGCGCACGACTAACCGCTACCGACACAGCGGCGCGCTCTTCCTCTTCCCTGGAAGTGGTCTACGCCGTGACCCCGGCCAATCCCCCCGGCAATGTTGCGCTCAATGGTGTGTTGGACTTTTACAATGATTTGAATCTCGGCGGTGGGATCACGTTAAACGTGCCTGCTGGTGCGAACTTTAATGTCGATGGCGATTTCACTGCTAATAGCGTGGGTATCACCGGTGTAGGCTTGGCAAAAGTGGCGGTGACCGGCAACGTGACTATCGGCTCAAATGTGGATGCCCAAGAGCTATGGGCGCGCAATATCACTATTACAGGTGGCGCGACAGCAAAGAAACTGTTTGCATTTGGTACGCCCGCTGCAGAGGGCGGCACTGGCTCTGAAACGTCTAAAGGTAAAACGGATACCTGTTGCGGCAACATTAACACCTCGGGTGGCGTTACCGGCATTGAAATCATGAATGCCAATGGCAATGTCAATTCAGGCGGCAACGGTCTTGCCGCTCAGACTATAAACGCCCGTGGTAACGTCATCCTCTCTGGTGGTGGCAGTAACCACGGCACTATTAATGCGGGCGGCACTGTGAATGCCGTGCTTGGTTCCAACGTGACCAACATTCAGGCGCGTGGAAATGTGACTTTGGGCGGTAATCTGGTGGCATCGCTGACCACAGTGGGTTCAGTCACCTGTACCGCCAACTGGCAAGTATTTCCATCGATCAGGGCGGGCGGTACCGTCACTGGGTGCAGCGCGACCAGCGGTATTCAACAAAATATGAATCCTCCGCCAGTGGTAGGAATCATGGAAAAGTTGCAACCGGTGACCTTGGTTCAGCCAAGAGTAGATGCCTGGACTCTCAAGGAAGCCGCCAACTATATACTGGAGTTTGAGGGCACTAAGGCCAAGGTTACTGTCAAGAACATTCATGGTTTGACTAACGGCACCTATTACCTGGGTACTTACGGTACCCAGAATCGCGAATATCTTTGTAGTGTGGTAGATGCGAGCAACAAGTGTACTAGTCCCGCGGCCAAGGCAGACGCCAAGCCCTTTTGCAACGGCCACAGCGACCAGAACGCTTGTTGGACATTCAACAAAACGCCAGGAGCAGAGAGCTGGGCAGTTGATGGAAAAAGTCTACCGCCTGGTGTGATATGGGCTAAGGGCGATCTGACCGTGAGCACTGGTAAGTACTACAACACCTTTATCGCCACTGGAAATGTGTCAACCGCAGGGCAAATGGAGAATTACTCACTCAACTTCGCAGGTTACGGCCCTATTTGTAACAATGATTTTGTCGCTAGTTCAAAGACTTCCGATTTTCAGGGTATGTGGCCCACCAACTTTTGCGACGGCACGAGTTTCAAGCCAACCGCGCTCGGTAACATAGGTATCCTTGCCGGGGGTTATGATCCCTCTGACAGCGCGAATGTCCCCACTAAAACTAAATATACTGGTGGCCTTATCAACCTGGGCGCTAGTACTGTCATTCGTGGAACCGTGCTAGCCGGCGATATTCTGAAAACCGGCGGTGGCACTGACATATTTGGTTATATATCGGCGGCGGGGTTGCAGCTCTCGACAGACATCAACAATCTTGGCGGTGCGACCAAAGTAGACTTGATGAATTTGCCAGAAGGTTATAACCCGAACGAAATTCCCAATATGGAAGAGGTTGCGGGTGGCAATACGACCACTGTCACTGTGCTCTGGAGCCGCTACCTGTAATTTTTCGATCTCTAAAGTTTCAAATCCGGCGCAATAGCACCATCGCTACTGCGCCGTTTTTTTATAAGGTGCGACATTTTCGCTGCCTATTTTTTTGCCATCCCCCTGAGTAATTTCACTCAAAGCCCCTTCTTTGACACCTATATAAACCCCGTCTATACCTAGTGAACCCACATAGCAGCAAAGTGTGCAGGGATAACGGCAACAATATCCTGCGTGTTTGCTATTGAATTTGACGGACGTACCCATGAATAGCAGATATCCACACGGGAATTCTCCCGCGTTTTTTTTATCTTCACAGAAACAGCGCGGCTCATCGCACACCGTGGTACTTGCAGCAATTGCGGTTTTGGCGCTAACCGGGTTGTTGTTGCTCGCGCTCACCGAGTTATCAATGCCCTGGAAAGGTTTGATACTGCTGGCCTTACTCGCGGCGGCAATCAGCGGCGGGATGCACGCAGCGCAAGCGGCAAAGCGTGCAAGCGAAAACGAGGCTGCACTGATACAAGCCCAAGGCGGTCAGCAGCTTGCGCAAATTTACCGGCCACTGCTGGAAAATTATCAGAATTTATTGAGAGAAATTTTGCCACTGTGGCAGCGCCAGACTGAATTGGCGCGCAATCAATTAGAGGGCAGCATCACCGAATTGGTGGGGCGCTTCTCCGAAATTCACCAGCGCTTGCAAGCCGCCGTTGCCAGTTCTTCGTCCACCGCCAGCAGCATGAAAGGCGATACCGGGTTGGGTGGCGTGATTCATTTTGCCAACGACGAGCTAAGCCAAATCACTCACACCTTGCGCCAGGCCATTGATCAGCGCGATGAATTGCTCAACGAAATTTCCGGCCTCTCCAAAATCACTGTTGAGTTAAGTGGGATGAGCGCCGAGGTTGCGGGTATCGCCTCGCAAACCAATTTGCTCGCGCTCAATGCGGCAATTGAAGCTGCACGGGCCGGCGAATACGGGCGCGGATTTGCGGTGGTGGCCGATGAGGTGCGCACGCTGTCAACCCGTTCGGGCGAAACCGGTGCGCGCATTGGTCGCCGGATCGAACAAGTTAACTCCGCACTGCAAACAACGCTCGACAGAACCGCTGAATACGCTGCGGAAGATAATTCCCGTCTTACCAAATCCGAAAACTCCATAGCACAAGTGCTCGAACAATTTCGCGACTCAAGTGAAAACATTTTGCAGTCTGCCCATGTTTTGGAGCAGGAGAGTGCCGCCGTTCAATCGAGTGTTGAAGAAGTGCTGGTGAATCTACAATTCCAGGATCGTGTCAGCCAAATATTGGGGCACGTGATAGACGATATGGAAAAACTGGTGGGGGCGATTGCCGACCAGGAAACCCGTCTGCGTCACGGTGAGCCAGTAATCGCGATTGACACCGGCGAATGGTTGCGTTCGCTACAAAAAACCTACACCACCTTGGAACAAGTCGATGTGCATCGCGGCAGTGGCGCGCAAGCCAAAGGCTCGAATAATTCAGAAATCACGTTTTTTTAGGAGTAGTGAATGTCAAAAGTAATTCTTGTTGTCGATGATTCCGCCAGCGTGAGGCAAGTGGTGGGTATTGCATTGCGCGGTGCTGGTTACACAGTCGTAGAAGCCAGCGATGGAAAAGATGCGCTGACTAAATTGGATGGACAAAAAATCAATTTGGTTATCTCAGACGTGAATATGCCCAACATGGACGGCATTACCTTTTTAAAAGAAATGAAAACCAAAGCCAACTACAAATTTACCCCGGTGATTATGCTCACCACCGAAGGTGCGGAAGAGAAAAAGCGTGAAGGCCAGGCCGCCGGTGCCAAAGCCTGGATTGTAAAACCTTTCCGCCCTGAGCAAATGCTGCAAGCGGTTTCCATGCTGATCTAACTGGAATCATTTTTTTAATAGGTATAGCTCATGAATATTTCGCGCAAAAAGAGTAAGGACACAACCACTCTGGTATTTGAAGGCGACATCACGATTTATTACGTTGCACAAATAAAAGATGAGCTGTTTTCCGATTACGAAAAACTGGGTGACAAGGTGGCGCTGGATTTGGAAGGCGTAACGGAAATAGATACCGCCGGTGTACAGCTACTGTTGTTTGCCAAAAAGTTTTTTACCTCGGTACACAGATCATTTGTTATCAGCAAAAGTAATGAATCGGTAGATACGGTGCTAACCGTGTTGGATGTGAATACCCAATTTGCCATGGAATCATAAGGAACCCACTATGAATCTCGACGGTGCCTTGCAGACATTTTTCGCTGAAGCAGATGATTTGCTCAACTCAATGGAAGCAGCATTATTGCGCATGGACGAGGGCGATAATGATACGGAAACGATCAACGAAATTTTTCGTGCAGCCCATACCATTAAAGGTTCGGCAGGGCTCTTCGGGCTCAACGACATTGTGAGTTTTACGCACATTGTTGAAAACGTTCTGGATCGCGCGCGCGATGGAAAAATTGTTATCACGAGCGATTTACTGAGTATTTTTTTACCCTGTCGGGACCACATCACCACATTAGTAGAAAATGCACGGCAGGAGCAGGAAAACGATGCGGCCTGTCTCGCGCAAGGCAAGGCACTGCTCGACTCATTGCAGCCCTGGCTTGAAGCTGCACCTCAGGCTACAGCGGCGACTGCGCCTAATGCTAACACCGCTTCCAACCTTACCGCCGGTGCCGTCGCTGATCACGAGGCTTGGCATATCTCCGTGCGTTTGGGCCCGGATTTGTTGCGCAACGGTATGGACCCCTTATCTATTTTGCGCTTCCTGCGCACCTTGGGTGACATCACCCACATCACCACCATCACTGATCACCTACCGGAATACAAGGAGTTTGATCCGGAGCAGTTGTATCTTGGATTTGAAATTACCCTCGTCAGCAACGCATCCCAAGCGCAAATTGAAGACGCGTTTATGTTTGTGCGCGATGAATCCGATATCAAACTGATTCCACCGCGCAGCAACATTGAAGCTTATGTGAATTTAATTAAATCCCTGCCGGAAAATACCCAGCGCTTGGGTGAGATTTTGGTGAAAAGCCACGCGATCAGTTTTCAGGAATTGGACGCGGCGTTGACTACGCAAAAACAGCAGGCAAAAACCACCGGAGCGGTGGGTATGCTGGGCGATATTCTCATTGAAGAACAATCGATTCCGGCCGAAATTGTGAATGCCGCGCTCGATAAACAAAAGAAAGTGAGCGAGAAAAAATCCAACGCCGAAAACCGTTTCATCCGCGTCGATGCGGAGCGCCTGGATATTTTAATTAATTTAATCGGCGAATTGGTGATTAACCGTCAACGGGTTGATTTGCTGTCCTCCAAAATGGGTAATCCCGCTCTGATTGAAGCCGTCACCTCGATGGGTAATTTTACTGAGGCGATTCGTGACGCGGCGCTCACCTTGCGCATGGTGCCCATCGGTGACACTTTCCAAAAATTCAAACGCGTTGTGCGCGACACCGCAAAATCGATTGGCAAAGAAATTGAGCTGGAAATTGAAGGCGCGGAAACCGAGCTGGATAGATCGATGGTGGAAAAATTAAATGATCCCCTGATGCATATTGTGCGCAATGCGATGGACCACGGAATTGAATCGGTTGCTGTACGGCAGACGCGTGATAAACCCGATTCAGGCACCATCAAACTCACCGCCCGTCACGATGCAGGCAATATTGTGATTGGCATTCACGATGATGGCGGCGGATTGGATGTAGAGCGCATCCGTAAAAAAGCGATCGCCAACGGCATTCTTGAAGACGGCATTCATCTCTCACGTCAGGAATTATTCCAACTAATTTTTCATCCTGGCTTATCCACCGCCGAACAGGTTACCAACTTGTCGGGGCGCGGTGTGGGTATGGATGTGGTCAAGCGCAACATCGAAGCCCTACAGGGTGGTATTGAAATCGACAGCGAAATTGGCGTGGGCACCAGTTTCAGTATTCGCTTACCACTAACACTGGCGATCATTGACGGCTTCCATGTGACTGCCGGGCTTATCGATTTTATTGTGCCGCAAAACACGATTCTTGAATGCGTGGATTTAAATTCACTCAATCATGTGCAGGGCCAGAACTGTGTGAATTTGCGCGGCGAACAAGTGCCCTATATTCGGCTGCGCGAAATTTTTTCGTTGCAACCCAAAGACCATAGCCGCGAAAAAATTGTGGTGGTGCAATTTGGCGAAAAACGCGCGGGCATAGTGGTTGATGAATTGCACGGGGAAATTCAAACCGTAGTAAAGCCCATGGGGCCTATTTTTCAGGCACTCAAAGGAATCGGCGGCTCCAGTCTATTGGGCACCGGGGCGGTGGCGTTGATTCTGGATATCCAACAGTTAATCGGGTTTGCAATTAATCGCGAACATTCACGCAACAACGCCTTTTTGGTGAGTGCGCAGGAGCAGGAAGAATGAACCAACCAAGCAGACAAAAAAAGACACAAGCGGTAGAAGTCATAAAACAATACCTGACGTTTCGCATCGGCAATGAAAATTACGGTTTGGAGTTGTCGCAAACCCGCGAAATCATTGAGTACAGCGGCATTACTGAAGTTCCTCTAATGCCCAATTTTTTGCGCGGCGTTATCAATCTGCGCGGTGAAGTGGTGCCGGTAATTGATTTAGCTGTTCGATTGGGGCGCAAGTCCATTGAGGTGCAAAAACGCACCTGCATTATCGTGGTGGAATTGGAAAACAATGAACAAAACCACGTGCTCGGTTTGCTTGCTGACTCAGTCAGCGAAGTGATCGATATGAATGATGACAATATTGAAGATGCCCCTTCGTTTGGCGCCAACATCCGCGCGGATTTTATTCAGGGTATTGCCAAGCGCGAGGACGAGTTTGTGGTATTGCTGGATGCAAATAACGCCCTTTCTATCCGCGAGCTGGCGCATCTGGTTGAGGCGCAGCTACAGTAATTCCCCTTTTTTAATAACTCAAAGTCCTTGAGGGAATAAAAATGTTTAGCCGCCTGACCTTGAAGTTTAAAATTCTGTTGCTCAGTTGTTTAATTGTACTGGGGTTATCCACCTTGGGAATAACCGCCTATTTGCAAATTCATTCCTACAATGCGGTGGTGGATGATACCGCAACGCATAGCCAGCGGCGCTCTGCTATTTTGGTGGAAATACAGGGAGCGGCAATTAATTTTAAAACCCAAGTTCAGGAATGGAAAAATATCCTGATACGCGGTAATGACCCCGAACAATTTACCAAATATGTCGATGGTTTTATAAAATCGGAGGGTATTGTTCAGCAGCATCTTGTAGCAGCACTGGCACTTCAAAAAGAAGAGGGTGTGCCAACGGACGCTGTTCTCCAGTTGCAAAAAGAGCATGGCCAGCTGGGCAATAATTATCGAGAAGCACTCAAAAGTTTTGATCAAGAAAATCCCAATGCAGGAAAAGTGGTTGACAAACTGGTGAGCGGAATGGATCGCGAAGCCAGTAAGCAAATGCAAGAGTTAGCTGATGCTACTACCAGTGCATTTGATCAGTTTCTACTGGATTCTGATGTCAAAACTGAGAAAATTTATAGCGATACGGTCCGCTTGTTGTTAATTATTTGCCTCGCAGCGTCGGCAATTCTCATTGCGCTGATGATTTTTATTTTTCGCGACATGTTTAACCTTCTGGGTGGTGAGCCCGCCTATACCGCTGGCGTTGTTTCGCAAGTAGCCGATGGTAATCTCAATGTTGACATCCAACTCAAAAGAGGCGACAGCACCTCGCTACTCGCTAGCGTGGCTAATATGAGTAAGCAGCTTGCCGACATTATTGGCGATGTGCGCAGTTCGGCCGATGCGCTCTCATCGGCTTCTGAAGAGGTGAATGCGACAGCGCAGTCCCTTGCCAAGGGCGCTTCAGTGCAGGCGGCCAGCGTGGAAGAAACATCCGCATCCATGGAACAAATGTCGGCATCAATATCACAAAATAGTGAGAACGCAAAAATAACTGATGGCATGGCCCAAAAAGCCGCGCGTGAAGCTGCGACCGGTGGCGATGCCGTAATGGGAACGGTTGAGGCCATGCAGAAAATTGCTGAGCGAATCAGTGTGATTGATGACATTGCCTACCAAACCAATTTGCTTGCACTTAATGCGGCAATTGAAGCAGGGCGTGCCGGTGAACACGGTCGGGGTTTTGCGGTAGTGGCATCAGAGGTGCGCAAGTTGGCTGAGCGGAGTCAGGTTGCCGCACAAGAAATAGGTACGCTTGCATTGGATACGGTTAAACGTGCTGAACTTGCCGGAACCATGTTGAAAGATATGGTGCCTGCAATTCGTAAAACTGCCGATTTGGTTCAGGAAATTGCCGCAGCTTCATCTGAGCAGAATGCCGGTGTATCACAAATTAACGCTGCTATTGGTCAGGTCAGTCAAACGCTGCAACAAAATGCCGCAGCATCTGAGGAGCTAAGCTCTACGTCCGAAGAAATGAGCGTGCAAGCGATTCGTCTGCAAGAGTCAATGACCTATTTTACGCTGGACAGTCACCACACCAAAAAAATCGTTACCTCAGTGAGCAAAAAGGCACTGCCACCCAGCAACAAGCCGAAGCCCGGAAACCATAAATCTAATCACATAAGTGACGACGAGTTAGATAAAAATTTTGTACGTTATAGCTAATAAAGAAAGCGCTTGATTTAACAATTAGGCACACGATCAATGGATTTTAATGGAGTTAAAAAAATGACAGTTGCCAAGAAGATGATTTTATTAGTAGCAACAGCGTTGGTGGGTATTGTGATCCTCGCAGCTGTTGCACAAGTACAAATTAATAAAGTGTTTGAGCAGACTAATTACAGTAATGTAAATGTTATCCCTAGTATGCAGTTATTATTCGATACGCAGAATAATGTGTATCGCGCACGCATCCGATTAAATCGATACATTTTAAATACAGATCCTATGCAAGCAGAAAAGTTGGAAGCAGACCTAAATAAGGCGGTGGAAGCGGTAAAGGCGGATCTCAAAAAATACCATTCGATGATTACAGATGATCGCGATCGTGAACTTTTGGCTGAGGATGAACGTGCATTTGCAAAATATATTACGCATATTCCAGGTGTTATTGCTGCGTCCCAAAAAAATCAATTTGAAGTCGCACGTGATCTGATAGAAGCCGCCAAAGACGATGCACTGAAGGCGTCTACGACAATTGAAGATCATATGGTTTACAACACCGAACTTGCCGATAACGCAACAAACCAAGCGCTGGAAACAAAGGCCGATGCTGTCGTTCTCTCAGTTGTCATTGCTGCTGTGACACTTTTATCTATCGCAGTGATCGGATTTTTCATTGCACGTAACTTATTACGTCAATTGGGTGGCGAACCTGATTATGCAGCCGCAGTGCTAGCAAAAATTGCTGCAGGTGATCTCACCCAGCAAATTAATGTTAAACAGGGGGACACTACCAGCATGTTGGCTGCGATACGTGAAACCTCAAACACTTTATCGCAAGTGTTAGGTGAGGTGCGCAGTTCGGCCGACGCTTTGGCCTCGGCGTCAGAAGAAGTCAATGCGACGGCGCAATCACTAGCGAAAGGTGCATCAGTACAAGCGGCCAGTGTTGAAGAGACATCTGCATCAATGGAAGAAATGTCAGCGTCGATTATGCAAAATAATGAGAACGCCAGCATTACCGATGGTATGGCGCAAAAAGCCGCTACAGATGCCGCTACGGGTGGTTCTGCTGTGGCAAGTACAGTTGAAGCAATGCAAAAAATTGCCGATCGTATTGGTGTGATCGATGACATCGCTTACCAAACGAATTTACTCGCACTTAATGCTGCGATTGAAGCGGGGCGTGCGGGTGAACACGGGCGCGGTTTTGCTGTGGTCGCTTCAGAGGTCCGTAAGTTAGCAGAGCGTAGTCAGGTGGCGTCGCAAGAGATTGGTTCACTGGCTCGTGAAACAGTGAGCAAAGCTGATAACGCCGGCAAGCTGTTACAAGAGATGGTGCCCTCTATTCGCAAGACTGCTGATTTGGTACAAGAAATTGCTGCAGCATCTACCGAACAAACTGCAGGTGTCAATCAGATCAACTCTGCAATTGGCCAGGTTAGTCAAACCATGCAACAAAATGCGGCGGCGGCTGAAGAATTAAGTTCTACCTCGGAAGAGTTAAGTTCGCAAGCATTGCGTCTGCAAGAGGCGGTGAGTTATTTCACCTTAATCAGTCAGGACACTCGCCCTTCCTACTCCCGTGCACCCAAAACTACCATTTCCTCTCAACCGCAGTCACGCAAAAAAACGGATAAGAAAATCGTGAGTGACGATGATTTGGATAAGGATTTTGTTCGTTACTCATAGATGCACTAATTGGACGACACTCACAAGGGGTGGCTCATGAAACTTAATCTTCGATTCAAAATTATGTCGCTAGCTGGCGTCGGCCTAGCGTCAGCAATAATAATTGGTTTGGTTGGAATCATGGGTCATCAGAAGATGAGCGCCATTAACAATGAAAAAGAGATTATTAGTAAGGCACTACAAAACCATGTTGATGGTGACATGATGCACGATGCGATACGTGCCGATGTATTGAGCGGAAATTTAAATTCGCTAAAGCAAAATCTCGAAGATGTTAAACAAAGTGAAAATGATTTGCTCGAACATGCGGATCGCTTTCGTAAAAATTTGGACAATAATTTAAGCCTCCCTCTTTCACCTGACATTAAGATTTTATTAAAAGAAATTAGTCCGGCGTTGGAGAACTATATTGCAAGCGCAGAGGCAATCGTTCGCACCTTCGGTCAGGATCTTAAACAAGGTGAGGCAAAGCTACCGGAATTCCAAAAGGCATTTGTGGTGCTTGAGGTTGAGCAAGAGGTATTGACCGAAAAGCTCGAGCAAATATTGACTGATAAAAATGTTGAGATAGAGCAGCTAGCTAATCAGGTAACCAATTTCCAGATTGCAGTGTTATCTGTTTTTATGTTTGGCCTTTTTATCTATGCCTGTTGGGTGGTACGAAGCATTATGCGTGATGTCGGTGGCGAGCCAAATTACGCGGTTTCTGTGGTGGCTAAAATAGCCGCAGGTGATCTAACCCAGCAGATCAACATCAGGCAGGGTGACACCACCAGCATGCTTGCTGTAATCCGTGAAATGTCCAATACGCTTTCGCAAGTCTTAGGTGAAGTGCAGAGTTCGGCCGATGCGCTGGCATCGTCTTCTGAAGAAGTAACGGCAACTGCACAATCATTGGCAAAAGGTGCATCAGTACAGGCAGCCAGTGTGGAAGAAACCTCGGCGTCAATGGATGAGATGCTTGCCTCAATTATGCAAAACAGTCAAAACGCAGTGATTACCGATGGCATGGCACAAAAAGCTGCAAAAGATGCACAATCCGGTGGAACTGCAGTGGAAGGTACAGTAGAGGCAATGCAAAAAATTGCTGATCGTATTGGCGTAATTGATGACATTGCTTACCAAACTAATTTGCTCGCGCTTAATGCTGCAATTGAAGCAGGGCGGGCCGGTGAACATGGGCGCGGTTTTGCTGTAGTTGCCTCAGAGGTACGTAAACTGGCTGAGCGCAGCCAGGTTGCTGCACAGGAAATCGGTTCCCTTGCTGGTGAAACCGTGAATAAGGCGGATAACGCCGGTAAATTACTGCAAGAGATGGTGCCTGCTATTCGCAAGACCGCCGATTTGGTACAGGAGATTGCCGCTGCTTCGACCGAGCAAACCGCGGGCGTCAATCAAATTAACGCGGCGATTGGCCAGGTTAGCCAAACTATGCAACAGAACGCGGCAGCGGCAGAAGAGTTGAGTTCTACTTCAGAAGAGCTCAGTTCACAAGCGTTGCGTTTGCAAGAGGCCATAAGTTATTTCACTTTAAGTAATCCGGCTTCTCGCGCTTCGTATTCCCGAGCAGAAAAATCCAATATGCCCACCAGACCTCCACAACGGAAGAAAGTAGATAAAAAAATAGTGAGTGATGATGATTTGGATAAAAATTTCGTCCGTTATTCTTAAGGAATTGACTTTTAGTTGATGTGACAATCAGTAAGTCGAGCTCGAAAATGGAATGGAGATTGGTCTATGTTCAGTAAACTCAGTTTAAAAACAAAGCTCATGATTTTGACATGCCTGATTATGCTGGGCTTGATTGGCTTGGGCATATCGGCGCTCTTACAGCTGCAAAAATACAATACGACAGTGGATGAAAAGCTCACCCAAATCCAGATGCAATCGGATTTACTTTCCGCTGTCGATAGCTCCTCGCTGCAATTAAGGATCCAAATTCAGGCGTGGAAAAATATTATGATCAGCGGCAATGAGAAATCCCAATACGAGCGCTATCTAAAAGCCTTTAATGCCGCGACTGACAAAGTAAAAACTAATTTAAAGACGGGAATAGCATTGCAGGAAAAGTTGGGGCAAAACACGGAAGAGCTCTCTTACTTTTTGACTGAGTACGATCGTGTACTTGACAGATATAATCGTGCGCTGCAGCGGTTTGATTTTAATGATCCGTCTACGGGATTAAAAGTAGATGGGCGCGCTGCGGGAATTGTGTCTGCGCTGGGTGCCAACATATTGGTCGTGTCAGAGCAAATGGGCGAGCAGTTCAATCAATTGGTTATTAGTACCGATGAAGAAACCGAACGACTCTACTCCGCATCCTTGCGTACCTTTGGCATTATTTTGCTGGTAGCAATGGGCTTTATTCTTGGCGTGCTTATTTTTATTTTTCGCGATCTTTTTCGCACCTTGGGCGGTGAGCCTGCTTATACCGCGAACGTGGTTAGCCAGGTTGCAGAGGGTAATTTGGACGTAGTGATCGAGTTGCGCTCGGGCGATAACCGCTCGCTGCTCGCGAGTGTCGATAATATGTGCAAACAATTGGGTCAAATTATTGCGGAAGTTCGTTCATCCGCAGACGCACTTTCTTCCGCATCAGAAGAGGTTAATGCAACCGCGCAATCACTCGCCAAGGGCGCCTCTATGCAGGCAGCGAGTGTGGAGGAAACTTCAGCATCCATGGAACAAATGGCTGCCTCGATTGCACAAAATAACGAAAATGCACGGGTTACCGATGGCATGGCACAGAAGGCGGCTAATGATGCGGCATCGGGTGGCGATGCAGTCGCCGGTACTGTGGGCGCTATGCAGAAAATTGCCGAACGCATTGGTGTAATTGATGATATTGCCTACCAAACCAATTTGCTTGCACTCAATGCGGCGATTGAGGCCGGGCGCGCGGGTGAACACGGGCGCGGTTTTGCAGTAGTCGCATCAGAGGTGCGTAAGTTAGCTGAACGCAGCCAAGTTGCCGCTCAGGAAATTGGCACGCTCGCGGCCGATTCGGTAAAGCAGGCGGATGGTGCAGGAAAATTACTGCAAGAGGTTGTGCCGGCCATTCGCAAGACTGCTGATTTAATTCAGGAGATCGCGGCGGCTTCTGGCGAACAAACCACGGGTGTAAATCAAATTAATGCGGCGGTTGGCCAAGTGAGTCAAACATTGCAGCAAAATGCAGCGGCTTCGGAAGAATTAAGTTCAACATCGGAAGAAATGAGTGCGCAGGCCTCGCGTTTGCAGGAGTCGATGACCTATTTCACATTGGTTGGAGATAAGCGAAGCAGAGCAAGGTAAGTTACTTGTACCAATAAGAGTAAATAATGATGAGCCACGCTATGGAAATGGACAGCGCAACACCAATCCCGTCAGATAAAGAATTTCTGTTATTCCAGCAGCTGATACAGGATAAGTTGGGAATATTTTTACCACCGCAAAAAAAAGCACTGCTGAGCAATCGTTTATGGAAGCGCTTGCAAGCTTGTCACGTTAAAGGCTTTGGTGATTATTATCGATTGATTCTGAGCCCGCAGGGTAAAAACGAGCTAAGCCTCGCCCTGGAATTAATTACCACTAACGAAACGTATTTTTTTCGCGAACAAAAACATTTTGATTATCTGCAAGAAGAAATTTTACCCAAGCAACGTTCGGGGAGTAATTTCCGTGTGTGGAGCGCCGCGTCCTCCACCGGCGAAGAGCCCTACAGTATTGCTATGGTGCTGAAAGATCGCTGTGCGAGCGAGTGGGAGCTGCTGTGTTCTGATGTGAACCGCACAGTGGTAGAGCAAGCCAAAATTGGTGTTTATCCGGATATGCGCGTAAAAAATATTCCGCCGGAATATTTACGCCGGTTTTGCCGCAAAGGCGTGGGGCCGCAGCAGGGGAACGTGCGCGTGAGTGCGGAGTTACGCGAGTCTGTGCAGTTCTTTACTTTAAATTTGCATGAGGATTTTCCTGATATTGGAAAGTTCGACCTGATTTTTTTGCGCAACGTATTAATCTATTTTGAGAACGACAACAAAGCGAAAATTTTGGATCGCATCGCAGAAAAACTAAAGCCTGGCGGCATATTGTTTGTTGGCCACTCTGAAAGCTTGCATGGAATAAGTACACGGTTCACACCGGTCAAGCCTGCCATCTATCGATTAGCCGGGCGGTGAATCTTATGGCGGTCGCGCCTGTTATTAAACCGCTGCATAGCATACATCCGGGCGAATGGTATTTCGGCGTTGAATACGAACGTTTGCATACGGTACTGGGCTCCTGTGTTGCGCTAACGGTGTGGCACCCCGCGCTTAAAATTGGGGGGCTGTGCCACTACCTGTTAGCAATAGAACCGAGTAAAAAAAATAATCCGGTAGTGACAAGGGAATCGGTTCAAAGGCGTGCGATTGTCGGTGATTGCCGCTATGCCAGTAACGCGTTGGAGCAAATGAAACGCTCAATGCAAGCCTACGCGGATATGAATGAGTTTCAACTCGGTATTTTTGGCGGTGGCGATATGTTTGCCTACAGTACGCCAACGTCGATTGGCTTCGACAACATTGCTTATGCACGCCAATGGTTGATGCGCGAAAAACTCAAACCACTTCACGTTGATGTAGGTGGTTCAATCTCTCGTTCACTGATGTTGGTTTTACCGACCGGCGAGATTCAATTAAAACATTATGAAATGAATAAGCCTTGATCTATTGAAATAACGGGTTGATCGACAATACTTGAGTTGTCGATTCTTATAACGCGCAGAAAAGTTGAGAGATTATGACAATTGAAGTAATGGTCGTTGATGATTCGGCTGTAGTGCGCCAGGTGTTGAGTGGTGTACTCAACGAAGCGCCGGATATTAATGTCTATGCCACTGCCTCTGACCCTATTTTTGCGCAGCAACAAATGCAAAAAAAATGGCCCGATGTGATCTTGCTGGATATCGAAATGCCGCGTATGGATGGTTTAACTTTCCTGCGCCAGCTTATGAATGAAAAGCCGACACCGGTGATTATCTGTTCGTCATTGGCGGAGAAGGGTGCAGAGTTAACGCTGCAAGCCCTATCGGCGGGAGCCATCGATGTCATCACCAAACCGCAGTTAGGCGTTAAAGATTTTTTACTCGAAGCAAAACATCTGCTCTGGCAAACCGTGCGCGGCGCAGCGGGAGCCCATGTGTCGCGTCGTGCGGTCGGTACGCAAACTAAAAAAGCGGCGCCGCTAGTTCCCGTTTCTGATTTAGTCACCATGACCGCCACCACCGATACCATTATTGTGATTGGTACATCCACAGGGGGAACACAAGCGTTGGAAGAGATTCTCAGTAAAATTCCACGTACTTGCCCCGGTATCGCCGTGGTGCAACATATGCCGGAAAAATTTACCGCTGCCTTCGCCAAACGTTTGGATGGTCTCTGCGAGGTCGATGTAAAAGAAGCGGAGAGTGGTGACCGCTTGATTCCCGGTCGGGTGTTAATCGCACCCGGCGGACATCACCTTGAAGTGCAGCGCTCGGGTGCACAATATATTGCCAAAGTGTTTCGCGGCCCGAGTGTTAACCGTCATTGTCCGTCAGTCGATGTACTGTTTCGCTCGGCAGCGCGTGCAGCGGGGCGCAATGCTACCGGCATAATCATGACGGGCATGGGCGACGATGGGGCAAGAGGATTATTGGAGATGCGACAAGTCGGCTGCAGAACCATCGCGCAGGATGAGCATTCGTGCGTGGTATTTGGAATGCCAAAAGAGGCTATTAGTATGGGCGCGGCAAAAGAGGTAATGCCTTTATCGCAAATTCCTGCCGTACTCGGAGGCAAGGCATGAAGTCCCTTATCTCCGAGTTAAGTGTATTAGTAACTGACGATAGTTTGACCCAGCGCCAGTACGCTAAAGAATTGTGTTTGGATCTGGGTGTTAAAGATCTCCACGACGCCGCCAATGGTGTGGATGCCCTGCAGGTACTTGAATCGCGCAGTGTGGATGTGGTGTTAATCGATCTTGAAATGCCGATTATGGATGGGGTGGAATTAATTCGCGCGATGGCGCAGAAAAGATATGTCAGCAGCGTGATTATTCTCAGCGCCAAAGACCCTATTCTTATTGCCAGCGTTGGCACTATGGCCGAGGCCGATGGCCTCCATGTGCTGGGTACCTTTCAAAAACCGCTGTTACCCGACGCACTCGAATGCAGTTTTCTCCGTTTTATTCAGGACGCCAAGAATCAGGCAGCGGAACCCAAAGTAGCGACAGAAAGTGAAGTGACTGCTGTCGAGTTGGGGCAGGCTCTGGCCAATGGTGAATTGACTTTGGCCTATCAGCCAAAACTCACCGTGCAGGGCCTTATGCTGAAAGGCGTCGAGGCGTTGGCACGGTGGAAGCATCCGCAAAAGGGCATGATTTCACCGGGTGTTTTTATCCCCTTGGCTGAGCGCCACGGCATGATTGATATACTTACCCGTCATCTCCTGCAAGTGGCATTTCAGCATAAAAAAAATTGGCAGAATTTTGGTTTGCGTTTCAATCTCGCGTTTAATTTATCGCCACTGTCGCTGGCGGATTCGGATATGGTGGATTGGCTGTGCAAGCTGGCCGAGGACTATGGAATACCGCCCACTGAAATCACCTTTGAGGTCACGGAAAATGCCTTGCTGGGCGAGTTGGCGAGTGCCATTCGCACCCTGGCGCGTTTGCGTTTGAAAGGGTTTCATATTGCTATTGATGACTACGGCACCGGGTTTGCGAATGCACAGCAACTATCGCGGGTGCCAGCAACTGAATTAAAAATTGATCGCTCACTCATTCACCGGGCGGCAGCGCGGCCGCAGCAGCGAACGATTTTGGCAAGCACAGTGGATCTTGCCAGAAATCTGAAACTCACCACTGTGGCTGAAGGCGTGGAGACGGAAGAGGATTTTAGAATCATTTACGATCTGGGGGTGGATTTGGTGCAGGGCTACTACTTCTCCAAACCCTTGTTCCCTGACGATTTGTTGGCCTTTATCAAGACCGGGCTGAGCCAATTGCGGCGGAAGCACGAACAGAAATAATCGCTACTAAATCCCGGCCGGTCCGGGATTTTTTATGCCTGCTCTTCAGGGCGTGAGCAAGCGACCGGGGTGGAGTGCTCGCTCTGAAGCTGCACCAAGTATGCTTTTAAGCACATAGTAGAGGTGAACGGCCGTTCAGATCGGATACAGCTAATGGCGGTCAGCATAGGCACGGGTTTGGTTACAGCGGTAAAAGCATCGTTTTTTGTAAGGTGAAGGTTATACTAAAAAGCCCTCTAGTTGCATGAGATAAGACTGTGTTGAAAAAATGGTTGCTCGGCAGTTTATTGTTTATCAGCGTGATGACCAGCACGGGCGTTGCTTGCGCGCGCGAACTGGTAATCGCGTTTGAGCACACGCTGCAAGCATCCACCTCATTGGATGCTATGGCGCGCTCGCAAATGTTGGTGCGCAATTTGGCCACAGCGGGTGTGCCGCAAGCGATGTTCTTGATTAAAACCAGGGGCATCGATCAGAAAGACGGCGCACGCCTTTCGCTCTACAGCACTAAAGGGCATTTACTGGTGAACGCCGGGCACGGGCACAATCTGGTGACAAAAAGTGATCTGTATGTGTATGAAATTGGCATCCTCAAGGCCAACCGCACATTACAGCGCTATAGCGGTTACAAAAAGCATGTGCATTTTTCTTATTTACATGAATTCGGCGATGAAAATATTCAGCGTAGGCTCGCGGAGTTTTTACAAGAGCGCGGTTATCGCCCTGCGTTTACTGGCGTTAACCCGATGCGCGGTGCGGATCAGTATCTGGACCAGTTGTATCAGAAAAAAATCAGCAGCAATCGCCCGGTGAATATGGCTGCGCTGGAAAGTGCCTACGTCGAATTTATCGGCCAATCGCTTGCGCGCGAAGATGCCAAAGCATTTAACCTTCTGGGCTATTCGCCACGGCAGGTGTTGGTGCTGCAGGAAAATGATTTGGCGGCGTATTTTATTGTCGCCTTGGTGGATCATTTAATCGACCAAGGCTGGACAATGATCGCCGCCGAGCGAGCGCTGGATGATCCCATCGCCAATCCGATTGCGGCCAACCGCTGGGGTGCAAACGGCTACCTGAATTCTATTACCCGCTTGCCCGATGAGCGCCTTGCCTATGCGCGCGTATTGGGTGAGCGCAAAGCCGCTGTGGATAATTTTTTGCAAAATCGGATTCCCGGTTTTATTGAGCAATAGCCACCGCTGGTTGCGATTTTATTGGTTAACTATTTATCTTTTGACTAAAGGTTGTGAAACGAACATGTTAAAAACAGTTGTAAGTATCCTGGTTTTATCGACTGCCAGCCTAATGGCATCGCTCGCGTTCGCGCAGCAAAAATCAGTGATTTTTAAGAACGGTTTTGAAAGTGATGCCGACCACAAAAAGTGGGCGCTAATGTACGGGGCAAAATTTATTAGTGAGCAGGCACGCACCGGCACAGGCGCATTGCAAGTTGAGCAGGGCGAGGCATCGGTGCGCTCGCGGGTGAATTTAAGTGAGCAGGGCACGCTGGAGTTTTGGATTAAAACTTCATCGCCCGCCACGCAATACAAAGTGAATGTGCTAGTCGCTACTAATCAAAATACGGATAGCGGCTGGGTGCAAGTAGGGCAAATTTTAGGTAATAACGCCTCCTCCGAATACCATGCGAAACGGGTTTCTATTGACGATCCAGGTAAAAAATTCCTGCGTCTGGATTTTGAAGTCACTAATGGCCAAGCCTGGATCGATGACCTGAGTGTTGAAAAAATCTTGTTGGATACCGCGCTGCAAAAAAATCAGGAAAAGGTGATTGCCGAAGTGTTAGGCAAACTGCGCGACGACAAAAATTATCAGGTGCAGGCCGATGCGCTGCGCACATTGGGTAAAAATTACGCCGCGCAGATTGATGTGCAGCGTCAATATCTGGAATATGCCAATGGGATTTATTCGAGCGTGACGCTGGTGCTAGCCACCTCCGAGCGCGGCAAAATGGCCAACCCGCTCGCCTATCAAACCTTTAAAAGTGTGGTGAACGATGTACGCCAAGTGGCATCGCCCCTGCAAAAAGCGCGTATGGATTCACTGCTGCGCCCGCTGGGTGATATAGCAACTGCCACACTCAATGTAATGACCCAGGGCGCCTATGCCGCTTTTGCCGAGCCGTTCAAAACCATAGTCGCTACCGCCTTTGATAGGGTCGCCTATGAAAATGCCGGTATAGACCGCAAGTCGCGTAAATTCGCAGAAGAGAATGGATTGAAAACGTTTAATAAAACCGAAGTGTTTTTAACCGAAGTGGAAAAAGAACTTACCACTGTCACCACGCTCGATAAAGATTTGATTGACATTCAGCGCGAAGTGGATCGATTCCGTCGGGATTTGGATAAACATTTGAAAGAGTCGTTGATTGCCGGTGGTATGGGGCGCGGGCAGGAAAACTATAGCCGTGTGCTGAGCAAAGATGAACCAACGCGCTCGGCGGCACTGCAGGAAATTCACAACCATTTTATGGTGCGCGCGGAGAGTTACCAGAATCACTCCAGCTCAAACACGGAATTTGTGCAGTTTATGATGAAGGCAACCAGTACTATGGAGGAATCACAAGTATTCAAAGAACGGTTTAATCAAATTGCTTCATCGGTCATTACGTTTTACGATAAATTTGATCGCTCTGTAGCCAAGGATCAAAATCCCTTTACTACCGATACCGACCGTGCGGTGTGGGAATCCCATGCGGTAAAAGTGCGCACCTATATTCAGGAGTCCAAGGCTGCGTTTGCCAAGGCCTACATGTAGTTCGCTGCTCAAACGTTCATTTATTAGAAGAGGCACCTGCGGGTGCCTCTTTGCATTGTATACAAGAGTATTTCTACTCACCGTGGCATCCATCGGGAGCTATCAATAGCGGAATGAACAGGCTATGCTTCGGTGGTTAAAATAGCTAAGACCAACGACGATGTTGATAAATTCTGTCCTGTCAGTAGTCATCACACTATGCCGCCCCTGGTTGCAGCAGGGTCGTGTGCAAGGTTTATCCTCAACGTTTTTTTCCTTCTTCCTGATATTATTTGTTTGTTGTGCTAATCCTGCGTGGGCGCAGGGGCTCAATAAAGAAAAAATCACCGCCTCCTATTTATACAATTTCGCCAAAAATATTGAATGGCCCAATCAGGCCGCAATGACGTCGTTTGATATCGCCGTCTATGGCGCAAGCAGCCCTGCACTTATGGCGGAGTTGGGCGTGTTGCGCGATAGGGTAAAGCTAGGCAATCTGCCTATCACCGTTAATCAAGTAAATCGTGTGGCCTCGCTTGCTAATTATCATTTGGTATACGTTGAACAGGTGAGCGTAAAAACCCTCGCCGATATTTATGATGTACTCGATGGCAAACCAGTATTGTTGGTCACAGACTCCTACGCCAATAAGCAGTTGGTGATGATTAACCTGATCACTACCGAAAATGACCGCCTCAAATTTGAAGTTAATAAATCCAATATTATCAATCACGGATTAACCCCGCTGCCGGAATTAATTTTAAATGGCGGTACTGAAATTGATGTTGCCAAGCTGTACCGCGAAGGTCAGGCATCACTGGTTGCGCTGCAAAAACAATTGCGGGGACGTGAAAAAATACTTGGCGAATTAACGGCGGCAATCAAAACCCAAGAGGCGATGACTGCCCAGTTGCAAGGGCAGATGGCCGAGCTTAACCAAAATATTCAAAAAAGTGATGCGTTAATTGCGGAGCAGAAACTGCTCTTGCAAGGCCAGCAGGCGCAAATCGAAAGCAGTAAAAAAGAACGCGAAGCCCTGTTGCATGAAGTGGCGCTGCGCACCAAAGAATTAGATGAACAACAAACGCATCTGCGCATCATTTTGGAAGAAATTAATTCCCGTGAAAAACGTCTGACTTATTTAGATACAACAATTAAGTCGCAGGAAGATACCATTCTCAAACAAAAGGATGAAATTGTTAATCTGGACGAGTTAGTGGATTCGCAACAAGTGGCGTTGCGCTATCTGTGGGGCTCGGTGTTTCTGGGCGCGTTATTAATAATCACTGCGCTTATTGCCTATACCATCAAGCGCCGCGATAACCAACGCCTGGCTGCCCGTAGTCAGGATCTGCAAATCGCTCGCGACCGGCTCGCAATTGCCAAGCGTAAAGCGGAAGACGCGAGCAAAGCGAAAAGTGAATTCCTCTCGCTCATGAGCCACGAATTACGCACGCCGTTACAGGCCATTATCGGCTATACCGAAGTGGTGATTGAAGAGTTAAAACTGGCAGATGATGAGCATCACCTGAAAGATTTGAGTCGCGTTATTCTCAACAGCGAACGTCTACTCAAACTTATCAATGGTGTGCTGGACATGGCCAAAATAGAATCCGGGCGTATGGACCTGGATTTAACCGAAGTGAAGTTGTCGAGTTTGGTCGATGAGGCGCTGGCAACAGTGGTACCACTCGCGGAAAAAAATGCCATACAACTGCATGTCGATGTGGATGACGGTGAATCACTTCCGCTTGCCGATCCGGAAAAGTTGCTGCACATATTGATCAACTTGCTCGGCAATGCGATTAAATTTGCACCCAGCGGAGACGTGCGGATTAAGGCCTATCACCAGCCGCAGCAAATTTTTATTAGCGTTGCGGATACCGGCATCGGCATTTCTAAAGAGCAGCAGGCTGCGATCTTTGATCCCTTCAGGCAGGCTGATTCCGGCACCACGCGTAAATTCCAGGGCAGCGGATTGGGGCTATCTATTACCCGCCAACTGTGCGAGTTGATGGGCGGCGGGATTCGCGTTGAAAGCGAGTTGGGTGCGGGCGCGAAATTTATTGTCGAACTGCCGCTACCCATTAACCCGGTAGCAGTGCAGATACCCCGGCCGGATGATGAGCTTCAATTACATTCGTTGGCTCCGATTGCTCCGCTGTCGAATGGTGAGCAGGTGGTGATGATCGATGACGACCCCGCATTTCTTGATATTATGGCGCGCACCATCCGCGCGGAAGGTTATCAGGTGCACACCGCCAGTGATGCCGAAAGCGGTTGGCGGCTGATCCAAGCGATCAAACCTGATGTAATTACCCTGGATTTATTTTTACCCGATCAGCACGGTTGGATTTTGTTCGAGCGAATCAAAGCTGATCCGGACGTGTGCGACATTCCGGTCATTGTGATTTCCATGATCGAAGAGCGGAAGCGGTTCAATCGCCAACCCGCAGAAGAATATTTGACCAAGCCCGTACGCCGGGAAACTCTCAAGCTCGCCATCCAGCGCCTCGCCCCGCACAAAAATTCCTAAACGCATTTCTTTGCAGGAACTGCTTTGCTTTCATGCAAAGGTAAACTATCTTTAACCTTCGCTTAGTGCAAAAAGTGCTTAGGCGTTCTTTTTTATTCGATCAGCTCGCGGTTAAAGCAATTTGTTTGCGGTGAATATAGCTTGCCAGTCAGTTGAGTGATTTTGTCAGCGGAATGACATCAGCTCCTTTAAGTAGGTTGTCATTATGCGCGTGATAAGAATACCCACAACTCTGTTGGCACTGGCCTTAGTCTTTTGGGCAAGCGGCCTGTACGCACAATCGAGCCCCCGCTTTTCATCGGGCGATTTCTACCATCTTTCGCTGGCCGAATTGGGCCAGGTCGAAATCTCCATCGCCACGGGCAATAGTACGCCGCTGGATCGCGCGCCTGCGACCGCGACGGTTATCTCTGCCAGTGAAATTCGTGCCATGGGCGCACGCACTCTTAACGAGGTGCTGGAAACCGTTCCCGGCCTGCATGTCTCTTTGTCATCCTTGAGTCGTCTGGATTCGGTCTATTCCATCCGGGGTATCCATACCGGCTTAAATCCCCATGTGCTCTTGATGTTGAATGGCGTTCCTGTGCAATACAACGCGCAGGGTGGCCGGCCGACATTATTTCGTCTACCTGTAGCCAGTATCGAACGATTGGAAGTCATTCGGGGGCCGGGCTCAGCCATTTATGGTGCCGATGCGTTTTCGGGGGTGATTAATGTTATTACGAAAGACGCATCCTCGATCAATTCGACACGAGTGGAGGCCGCATCAGGCTCATTTGGCATGCGGGATTTATCGCTGCAAACGGCGACTGAGTGGCAGTCCGTGGATATTGCATTCACTATGGCCTACCAAAAATCGGAGGGCGATAGCAGCCGCAGGGTAAATACAGATTTGCAATCCACACTCGATGCACTTTTAGGCACAAGTGCGTCCCTCGCTCCTGGCAGCTTATCGACTCGTTACGAGGTGCTTGACTCACATTTGGCATTGAGCGGGAGACAATGGCAGTTCAATTTTTGGAACTGGCTGTCACGTGATGCGGGTGTCGGCGCGGGGGCTGCCCAAGTACTTGATGTGAGTGGAAGCGACGATAGCGATTTATGGATGGCGGATTTTACCTACCGCTTTGATGACGGCGATAGCCAGTGGGATAAGAGTTTGCGACTCAGCCATTTTCGCTATGATCAGGAGTCGATGTTTACCCTCTTTCCCAACGGGGCGGTACTGCCTATAAGCAAGCAGGAAAACAATCAGGGAAACATCGACTTTGCTCAACCAAATGCAGGCTGGGTGCTATTTTCAGAGGGGCTGCTTGGTAATCCTGGTGGTGCAACCCAAGACACACAGCTGGATTATATTGCGATCTTCAACGGCTGGGATTCCCATCAACTGCGCGGTGCAGTGGGCGCGCGTGAGCAGTCTGCCGAGCCGCGCGAGTACAAAAATTTTGGTCCCGGCGTACTCACTGGATCGGAAACGGTGGTGGATGGAACCCTGAAAGATGTGAGCGGCACTGAGTACGCTTTTTTGTCTAATTACTCGCGCACCATCGCTTACTTGTCCCTGCAAGATGAATGGCAAATCACTGGAAATTTGCAATTGACCAGTGGGGTGCGATACGACCATTACTCCGATTTTGGTTCAACAACTAATCCGCGCATAGCGCTGGTATGGGCAACTAATGAGCGCCTAACAACCAAGTTAATGCACGGTCGGGCATTTCGGGCACCTTCATTCACGGAAAAGGCAAGCAAAAACAACCCTGTTTCTTTGGGGAACTCGTCAGTGGCAGCGGAACGTATAGCAACCACGGAATTGTCATTTAATTTGTATATCTCTGAATATCTAGGAACCAACCTGACCTTATTTGATTATCGCGCGACTGATTTAATTGAATTTGTTCCCTCCGATCTCACCAACAAAATTGCCAAAAATGCCGGCGATCAAGAAGGCGATGGCTATGAGATAGAATTGAATTGGCGACCACTGAATAATTTTTCGTTGTCCTCCAGTTACTCCTATCAAAATGCACGCGACCACAGCACGGGTGCCGCTGTTCATGATGCGCCAGCAAAACAGTTCAAGCTAATGGCGGATTGGGAGTTTTTGCCTGATTGGCATTGGCATAACCAATATGTCTGGATTGGTGACCGCCGCCGCCGCCAAGCGGACCCTGTGGTTAAAACTCTGAGTGATAACCGCGCCCCAATCGCCAATTACAGTATGTGGGATATGAATGTGCGCAAAGCCAATCTCCTGCAAAATCTGGATGTGATGATTGCAGTGCGCAACGTTGCGGATATAGCCGCACGCGAGCCGAGCAGCGGTGAAATTCCAGAGGATTATTTATTGGAATCGCGCAGTGTTTTGCTGGAGTTGAGCTATCGATTCAATTGAGTGCCACCTCGTTATCACTCACCTTTAATCACCCTCGGACTTTACTGATGCAAGAAAAAAACGCCAATCAGGTGCGCAGCAGAAATGACACTTTTGCAGAGCGAACCAGCACCAAAATTTATCTTGAGCAGGCGAGTGATGATAACCCTTACATCGCCAGTGGGGCTTTTTGTCATGGCTATGATGTTAGTGAGCTGATGGCGAAGCGGTCATTTGCTGATGTGTTTTATTTATTGTTTCGTGGTGAGTTGCCAAGGCCGGAAGAAGTACAAATATTAGAACAACTGATGATTGCACTCATCAACCCCGGGCCGCGTCATCCCGCTACTCGTGCGGCAATGAATGCGGGTATTGGTAAAACAGATCCCGCTCACATACTGCCAATAGGTGCTGCCTTGCTCGGCGGTGAGCATCACGGCGGAGGTTTAGTGGAAGAGTCGATGCGTTTTTTACGTAAGCAACAAAACACCGATGCTGCAGTTTGCGCGGCAACACATGTAGAGTCTTCAACACCTACACCCGGCTTCGGTGCTTATTACGGCGGCGTTGACCTTCTTGCAAGCAAGTATGCAGCGCAACTCGCACAACTACCCGGTGCTGGCAAGGCTTTGCAATGGGGCAATCAGTTAAGCTGTGCGCTTGAGGCGAAAGGTATGGGTTGGCTGATGCCGGGAGTTGCCGCTGCCGTATTGTCGGATCTGGGTTTCCAACCCAAGTTGGGTGTTTGCTTGTACCAACTAATGGGGGCGCCGGGTCTAGTTGCGCATGGTGTTGAGTTGGCAAACAAACCTATCACAGCGATGCCTTTTGTTGCTGACGACAATTATTTTATTGAGCGGTGATTACAGTGAATGAAAAGACAGCTAGTGACGCGCTCATCATCGAGACACTTAATGCCCGCCGGGGAAAAATAATCAGCAAAACCGGTGGTTGGTTTCCCGGCAAGGGTGTTTTCAGTCATGGCTATTCCATGATGGACGATTTGGTGGGAAAAAAATCCTACTTCCAGATTGTGGTGTTAAATGCGACGGGAAAAATGATTTCTACCGAACTTGCTCATTGGGTGGAAGTGGGTTACTCCTGCCTTAGTTGGCCTGATCCGCGCATCTGGTGTAATCAAATTGGCGCGCTTGCGGGTGGCGCGCGCACGTCGGCAATTGCAGCAACAGCCATGGGGGTGCTGGCGACAGATTCGCGTACCTATGGTGTCTACCCATTAAAAGAAGGTGTCCACTTCATTCAAGCCGCTTTGGCGAGGCATCGGCGAGAAGGCTTATCTGCTGAACAGATAGTTGCAAGTGTGCCTGCGCGCGGCGGCAAACCCTTAATCGTGGGATATATTCGCCCTATCGCAAAAGGCGATGAGCGTATCCGCGCTATGGCAAGTATTGCTGAAGGTTATGGATTTCCAGTGGGGCCACATCTTGAGTTGGCAATGGCAATTGAGCGTGTCTTGCAGGAGAAATACGACGAGGGAATGAATGTTAACGGTTATGTGTCGGCGGTAATGGCAGACCATGGTTTTTCACCGGACGAGGTGTATCAAATTTTTACTACCTTGGTAGCCAGTGGCGTAACGGCTTGTTATCTGGATACCTACCATCAGGCTCCGGATACATTTCTGCCTCTGCGCTGTGATGATATTGATTATCAGGGTGTTGCAGTGCGTTCAGTTCCTGATTAACTTTATTTTTCTTTTTTCTTTTTTCTTTTTTCTTTTTTCTTTTTTCTTTCCCGCAATTTATTTTCAACAGAGACTTCATCATGCAAAAAACAGCCTTGGTTACCGGTGGCAATTCCGGTATTGGTTATGCGACAGCAAAATTATTAAAAGCAAAAGGTTATGACGTCACTATTTGTGGCCGCAACAACGAGCGGGTCGAGCAAGCGGCAGCTGAATTGGGGGTGCAGGGAATAGTGGCGGATATGGGTGTCGCGAGCGATGTCGTTAAATTGGCTAAGCACTTTGAGGGTAAATCGCTGAACGCTTTGGTGAATAACGCAGCGATTGCGCGTTTTGCCCCCCTGGCTTATTGCACCAACGACGATTTTGATGAGTTCATGAATACCAATGTGCGCGGGCCGCTGGATTTGATTAAAGGCGTATTGCCTGCACTGCAAACAGCCGGCGGCAGCATTACCAATGTCTCTTCTGCCGTAGTGAATAATGGCTTGGCAAATGCAGCACTCTACGCCGCGACAAAAGGTGCGCTGGAGGCATGCACTAAAAGTCTCGCGATTGAATTTGCGCCTATCGGTGTGCGCATCAATGCCGTTGCACCCGGTGCAATCGACACTCCGATTATTACTAAATTGGGTCTTGATGAGCAAACGCAGAAGGCAGTAAAAGCCCATATGGAAACGACTATTCCATTAGCGCGCTATGGCCGTGCTGATGAAGTAGCTGAAGTCATTGTCGCACAGTTGGAATCAAGCTATACCACCGGCGCCATTTGGGCTGTCGATGGCGGAGTCAATGTAACCTGATCTTTTGCGTGAAAAAATTCCGGCTAATGACTTGCGTGCTTGCTTGTCGTTAGCCATGCGACATATTTTTAATTGCCGGTGTGGGTGGTTGGGTGAGTTGTTCTACGGGTAAGGGGTGGCCTATGTGATAACCCTGTACAAAATCAATGCCCATGCCTTTTAAAATATCGAGAATCGCCTGATTCTCAACATATTCAGCAACGGCTTTTTTGCCCAACGCCTGAATCACCTCAATCATGGATTTAACCAGCGTCTGGTCGATTTTATCGCGGTGTAGATTTTGGATAAATGAACCATCCAATTTAATGTAATCCGCTGGCAATTCTTTTAGGTAGGCAAAGCTGCTGAAGCCGGAACCGAAATCGTCCACCGAAAAGGTGCAACCGAGTTTATGTAATTCGGCGATCACACTCTGGGTGATATGCAAGTTAAACAAGCTCGCACTTTCAGTGAGTTCAAAGGTGATTCGTTTAGGGTCAACGCCGGTTGCTTTCAGGTTTTCCAGAATGGCCGGCACCAGGTTCTCATCTTTAAACGCTTGCGCTGATAGGTTGATGGCGATGTGGTTGAGTACTGGAAACTCTTGCAGTTTTTGAATGGCTAATTTAATGATCCAGCGATCCAATAAATGCATTTCGCCAGCCGCTTCAAGTGCAGGGATAAAATTATTCGGGCCAATAATTTTACCGTCGGGTTCTATCAGGCGAACCAGCGCTTCATAGTACGAAATTTTATTGTTTTTGATATCGAAGATCGGTTGGAAGTAAAGCGTCATGCGGTCTTCGGTAATTGCCTTGCGCACTTTTTGCGACATGTTGATCGAATGGCGCAACTCATCGCTTTCACTATCGAGCGGATCGTATAAGTGAATCAGATTGCGCCCGCGCCCTTTGGCGACGTAGAGCGCAATATCGGCGCGCATTAGATGTTCTCCGGCGTTGTTGGTGCTGCCGTCAATGAGGGTGAGACCGATGCTGCTGCCGAGGTTGACGCGCTGCTCCTGCAATTGAAAGCTGAATTCACCGATAATCTGTTGAATATTGCGCGCAAATTCGTGGGCTTCGGGGCCCTGGATATCGCGCAGTAAAATCGCAAATTCATCGCCGCCCAACCGGCAGAGAATATCGGCACCGCGAATACGTTTGCTGAGCAGGCGCGACATTTCGCGCAGTACATCATCCCCCTTCTGATGCCCAAAGGTATCGTTGATCACTTTGAAGTGGTCGAGATCCACATACACCAATGCATGTTTGCGATTGTTGCGCACCGAATCGGCGGTTAATTGCGCGAGTGTGTTTTCAAAAAAGTGACGATTGTAAAGCCCGGTGAGCGAATCATGCATGGCCAAATATTTAAGCTGTTCTTGCGATTCGCGCCGCTCGGTGATGTTGTCCAGGCAGACGGTTAAATTACTCTGTCGCTCCGCTTTGCTCGAGCGGCTAATTTTCAACTGCGCCCACAATTTTTGATGGCGACTGTTATTCAAACAAATTTCTATTTCCGGGCAGGGTTTGTTTTGCTGTATTGCTTTACGGATTTTGCTTTGATACAGCGAAAATTGCGCTATGTCCTCGGGGGCGATAAAACTGTCCAGCGCCTGCCCAATGCAATCGTTTATGGGAAAGCCCATCATGGTTTCCCAGGCGCGGTTGAGATAGCAAATGGTAAAATCTGCATCCAGCTCCATGACGACTGATTGCAAATCATCGAGCAGTTGATGGTGATTTTCATAGAGGTGACGATAGGCCCGCTCGCGCTCCTGCAGAGTTTTTACCTGCGCAGCAAATTGCGCGTTGCTCACTAAAAAATCGTCGCGGTGAATAGCGATATCGCACACTTTACGCAGTTGTTCGGCGCGAAAGGGTTTTGGTAAAAAATCTACCGCCCCGAGCAGCATTAATTCTTCTGCCTGATCAATGGTGGTGTGCGCGGTCATAATGACCACTGGCTGATTGGCATCAATACTTTGGATTTCAATCAAAATATCGCGCCCCGATATTTTCGGCAGCATCACATCCAGCAATACTAAGTCGTGTCGCCCTTGCACCCAGGCGCGGAGCCCGGCATCGCCTTCGCTGGCCACTTCAATATCAAATGAGGGCGCGAGTACGCGTTTAATTAAATCAGCGGTGTCGGGTTCATCTTCGACTACTAACAAACGCGGCTTGGGAAAACTACGCTGTTCGTGCCGCGCGAGCTGGTGTACCAAGATGGGTAATTGTTTGATGTGATCAAGTGGCAGCAGTTGGTTGATGCCGTATTCGCGCGCGGTGACTTCAGCGATGCGTTCACACCAGGTACTGGCGACGATAATAATCGGCAGATCGGCGCGGCAGTGAAGTATACCGCTGCGCACCAAGCGCGAGAGGCGCCAGCCGTCAAGGTCAGCGGTATCGACATCCACGATGAGTACATCAATGGTCTGTTGACGCAGCACTCGCAGCGCTTGTTGTGCGGAATCGACACAGGTCAGTTTATTCAGCCCAGCCGTCATCAAGCTGCTATTGATTGCAGCCAGCGCGGCGGGGTCGTTATTAACGATAAGGAGGTTAATAGGCGAGCTTGCTTGATTGGGATTTGTGTTATCAGTTAACACGCATTCGTCTCCGAAATAATATCCCTTCAGACTAGCACAAACCGCCCATTACCTATCTTCCAGAGGTGTTTTTCGTGAGACTTTTTGCTACCTAAGGCGCCGCGTGGAGATTAGCCGCCCGGTGTGGCTGAGCCATTCACGGCCAAGCCTTTGATGCGGTCGCCCATCGGCGGAATTTCATTGCGGTCAATACGCACATCGAGCAAGGTCGGGCCATTCTTTTGGAAGAGTGCGGTGTAATCGAGTGCGTCTAACTGCTCGGGTGAATTGATAACGATACCGTCCACTCCCATGGCCTGTGCCATGAGCGCGTAATTGACGTCGTTTAACTCCCAACCGATGGATTCCTGCTGCCCCAGCATTTGCCCGTGCATCACCATGCCCATCGCTGAATCGTTTAATACCAGAAATACCACCGGCAGTTTTTGCTGCGCTGCGACGGTAATTTCCTGTGCGCTCATCAGGTAAGAACCGTCGCCGACTATACACAGCGTAGGCGCATTGCGATTGGCAATGGCGGAGCCAATCGCTGCACCTATCGACCATGCCATAGAGCCGTAACCCATGGCGATGCGATACAGGCCTTCGCTATTGGAACGAGTGAGGTAATGCGTCGCCCAGGACCAGCCGTTGCCTGCATCGACAAAAATGCGGGTGTCTTCGGGTAGGGTACGAGAGAGGTGGTTCATCAGCCGCTGGGGTTTAACCGGGCTGGCATTGGAGTAGCATTTTTCTTCATCGTGAAGACTGAAAAAACCGCCGTTGGCATTTTCGCTCGCGGCGCCCGGCAGTGTTTGCCAGCTGCGCCCCCACTTGCGCACTTCACGCACGCTTTTCACCAGACGATCAAAGATCACATCGATATTGCCGAACACATGCAGGTTGGCCATGGGTGAGCGAGTGAAGTGTTCAATCGATGAATCTATGTGCACCAGCTTGGTATTGAGCAAATCATTTTTCCAGCCGCTGGTGCCTAATTCGCCCAGTTCGGTACCTACAGCGAGGATCAGATTGACCTCTTTACTTTGCAGCAAACTTCTTGCGCTTTCGTGCCCCGCAAAACCGAACACGCCGCGATACTGAGGATGATGTTCATCGACCCAGGTTTTGCCCATTGGGCCGGTGACAAAGGCGGCGCCGGTCAGCTCGATAAATTCCATGATCTGCTGGCTGGCTTTGCCCACGCCATTGCCGATATACATGACGATGTTATCGACCTTGCCCAGTTTTTCGCACAGTCTGGCAATGGCTGAATCATCGGCCATGGCGAAATCGTGCACCAGCAGGTCGCTGTGGATATGCGCATTGATAGTTGCTGGTGCGCGCAGCACATCGGCAGGCACGCTGATATGTACCGGCCCGTTAGGTTTGCGATGCGCCGCCATGATCGCCGACACCAGTTTGCTCTCGAGTTGTTCGTGATGCGATATCAGCGTGTTGAATTGGGTCACGTAGCGGAACATGCCTACGGTATCTATGGCGGTGCAGCTGGATTCCTGCAGCGCGCGTTTGCCGAATTTGGGCAGCGGTGTCTGGGCGGTAATCACCAGCATGGGAATTTCATCGGCCAGTGCCGAGGCGACGCCGGTAATCAAGTTGGTTGCACCTGGGCCAGTAGTGGCGCAGACCACACCCATCTTGCCGGTTTCGCGCGAGTAGCCATCGGCCATAAACGCGGCGCCGCACTCGTGGCGCGCTACGACCAGGCGCGGTCCACCTGCGCGTTCGCTGCGGGCAAGGGAGTTGAGCAAGGGTTCTATCGCCCCACCGGGAACACCAAAAACCGTATCGATGTTTAGTTGTTTCAGGTAATCGATAATCAAATCCGCGTAAGTTGAGATGACTTCTGGTGTATGGGGCGAGTGATCGTCCGGCCCGTTTTGGGTCAATTCGGCGAGGGTAATGGGATCGACGGGGGCAGTCGGGGGTAGACCGAGTTTTGATGTAAGGAGAAGAAGCGGTTTATTGAGGGCCTGTTGCATGGAGTTCGCGCCTTGGTTCCAGAAGTGCGTGGTCCATCACGGATGGTTGTCGTCAAAATATGCTGCATAATATATACCAATGATGAAAAATGTGCCAATCAAAAAATAGTCAAGGTGACTAATTAATATTCGCGCAGATGGTTTGCGGATGCTGAGGCTTAGGGGGGGGGCTTTCTTTCAGGCATAAAAAAGCCCCGGCAAGCCGGGGCAAACAGAGGTCACATTCGCAGCCAGTGCGAAATCAGGCGACGCTTTTGGCCTTTTCGGCTGCGGCTTTGTCGAGTTGTTTTTCCGCACGCTTGGCGTCGATGGATTCAATTTTTTTTTGCTTCTCATACAGGAAGCGCAATACCGACGAGCGGTAATGGTTGTATTCAACGTTGTCGGCCAGCTCCAGGCGATTGCGTGGGCGCGGAAGGGTAACGTCGAGGATTTCGCCCACAGTAGCCGCAGGGCCGTTGGTCATCATCACAATACGATCAGAGAGCAATACCGCTTCATCCACATCGTGGGTAATCATAATCACGGTATTGCCCAGCTCATTCTGGATTTCCATCAGCGAGTCTTGCAAGTGCGCGCGGGTCAGTGCGTCCAATGCGCCGAAGGGTTCATCCATCAGCAGTACTTGTGGCTCCATCGCCAGTGCGCGCGCAATACCTACGCGTTGTTTCATCCCGCCGGAAAGCTCGTCCGGGCGTTTGTGAATCGCGTGAGTCATGTGCACCAATTCCAGATTGTGCTCAATCCACTCGCGCATTTCCGCTTTGGTTTTTCTGCCTTTAAATACCCGCTTTACTCCCAGCTCAACATTTTCATACGCCGTAAGCCAGGGCAGCAGTGAATGGTTTTGGAACACAACGGCGCGCTCGGGCCCGGGTTCATTCACTTCACGGCCATTTAAAACGACGCCGCCGGTGGTAGCTTTATACAAGCCAGCAACAATATTCAGCACGGTGGATTTGCCGCAACCGGAGTGGCCGATAAGCGTTACAAATTCGCCTTTTTTCACTTTCAGATCAACATTTTGCAGCGCACAAAATGGGCCTTTGGGCGTCGGGAATTCGATGCCGACTTTGCTCAATTCAAGATGAATGTTGCTCATGATTTTTTCCTCTGCTACTGCTGTGATAGCGACTAAAAAAGTGGGTGTTGAGTTTCATAACGCAATTTGTGTACCAGCTGACAATTCATTCAACCATCCTTGGCTGTCAGCGATGGTTGCCAGTTAGCGAACTACCGCGCTTTTATCCCAGTTGACGTAAGACTGAATGGCGAGAATGGTGCGATCCAAAAAGAAGCCAATCAAACCAATCGTTAATACCGCGACACAGATGCGGCTCAGCGATTCCGATGAGCCATTCTGGAATTCATCCCACACAAATTTTCCGAGGCCGGGGTTTTGCGCGAGCATTTCAGCGGCGATCAATACCATCCAGGCGATACCCAGTGAAATACGCAGGCCGGTAAACATCATGGGAATCGATGACGGCAACACGATTTTGATCACGTGAGTAAACCAACCAAGACGCAATACGCGGCTCACGTTGATTAAATCTTTGCTTACGCCTGCAACACCAACGGCGGTGTTAATCATGGTTGGCCAGAGCGAGCAGAGGGTGACGGTAAACATCGAGATGACGAAGGATTTGGAAAACAGCGGCGACTCGGATACGTAGACTGCACTCACTACCAACGTAATTAATGGCAGCCATGCAAGCGGAGATACGGGTTTGAAAATTTGGATTAACGGGTTGAACGCTTGATAGAGCGTTTGGCTCAAGCCAATTAAAATCCCGATGGGTACGGCAATCACCGTGGCGGCAAAAAAGCCACACAGCACCGTGATTAAACTGGTTTCGATTTTGTCAAAAAAAGTGGGGCGACCAGAGAACTCGCGCACACGGATTTCAGCATCAGGGTTTTTCGCCAGCAACTCGGCGTTGCGTTTTTCCTGACGGGCATAAAATTCTTCTTCACGCACATTTTCGGCGTGGTATTCGTCAACCAGATTATTCCATTGCTCATACACTTGTGCTGGGCCAGGGAAATCGCCCAGCGATGTTTTAATGCTAGGGGCACCAACATGCCAGAAGAGTAAGAAAGCAAGCAGACCTATGAAAGGAATTAAAACAGCGAGCACCGACGAGCGTATTTTTTCAGGTGATGGCATCTCGAAGGTTATTTTTTTCAAGCGAGCGATTGCGTTACTCATACAATTTCCTCTGGGGGGTGCGAGACCACTCGTTGGTGGTCTCGCTTTTTGTGTCATGCAATTACATTAATTCAGATTCGGTGCGCTTAGAGTTTTTTGTCGCCCTTGATTCCAATCGCAAATTGGTTCAGGTATTCATTCGGCTTGGTCGCATCAAATACAATGTTGTCGATAAACGTCGTTGCATTGGGTGAGCGCACACCAGTGATTTTTTCCAGATCAGGGAAGTCGGTAGCTTTCATAGTGCCGTCTTCAATCAGGTCGGCAACTGCCTTGCGATAGATGTCAGGCATAAATACTTTCTTCGCCATGTCCATGTACCAGTTGTCTGGTTTAGCTTCCGGGATTTGGCCCCAGCGACGCATTTGGGTCAGGTACCAAACTGCATCCGAGTAGTGTGGGTAGGTGGCGTTGTAGCGGAAAAACACGTTGAAATCGGGTTCTTTGCGAATGTCGCCGCGCTCGTACTCAAATACTCCGGTCATCGAGTTGGCGATAACTTTGTAATCAGCACCCACGTAGTGACCAGCAGAAATCATTTTTGCCGCCGCAGAGCGATTGGCGTTATCGTTTTCATCGAGCCATTTGCCGGCGCGAATCAAGGCTTTCACGATACGAATATGCGTGTTGGGATTTTTGTCGGCCCATTCTTTGGTAACACCAAATACTTTTTCAGCCACCTCATTGCGAATGTTGCGGTCGGCAATAACCGGCACTCCGATGCCGCGAAATACTGCTTGTTGGTTCCAGGGTTCACCCACGCAGTAACCGTTAATGGTGCCTGCTTCCAAGGTTGCTGGCATTTGCGGCGGTGGTGTTACTGAAATTAAAACGTCGGCGTCAATTTGACCGGTGGTATCACCTTTGTGCGGTGCGTAGAAGCCAGGCTTAATACCTGCTGCCGCGAGCCAGTAACGCAATTCATAGTTGTGAGTTGATACCGGGAACACCATGCCCAATTGCATTGGCTTTCCCGCGTCCTTCATTTTTTGCACAACGGGTTTTAATGCATCCGCTTTGATCGGGTGGATTGCTTTCCCATTTTCCATGGGGACATTTTTTTTCATTTGTTTCCAAATGTCGTTGGCAACGGTACAGGCGTTACCATTTAAATCCATGGTGAAAGCGGTGACTATGTGTGCGGTGGTGCCGAAACCGATAGTTGCACCTATGGGTTGGCCAGCGAGCATGTGTGCACCGTCGAGTTCGCCGGTAATTACACGGTCAAGAATGACTTTCCAGTTAGCTTGCGCTTCCAATTCTACGCTCAGGCCTTCATCTTCGAAGTAACCATTTTCGTACGCAACCGCGAGTGGAACCATGTCGGTCAATTTAATAAAACCAAACTTTAAATTTTCTTTTTCAGCGGGGCCAGTGGCAGCTTGTGCCGATGACATTAACGAAATTGCGGCCGCGATAGCCAAAGTCTTTTTTGCTATTGGTAACAATAACGTTGAAAACTTTTTCATTGTTGTTGTGGTTTCTTTCATCTCCGGCTCCTGGCTGTAGATATAAAAAGTAGTTTTAAAAATTTTTGAAAATTTTTTCTTCGGCGTAATAAAAATAAAATCTGTGTGAAAAAACGAGGTGAAAACAAAGAAGGACAAATAGGCTTATTCAAACACTGTGCCAATATCGGAGGTGCACATTAACGGCGCAGCAAAA
This sequence comes from uncultured Cellvibrionaceae bacterium, assembly GCA_964499225.1. GTDB lineage: Bacteria > Pseudomonadota > Gammaproteobacteria > Pseudomonadales > Cellvibrionaceae > Cellvibrio. The sequence goes on along the minus strand of CAZCJR010000016.1, from coordinate 30,035 downwards.
AAGCCCTTATCAGCGCCTTTCGTTTGCTTTTGCACAGCGTTGAAACACGAAATATGGGCGTGCATTTTTTTAGTGCCTGATTTCATGGGCAAGCTGTGCGCTGGTAGATGTCGAATCAGTGGATTGATGCACTTGTTTTGCGCAAATGGGCTTTTCGGTTGCTGTGTGTGCTGAAAATGTGTGATGCGCGGGGTTGCTTATGGCAGTGCGTAATTAGGAAAATTCTCTTGTATCTCACAGGTTTAGCCCGGGATTAGCGAAGCGCAGCGCGCGCGAATAGCACCTATACTCAAGCTTACTGATCGCCCCGCTGCGAGCCTGATAATCATGAATTCACCCGGTTTTTTAGTGGTATCCCTATGCTTTGTGCTCTCTGCCTGTTCTTCCGTGGTGCAGAAAGTTCCTTTTTTAGCGGATGAGGGGCCTTTAGCGAAAGCGCTTTCAGGCGAGCTGATTCTGGGTCGGCCTTATCGGCCGGAAGAGTTACCCGAGGCGGATCTATTCGGTTTAACCACCGAAATGGAACGCTTTGCCGAGACGGCGACCGCCCAGGTCTCGCGTAGCGATACCAAAGCAGAAGCGCTTCATAAAGCGTTAATCACCTCCAGCAGTCTCGGCGGGCGCGGCATTACCTACAGCGCTTACGACACCATCACCGGTATTGATGCGTTCGAGCGGCGCGAGGCCAACTGCATCAGCTACACGCTCCTGTATGTCGCTATGGCGCGTCACCTGGGTTTAAAGGCTGAAGTGAACGAGGTGATCTTGCCGCCCACCTGGGATATGCGCGCAACTGACACCTTTCTGCTGATGCGCCACGTCAACGCTAAAGTATTTTTGCCGCGCCCTAACAGGAGTTTTGTTCGGGTTGTCGGCACGGCGGATGTGAGCGATATAGTGGTTGATCTGGAAATGCGCCGCTTTCGACCGCACTACAAACAACAAATAATCGATAAGGATTTGGTGGCCGCCCAGTTTTATTCCAATCGCGGAATGGAATTGGCCTCCGAGGGCGATGCGCGCGCGGGATTTTTGTATCTGCGCAAAGCCTTGGTGATGAGCCAGCAGGCGAGTTATATCTGGAGTAACTTCGGCAGTGTGTATCGTCGCCAGAACTTATTGCCGGAAGCGGAAGCCATTTATTTACACGGCTTAAGCATCAACCCGCGCGACTACACCATCATGCACAATCTCGCTGGCCTTTATAAAGAAATGGGCAATGTCGAGCAGAGCGAGTACTACCAAAAACGCGTGCGCACCTATCGCAATGCCAACCCCTATTACATGTTCAAGCGGGCGCAAGAAGCGCTGGAGAAAGGTGAACGCGATGGAGCTTTGGTGCTGATTAAAAGGGCGATCAAAAAAGAGGGCAGCGAAGCGCGTTTTTATCGGCTCGCTGCTGATATTTACGACCAGCTCGGCGATAAAGAAAATGCCCAACACATGCGCTACAAGTTGTATCAGTTGAGCACGATTCGGTTTTGAATTTTAGCGGTTAACTCAATACGCCATTTGAGTTCGTGCTGTAGAATTCAACACACAACACACAAAAGGCGCATCCCTTGTTTAAACACAATAGCTTTAGGGTAAGGCTCGCTCTGTGGTTTGGCGGCTTGTCATTGTTTACCTTGCTCAGCGTGGGTATTTACGCTGGCTTGCTCACCACCGCACAAATCAAGGTTACAGCGGGCGAATCGGTTTATGCCAACGCAATGGCTGCCGCCGAATTATTGGGCGCAAACCTGCGCGAGCGGGAGATGGAAATTGTATTGCTCAGCCAGGCGCCGCATTTTGTGCGTGGGGATTTAAGTAGCCCTGATCTGCTGGCGTCGCTTGAGCGCCGTCGAGTACTGCGCAGTGAATTTGCGTGGTTGGGTGTGGCAGATGTGAACGGCATAGTGATGCAGGCTAGCAATAACATGCTCGTCAACGAATCTGTCGCCCAGCGCCCCTGGTTTATCGCCGGATTAAAGGGCGTTTTTACCGGCGATGTACATGAAGCCTTGTTGCTCGCCAAGCTCTTGCCGAATTCCGCTAGCACCGAACCCCTGCGCTTTATCGATTTCGCCGCACCCATTCGCAATAAAGAGGGGCAAGTCATTGGTGTGGTCGCCGCGCATGCGCACTGGAATTGGGTAACGGAAACGGTGCAACGGGTTGCCAATCGCCGCGAGCGCGATAGCGGCTCAGAAATTCTTATCGTCAGTGATGCGGGCAATGTGCTTTACCCGCAGGCATTGGCTGGCGTTAGCCGCCTCCCCGACAATTTATCCGGCAGTAAAAATTATTCGAAAAGCTATTCGAAAAATTACTCGATAGTCACCTGGGATGATGGGCGCCAATATTTAACCAGTCAGGTCTCGGTAGATGCGAGCGCTAATACCCATTTCGGTTGGCGAATTGTAGTGCGTCAGCCGTTGGAAAATGCATTGGCGCCGGTGTATGCCACCTATTGGCATTTTCTGATTCTCGCCTTCATTGCGATGATGTTGTTTTCACTACTGGCGTGGCGCCTCGCCCAAAGTGTCAGCAAACCCATTGAGCAACTTGCCGCCGCGGCACGCAGCATCAAACTCCACACCACCGTACCGCGCTACCCAACTGGAACCAACTTGCGTGAAGTTGCGCAGTTGAGTAACGCCATGCAATCCATGACTGAATCTTTACTCACGCGCGAGCGCGAACTGGAATTGCTTAATCAAACACTGGAGCAACAAGTATTGCAACGCACAGAAGCCTTGGCTGCTGCGAATAAACAATTGGAACACCTCGCCACAACTGACCCGCTTACCGGCGTTAACAATCGCCGTTGGTTTGATGAAAAGCTTGCAGAGTGTGTACGCATGGGGCAGCGCACCGGCCACGGCTTTTCACTTTTATTGCTCGATGCTGATCACTTCAAAAAAGTAAACGACAACCACGGTCACCTGGTCGGCGATGCCGTATTGCAACAAATCGCCCGCTTAATTAAAGACAATATCCGCACGACCGATTTTGTCGCACGCTTCGGTGGTGAAGAGTTTGCAGTAATTTTGCCCAACTCCCCCAATGCCATCGCCGTTAGCACCGTCGCTGAAAAAATTCGCAGCGCAATTGAAACCGCCATCTTTCCCGATGTCGGCCACATGACCATGAGCATCGGCAGCAGCGCCTGGCACCCCAACGAACCCAACGCAACCGCCGTTGTACAGCGCACCGATGAAGCCTTGTACACAGCAAAAGCGGCGGGCCGCAATTGTGTGGTTGCGTTTAGGGAAAGTGATTAAACCAAGCCGTTTAATTTATGTTGGTGTAATGAGTGGTAATTCCACTTGCGAGCAATATTTGTTATTCAGCTCATCTGTGCTTCGATCAGTTGATTGCCTTTGTAGGGCGTGCTTAGCGAAACAATCCGCCGAAGGTCGCAGATGTGCCCAAAGCGGGCGCTGAGCCAATCGCCAATAGAAGCACCAGATGAGCTGGTTAAGTTTAGATAGCTTTCAGCTTGCAGGATCAAGTGGCGGAAGAAACAGGCAACAATTGATAAGTATTGAGGGGAGCTATTTTGAAGTCACAGTGGAAAAATAATTCGTTATTGCATGATGTCTTGAAAGCGATAAGGGACGACATAAATATAAATAGTGAAGGCAGTGTTTCTCATAAATATGGCATTGAATTTTCCATCGACACTTTGTACGGAAGCATATCACACAAGTATATTTTTGATCAGGACATACTGTTCAGTGACTTTAAAAAGTCTATCTTCGCTGCTTACAAAATTGATAGATTAAATGATCCCGCTTTAATCCTGAAGGAGTTTGATAAACTTTGCAGTCACAGACTTAGATCAAAAAGGAAATATTATCTTGTCACGTCTATAAGTATTCGCAATACGCACCGAGTTAAAGCGCGGAAAATAGACAACTGTAGTGTTCGATTTGTAAAGAAAATGCCGGAAAAGTATCGTTCTCATCGGGATGGATTGATTGCCGACCACTCTGGCTTGGATCTAAAAGACCAAAATGATTATTTGTATGTGATAGTTTCTGTATTAGCCCCAGATATTGATACAGCGTTTAAATTATCAGTCGGCGCGTTGGATATTTTGCGTGCCTCTTGGCAAATCAGCTTTTCGAAAAGCACCAATTTTTTAGCTAACAAAAAGCGAAATCAATATCCATCCAACAGTGTTTTATCCTTGGGAAAGGTGCACACCTTACATCTGGAAACTGGAGTGCGGGCGTGCAATAAAATTTGGTATGAAGAAGATTTTCGAGATCATAGGGCGATTGCAATTCGTAATCATGACGAAGCGGAAGTACATTTGGACAAAATGCTTAAGAGTCTCAGAAATTCCCCATTTAAAGAACACCTTTTCGATGTTTTGAAAGGTTACATCAATGCAACAGATGTAAATGATCTGGGATATCGGTTTCTGAAGTTGTGGACAGTTATAGAGCGCCTCGTGAAATCCGACGATACGAAAGTTATCATAAAACGAGTCTCTTTTTTCTATGAAGATAGAGTTTTGACAAAACAACATCTGGAAATTCTAAGGAGCGCCCGCAATATAGCCGCTCATGCCGGATTAACTCCCCTCAATATTGAAATGAAGAATTATAAGTTGTGCCAGTATGTCGAACAATTAATAAGATTTTTTGTTCGCAATCCATTTAAGTACAAGAATTTAGATTACCTTATAAGCTTCATATCGCTTCCAACGGACTTGCCAACTATTGACGATCAAATAAAGCACCTGAAAACTGTAAAATCTTTTATTGGCTCCAAATAGTTTTTGCATCATAAATTAAGATATGTCCGCTTTTGATCGAATGTAAGTAGCTATCGATATTGCTAAGGTTTATATTTCTTTCTTTGAATGATTTCGAAAAAATGGATAAAATAATGAAGATAGTAACGGTGCTAATTTTTACGGTCTTATCGGCTAGTGTAAGTGCTGGCCAATTTTCTGGAGAGCTTTTGCTATTTCCAGATGGATGCCAAAAAACAAACGCAAAAATATGTAAGCTAAAAGGGCTTCTTACTTATACATCATCAAGAAATAATCTTGTTTGGCAGACAGACGAATGGATAGATGACAATCTTGAATCAGGGACTACTGATGGTGCATCGATTCCCTTATGGGCTCAGCCGATAATTGGTGATGCATATGACCCGTCATATTTAAAAGCAGCTATCGTCCATGACCACTATTGTTATAGAGAAAATCGGGTCAGGTCGTGGCGCGAGACGCATAGGATGTTTTATGACGCACTTGTTGACATTGGTGTGGATGGCACCAAAGCAAAAATAATGTACTTTGCAGTTTATCTGGGCGGGCCAAAATGGGTTAAGTTGGTTCCTGGAGAGCGATGTGGGAACCAGTGCATCAAAAGTGTCTCACCTATGAGTGAACGCTGGGAAGGGGATCGATATGGTTCCGCAGAGTTTCGCGTTGCGTTGGAAATTGCTAGGGCCGATATACAGAAAAGGCCAAGCATAACACTCGAAGAAATCGAAGCTATGGCTCAAAAATTAGAACCTTCAAATTTTTTCTTTCTGCAGGGTGATACCTATATACCTAACGGTAGAAATGATCGCAATGCATTTTCACAGATGTAAAGAGAATTTGGAGCTGCCCAACAGTTACAGTTAATTAAACTTTTTGATCTGTTTTGAAGCTATTCATATGGTTTCGAACGACCGCTTTTGGCCGATCTCAGATGTGGCGTTGAAGGTAGAACTTTGATTTGCAAATGAGAAACGATGACCGAGTGAAGAGTCCTATTTGTATCGCTTAGAGAAGGAATGAGAGCAATACTTTTTTAATATTCGATGTTTTGATGGATGCCGGAAAATAAAAATTCATAGCGACAGCCCAACTCTTATGACGAAAAAGATTTCAAGGCGTACTTTTCTATATCAAGCACTGGCTTCTGCCGGTATGGTAACTGTATTACCGCATCAAGCGCTAAGCGCTGCATCAATATTAGTTTCGAACGTTACTGAAATTAACCCAGTGAGCGTGCGTCGTATTTTTGCTCCCTCAACTGTTGCCGATATTTCAGATGCTGTGCGCGACTGGACCGGCAAGATAGCTATAGGCGGCGGACGATTCAGTATGGGCGGTCAAATCGCAGTTGAGGGGGGACTGCATCTTGATATGCGTGAAATGAAAGGATTGATTTGGCTAAAGCCTGAAGAACGTTTGGTTCGCGTGCAAGCTGGAATGCGCTGGCGAGATTTGCAAGATGCAATAGATCCGCATGGACTTGCGGTACATACCATGCAAAGCTATTCCAATTTTACTATTGGCGGATCTGTTTCAGTGAACGCGCATGGTCGATATGTAGGTCATGGGCCAGTCTGTAATTCAGTTTCGGCCATTCAGCTAGTGTTGGCGGATGGTTCAGTTGCGGAAGCGAGTCGCAAAACTAACGCTGATCTTTTCGCTGCTGCGCTGGGTGGTTATGGCGCTGTTGGTGTAATTACCGAAGTGGAATTGACACTTAAGGAAAACGCACGCATTGAACGCAGCGTCCAAGAGGTACCACTCGCGGACTATGTTAATTTTTTCCAGAAAAAAATCATTAACGACGACGCTTGCATTATGCATAACGCGGACTTGATACCGCCACTGTTTCAAAATCCGGTTGCTGTGTCGTGGCGCAAAACAGACAAACCTCTAACCGAAACCGCGAGATTAATTCCTCGAGGCCAATCCTATACATTGGAGCAGAATATACTGTGGATGCTGACTGAGCTGCCGGGTAGCGAAACGTTACGTAAATCCTTCATGCATCCGCTGCTAACATCAAATCCTGTTGTAAAATGGCTCAACCATGAAGCGAGCCTTGATGTGGCGGAGCTTGAACCCCGAACGCGTTCGATATCCACTTATGCGCTTCAAGAATATTTTATCCCTCCTTCAAATGTAACGAAATTTGCACACGCTCTTTCTGATGTATTGCAGCGTAATAGCGTAGAAGCTGTAAATGTATCCATTCGTCATAGTCCAAAAGATGATGTTTCCTTGTTGCCGTGGGCAAAGGAGGAGGTGTTTTCATTCGTTGTTTACTACAAACAACGTACCCATTTGAAAGCACAAAAGGCTACCGGGAAGTGGACGAGAGAACTCATAGATAAAGCATTAGAGAACCGAGGCCGCTATTATTTACCCTATCAACTTCATGCGAGCCAGAATCAATTTGATCGATCTTATCCAGAAGCTTCATCAATGCGTCTAATCAAGAAAAAATATGATCCTAACGGTAAGTTTTCGAATGAAATGTGGGATAAATATCTGTAGTTTTCCGGTTATAACGGGATATGACGACAAGAAAACTTTGTAGGAAGACGTCCACTATTGACCGAAAGTTAAAATACGAAAACTCATTTTTAGCGCAACCGAAAAACACAGAAAGTGATTGATTGTGCAAAAAACGTATTTTGAAATTACATTGAAAAAAGACATTCTTGAGCAAATTCTCGCGGATCGGTTTGCGGCACAAGACGTGTGGTTTGTAGAACACAACGTTGCAATTGCTAAATGTAGCGGAAATTCTCCAAGCTAAAACCGATTAGCCAAGTCGTCTCATCTTTGAGTATGCCTGCTCCCGACCGTTTCTGGCCAACGCCCGCAATTAATAACCACTCAGAACATTGCCCGTATATTTTAATGTAAAGAATTAATAAGTTATGAATGTTGCTCGCGTCGCGAGTGGCATTTTAGCTTTGGCGCGTTTAAGCTCGGCGCTTTTCTCGTTCATGAGACACCCATAATGCATATTATAAAAATTCTTTGTTTGAGCGCGTTACTAACGATTCCTTCACTTTCCCATGCGGATTTTGTTGACGATTTTAATACTAAAACAGTCACGGGTTGGCAGACGATCACAGGTGACGGTGATGCGCAACTAAAATTGATACCCATGGATGGTTTTGTACGCATGCAGGTTGATGCAACAAAAGACCAACACACCATTTGGTGGACAGTCATTAAACGCGATGTTGCGCAGTCGTTGGATATGGAAAAACTCAAAAGCCCGGATTACGAATTGCGCGTGGAAGCCAGGGTGCGCCCCAGCCATTCGCCGCGCCGGGTTAATTTTATGATCAACACGCAACGCTCAACTGACTTCCACGAACACTTGCGTGAGTATGACCTAGGGCAGAATTCTGATTGGCAGCTTATCAGTATGACCACACGCAACCTTGATGCGGTGCCTGGCGATCAGGTGAATGTTCAACTTGGAGTCACTGATTGGGGCCCGGGGGAATACTATCTGGATATTGATTATTACCGCGCCCAAGTCGTGAAAGTGAAGAGTGCAAAACCGGATGTGGGCGAGCCACTTATTTACCATCCGCCGGTTCCACCGCTCGATACGTTCAAAGAGCACCTGCGCGTAAAACACGACGCCGTGATTAACCCGGCCTTTCCAACGGTTAATTTTAATAACTGGCAATCGGATGGTGTGCGCGTGCTTACCGTTAGCGCGGATCAATATCCCTTGTTGCGCTGGGATCTGCAACCTTACCGCGGAAAAAAGGCGGATGGTGCAGGCGTATTGGAACTGGCCACTCAATCAGTACAGAAAGGAGGGAATTACGTTGCCGCATTAGGTGAAGATTTTGGTATTGAGTTTGATAAAGTGCGGGTAATTGAAATTTTTGGCGGCGATGCAAATTGGCAACAAGCCAGCGTGACCTTTGCCAATTTTACGCAAGGGAAAGATTTGCAATCCTTGCTTAACGGCCAAATGATTTTTGATACAGAGGTGACGCAAGCGGGCGGAAAAACCTTAGTCACCATTCCGCGCCCCGTATTGCAGCGAATGTTCGATGGCACCACACGCGGGCTTTTGTTCAAACCGCTCGGCGCGCTGGAAGCATCGTTTTACGATTCGGAACATGACGATGGCAACCGCGCGCCCACATTGCACTTCAGTACTCGCGCTCAATAAAACATTCAAACCAATACAGGACCTTGTGTTTCTCGCCGAAAAGCCTCAAGAAAATTATTACCCGGATGTTGACCCAATAGTCTTTTCTTCGCAAAAAAATGCCGGAATCACTTCTGATCCCGGCATTTTTTTGGTCAAGCGAATCCTTAGACCGCCTGGGTTAGTTCTAGTTACCGCTCAGTGCATCGGCGAAGCCTTGTAATGCAGGCTTTGGACTCATGTCGTTGAAGAAGAACAATGACCAGTCTGGACGGTTGTAGAGCGAGTTGATCCAACTATCAACATCGGCAATGCCCCACACGGTAATGCCGCCGCGCTGCTCAGCAGGTACTACCTCGAGGTAGGCTTCGACTATGCCTTTAATCAGCGCTTTGTGCTGTTCGGCGCGCGCTGGGGTGTAGGCGTTAGCTGACAGTGGAGAGTCGCCATAATTTAAGCGTACGTCCAGTTCAGTAATTTTAACTTTGATGGCGGGGCGAATATCCGCCACTAACTTCAGGTGCTCACGGATGGTGTCAACGTTAGCGTTGCCCCACACATGCATTTGGAAACCAACACCGTCGATGGGAATATTGCGCGCTTGAAAATCCTTTACCATCGTTACCACTGCATCCAACTTCGGACGGTTCCATTCAGTGCTGAAGTCGTTGTAATACAAATCGGCATCAGGCGCTGCGGCGCGGGCAGCTTTGAACGCTTCTTCAATAAATTCCGGGCCGATGTTGGTGTACCACACGGACGATCCGGTACCTGCCGCCGAACCGCGATAACGACCGCCAGCGTCTTCAAAAGCTTCGTTTACTACATCCCAGCTAACCACTGACGCGCGCCCGGCAAAGTGGCCAGCTACGGTAGAGACGTGCGTTCTCAATACGTCTAACCATTGCTCTTTGGTGCCCGAGAAATTTTGCATCCAGGTTGGAATTTGGGCGTGCCACAGCAGCGTATGACCATGCACTAGCAGACCGTTTGCTTCAGCAAAGTCGATAAGGGCGTCTGCCTCATTGAAGAAGAACTGACCTTGGGTTGGTTGCAGATAGCTGGGCTTCATAATGTTTTCGGCGGTCAGCTGATTGAAGTGCTGGGTCACGACGGTTTGGCGTGGGATGTTGGTCAGCGGGCTGATCGCAGAATTACCTGCTGCCACAGCAACACCAATCGGCATATTGCCAGGGCTTAAGCTGCGGAGGCTTTCAACAGTGACAGGCGAATATTCGTAAGTGATGGATTCCATTTTGGTGAAGGAGAAGTCATCGACGTAAAGAGTCGCGCCTGCATTTGCCGCGAGAGAAAAATGAACCGGCAATCGCAATAGCGTATCGTCCGCACTGGTGGTGACTTCAATAGCCACCTCTTGCCAGTCGCCACTCAGAGTGACACTGCGGCGCGCACGCTCAGCGTAAGCGGGAGCGGGAGTGCCCACGGTGAAATTCGCTTGCGCGCCGGCAGGGCCTTTTATCCACGCGCTGTAGGCGTAAATACTGCCACCAACTACCGGAATACCGTTGTTATCGAGCCCGGTGTGAGCGATTTCGATCGACCAGGGGTTAGCGCCGAGCGTGTTGATGGTGACCGCCAGGGCTCGATTGCCGGTGCGAACATTGGCAGGCTGATCAGCGGCGTTAACCACCTGAATAACCGCGCCCCCTTCATTGGTTGCCAAAAACCAGTTGGCGGGCGTGGTGCTACCTGCTTCTGACTCTTCGAATCCGCCGTTTTCGGCCAACTCAATAATTACCGGTGGCGTACTCGAACTGGCGCTAGACATACTGGAGCTAATCGCGGAGGAAGATACTGAACTCTCGGCCGATGATAGAGAGGACATGGAGGCTTCCGAACTCGACACCATTGAGCTCGACAACATCGAACTTACGACCGACGAACTTGAAGATTTGGACCCGGAGCCGGACCCGCCACCGCAGGCGGTCAGGGCCAGTAAAACGGCTAATAAGCTGCAACGATTAATATTCATAGTGATAACTCTCTTATGGTTTTTTGGAGATCTGGCTTCACAACCGCAGGCTCGTGACCTGAGGCGATGCAAGTGGCGTCGCATCTGAAGGGTGGCTTATTGTAGGTGTGACCATATGCTTAGTAAATCGTTCGCCTGCAAGCGGTGAGGCAGGCGCCACTAACCGAGATGCCCCTTCCAGAATATTGACGCGCGATTTCAAATTGAGCGGGACGTTGCGCCGCAAGTCTTACCGTAACAATCAGCAACGCGGTATCAAAATACGCGTTAAGCTGCGAGCCTATTAAGCCGCGAACCTATTAAGCTGCTAACCCATTTTAAATTCCGGCGCCGCGATCGCGCCCTTATCTACGAGATGTGACTCCATGTTAAACCCCGAAAAAACACGCGCCCCGCGTGCGCTTATCGTCGCTGTGCAGTTAGACGGTGTTGACGATACTGAATTTAACTCGTCGTTGGCTGAATTGGGCGAGTTAGCAAAAACCTTGGGTTTAGAGGTGGTTGGGCAATTTACGCAAAAGCGTGCGGCGTTCGATTCGACGGCATATATGGGCGTTGGTAAGCGCGAGGAAATTCGGCAATTTGTGCAAGCGCAGCAGGATGCCTCTAATGGCGTGGCGCAAGTTGATCCGCACGCGGTGAGTCATGCGGTGGATTATATTCTTGTCGATCATGAAATCTCGCCATCGCAAGCGCTCAACCTTGAAAATGAAGTGGGTTGTGAGGTGATGGATCGTACCGTCGTCATCCTCGAAATTTTTCATCGCAACGCCAGCTCACACGCTGCAAGAATTCAAGTTGAGATTGCGCGCCTGACTTATATGGCGCCGCGTTTGCGTGAGGCGGCGAAACGCGACGGGCCGTCAGGGCGGCAGCGCAGTGGTGTGGGTGGACGTGGTTCGGGTCAGTCGCGCAGTGAAATTGATAGCCGCAAAGTGCGCGACCGTATTGCCGAGTTGCAAAAAGAAATTGATGCGATGGAGGCGGGGCGTGAAACCCAGCGCGCGCAACGGCAGGGGCAAACCGGGTTGGCGCAGGTGGCGTTGGTCGGTTATACCAACGCGGGTAAATCGACTTTAATGCGCGCATTAACCGGCAACGAGGTATTAGTAGCCAATAAACTTTTCGCCACGCTCGACACTAAAGTGCGCACCTTACAACCGGACACAGTGCCCAAAGTATTGGTGAGCGACACTGTAGGCTTTATTAAAAATTTGCCGCATGGTTTGGTCGCCTCGTTTAAATCAACGCTGGACGAAGCGCTCAACGCCTCACTGTTGCTGCACGTTATCGACGCTGGCGACGCCGGTTATGAGGCGCAGCTGGAAGTCACGGATAAAGTATTAGCAGAGATTGGTGCTGATACTGTGCCGCGCATTCGCGTGTTTAATAAAATTGATTATCTGCAGGATGCCGATGCGCAAGCCGAGCGCATCTCAGAACTGCAAGCCAGTTATCCCGGTTGTATTGTGTTGAGTGCGCAGCACGAGGAAGATATAAAAAAATTGCATCAAACGATTGTGCAGTTTTTTCAAAAAGATCTGGTGGAAGCCGAGATTTTTTTACCCTGGTCGGCGCAAGAATTACGCGGCGAGATATTTGCGTCGTGCAATGTGTTGGAAGAGCGAGCTGACGCGACCGGTGCATTTTTTCGCTTGCGCGCCGCACCGGATATGATAGCCAAACTGAGTAAGCTCGCCGACGATGCCAGTGCAAATCGCGCGAGATAATTCCGTCACATGTAAATGCGCAACAATTAACTATGCAATCAGACCCTAAAAAATTAGTAGAGAAAAACAGCAGCCTCAATCATTCCGAATTGTTGAAAGTGGTATCCCATGTTCAACGCGAGCAAGGTGAATGGATTTTACATACGCTGATGGTGGAGGGGTGTGATGTCCCGTTTAAGTTCAAGCGTAAAGGCAAATACTTGAGCTTAAAGGGCGCCAGAGTGAACATTACCTACTACCCGGAACAACAAGTTGTTGCGGGCATCACATTTGAAGTGATGAAAGTCGTGCGTATTAAAAGAGGCTAGACAGCCCCAGGTTTCCGGCTGGGTTTTCAAGCCAGATATTAAGGCTTAACGATCACCAATTGAATGCTGCCCACTTTGAAGCCCCATTTGCGCAACGTGGATTCATTCAGGAGCGTTTTATTATCGACCTGCCACATCCAATCGTCTACCTGCAGTTGCAGCGGTGAGCCTTTGTAATTGATTTCCAGCACGTAATTCAGTTGCATAGCGTTGCCGCTGACTTGTGCCTTGCCGGTGCCGATCACGTCGCCTGCGGTGGCCGCGTAGCCATCGGCGGTGGGCGTTAAGGTCCAATTACGATATTGAATCTCACCGTCATCGAAAATAAATTTTTCTTCCAGTGTTCCCACGCCATCTTTCCAATGGGCGTCGATGGTGGCGTTAAAGTAGCGCGTGACTTTTCCGCTGCGATCTTTAAGCACGCCGTGCGCAGTTAGCGGCCCGTTAAAGAATGTCTGCGGGGCGAGCACCGGCTGGTTGCTGGCGTAGTCATCAATCGATGTGGTGGAGCAGGAGGTGAGCATAAGCATCAGGCCTGATACAAACAGCATTTTCCAGTGAGCAGACATGGATAGGCGCCTTAAGTGATAAAAGTCTCGCCCAGTGGGCGAGTTTGGTTGGGCAATCATATCTCTAAGTACGCTTACTTTTTGCCCGAGGATCATTTACACCTCAAGGCTTGGCCCAATAAAAACGCCAGCATTCGAAAATGCTGGCGTTGAAGGTGAGGATTAATGTGGATCGCGCAGGGCGCGGATTTTATTGCCCCGTGCCTCGAGTGACAAAATAGCCTGCCAAACCCACAAGGCGATCCAGCGCGTAGCCGATCAGGCCGACGTAAATCAGCGCGAGAATAATGTCGCTGATACGCGACGAATTCCATGCATCCCAGATAAAGAATCCAATACCCACACCACCCACCAGCATTTCTGCAGCAATAATCGCCAGCCACGACAAACCGATACCAATACGTAAGCCGGAGAAAATATAAGGTGCAGCAGCGGGCAGCATAATTTTGTAGAAGTATTGCCAGCCATTTAACCGCACCACCCGCGCGACGTTGCGATAATCCATAGGAATATTGCGCACGCCAACCGAGGTGTTAATGATGATGGGCCAAATGGAGGTAATGAAAATTACAAACAGGGCCGAAGGTTGGCTGTCTTGAAATCCCGCTAGCGACAGCGGCAACCACGCGAGTGGCGGCACCGTGCGCAAGACTTGAAAGAGTGGATCAAGCCCGCGCATCGCCCATACGGATTGGCCGACGAGAATCCCCAAGGCTACACCGGCAATCACCGCTAAGGTATAACCAATCGCCACCCGCTGCAGACTTGCCAATAATTGCCAGCCCATGCCGACATCGGTACCACCGTTATCGTAGAAAGGGTTTTCAATTAAATAGCGCGTCTCTTCAAACACGGTAGTGGCAGAAGGAAGGTTAGAATCGGGGCGCGAGCAAGTAATTTGCCACACCGCCACCAATACACTGATGACGACCACAGCGGGAACTACCCGCACCATCAAATAGTGCCCAACATCTTTAACGCGCTGCATAATGCCGCGTGTGTCCTCGGTTAGCCCGTTGCTGGTGATACTGGATTCCGCCATGATATTTACTCCGCATTACGCCATGTTTTTAATCGCGAGACTGTCGAGATAGGCTTTTGGATTGGCAGGGTCAAATACTTTGCCATCAAAAAATTTCTCGACACCGCGCGAGGTGCTGGTGGGAATTTCTGCCGCTGGAACTTTGATCGCGGCAGCAGCTGCGCGCCATAAATCTTCGCGGTTTACTTTGTCGACTAATGCATTGATGTCGGTGCTCGCGGGTAAGTAGCCCCAGCGAATATCTTCAGTGATAAACCAGGCATCGTGGCTCTTGAATGGGTAAGAAGCGAAGTCTTTCCAGTAACGCATTTGCTCCGGGCTATTTTCAACCACACGGCCGGTGCCGTAATCAAAATTACCTTTCATGCGCTCCACTACATCGTTAAAGGGCGCGCCTATCCATTTACGGTCCGAACAAATTTTTGCGACTTCTTCACGGTTCTCCGGTTTCTCACAATACATTTGTGCTTCCAGTACAGCCATTAACAAGGCTTGTGTTGCGTTAGGATTTTTTTCAATCCAGTCGCTGCGCATGGCAAAGGCTTTTTCCGGATGGTTGTGCCAAAGTTCGCCGGTAATTAATGCCGTGTAACCAATTTTTTGGTTAATTAATTGTTCATTCCATGGCTCACATACACAGAAGGTATCCATGTTGCCCACTTTCATATTCGCCACCATTTGTGCAGGCGGCACTACGATGGTGGAAATGTCTTTGTTCGGGTCAATGCCTGCAGCCGAGAGCCAATAACGCATCCACAAGTCATGTGTTCCGCCGGGGAAAGTCACCGCAGCGTTGACAGTTTTACCCGCTGCCTTTTTTGCAGCCAAGGCTTCTTTAAAACCTTTAGCGGTAACGTCCAGTTTCAAACTGGCATACTCTTTACCTACAGAAATACACTGGCCACTTAAATTCAGGCGCGCGAGTATCGACATAGGTACAGGTTGATTGTTCGCAGTCATTGCACCGGTAGAAATCAAATAGGGCATGGGCGATAAAATATGCGCGCCATCGATTCCGTTGTTGGCTGAACCCAACACCAAATTATCGCGCGTGGTGCCCCAAGACGATTGTTTTAAAACTTCCACACCGGTCATTCCGTACTTGGCAAAGAAACCTTTTTCCTGAGCGACAAATAATGGCGCTGCGTCAGTGAGCGCAATAAAACCCAATTTTGCTTTGGTGGTTTCCAGTGCAACGGGTGCTGCGTAAGCGAGACTGCCTAAGCCAGGTAGCAAGCTCATAGCAGCGGCGCCACCCACGGCGCCCAAACCGGTTTTTAATAAACGACGGCGATCTAATTGCAGTGATTGATCGGTTGAATCGGGAGAATTTTTGTTGTCCATGAATAACCTCGCGCAGGGCAGTCAATAGTATGGTTAGGGTTATCGATCGTTGTTAGTTAACTCAATTCCGATAACGCATAATTGATGCCAATCTCCGTTGCGAGCAGGGTGATTTGATTTTTTCCCCGCAAATTTGCTACCTAAAATATTTTTTGATTTTTGTTGGTGCGAAAATTATCTGTTTTAAAAATATGTGCATTTTTGCGGTTCATTTTTGTTGATTGTTTTTCACTACATTTGTGCATTTTTGCCATTTTTAGCCGTTCGTTTATTAGGCGGCTCCCGGTGCAACTTGCCAGAGATGCTCTTTTTCAGAGCCAAAGCAAACCCTGGCGCATCCTGCTGCACAAAGATGAATCAGTAATTCGGTTATTGGTGCCCGGCGGGCGCCGCTGGCACCAGCTGGCGGGATTAGGGTAAAGGTCTGTAATTGTCATTATGGAAATATGGACGGGGCGGCGCTCAGACTCTAGGCTGCACGCGCTTGGTCTAACGAACATGACAGGACCACTACTAGAGCACCTGCAGAACAACAGCGAGGAACGGTAATGAAATTGATCAGTTTATGTTTATGTGGCCTTATCGCCAGTACTCAGGCTTTTGCGGCGGCGGGTGGGTGGCAATCCCTGTTTAACGGCAAAGATCTCAGCGGCTGGGAACCCTATGTGAGCTATCAGCCGGAAACCAATGAATACAATCTGGTCTCCAAGCACAAGCCTCAAGGCTTGAACAATGACCCTAACCATATTTTTTCAGTAGTTGATGGCCTGTTGCGGGTGTCGGGAGCTGAATGGGGCGGGCTGACCAGTGTGGATGAGTTTGAAAATTTTCACCTGAAGTTTGATATCAAGTGGGGCAAACAAAAATGGCATCCGCGTCTGGATGCGCCCCGTGATAGTGGTCTGTTGTATTTTGCTGTCGGTGCCCAAGGCGCACAGAGCGGGCATTGGATGCGCAGCCACGAATTCCAGATTCAGGAAGGCGACAGTGGCGATTACCACAGCCTCGACGGTGTGATCATTGATGTCCATGCGGGCGATACCAATCTCGGCGACTGGAAGTTTTATCGCTACGACCCTAAATTGCCACTGCGCAAAGATATTGCCGCGCGGGTATTAAAGCTGGGCAACTATGAAAAGCCGAGCGGCGAGTGGGACACCATGGAAGTGATTACCGATGGCAAAACCCTGATCCACAAAGTAAACGGCCATGAAGTGTTTCGCGGTTTTAATTCGCGCCATAAGGTCGATGGCAAATTTGTCCCGCTCACTCGCGGTAAATTGCAGATCCAATCAGAAGGTGCCGAGACTTTCTTCCGTAACATTCAGATCAAAACCCTCGATAAACCCGCCGCTGAATATTAAACGGCTGCTGACAGAGCGGGAGGGTTGATTTAATCCTCCCCGCCATGCAGTCTGGGCTCATATTATTGTCGCCAGAATTCCACAGGTGAACCCATGAGCCCTCTTTATACCCTCACAGCAAAATCCCTGAACGGAAACCCCGTTAATCTGTCTGACTACGCAGGTAAGCTGGTATTGGTCGTTAATACCGCCAGCCAATGTGGCTTTACCCCGCAGTACGCCGGGTTGGAAGCGCTCTATCAAGAATTTAAAGATCAAGGCCTGGTGATTCTCGGTTTTCCCTGCAACCAATTTGGCGGGCAGGAACCGGGCGACGCGGAGCAAATCGCGCAGACCTGCCAAATTAATTACGGTGTGAGCTTTCCCATGTTTGCCAAGGTGGATGTGAATGGCAGTAATGCGCATCCACTGTTTAATTGGCTAACCCGCGCATTGCCCGGATGGCTAGGAAAATCCATCAAGTGGAATTTCACCAAATTTTTAATCGGCCGCGATGGCGCACCTATCAAACGTTTTGCCTCGATCACCAAACCGGAAAGTATGGCGGCGTTTATTCGTAAACAATTGCAACAGCCCTGATAAATCCAACGCCGCTGGCCTTACAACAACTTTGGTCATAACAACAATGTTGGCAATCACAATAATACTGACACCGAAAACAATCTGACGATGAACAATAAAAAAATTATCTTTGTGGCCACACTGGCATTTGCACTGGGTTTTTACGCCAGCGAATATCGCCATTCCAAACGCGACGAACAACTGCCGATGATTGTTGAAGCCGGTATTGCCGAGCCTGTTCTTTTTGAAGATCCAGAGTCACCTCCACCACAAGAAATCCGTTCCACGCCGCCCGCCTCGACCAATGAATTTTTGCCCACTAAGGCGCAGTCACCGCTCGAGCGCGCCAATCAATTAATTGCCAATGGCGCCTACGCCGAAGCCGCTCGCCTGCTGAATCAATTGATCGAGCAGGAACCACAAAATTCTGAAGCACTCTGGTTGCTGGCACGGGTTTATGAGCAGTTAGGGCAACATAAAGAATCGGTCGGCATTTGGTTTCGCTATATCAGTACGGAAGTGGATGCGCAAAAAATTGAAAACGCGCTGGCCTATCTGGCGAAATATTTAATTCGTCTCGTTGATAATCCCTCCATTTTTGGCGAGAGCCAAGAATGGTTAATGGCACAAATTAATGACCTGATCAGACTCACTCCGGACAACGGCGAGCTGCATTTACAACTCGCCAGAATGCATTTAAAGACATCAGACAAAGAGCAGGCGCAATATCACGCACTCATGGCGGCCAATCAACCAGAAACTCAGGCGCGTGCCGAAGGTATCTTGGCAAAATTGGATGAAGGCTCCCTCGCGCAAGACGAAGGCCCCGCTGAAATTACCGTGCCGCTCATCCGTTACGGCGGCCAATTTTTAGTGCCGCTGACAATCGAAGGCGAGAAAGTAAAATTATTATTGGATACCGGCGCATCCATTAGCGGCCTCACCGCCAGCTTTATCAACCGCCATTACTCTTTTGTAAAATCCCCCAAACCCATCCAACTCAACACCGCGAGCGGCACCGTCGAAAGTTATTTATTTGTAGTCGACACCCTCACCATCGAAAGCATCACCTTCAACAAACACATGCTCGCCCGCCTGCCAATGGATAATGCGGATCAATTTGACGGTCTGTTAGGTATCGATATTCTTGGCCGGTTTGATTTTGTGATTGATCAGAATAAAGCGGTATTGCGGTTGAAGAAGCGTTAATGACTCCGCTGATCAAAGATAAATTTTCTGAGTGATAAAAATGTCTGATATCAATAGTTCAGCAACTGAGGTAATAAGGGATTTGCTTGTTGAGGGTGAGGAGAGCGGCGAATCGAATTTGAGTATTGCCGATATAATTGATATGGAAATTCCTCCGAACAAGGACTAATAAATTGGAAAAGGATATGAGATGGACGTATTGATGTTAAAACATATAAGCATCCGCTTGCTCGCAATAGCCATTGTCGCGCTCACAATTACGGGTAGCTACGGTTTTGTTGTCGAATCTATTTCTCACCGCCAATGGTTGTCAGGCACCGTATTTCTAGCAGTTTCTCAATTGCTTGCTGCTTGTGCCATGGCAGTAGCGGCTTATATTTGCCCACGCTCTACGCTAATGTTTTGTTGGATTTATGTCGTGTTAGTAATGGCAGAAATTGTTGTTGTTTTTAGTGGCTATTCTTGGACAGGTTTTGAGCAGCCGGTATTTCAAGGTGAGCAGTTGACCTTGCGCCTTATTAATCGCGAGTGGGATTATCGTTTTGTTGCGCTAATACTTGCATTCGTGGCATTAATGTTTTTGCATCAAAGTCCGAAGAAATCACAATAAAGCTACATGTTCTGTCAACTTCGTTAATAGAGTAATGCTTTGTGTTGTACGGTCTGTTTCGTACTGGTATGTATTTCAGGTGCTCGATGAATAAAAAACGAGATCAACGTTTTGCTCTTATTTTGTTAAGCCAATTAGCGATTGTAGCTGTGGGCATGTTTTTGATATGGGCTTTTAGCATTCAAATTCCAGATGCCAAAATCGAAAGGCTCCACGCTATTGCGATAGGTACCTTGCTCGCAATTGTTACCTTTTTATTATTTACATTAATCTATCGCTTTGGCGGAAAGTTTGCGCAAGCGTTGTTGAATGATACCCGCCGCGTTTCCGGAATATTTAGTGGCTATTCATTGGGGCATCTTGCATGCGTGGCTGCGTTAGCTGGCGTGGGTGAAGAGTTATTGTTTCGTGGCTTTCTGCAAACCTGGCTGAGTAATCACTTTGCAATAATGTGGGCGATTTTAGTGGCGTCCATTATTTTCGGTTTGCTGCATTACCTTTCTCATGCCTATTTTATTTCAGTGACTTTAATGAGTATCGCATTCGGTGTTGCCTACGACATTACGGATAGTTTGTTGGTGGTAATGGTTTGGCATGGTGTTTATGATTTTATTGCGTTGGTGGCACTGGTTAAATATCCTGATCTGGTTGGCATTGACCTTGGGCAAAAAAATTAATTTTTTACACTTGAATACGATACACCATGAAAATTATTAACCTCGCTACAGCACCCGAACATATTCCCACCATTGCCGCCTGGCATCAGGCGCAGTGGGGCTACTTAAATCCGGGTGGCACTCTTGAGTCTCGCATCGAAAGAATGCAACGCTATATAAAAGGTGCAGTCATGCCCGCCATGTACATTTGCGTGGATGGCAAACATTTGGTCGGCACTGCCGCCTTGGTAGAGAGTGATATGGACAGCCACCCCGAGCTGTCGCCCTGGCTTGCGAGCGTCTATGTCAATCCGGATTATCGCAAACGCGGTGTGGGTGCAGCTTTGGTGAAACACGTCGTTAGCCAAGCAAAAGCACATGGCTTCAGCCCGCTTTATTTATTCACACCGGACCAATCCAAATTTTATCGGGAGCTAGGTTGGCAGTTCATCGCGCAGGAATCCTATCGCGGCGGTGAAGCAACTTTGATGAAGATAGATCCGCTTTGACAACAAGGTCGGCACGGCCAGTTACTTATCAGTCAACAAGGAGTTGAATAATGGGAAAACGCTACACAGAAATTTCCGCAGACATCAAAGATTTTATAGCTCGCCAAAAATTATTTTTTGTCGGCACAGCGACCGATGACAGCCGGGTCAATATTTCCCCCAAGGGAATGGATTCACTGCGCGT
Source organism: uncultured Cellvibrionaceae bacterium (assembly GCA_964499225.1). Taxonomy (GTDB): domain Bacteria; phylum Pseudomonadota; class Gammaproteobacteria; order Pseudomonadales; family Cellvibrionaceae; genus Cellvibrio. The sequence continues at coordinate 9,032 of CAZCJR010000016.1, read as the reverse complement.
GCTCGATAGCAACCGCGTTATCTGGCTCAATGTCACTGGTAGCGGCAACGAAACCGCCGCACACCTGCAAACCCATCCGCGCATGACGATTATGTTCGCTGCCTTTGAAGGCGCGCCTATGATTCTGCGTTTGTACGGCACTTCACGTGCAATTCATTGCGGTGATCCTGAATGGAATTCTCTTTACAGTCATTTTGCGATAACACCCGGCGCCCGCCAGATTTTTGATTTGCAGGTCGATCTTGTGCAAACCTCCTGCGGTATGGCCGTTCCCTTTTTTGATTATGTCGATGAGCGCGAGCAATTAACCAATTGGGCGATCAATAAAGGCGAAGAGGGGATAAAAGAATATTGGAAAGAAAAAAACCAGCTGAGTTTGGATGGCAAGCCGACGGGGATTGCGGAAAAGATGTCTTAGCAAGGGGCTTGTCGTGGGAGTGATGTGTCGCTTGAACCAGTTCAATGAAATGTACTTGTCGCTTAGATAGGGTTATTTATTGGGTTGGCGCTGCGCAGCACATTGTTGGAATCAGAAAATGAAATTGGAAACAAACATTCATCACATTCTAAGTGATATTCTCCAATGAATTTTTTGATAGTATGCCCCTTCAAAATTTTAATAAACTGTTAAGGCAATCAAACCAAAAAGGATGTTAATCATGAGCATTACTATCTTAAAAGACGTTCTCATTTCGAAGGGGCAAGTAGAAAGAATTTTTGAAGGCTCAGTGCCAATTAATTTGTGGCGGGCTCTAAATAGAAAGTCGAATGTAGGAGTTTTTAGCTTCGTAGAGGAGCCTACGGTTCTTTCAAATGGCCGTCCTCGTGCTGCAGATATAAAAATTGAACAGCGAAATGGCGTCAAATGGGTTTCTGTAAAAGACAGGCCAAGAGGGCTAAGCACATTTGACAAGCCTGGCTTACCGAAAGGCAAAGACTGGGAGTATTACAAAATCGCTAAAGGAACTGTCCTCCCTGAAGGAATTGCCATAGTAAAGGACGAGTACAATACAATATTGGGCGCTCATCATTACACAATAGCCCCGGCTTACGACATGCCTTTATCTCAATTCAAATCGAAGCTTGATCAACTTGCTATTAAACTACTTAGAGAGGCTATGTAATGGAAATTCCAAATGTTTGGGCTCCGTTATTGGTGTCAGCTGTTCGAGACGCTGTTTTATTTCAGGAGCAGCTTTTAACTAGTGAAACTCTCCGCAATCGAGCCGACTACGAAGAGCATCACATGCAGCTGACCCAATTTCTTGAATTTATCAAAGAAGAATATAAATCAATTGAACTTGAGGTGGGAATGCCCTTGGAGCGCCTGCTGTAAAGGTCATAAAAAATCTCCCTTTAACAGCTGCCGCTGTACACGGATATTGCGCAACACATGGAGGTGGCGTCGAATCTTTGAAGGGCGAAATATAGTTTTAATAGTTCGCTATTCAGGTTTTATTTCAGACGGATTTTGATGGGCCGAATTAAAATCGGCGGCTGAGTATTCCGATTTGATGACAGATTTTATTTCTTCTTCGCGCTCTTGAGGGGTGTCTACTAGTAATAACAACTCGCCGCGCTTAATGGCGTCTTCATATTGATCAAGTTGAGAATTCGGGATGCTCACGCCAACCAGCGCTGCCGCCCAAGCTCCGATGCCAGCTCCGCCAATTGTCGTTCCCAATAAAGCACCGCCCGCAATAACAACGCCAGCGGGTGGTATTGAAAGTGCGACTAGCCCTGCAACCATCCCGGCTAATCCACCAACTGCTGTGCCACGTGCCAGCGCAGGCAGTAGGTCACTTTTTTGGGGTAAGTCAGCATCAGGGAGTTCGTCCAGCGGTATGTCCGGGTTAGCTAAAATATGAAGATGGCTCCATTCAACACCTGCGGCCAGCAATCTATCCACAACACGGTGGGCGATAGTGACATCAGGAAGAAGCAGATTAATACGCTCCATAAATTTCTCCTATCCGACGATGAAAAATTAATTAAAGCGACTTAATTGCGACGCAATAATCACGTGTGTAGAGATAATTTATTGCAATAACCCCCACGCCTTTTAGATGGCAATTGCGTGTGTGTCCAAACCGCTTCTACAGCCATCGCTGTCAATTGATTCAGGTTTTAGGCTGCGCCGGAGTGGGATTTGTGTCTGTGCGATACCTAACTTATTCATGCTTAATGTTGTCGGTGACACCTCTATGTTATGCTCGGGCGTCTACCATTACGTATGTTAAAAATCAATGAGGAAGGAATATGAATTTCAGTAAAGCAACACCAATACTTTGAATCATGGATGAAGAAAAAGCCAAAGAGTTCTATGCGGAATATTTAGGTTTTTCTGTTGACTGGGAGCATAGGTTTGGGGATGGTTTTCCGTTGTACTTGCAAGTGTCGAGAGGGGAGTGTGTTATTCACTTATCAGCGCACGATGGGGACTGCTGCACTGGTGCTGCGATGAGAATTCAAACCCTTGGATTAGCAAATTTCCATGAAGAGCTAAACAAAAAAATCCAGCGTGTGGTTTTATCAATTGAGAAAATGCCATGGGGCACTGAAGATATGTCGGTAAGGGATCCGTTTGGTAACCGACTAACTTTTTATAGTGAAGTTAGTTAGCAACTAATACGAAGTTCAAATAGGTTGCTGCTCAATTTTGGCTTCTACCGAGCATACTCCCAGCCTAGGTCTTTCCAAATTTGACGCAAAGTAAATCTCATAACAAGCAATAGTGATAAAAAATCAATACCTGCTGAACTTAAGTCATTTAATCATCTTATCCCCGCGCCAAACATTTAATCGCCACTGCCGCTGCTGATGTTCTATTTTCCACTCCCAATTTTTTAAAAATCTGCTCCAAATGTTTATTCACTGTGCGTGGACTCATCTCTAAAATTTGGCCGATTTCGCGATTGGTTTTACCATTGGCGATCCATAAGAGCACATCGGCTTCGCGCCCGGTGACTGAGAATTGGTGTTTTAATGATTGGGTGTCGTCAGCCGGTTTAGGCGGGTTGGTGAGGCGCAGTAAATATTCTTTACCATCGATTAAATTCAACATTTCTACACTGAGTTCTTGTGTAAGTTTTTGCAGCGGCAATTGCCGACCGGTTTCCGGTTTATGGCTGATCCACTCACGCAGTTGTTGGCTGATTATTTGGGTGAGGGCAATGGAATCCGCTGTCGCGCCTGCGCCGTCCAGTAGTTGATAAACCTGCGGTGTGGCCCAGACCAGTTGGCCGTGCAGATCAATCGTAAATAAATATTGCCCCGCCGTATCCAGTGCCGCACGAGCACTTTGGGTAATGCGTGCATTGGCCAGATGCACGCGCATGCGCGCCATTAGTTCTTCGGGGTTGATCGGTTTGGTTACATAATCAACGCCGCCCGCATTTAAACCCATCACAACATGTTCAGTGTCGCTCAGCCCGGTCATAAAAATGATCGGCACATCCGCGAGTTGTGGATTCAGTTTTAATTGACGGCAGGTTTCAAAGCCATCCATATTCGGCATTATGGCATCGAGCAAAATAATGTCCGGGCGAATATTTTTGGTAATGGTGAGCGCCTGCGCACCTTCGAGTGCGACTAACACGGTGAAGTGCGATTCTTCCAGCACATCGTTAAGCATATGAATACTGTCGATAGCATCATCTACCACCAATACGACCTGCGACTGGGCTTTAGTGTTCATTGCAATTACTCTTTTTGTTTACTCATTACTGGTCTTGAATAGTTTCTGTGCGTGGCTCTTTACCAATCTCTGCATCGACCTCCGGATCTATCTCTACATCGATCCCTGCATCGACTAGCGCCAATATTTTTTCAAACTGGAAGTTAGTGGTGAGCTTTTTTAATTCCTGAATAAATACCGGATGTGCAGCACCGGTTTTTTCAAGTTCTTGTATTTTGTCTTGTAAGCCTTTTTTGTGGCCGATGGCAGCGAGGTGAGCTATATCGTCCAGATGGTTATCCGCAGGCAATTCAAGCGCACCGATAAGTTGTGCTTCGGGTGCAATCGCTTCCTGCTTCTCGTAACACCACACCAGATTCAGCAAGCGGCCAATATGATCCAACAACAAATTAATGCGCACGGGTTTAATTACGTAGGCATCGTGCAGCGGTGTAATTTCGGTATTGTCGTGTGCGGGTAAATCCTTGCCTTCGCTGGCATCGGCCGAGACCATAATAATCGGCGAATGATAACCCGCTTCGCGCAATTGTTTTGCCAGCTGCCAACCATTGATGCCGGGCATGGAGACATCCAGCATAATTAAGTCAGGGCAATTGTCGTTATCAATCTCTTGCGTTAGCCGATCAAGTGCGAGCAGCGGATTATCCAATTCAATAATTTCGAAACCCAGTGGTGCGAGCATCGCGCGCATTAACTGGCGATGAGAAGCTTCATCGTCGACCAGCATTAAGGTACGCACAGCCCCTTTATAGCCGTAAATCGTTTGCACTGGTGCAGTAATAAATTCAGCGTGGGGTTTACTGATACTTGCTAGCATTAAGCTCGCTTTAAAAGTACTGCCAACACCGGGGGTGCTGGTTACTGCAATATCGCCACCCATAATTTCGCTGAGCAAGCGAGTAATGGTTAAGCCCAACCCGGTTCCAGTTTCAGTAGAACCCGCCCGACGCACTCGTTCAAATGGGCGGAAGATACGTTCGATATTCTCTTGCGCAATGCCTTCGCCTGTGTCCGTAATGGTAAATTCCGCAACCTGGCTGCGGTAACGCAGTTTAAAAATCACGCTACCTTTGTCGGTATATTTAATGGCGTTGGATAATAAATTAATAAGAATCTGGCGTAGGCGCTTTTCATCGGTGCGCACAAATTCGGGCAGTCGGTCTTTGCATTCGTAAATAAACATCAGGCCTTTGGCTTCAGCTTGTAAACGGAACATATGAACCAACTGTTCCATTAAAACCGCAATGCGAACTTGATCTTGATGTAAATCCAAGCGCCCCGCTTCGATTTTGGAAATGTCTAATAAACCCTCAATCAAATCGGCAAGATGTTCGCCGCTGCGGCGGATAACCCCCAGCGCGTCTTTACGATGTGCGGGCATGCTCGGATCTTTTTCCAATAATTGTGCATAGCCCAATACCGCATTCAGTGGTGAACGCAATTCGTGGCTGATGCCGGTGAGGTAACGGCTCTTAGCCTGGTTGGCTGCTTCGGCTTCCTCTTTAGCCGTTTGCAATGCGCGGTCGGTGCGTTCGTGAGCTTCAATTTCTTCCATCAATAAACGCGTTTGCCGTTGCGATTCTTCTTGCGCAACCACACGGCTTTCATGCGCCAACACAAATAACCAGCTCACTACACCGGTAATAATCACCAGCAGGAAGAATACTTTCCAGAGTGTGGCCTCCAAAAGCGCAGCCGTTTCGGGAGCGTGTATTGGCGTTTGAAAATAAATTAGCGAGAGTAGAATGGCCGAAAGACCATTAATAAATGACACCAGAACAATAAAATGCCCGACGCGCGAATTAATATTGGTGGTGATTGATTTTGGTAAAAATACTTTAAAAAAGTCGCTGAGTTGTGTGGAGTAGTTTGCCCCGGGTTTGCAGTAATCCTGACAGCGTGCATCGAGTGAACAACAAAGCGAGCAGATATGCCCAGCGTAGGCGGGGCAGTAAGTCATATCTTCGGTTTCAAATTTATGTTCGCAAATGCAGCAGGAGATAGTGGCATGCACGCCATCGGTCTGCTCGGCATACTCCATCACATTCACGACCGGGCGCGCGAGGTAATAGCGTCCTTTGGTAGCAATTGCAATCACCGGTGCGCAGATAAGCGCGAGCGCAAGGGCGATAAAGTGAGAGAGCGCCTGTGCTATATCACCGACAATTCCGGTATGACACAGAATGCCTGCAATTGAGGCAATCAACATTGAGCCAACACCAACGGGATTGATGTCGTACAGGTGAGCGCGTTTAAACTCAATATGTTTGGGGCTGAGGCCGAGCGGCTTGTTGATCACCAGATCCGCCACGAGCGAACCCAGCCATGCCACAGCAACTATGCCGTAAAACCCCAGCGTTTGTTCAAGTGCGCGATAAACTCCCAGCTCCATTAGCAACAAGGCAATTGCAACGTTGAATACCAACCACACCACGCGCCCTGGATGGCTGTGTGTTAAGCGCGAGAAAAAATTCGACCAGGCGATTGAGCCTGCATAGGCATTGGTGACGTTAATTTTCAGCTGACTCAAAATAACAAAGATGCCCGCGACGGATAATGCGACTTCCGGTGAGCTGGCAATATAACTGAATGCGACCATATACATGCGCGTTGGGTCGGCGGCTTCATCAATGCTAATACCGTGGTTGACGGTAAGTACCGCAAGAAAAGAACCGGCAAGAATTTTTATCGCGCCAATCACAATCCAGCCCGGTCCACCGGCAATGAGTGCTGCCCACCAGCGCCAGCGCGCGTTGGGTTTTGGGTCGGGTAAAAATCGCAAAAAATCCACTTGCTCGCCGATTTGTGCAATCAGCGAAAAAATCACCGCCGAGGCAGCGCCAAAAAGCAAAATGTTAATCCCATCGCGCGGCGCGTCCTGCGTTTGCATGCTGCCGGAAAATTGCGTCCAGTTTTCCACCGCGCTGGCATCGGCATAAATAATAAAAACAAAAGGCAACAACTGCAGAATAATCCACAGGGGCTGGCTCCATAATTGAAAACGGCTGATAAAGGTGATGCCGTGCGTAACTAAGGGGATCACCACAATCGAGCTGATTAAATAACCCCACGCGAGTGGAATGCCAAATAATAAATCCAGGGCCATGGCCATGATGGCTGCTTCAAGCGCAAAAAATATAAATGTGAAGGTGGCGTAAATGAGTGAGGTGATAGTTGACCCGATGTATCCGAAACCGGCGCCGCGTGTGAGCAGGTCAATATCGACTCCATACTTTGCCGCGTAGTAGCTGATCGGAATTGCGGCGAGAAAAATAATTAAACTCACCGCCATAATGGCGGTGACCGCATTATTTAAACCATAGTGCAACGTAATTGCACCGCCGATGGCTTCTAATGCAAGAAACGAAATTGCGCCCAGCGCTGTGGTCGCTACGCGTGCAGCAGACCAGCGCCGTGCGCTTTTAGCGGTGAAGCGCAGTGCGTAATCTTCCAGTGTTTGGTTGGCAACCCACTGGTTGTAATTACGCCGCACGCGAAATATATGCTGCTTGGCAGTCATTGCTTACCCGTTAAAACAGTCTGTTCGTCCGGGAACGTCTCGTTGATTAAGTATGTTATTTGCGCATTGTTGAGTAGGGATTGTTTTGTGCGCATCTTTTGTGTGCACTTTTGGCGCACCTGGATTCTTTTTTGGTGCGCTTTCAGTTCGGATAAATAAACTCACGCCGCCAATGCTGGCGTTTAAACCTTTGTATCCAATCTCCTCTCAATTGCTGTACCAACTTGTCAAAAGACCAGTCCCTTCATTAATTCTTTTGGTAAATACGTAAACCCTTCCTTCATCGCTATGCGTCAAATGACGTAGTGGTCTGTGTCATTTATCGAATGGTCTCTACGCCTTGGCACGCCTAGATTGGGCAGCGTAGAGAACGCTTCCGCTTCAAAGCGTTCCTTCGATGATCAAGCATTTCAATGGGTGCTCTCATTACGAAAAAACTCAGTGGTAACAATCTGCAACTCCCTATTACAGCTTGTGCGCAACCTAAACAATTTTTAATTACCTGAGGAACGACCATGAACAAGACCATGCTATCCCCCCTCCGCAGCAGTGGTACGGGAATGAAAACCTGGAAAAAGTGTTTATTAACACTTGCCGCGTCATTAGTGTTCGGCACAGCGCATGCGGCCGACGTGAATACCACTGGCCTCGCAGTAACCGATAAAACCGTTAAGGTCGGTATCCTTCACTCAGTAACCGGCACTATGTCGATCAGTGAAACGGGTTCAGTGCAGGCAGAAAAATTGGCGATTGAACAAATCAACGCAATGGGCGGTGTACTCGGGCGTCAAATTGAATACATTCAGGAAGATGGTGCCAGCGACTGGCCAACCTTCGCCGAGAAATCCAAAAAATTATTGGTGAACGATAAGGTCGCAGCAGTATTTGGTTGCTGGACCTCCGCATCGCGCAAAGCGGTGTTGCCGATTTTTGAGCAATACAACGGTATGCTTTACTACCCAACCTTTTATGAAGGCTTGGAACAGTCACCCAACGTGATCTACACCGGTCAGGAAGCAACACAACAAATTCTTGCAGGTATTGATTGGGTAACTAAAGCCAAAGGCGCAAAAACATTCTACTTGCTCGGTTCAGATTATATTTGGCCGCGCACCTCCAACAAAATTGCACGTAAGCACATTGAGAAATTGGGCTTGAGCGTAGTGGGTGAAGAATATTATCCACTCGGTCACACGCAATTTAACTCGGTGATTAACAAAATTAAATTGAAAAAGCCTGATGTGATATTTGCATCGGTAGTGGGCGGCTCTAACGTTGCTTTCTACAAGCAATTAAAAGCAGCCGGTATCGATATGACTAAAGAGAAACCACTGGTGTTGACCATCTCGGTAACTGAAGATGAAATTCTTGGTATCGGTGGTGAAAATATGGTGGGTGCTTATGCTTCTATGAAGTACTTCCAAAGTTTGCCTAACGACAACAACGTGGCGTTTGTAAAAGCGTTTAAAGAGCGTTGGGGCAAAGACATCGTTATCGGTGACGTAACTCAGGCAGCCTATCTCGGCCCTTGGTTGTGGAAAGCGGCGGTAGAAAAAGCGGGTTCATTTGATATCGATAAAGTGCGCGCTGCATCGCCCGGTATTGAGTTGACTACTGCACCTGAAGGCTACGTGAAAGTTCACCCGAACCATCACCTCTGGTCCAAAACCCGTATCGGTCATGCGCGTCTTGACGGCCAGTACGACGTGGTCTTCGAAACCAAAGAGTTGATCGAGCCGAATCCATTCCCGAAAGGTTATCAATAAATCCACATTTGCAACCAGCCCTCGGGCTAGTTGCAAAACGTTTTAAGAA
>CAZCJR010000015.1:0-68013 GCA_964499225.1 uncultured Cellvibrionaceae bacterium | reverse complement strand
CCTCAGTACCCATCAGCTCCTCGCCGCTGAGTTTCAGTAAAATACGCTTGTACTTTTTATCTCTCGGGCTGGACATAAATACTCTCCAAAACAATGAGTTAGCCACTAATGCCCGCCACAATAGGGGGCCGAAAAAAATCGGTGCAGTGTAACAGAAATCAGTAAAGCAAGTGACCCAAGTTAAATCGCTTTTTAGGAGTGGGGCCTGGAGTATGGGAGAACCAAGAGGGCTTATTGTCATTTTGACATTGAAAATCTCTCCACTTGAGCGATACTTGATACCAAACCCCTACGGTAACAACATTATAATGAATGATAAAAGCCTCAACTCGATCTTACTCGCGGCCATTTTGGTTACTGCTTTACTCATTATCGGCGTGCATTTTATGCCCGATCGGCGTTTGGTATTGATACCCGATGCCACCAAGCCTCTTTATTTACTGACTGAACAACTCCCGGACGGCACCCCCTCATCGGAATGGACCAATAATGACCACACGGCGTGGAAATGTAATTACTCCGAAAGCTTTCAAGGGAATTACTTTCCCTGTGGCTGGACGCTAGACTTGTCCACGTCCATCCAAAAGGGAATCGACTTGTCGCGGTACGAACAGCTGATTCTCCAATTAAATTATTCCGGCAACGCCAACAAAGTGCGGATTGCTATCCGCAACTACAATTCTACCTACTCCAATCCCGACGATAGGAACAGCACAAAATTCAATGCGGTGCAGCTTCACACCAAAGATCTCAACAGGGAAAACAGCATCGCATTATCGGCCTTCGCAGCAGCGGACTGGTGGCTAACGCAATACAACATCCCTCTTTCCGATGCTGCACCCGAAGTTGATAATGCCATGGCCATTACCGTGGATTTTGGCGAACCCGAGAAGGCAGGCACGCACACCTTTTTCATTGAGAAACTGGAATTCCGTGGCGAGTGGATTAAAGTCGAACACTGGTATCTCGGCATACTCTGTATATGGATGCTGGGTATTCTTTTCTATGCCATCAAACGTTTGATTCAATTAAGTGAGCAAACCAAACACGATATTCAAATCATTAACAAACTCAGCGACAGCAACGAACAATTACAAGAAGAAACCAATAAATTTCGTCGCCTATCGACTGTTGACCCACTGACGCAAATATACAATCGTTTTGGTATTGACCAGATAGTAGCGAGCCTTGCAGGGCGCGGTCACATCAAAGCGCCGGACTATCCCGACTACTCCATGATGATCATTGATATCGATCACTTCAAACGCGTAAATGATCAACGTGGACACGACACAGGCGACCGCGTTTTACAGCACGTTACCCAAATTATCCAACAGCACGTACGCCCCGGCGACTACGTAGGACGCTGGGGTGGCGAAGAATTTATTGTGTTATTGCCCGGCGCTAGCAAAACGACTGCTATGGGACTCGCAGAAATTATCCGTGCAGCGATATTCAACTCGCAGTGTGAAACAGATAAACCCCTGTCCGTCACCGCAAGCTTTGGCATTGGCCAACAATTGCCAGGAGAGGATTTTGCCAGCTGCTTCAAACGTACTGACAATGCCCTGTACAAAGCTAAAGAGCAGGGAAGGAATTGTTGTATTTATGCGGATGAGCCAATTTAGCGGGATTTGCTTTTTGCGAAACATCTTCCTGTGTGAAATAAACTGGTTCAGCGGTAAAACTCTCGGCGATTAATCGCCGGGAGCGCAGCCAGTAATCCAAATTACCCAGCGATTTAATTGCATACCATAGATAAAATCCACATCAGGAATCGTTTTAACTTGTTGTTTTAATTGTTCAGTCAAACCTGTTTTGCGAAAATCTGGAATCACGCCAAGAGCAATACCTTCTATTCCACACATTAAATCGTATCTTGATAAATCTTCATGTGACAGTGCATTTTTTGCGGCGAGCGCTGCAGACAGTTTTTGTTCACCAAGCAAATAAAAACTGACGGTTTTTCCATTCTGTTTTGCGGTAAAACTTACATCCCAATGATAAGCACATTGTAAATAGGGTACACCGCTACTAGTCCCACATATATTTGATGTTTTTCTGACGCTATAAAACACACTTCGCGGCTGTTACCGCACTAAACTAAATGATATGGAAGATGGACAGCTTAATGTCGCGCTCGATGTGGCAGCAGCAGCTCGTTTACTAGTTTATTTTTTGGATTTTAACTGTTGAGTGGTGGAAGCGGAAGATTGATCAAAATTGAATCCCTCCACCCTTTTTCCTCAAAAAAGAATTTGCGGCTCCAACTGATGCTCCAATCGCTCGGCAGTTTCTGGATCTGTAAAGCTTAATTTACCTGTCACATTATCGCCATCTCGGTGCTTCGCCAATGCGCCATAGTGGCCTATGATTTCTTGTGCTTTCAGCGGTAGACTCACGTACCTAACAGTGTAATACCTTACCTTTTGAACGTGCAGACCTATTTCCTCATCGACCACTTCTTCGGCAAACACGAATGTTGCATCAGCGCCAGCATAATTTCGTCGAACTTCCACCGCAGGTAATGCATTTTTGGCGATTCCTGCAACTTCGCCGAAGCTTCGCATCCCTCTGACAACCTGACCAATTAATTGATCAATACTGAAGCCACCGCCAAAGATGGTAGTACTGTCCATGATGACGGGTTGCAAGCCTTCTTCAATCAAGAACTTGTTTAACAGGGTCATAGTATTGAGTCGTCCATTCGCATCTTCAAAAAAATGCCCAACATGGAGTGCGCGAATGGCTTTCACTATGGCTTGCAGTTTTGCGGTAGTCGTATCAGCCTCAGCTACTTGTAAATAGTAGCCATCCAGAATCCCCTGAATGAGCGCTGCTCCATCATCTTGAGCATAATTAGTATTGACCCTAAAGGTCTCAAGGCCGTTTATACGCGTGATCGGATTATATTTGGCACCCCGCGCATTGGTTGCAGCCCTGGCTTTATAATTATATTTACTTGAACTCGATTCGTTGGCAGCAGGAACGGCTCCTTGTGGCATATCCACCCTTGTTCCAGCAAGTCTTTCTGCGGTCATTTCACGAAACCCAGTGAGTGAAGGAAGATTTATGTCAGCCACATCTACATTATTTACAGGCGGCCTGAACACTCCGAACGAGGTGTTCATGCCACTCCTGGCTTGTGGCATTTGAATAAAGCCGTCGTCATGCTTCTTGAGCGTTCCTGCCGCAACTTGCGTATGCATATTTGCATATTGACCCGCATTGATTGGTGCTCTGTTTCCCGGCACTGCATTAGCAACATGCTCGCCGAAGGAAGCCATCATTGCGGCAAGATAGCCGGGCGAACTTTCATTATCAAAGCGCAATGCGTTGGCCGAATCCGCGTCGCCCGCAGCTTGAGCTCCCTTGTCAATAAATAATTTCCACCATTGATTTTCCGGAATACTTTGCATAAGTGGATTTGGGGAGTCCTGCACAGGGGCGTCACTAATTTTTAACATCACTTTACTTTTAGCAATGGCTTCATCGCGTGTTGGCTCAGCGATATCGCTTAAAGCGTTAAATACTTGCACGCATACTGGTCGCGCAAGATCTTGCAGCCACGTATCAAACTCGTCCATCACAGCAGTATTTGGATCATCCCAATTAGCCTCACCTTCTTGTATTGATACTCCTGCTAGGTTAAATCGCATGTATTGAATGGAACTATTGGGCGCACTGCTGGACACCCTTAACGGCATAGAAGGAAGCATATTCATCATTTGCAGAGCTTTTGCCCCCATCAAATCCGCCTCAGCCTCCAACCCCACATCATCATTAACGGGAACGCCACCCTTCATCTGCACCGTCGGCTTCACCCGACCCTGCGCCTGCTGCACCACATGCCAAGCTTCGTGTGGCAAATGCTTTTCTTGCCCCGGCGCGACATGAATCTCACTGCCTTGCGCATAAGCATGAGCCTGCAACTGCGCCGGCTTGTCGGAGTTATAGTGAACCTTCACGTGATCCATGCTGATGCCCGAGAGATTTTCGATACCGGTTTTTAGGTGGTCGGGCAAACCAGTGCTGTTGGGTTTTGGGGTTTCTGATGGCGGTGCATCTTGCGGAGTTGGATCTGTTGCGGATGTTTCGGTTTGTTCGCGCTGCACTGGTTCTTCGGCCATGGATTGCAGAGGCTCTTCATCTTCCATGCGTTGTGTAATTGGGGCAGCAGATGCGTGGTGATTCTGTTTTGCCAAGGTGCCGGCAGCTATAAACGACTGCGATGTTTTTAGCTGTTGCACTCTGGGGCTTGCAGCCATCATGGCTTGGGTTGCTTGCAGTTGTGAGACGCGCGGACTGTTAGCCATCATGGCCTGCATTGCTTTCAATTGCGTAGTGCGTGGGCTGTTTGCCATCAGTGATTGTTGATTCAGCTGGGCGGTAACTTCGGGGCGGCCATCTTCAAATTGGGGGGTGCGCAGGAGTTGCGCGGAGTCGGTTTCGTATTCGGGTTGGTGCTGTTGCTGCCTGGTTTGCTCGGTACTTGCTGGTGCTGGTGCCTGCACGTGGGTTTGCATGCTGATTAAATCCGTTTGAGGTGAGCGAGCAGAGCAGGCCAATCGCGCCTTTGATTTAATGCAGTGGGAGTATAGGCAGGCCAAAATTACAAAGGCCAGCCAGAATGACGGGATAGCAAAACTAATGGCGGGTAAAGCAGCAAGCGGCAAAAAACAAAAACAAAAAACCCGCACAAGTTTCCTTATGCGGGTTTTTATAACGCTTTTTAGCGCGAGCTAATTAGGCTTTTGATGCAGCAACTTGCGCAGCAACTTCAGCAGCGAAGTCTACAACAGCAACTTCGATACCTTCGCCTACTTCAAGACGTACAAAGTTCTTAACAGTTGCGCCCGCTGCTTTAGCGTATTGGGCAACAGTTTGCTCTTGATTCTTAACGAACGCTTGATCAACCAAGCTAGCTTCTTTCAGGAACTTGCTGATACGACCGACAATCATCTTCTCAACGATTTCAGCGGGTTTACCAGCCATATCGGGTTGAGCGCGGATGATTTCTTTTTCTTTCTCTACGACTTCAGCTGGCATTTGGTCAGAGCTAACCACTTGTGGGTTAACTGCTGCTACGTGCATAGCGATGTCTTTAGCAGTTTCTTCGTTGCCGCCTTCCAATTGAACCAATACCGCGATGCGGTTGTTCAAATGCAAGTAACCGCCAACTACGCCGCCTTCAACCAGGCTAATACGACGAACACTGATTTTTTCGCCGATTTTTTGTACCAGCGCTTCACGTGCTGTTTCCAACTCGCCAGCCATAACAGCAGCAACGTCGGTTTGTTTGGTGGTGAAGGCTTTATCCAATACGGTGTTTACGAAAGCCAGGAAGCCAGCATCGCGTGCAACGAAGTCAGTTTCAGAGTTAACTTCTACTACAACACCGTAGCTGTTATCCGGAGCCACTTTAACGGCAACAACGCCGTCAGCTGCAGTACGGCCTTCTTTTTTAGCCGCTTTCAAGCCAGATACTTTACGCAGATTTTCAATCGCCAGGTCAACATCACCATCGGCTTCGTTCAGCGCTTTTTTACATTCCATCATGCCCAGACCAGTACGGTCGCGCAGTTCTTTTACCAATGCAGGAGTAACAGCTGTCATGGTTGTTTCCTCTATAGAAATGTTCGAATTCAATTTGAAAAAAGGGGGCTAAGCCCCCTCTTCCGACAACTCAGTGCCTGCACGCAGGCTACTGGAGTTTTATGGTCGTTTGATTACTACTTGAGATTACTCAGCAGCGCCTTCGGCAGCTACGTATTCATCTTTGTTTGGTACTGCAGAAACAGCTTTAGCACCATCTAAACAAGCATCAGCGATGGCAGCAACGTACAACTTGATCGCACGGATAGCGTCGTCGTTACCTGGGATCACGTAGTCAACACCTTCAGGATTGCTGTTGGTATCAACGATGCCGATAACCGGAATACCAAGCTTGTTCGCTTCTTGAATTGCAATACGCTCGTGGTCTACGTCGATTACAAACAATGCATCAGGCAAGCCAGCAATGTTTTTGATACCGCCGATAGAACGTTCCAGTTTTTCCATATCGCGGGTACGCATCAACGCTTCTTTCTTGGTCAGCTTGGTGAAGGTACCGTCCTGGCTTTGTACAGTCAGTTCTGCCAAGCGACGGATAGAGGCGCGAATGGTTTTGTAGTTGGTCAACATACCACCCAACCAACGGTGGCTTACGAAAGGCTGGCCAGCACGTTCAGCCTGCTCTTTAATAATTTTTTGCGCAGCGCGCTTGGTACCAACAAACAGAATTTTTTTCTTTTGCGACGCCATTTGCTGCACCAAAGCCAAGGCTTCGTTGAATGCAGGAACGGTGTGCTCAAGGTTGATAATATGAATCTTGTTACGTGCACCGAAGATGTATTTACCCATCTTTGGGTTCCAGTAACGGGTTTGGTGACCAAAGTGGACACCGGCAGACAACATGTCGCGCATGCTAACTTGCATAATGATTTTCCTGTGTATTGGGTTAGGCCTCTATATACCCCGCTAACCAACCATCATGTTCGCCAAAGCGAGCATTGGGCACCCAGGTTTTGCGTGTCGGTATATATGTGACGTTGGTAAATTAGGTTAAAAACAGCGTTCTCTATTGGCTTAAGATGGACTTACCCCAAAAAGAGGCGCGCTTTATACCACATAAATCCTGCCGGAGGAACCAAAAGCGTGGTTTGGCGTAGATTTTAGCTGTGTAAGAAATTGCTTAGGCTCTAGGCTGACATCGACACAACTTGTACACTAGTAAGATTAATTCTTCCTAAACAGTTCTCCAGAGAGTCCGCAATGAAAGAAACCTGGCGTTGGTTTGGCCCTAAAGACACAGTGAGCCTGGAAAATATCGCGCAAGCGGGAGCGACCGGCATAGTGACCTCCCTGCACCATATTCCAACCGGGGCTGCTTGGCCGATGGCTGACATCCTTGAGCGCAAACGCTTAATCGAGGCCAGCGGCCTTGAATGGGCAGTGATCGAGAGTATTCCGCTGCACAACGATATCAAAACCCGCACCGGCGACTTCCAGCGCTATATCGACAATTATAAAGAGTCGATTCGCAATGTCGGCGCCGCTGGTGTGTGCGATGTTTGTTACAACTTTATGCCCGTAGTGGACTGGACCCGCACCAATCTCAATTACACCTTACCGAATAATGCCCGCGCGTTACGCTTTGAGATGAGCGACTTCGCCGCCTACGATGTGTATATCCTCAAGCGCCCCGGCGCCGAACAGTCCTATCGCCCGGACGTGCTCGCCAAAGCAAAAGCACGCTTGGATTTAATGAGCGACGACGAAAAAAACCTGCTGGAGAAAAACATCATCGCCGGATTACCGGGCGGTGAAGGATCTTATGATCGCGATGGTATCCGCGCGGCTATCGATTTATTTATCCAGATGGGCGATGAAGGCATGCGCGCCAACCTGTTTGCCTTCCTGCGCGAGGTCATCCCCGTCGCCGAAGAAGCGGGCGTACGTATGTGCATCCACCCCGATGACCCACCCTTCTCCTTATTCGGACTGCCGCGCGTAGTATCAACTGCCGATGACGCACGCGCTTTGCTCAATGCAATTCCGAGCCCCGCTAACGGTCTGACGCTCTGCGCTGGCTCCTACGGCGCACGCTGCGATAATGATCTGGTCGCCATGGCTCGCGAGTTCGGCGAGCGCATTTACTTTGTGCATCTGCGCAATATCAAGCGCGAAGAAGATGGCTCCTTCTTTGAGTCAGATCATCTCGACGGCGACAACGACATGGTCGGTTTAATCGACGCATTACTGGATGAAGAGGATCGTCGCAAACGCAACCACATTAACCTTCCTGCGATTGCTATGCGCCCCGATCACGGTCACCTCATGGGCGATGAAATTGGTAAAGCAGGCATTAATCCAGGCTATTCATACGCCGGTCGGATGAAAGGCTTGGCGGAGTTGCGTGGGGTTATTCATACATTGACCAGTTTGCGGGCGCGAGCTGCACAATAATAATGGTTAGGGCGGAAACGGGAGACATCCCGTATTCCGCCAGGCTTCATAGCGGGCTACGAGTTCTGGCTATTGCACCAATAAAGGATTGATCTTGGTCAAACTGGCATAGAATCGTTTAGAATGCGGCATCTTTTTAATCCCCAGCCGAGATTGCCCGAATTCATGTCAGTCACTATTAAAACTCCGGAAGAAATCGAGAAAATGCGCATCGCTGGCCGTATGGCTGCCGAAGTGTTGGAAATGATTGGTCAATATGTCCAACCAGGCGTAACCACCGAAGAACTGGATAAGCTCTGCCACGACCATATCGTGAATGTGCAAAAAGCCATTCCTGCCTGCCTTGGGTATCGTGGCTTCCCCAAATCGATTTGCACCTCAGTCAACCAAGTGGTCTGCCACGGAATCCCCTCTGATAAAAAAGTGCTCAAGACCGGTGACATTATCAACATTGATGTGACCGTGATTTACGAGGGCTATCACGGTGACACCAGTGCCATGTATTTTGTCGGCCCTCCTGCACCACACGCCGAGCGCCTGGTTAATATCACGCAAGAATGCATGTACAAAGCCATTAAGCTGGTGAAGCCCGGTTGTCGTCTGGGCGATATCGGCCACGTCATCCAACAGCATGCCGAAGGCGCCTACTACTCAGTAGTGCGCGAATACTGCGGCCACGGTATTGGCAAAGTCTTCCACGAAGATCCACAAATCCTGCACTACGGTCGCCCCGGCACCGGCATGGAATTGAAAGAAGGCATGGCCTTTACCATCGAGCCGATGATTAACGCGGGCAAACCACAAACCAAATTAAAAAGTGACGGTTGGACAGTGGAAACAAAAGACGGCCGCCTCTCTGCGCAATGGGAACACACCATGGTAGTAACCAAAGACGGCGTGGAAGTACTAACCGCACGTACTGGCGAAGTTTTTTAAGCGATGAGCCTACCTGATTTTTTAAAGCGGGTTTTTAATAAACCGGCACCCGCTGCGGCACCCGCACCGCCGGTAGCACCGCAAGAACCCAGCAAGCCCGTATCAATTAATGCGGTGCCCTATTTTGAGCGGCCCCTGTTTTTCTTCGATCAGAGCCGATTTCGTCGCGCGCTGGGCGAACAGCCGATCATCACCGTTTTTAAAGACGCAATTCACGCCGCTGGCACTCAGGCAAATCGTCGCTTTATTGAAGGCGAAGATATTCGCACTCTGGTGTACGAGCGAGCGCTTTTTGTTGACTGTGTTTTGCACTACGCCTGGTACCAATTTGCATGGCCAGACAGCATCAGCCTCGAGGCTGTCGGTGGTTATGGCCGCGGCGAATTGCACCCCGGTTCCGATATCGATCTGTTAATTTTGCATCGCCCCGAAATATTTGAAAGCTGCAAAGACAATATCGAAAAATTCCTCACACTCTTGTGGGATATCGGCCTCGAAATCGGCAGCAGCGTACGCACCGTCAATCAAACCATTGAGATCGCACGCACTGATATCACCGTCGCCACCAACATTATGGAATCGCGCACGCTGGTGGGCGACCCATCGCTGCGTTACGAATTACTGCAAGCATCAACACCCGATAAGATTTGGCCAATCGAAGAATTTTTCCGCGCAAAATATCAGGAACAATTAGATCGCCACAAAAAATTTAACGATACTGAATACAACCTCGAACCCAATATTAAAAATGCCCCCGGCGGCCTGCGTGACATCCAAACCATCAATTGGGTTACCAAGCGCTATTTTGGTGTGCGCACCATTAAACAACTGGAGGGCAAAGGCTTTTTTACCGACGAAGAGTTTTCCCTGCTCAACTCCGGCGAAGAATATTTGTGGCGCGTGCGCTATGCACTACACATGATCGCCAAACGACCAGAAGAGCGTTTGCTGTTTGATTACCAGCGCGAGATTGCTAAATCCTTTGGCTATTCCGACGGTAAGGAAGGGCTGGCGGTAGAGCAGTTTATGCACAAGTACTATCGCACCGTGCTCGCTCTGCGCGAACTCAATGATGTAGTACTACAGTTCTTGTCTGAAGCTATTCTGCAGAAAGGCAAAACCAAAAGCGTTGTCTCAATCAACGAACGCTTCCAGTTGCGTGACAATTATATCGAAGCAACGCACACCTATGTATTTGAAGAGAACCCTTCCGCGCTGTTGGAAATGTTTGTGCTTATGGCGCAAAACCCGCAAATCGAAGGTGTGCGCGCATCCACCATTCGTTGGATTCGCGAGAGCCGCCATCTAATCGACGATAACTTCCGCTCCAATCCAAAAAACACCCAGCTTTTTATCAAATTGTTGCAGCAGCCCGCCGGTTTGGTAGAGCAATTAAAACGTATGTCGCGTTACGGGATTCTGGGTTTGTATTTACCCGAGTTTGGTTTGGTTACCGGCCAGATGCAACATGATTTATTTCATATCTACACCGTGGATGCGCACACGCTGAAAGTGGTGCAAAACATGTGTAACTTCTTACTGCCAACAGCGAAAGAAGACTTCCCGGTTGCCGCAACGATTATGAATCGTCTGCCAAAACTGGAGCTGCTGTATATCGCCGGCTTGTATCACGACATCGGCAAAGGCCGCGGTGGTGATCACTCCACATTAGGCGCGGTAGACGCTGAAGAGTTTTGTGTGCGCCATGGCATATCGCCGCGTGAAACACGCCTGATTTGCTGGCTGGTGGAAAAACATTTGCTGATGTCGCAAGTATCACAAAAGCAGGATATTTCCGATCCCGAGGTAATCCATAATTTTGCGCTCACCGTCGGTGACCAATTGCATTTGGATTATTTGTACTGCCTCACAGTCGCTGACATTAACGGCACCAACAAAGAGTTGTGGAATACCTGGCGCGCGAGTTTGATGCGCAACTTATATTTGGATACCCGCCGCGCATTGCGTCGTGGCTTGGAAAACAATGTCGACAAACAGGATTTAATTGACGAAACGCAACAGGCAGCCATTCGCAAGCTTGCGCGCAAAGGGTTAAGTAAAGAGCAAGTGCTGGCGCTCTGGGGCGATATGGGTGACGACTATTTTCTGCGTGAAAACTTTGTCGATATCGCATGGCACACCGAAGCTATTGCTGCACGCAAAGATGACAAGCCGCTGGTATTGATCAAAAAAACCAGCAGTAAAGAGTTGGCTGGTGCAACACAGATTTTTATTTACAGTAAGAATCAAAAAAATGTATTTGTTGCTGCCGCTACCGCACTAAGCAACTCTAACCTCAGCATTCAAGATGCAAAAATTTACAGCTCAAAATCCGGCTACACCATTGATACCTTTTTTGTGCTCAATGAAAATGGCCAACCGCTGGGCAACAATGCCACTTTGCTCAAGAAGATCCAGCAGGCACTGATCGATGAACTCAGCCTGGTGGATGACAACTATCGCGACGTTATCGGCCGTCGCACACCACGCCGCCTGAAGTATTTTGCATCGCCGACACGTACCACACTCAACACCGATACGATTCGCAATTGCAGCGTACTGGAGGTTATCAGCCCGGATCGCCCCGGGCTACTGGCGTGTATTGGCCGCATATTCATGGATTTTGATATCCAGCTGCTGAATGCACGCATCGCCACCTTGGGTGAGCGCGTAGAAGATATGTTTTTCATAGCCACCAGCGAAGGAAAACCACTAAGCGACGCTGAAATATGCGAAAAATTACAACAGCAAATATGCGAGCAATTGGATAAACGCGTCGATAAACTTTAATTTATTTTGACAATTAATTATGAATCCGGATTTAAGCCAGTTACACCCCTACCCGTTTGAAAAACTCGCCGCCCTCAAGGCGGCTGTTTCCGCGCCTGCAGAACTCACCGACATAATGCTGTCCATCGGTGAACCCAAACATGCCCCCCCGGCGTTTGTACTGGAAACCCTGGTGAAAAATCTCGGTAAGTTATCCAACTACCCAACCACCAAAGGCATACCCGAACTGCGCGACGTTATCGCCAAGTGGGCAAGCAAACGCTTTCATTTGAACCCAGGCAGTTTTACTGCAGACAAACATATTCTGCCAGTCAACGGTACTCGCGAAGCGCTCTTTGCGTTTGCGCAGGCAATTATTGATCGGAGCAAACCACATCCACTCGTTGTATCGCCAAACCCTTTCTATCAAATTTATGAAGGTGCCGCGATTTTATCCGGTGCAGAACCTTATTTTTTAAACTGCACCCCGGAGAATAATTTTATCCCTGATTTTGCCGCAGTACCCGCGGCTGTCTGGGAGCGTTGTCAGCTGTTGTTTATCTGCTCACCCGGCAACCCAACCGGTGCAGTCATGAGCAGCGCGCAACTAAAAGAATTAATTGCTCTCGCTGATCAGTATGATTTTGTTATCGCCTCTGACGAATGCTATTCCGAATTGTATTTTGATGAACAAAATCCGCCGGTAGGTTTGTTGCAAGCTTGCGCAGAATTAGGTCGCGATGATTTTGCCCGCTGCGTGGTATTTCACAGCCTGTCAAAACGTTCAAACTTACCGGGCTTACGGTCCGGCTTTGTCGGCGGCGACGCAAAAATTTTGGAAAAGTTTTTACTCTATCGCACTTATCACGGCTGTGCCATGCCAGTGCCAACGCAATTAGCGAGCGTTGCCGCCTGGCAAGATGAAACCCATGTCGTCGACAACCGCGAGGCCTATCGTCAAAAATTCGATGGGGTGTTAGCTATATTGGATGGCGTGTTGGATGTAGCAAAACCCGATGCCGGTTTTTATCTGTGGCCTAAAACGCCGATTAATGGCGAAGATTTTGCGCAGCAATTATTTGCCCAGCAAAAAGTCACTGTGCTGCCTGGTAGTTATTTGGCGCGATCAGCCAACGGCACGAATCCCGGTGAAGATTATGTGCGCCTTGCGCTGGTTGCCCCACTGGCGGAATGCATCGAAGCTGCAACACGGATTAAAGCGTTCGTACAATCGCTATGAGTGAAAGCATAAACCTGACGAAGACGGAGCGGGTAAAATTTATTTTGCACAAACTGCAAAGCCTTTACCCAAACCCACCGATTCCGCTACACCACAAAGATGCTTACACACTATTAATAGCCGTACTGCTCTCGGCACAGTGTACCGATGAGCGCGTTAACACCGTGACGCCAGCACTCTTTGCGTTAGCGGATAACCCATTCGATATGGCGAAAGTGCCGGTCGAAAAAATTCAAGCAATTATTCGCCCCTGCGGTCTGTCGCCACAGAAATCCAGAGCGATTTCGGTGTTATCGCAAATGTTAGTCGATAACCATGAAGGCCAGGTTCCCGCCGACTGGGAGGCGCTTGAACGCCTACCGGGTGTAGGCCATAAAACTGCAAGCGTAGTAATGAGTCAGGCGTTCGGTTATCCGGCATTTGCGGTAGATACCCATATCCATCGCCTCGCCCAGCGTTGGGGCTTAACAAACGGCAAAAATGTGGTGCAAACTGAAAAAGATTTAAAACGTCTTTTTCCGCAAGACACGTGGAATGCATTGCACTTACAAATTATTTATTACGGACGCGAATATTGTTCAGCGCGCGGTTGCAACGGTACTGTATGTGAAATCTGCAGAACTTGTTATCCGAATCGCACGAAACCAAAAATTGTATTGAAACCCTGAATATATGATCACTCTATACGGCATTAAAAATTGCGACACAGTAAAAAAAGCCCGCACTTGGCTTGAACAACATAAAGTGGATTATCACTTTCACGATTTTCGTGCAGATGGCTTAACCGCAGCACAAGTAAAAACCTGGATAAGCGAAATCGGATTGGAAACGCTCGTCAATAAACGCAGTACCACATGGAAAGAATTGGACGAGGCAACCAAAACCCATTTTAACGAAACCAATGCAGCGACTGTTATCAGCGAAAATCCAACGCTAATAAAGCGCCCTTTACTCGATACCGGCAAACAAAAACATGTCGGTTTCAAAGACACCGAATACACACACATTTTTAATTAATTATTTGAACTATCGTCAGGAAAAAAAATGACTCAACTCTACGCACTCGGTTTAGGTATAGGCACACAAAACGCAAAAGGTGAGTGGCTGGAAGTGTTTTATGCGCATCCCGTCTTAAATCCAACAGAAGCCAGCGCACGCGCTATTGCCAACATTGTTGGTTACACCGAAGGCAACCAGGCTATCGCTTTAAGCAATAATCAAGCGAGTGAAATCGCTCAGGCACTTACGATTGCTGGTGATAATGCACAAGCTGAAATCGCTAAAGCACTGGTAAATAGCAAACGTCCGTTAGTAGCTACGCTGCTCGCAACCGATACTAATCCTGCATCGGTGCCGGAAGGCTATTTGAAATTACATTTGTTATCGCATCGCCTCGTTAAACCACATAACACTGTGCTCGCCGGAATTTTCGGTGTGCTGCCCAATGTTGCCTGGACCAATCAAGGCGCTATCGATGTCAACGAACTGCCCGCGCGTCAGTTGCAAGCACGCTTGAATGGCGAGGAGCTGGAAGTATCCTGCGTCGATAAATTCCCCAAAATGACCAACTACGTTGTGCCTAAGGGTGTGCGAGTTGCACACACTGCACGCGTGCGTTTGGGCGCGTATCTAGGCGAAGGCACAACCATCATGCATGAAGGCTTTGTTAACTTTAACGCGGGCACCGAAGGCCCGGCGATGATTGAAGGTCGTATCTCTGCCGGAGTATTTGTCGGCGCCGGTTCCGATCTGGGCGGCGGCAGCTCCACTATGGGCACCCTGTCTGGCGGCGGCAACATTGTGATCTCCGTCGGCAAGGAATCCTTAATTGGCGCTAATGCAGGCATCGGTATTCCCCTGGGTGACCGCTGCAAAGTAGAATCTGGCCTCTACATCACCGCCGGAACTAAAGTGGTGGTATTAGATGATGCAGGCAGCGAAGTCAAAACCCTGAAAGCACGTGAACTTGCTGGCGTTTCTGATTTGGTGTTCCGTCGCAACTCCATCACCGGTCGGGTGGAAGTGGTAACCAACAAAAGTGCGCTGCAATTAAATACCGCGCTACACAAAAATTAATGGTAGGGGCGCTGCTTGCCGCGCCCTGCTTCGATGATATTGAGAAGCAATAATTATGCAAAAAATCAGGGCGCAGCAAGCGGCGCCCCTACTAATAAACTACGCACAATTGGTTTGTGCAAATAACGAGGCGATGATTATGGGCGCACAATGGAAAGCAAAGCACAAAGAAGAAGCCGCTAGTGCCAAAGGTAAAATTTTTACCAAACTCACTAAAGAAATTATGATCGCTGCTCGCGCCGGTGCAGATCCGGACATGAACCCGCGCCTGCGCCTCGCCATCGTTCAAGCAAAAAAAGCATCAATGACACGCGAGACATTAGAGCGCGCGATTAAAAAAGGCTCCGGCCAACTTGACGGCGCGGCCAGCTATGAAAAAGTAACCTACGAAGGTTATGCACCGCATCAAGTGCCCGTGATCGTTGAATGCCTCACTGACAACGTCAATCGCACCATCTCAAATATTCGCGGTTTATTCCGCAAAGGCCAACTCGGTACTTCAGGTTCTGTGTCTTGGGATTTTGATCACCTTGGGATTATTGAAGCCACGGCAGCGAGTAGCGATGCCGATGCTGAAATGGCTGCAATTGAAGCAGGCGCACAAGATTTTGAATTGGACGATGATGGTACCGCAACTTTTTACACCGACCTAACCGATTTGGATTTAGTACAAAAAGCATTACCTGATCAAGGTTTCACTGTGGTGTCCGCCAAACTCGGCTACAAACCCAAAAACCCGGTGAGCTTATCGGGCGAGGCCTTAGATGAAGTCGAAGCGTTTCTTGCCGCTATTGATAACGATGATGATGTGCATGAGGTTTATGTTGGGTTGGCGGGGTAAGTAAGGGAGTGAAATTAAACTAATGTCTGCACGCATCTGTTAGAGTGTGACCTTCAAAAATTAACTCTGCGTAACTATTGACCCATATTTGGATTAATCGTGTTAGTTCAGACCTGAACTGAGAGTTACGCAGAGTGAGTTTATAACAGAGATATATTTTTCTTCCGTCCCTATCGTTCATTTCAACACATTTCGAAACAAAAAAATTTAACGCTAATGTTCTAACAAACTTTTCTAAATTAGGAGAAAAGTAAAAATGACGAGTAAAGGGATTATTTTTATCAGATTGATATACTGCACCGGACAACTCGCCAGCGATAACTTGACGGCGCACTTGCTTCAGCTTACTGATAAAGACATTCGGAAGCTCTTACACAAAAGTCAGTTTCCTTTTAAGACGGCACAAATCATCAACCATACTTATTAAATGCACGACAGCAAGTTACAACTACTAACCACTCACACCTAAAAAATATGTGGTGGATAGTTCAAAAGCCCCTCTAAATCAGCCCCTGGAAAACAAAAAACCCGCTTATCTTGCGATAAGCGGGTTTTTAATTTGGTGGAGCTTAGCGGGATCGAACCGCTGACCTCAACACTGCCAGAGCCAAAAGACGGTATTTTGGGGTGAACAACCATGAACAGCAAACCATCACGATGAAGAATAAAATCATTATAAATCAATAGCTTATAAATTCATCTTTGTTCACTGACGATCATCAGCTTTTCTTGTTATTCAATAAATTTGGACTTAATATGGACTTAAATTTTAATTTAAGTCTAAGAGGGACTCATGCAAGCCAAGCTTTCCACATCCAGTGCCAAAGGTTTTGAAGCTCAAGAAAAAGCCTATGAGGTGGTCGATTCCGAGATAAAGGGCTTTCTAATGCGAGTCCAGCCAACTGGCCGCAAAACCTTCTATTTCACCTATCGCACAGAAGCTGGGGTAAGGAAGCGAATCAAAATTGGGGTTTTGGGTTCAAGCCTAACGTTGGCGCAAGCCAGAGATCAAGCATTGGCTTTTGCGGCACAAACCTCAAGCGGCAAAGATATACAGGGCGAAAAAATAACAAACCGTAAAATCGCAAAAGAAAAACTTGGTCATACGCTTGATGCATTTCTTACAACTCACTATCGCCCTTGGGCGCTGACCAATCAAAAAAGCGGCCAGCAAACTATCGACACAATAAGAAGCTCATTTCCTGACTTACTCCCGCTTCCATTGTCGGAAATCACCCTGAAACAAATTGAACGGCTGCGTACAGAAAAAATTATGGGCGGGCTTAAACCCTCGACTGTAAATAGAAAAATTAATGCATTGAGAGGCGCGATTTCACGGGCGCTGGATTGGGGAATTTTAGAGACTCATCCACTCGCCAAACTCAAAGCCTTAAAAATGGATGCAGGCATCAAAGCACGATATTTAAGTGAGGATGAAGAAAAGCGTCTATTTAATGCCCTCAAATCGAGAGATGAGGAAATAAAAGCCGCCCGCGCTAGAGGCAATCAATTTAGGCAAGAGCGCGGATATGAATTAATGGCAGACCTGTATCAATTTACCTATGCCGACCGCATGACGCCTTTAATCACGCTATCCCTTAAAACAGGTGCGCGGCGTGGCGAGCTATTTGATTTACGCTGGGATGATATTGATCTCACTAACCGGCTCTTGACCATACGCGGGGAGATTGCGAAATCATCCAAAACCCGTCACGTCCCGTTAAGCCCGATTGCATTTGAGACTATTACCAACCGGCAAAAACAAGCACCAACTCCAACTGGAAGAGTATTTCCTTCGGATGATGGTAATCGACTGGATAACGTGAAAAACTCTTGGACAAGTATTTTAGAGGCCGCTGCTATTGAAAGCTTTCGCTGGCATGACATGCGCCATGATTTTGCATCAAAACTTGTCATGAAGGGCGTTCCACTGAATACGGTCAGAGAGCTTTGTGGGCATGCGGATTTGAACACTACTCTTCGATATGCTCACCTTGCCCCAGATCATAAGGCTGATGCTGTTGCGCTAATTGGATAGTCATTTGCTCCAATGACTTCAAGTAACTGTTTTCCTCAGTTGAAAACTAATACCGAAGTTGTGCATCGTATGGCATTCACAACTAATGAGCAGTTAACGCCGATGTATACCCATAAAAAGTTTGAAACGAAGTAATATTTATCATAGAGGGAGCAAGTGAGGTAAGAAACATTTACAACACGTTATAAGTAAGCATGCCTTCTTTCACGATGAGAATTAACAACATCAAAACTCTACCCCTGACAATTACCCCAAAGAAGGCTTGATACTGCAGCTCCTTTTTCTCCTTCCAACGTTAATCTTTATCTCGAAGTTTTCCAACCATATATCGTCCAAAAGCCTCACAGGCTAAATTGCGAAGACAAAAGAAATCCGCAGCACAAAAAATCCGAACTATACTGGAAACTTTCTGACCGGGGTAACAGTAAGATTCCAAGGGTGAACTCATTCTTTAAGTCATCCATTTGTCGCTACTGGATAACGGCGGACCCGCAACATAGATTTTCTCAAAAAACCGGACAGCAACCATGCGTGGTTATTATTGCTCAAGAGTTTGGATTACGGTCTTAGAATCCATACCAATTTTGGGTAGACAGTTGCTACCATTATTGGAGCTGCCAGCCGAAGAAAGCCAAAATATTTTTTGGATTCCAGATTTACCCGGCTACCAATGCGCGACTGTAGTTAATGAAATAGATCGGCAATGTCGCTATTGCATAACACAGTGGAACCATTATCCCACTAATCATATTGGAAAGAACTAATCGGTTTGTTATGTAACTGATGTCTTCAGCTTGCATGCGTTTGGTCTGCCGATACTCCCCAAATTTCGCCAACACCTTTGCGCTTTTTTTAATTTGAAGCATAGTGTAAATGAGCGCAATAGCCCACACAGTCGTCACTGTATTGCCAAAGCCTCTATCCACCCAATTACCCACTTCTACTATCACAGCGATAAATATGATTGGCACGAAAGTATGGGCCATTGCGATGTACAAGTAAGCTTTATCGCTCTCATGGACCCATCGTTCGTAAGGGTACTTTCGCCGCATAAACACTTTGAAGATATAAGCACCAGCAACAAAGACGGTAGCTGATATTAATGGGTAAAGAGTGTCGACTAACTTCTCCACTTTTTTGTCAGCAATTTCCTTTGCTTTTTTTTGTTTAATTGCTTTATCAATGGTTGCCGTTACATTTTTAGTGGCTCGCGCTAGTTGGAGCTTCGCAGCGATAATTCTTTCTTCGCCGGACCCGTCTCCGTCAATGAATTGTTTAAGCTCATCGTTGGTTAGTTTTTCCAGCTTAGTGAGGATCTGCTGTTGGCGTGGTTCTAATGTGTCATATAATTTGTACTTCTCGACAACCTTATCCACTTTTGCCCTCATTTCGATTTCGTTCTGGGCTGCTGACGTTGCAGGATCCTCCTGGATATTAACTACGTACGCGTAGATCGACGCCAGCATAATACAGGCCGCTTGGGGGATAAGTAGGATTTGTAGAGAAAACTTCAAAGGACTATTGCTAAGCGAATTCGTAGGGCTAAAAATGTCAGAGGGATTGTCCAGAATCGCGCGCCTGTCCCTAACAAGAGCGAACACATCGAACCAAGTACCAAACACATGCCGCCACAACTCTCCAATTACGGACACTCTCATCGCGATACTCCTTAATAGCAATTAGCCCAATAACATCACCGGCATTTACCTGATATAAATAAGGCACAAACGGTAGTCATACCTATAATCCATTGATTTTAAATAATATTTAAAGGTTTTTTGAGATTGATCATTCCCTGTACCATCTGTTGCTCCGCAAATCACGAACCTAGAATGTGACTGTAGGGAGCATCGATGCCAAACAGATCAGGCAAAACACCTTTAGCTTTGTAATGGCGAAAGTCATCTTCCAAACACTTCAACTCTTCAGGATCAAGCTGCCTTCTGATCAACTCAGTTTTGAATATTCTAATCACTCAGAAAAGCGCCCCAATTCATCAGCCGAAGTATTGGCAAGCAACTCATCACCTTCCGCCACTATTGCATCCAAGCGCGCGCGGGATGGACGGAAACGGCTGCGCCCCTCGGGGTAAGCCTGCTCGATCATCTTGACCATATGCTGGTAAACCTCGGCGGGCACTATGTAGCCTGCCGTGCGGTTATTAGACAAGACAGCCACCGGCTCACCTTTGAAGTAGCTAGCGGGACTTTTGCGCAGGTCAGTGATAGATACTGTCTGCTCTGCATAGATTGGGCTGGTACTCATAGAACCCCCATAAAGTACATGATTTTGTACATCATAGTGTACAAAAATAAACCATTCAAGCGCCTTAGCTGGGGCACCCCAAAATACCAGAGCGGGCGAAGCTGGCGACACCTTGCCTACCAGTCCTGATTCAGCTCCTTTTGCAGTGCAAAGCACCCAAATTCACCCGAACCGTGAATTTATTTACCATTATTCATAATTATTTTCCCCACCCTAAAAATTAAGCGAACTCCAAGCGAACCCATCCCAACTTTTAAGCGAACTCAAAGGAAATCCCACCTAACAACTTCGCTTAAATAGCAATAACTTTGCTTAAAACAAGCGATCTCGCTCGCTTGAATTTAAGCGAACTCTAAAAGTCGTACTTGACGAGTTAAGCGAAACGGGTTGTATCTTCCTCATCCAGTGATAACAACTGGAATGAAATCATGAACAACCAAATACAACCAAAAGCACTTACTGAGATTGAAGCTTCGCAATACATAGGCATGAGCCGCTCCTTCCTGGCTCAAGCGCGTATGGATGGCAACCGCGATAGCCGCACCCCCGCCCCACCCTTTATCAAGATCGGTCGATCCGTTCGCTACCTGCGCGAAGACTTGGATCGCTGGCTTGATGCTTTCATGAAGCTAGAGCACCTCGGGCAGCATTAAGAGGCTGCCCTATGTCACTCTGGACAGATGAAGCCTTAACCATTACAGAAGGCTACGGTACTCATGAATGCCGTCCATTTCGAGCCAAGATCTTTGATGCTCACTCATTCCTTTGCCTGATTCTGGCAAAGAAGTACGTGCGCACAGCGAAAGCAAAAGACTATGTAGCAGCCAATGATGAATTACGACGCTATAGCGAGAGATTAGTTTTAGGCGCAAGATTCCAAGGCATCTATATAGATTCACCCGATGAGGATGTAAAGCGCTTTGCAGAGCAACGTTCGCTTCACATGACCGGCTTATTTGGTCGCTATATCAAATACCTTTGTTTAAGCAAAGTTGCACGCAAAATTCAATTATCTTTAAAGCCTTTTGGTTTTGAGTTACCGCTTAAAAATCTGGAACAAGCGAAAGATGAAGAAATACTGGGGGCTATTGCTCGCGTGTCAGATTCTGCATGGTGGCGCCGAGAGATAAGAAACTTACAAGAGCGAACACTTGAAAGCCTTTTCATTGAATTAGGTCTAGTCAATCGAATAGCCGGAATCTATGCCAGCACATTTAGCGTTACTCGCAAATGGCATCAATGGCAGCGCAATGAGGCAATACTAGCTTCGCTCGAAGCAGAGAATGATTTAGGCCAAGTATTCAATTTATTGGATCTTGCAAAGCGCGGAGTCTCCAATTTGGTTAACCGCCGCAACGAGTTAATGACTCGCATAGCTGGCTTGGAAGGCTACGCAAAAGAGCAAGGCCATGCAGCCGTGTTCTACACTATGACAGCACCATCCAAGTATCACGCTTATTACTCCAAACCCTGTAGACCAAACCCCAAGTACAACAAAGCCACCCCCGCCGACACTCACGCTTACTTCAATAAAATCTGGTCGCGTATTCGTGCCGCGTTCAAACACGAAAAAATTAAGCCTTATGGCATTCGTGTAGTAGAACCTCACCATGACGGCACACCGCACTGGCACATGCTGTTTTTCATGGCTCCTAATCAAGTTGAGCGAGCGACTCAGATTATTAAACGTTACGCGCTTGCAGAAGATGGCCAAGAAGCCGGTGCAGAATTACGCCGATTAAAAGTGGAACACATAGACCCAAGCAAAGGTTCCGCTATTGGCTACGTGGCTAAGTACATCGCAAAAAATATCGATGGTGAGCATGTAGGCGCAGACCTTTACGGCCATGACGCTATTGATAGTGCAATTCGCATTAGAGCTTGGGCATCAATTTGGAATATTCGCCAATTTCAGTTTATCGGTAGCCCCAGCGTAACCGTCTGGCGCGAAGCTCGCCGTTTTGCCACATCAGAAGCAACTCAGGAAACCTTAGAACGGATTGGCAGTGAACATTTAACCGCTATTGTCGATGCTTGCGATAAAGGCGATTTTAAAACGTTTGTTGAATTATCCGGCGGCGCAACCACCCCACTTAAAGAGCAACCCCTGCGCGCTTTACACGTAGCAAAAGAAACACCCAACAAATACGGCGAAGCCATCAAAAAATTAATTGGACTGTGCTTTCAAGGAATTGAAACGATTAAAACCCACACACACGAATGGATTGTTCGCACTGTGGATTTATCAACTAAGAGAAACGAATTCGGGATTGGTTTTGCTTTAGGGGGCGCGAACGCACCCCCTTGGAGTTCTGTCAATAACTGTAGAAATTGAAAATAATTTAACCAACCACTTGAAATAAGAAATACGAGACCTCACTCTTATGTCGTTGCACTCGTCATGCCCAATTTGCTGTTAAGCAGGTTGCGCAGAAGGAGAAACATTGGCGTGCTACAGCTTGCGATGGTTCAAAACATTGCAAGTCGGCCAGAAACGCTATGCGTAGATTTTTTCGTCTCGTGTATGCGCGATTGGCCTCAGCAACGCTCAATGTATGGCTTCCTACCCCTAATGCTCGGGGAGCCATTAGCGCCTTCAATGCGCACATGCCCGCAGCCGCGCGCGTGGGGAGGGTTCGGTCGTCAATTCGAGCGTTGAGCCTATATTTAGCTGTAGTTTTTGCCGCGTCGGGATCGTTTAGCGGCAGAATTTTACATCTGGATATATTATCGACATTACAAGTGAGAATTGAGGTGAAAATGCAAATCAATATCACCGCTTCAACCGAAACGATTGTTTCGACTAATCATGCCCAATTTGCTGTTAAGCAGGTTGCGCAGAAGGAGAAACATTGGCAGCCTACAGCTTGCGATGGTTCAAAACATTGCAAGTCGGCCAGTAACGCTATGCGTAGATTTTTTCGTCTCGTGTATGCGCGATTGGCCTCAGCACTTCGTTCTGTGAGAGGGGTTCAAGAGCACTCATAGAAATTCAACAATAGGATATCGAAAAACTTATGGGCAAATCTGCGTTACAAGGTTTTTCGGCAAAAGAAAATATCGAGCAATGCTGGAAACTCATGCTCGAATTCACACCAAAGAATAAGCGTGACAATTTGGACTCGAATGGAGTCTCTATAACAACTTTTGAAAAACAAAGATTGTTAAACATAGCATCCATATCGCATCAAATCCGCAACAACACATACCAACCCGACAACCTCACTGCATTTTTCATCCCTAAGCCTCACAGCAAAAAAGAACGCGTAATATGCGTACCCTCTATCAAAGACCGACTTACCCAAAGGAGCCTTCTTCAGTATCTACATGAAAAAGGATATAAGTTAAATAACGAAATTAGCTACGGTTTTATAAAAGGGCTAGGCGACGCAGTGAAAAAAGCAGGAGCGGACGCGATCAAGCTGAGGAATAAATATCCGTGGGCATACAAAGCTGATATAAGTGCTTTCTTTGACAATATTGAACGTGAAAAGCTCAAAGAACTCGTAAAGAGAAAAATCCCCTGTAAGACTATCCACCCTGTTATTTTTAAAATGATAGATTCAGAAATTAACAGGTCTGTATCAAGTATTGACCAAAAACTTACAGCAAAGGGAATCGTAAAAAACCGAGGACTTAGGCAAGGAATGCCCATATCGCCTTATTTATCCAATTTATATCTAGCCGATTTTGACAAAGCAGCAGTTAAATCTGAAATTCCGATGATTCGCTATGCTGATGACATTATAGCCTTTGGTAAAAGCGAAGAAGATTGCCTAAAGATTCATGAATTCTGCAAAAAACAGTTGGACAAGCTTGATCTAAAAATACCTGAAATTAGCGAAAAAGATAAAACTACAATTGCCACACCAAATCAAACAATTGAGTTTTTAGGGCTTGGCATTTCTAAAACCAAACACTCAAATTACGATCTCATTTGCACCAGTGATCAGCTTGAGAAAATCAAAAAGAATTTATATGAACTTACCGATCTTACATATTGCATTAAAAACAAAATCACTATCGGAAAGCTCATACAAAAAATAGACAGCAGGATAAGAGGATATGAAAATGCTTATGATATTTGCAGCAATATAAATTCAGTATCTGAAGCACTATGCGACACAAAAGCCAACATACTGAGCAATATCTTTTCATCGCATTTTGAAATAGACATTCATAAACTCTCAAAGAATAAAAAAATATTCCTTGAACTGGAGAGCTATTAGCAAATCCACCTCTGAACACCCTACGGTATTGCTTTCGGCAACTCAATATAGTGCTGTGTGTTACAAGTCCATCTTAACGCTGCGTAACCAGCATTCAGTCTGTGCCCAACCCATCTAGGATCAACCATTGGAGGCATATTTGGCTGATTGACCAGAAGAAGACGCCCCATCAAAGAAATCCAATCCGAGTACTCTATTAACTGGTTAACATATCCATGGAACGATCTACCACTCCGATACCACTTAACAAACGGATAAAGCTCATCCCCCCAGAAAGGTCTTAATTTTTCAAGCTGCACAGGAGAATTGGTGAACATATCAACCATGGGGATGTGCATCACGCTGCCAGAGTACAGTTTTACCGTGGAGTGAAACGCTAACTCCATACCTGGTGGGCACAACTCCATTACATGCGCCATGAAATCCTCATTTAAAAAATCATCGGCATTTATCTCAAAATAATATCGATTATCGGCAAGAGTTTGCGGAACATACCGATAATAGCTAAAACAAAGAACATTCACATGCTGATAAATATCCTCTATATAGCTCCGAAGACACCTGTAAGGGTGTGAATCTGGTATTTTCATAACTTCATTCCGGATAACTCTCGAAATATATCCATAGAATAATCATCAGTCATACCTGAAATAAAATCCACAATCAAATGAGCCCTAATATTCCACTCCAAGCTTTTGAAGTCACTATCGATCGAGGATAACTTGTTAAAATCATCTAGATAGACTTTGATGTAATTTTTCGGGAATAACTTAAGAAGCTTTTTCTCAATAATTATTGGATCCCCATGAGGATCTTTATTATTTTCGTAATTTAAGGCACTCTGAAATCGTTCATAATCGCACGCCAATAAACATTCAAAATGATCTAAAAGCCCGAAAATAGCCCTATAACCAGCCAACTCAATTCTCTGAACAGATTCATGTGAATACACATTTTGACGGCAATAATCTTTCAATATTTCCAAAAATTTTCCATACTCGGATACTTCAGAAATAAGTGCAGGAAGATCCCCTTTTAAAATAGCCTCATGATTTTTAATATATTCTTCAGCGGCATAATTTGCTATATCTCTATTTATACTGGTTCGGAAATCTATGTATGTAAATCCATTTTCATCAATCAGCTTTTGCATATACTCATCAATCTTGATAATCACAGGATTTGATTTGTCTTCAAATTCCTTTGCGTATACCTCTCGCCATTTAATTTGGATTTTCTGAAACGCATCTTTTTGTACCAGCAATTCTTTTTCGATAGAATCCTCCAAATCACTTATACAATAGGCAAGATCATCAGCAGCTTCCATAATATAGGCAAAAGGAAAACGCTGCGGATTATCAAAGTATCCAAAATGATTCCAAATCTCTTGAATAAAACTTGCTTCAGTATCAAAGTACCCGCACTTTTTTGTGAACCTTTTTATACCCTTACCTTTAGGATCACTTCTCCTGACGTACTTTAAATAGGATGCAATTGTTGTGTAAGTTAAATTCAAACCAAACTCATCATTGTTCCTCTGAAGCTTAGTTACCACCCTTAAACCTTGTGGATTTCCATCAAAATTACAAAAATCAAACAACACTTTTTTGATTTTTGTAGGATTTGAAACATTGCAGGCTTTTTTAAGCACTCGAATGCCATTGTCGGAGAACCATTTTGCAATAGCCGCCTCTCCAAAATGACCAAAGGGGGGGTTTCCAATATCATGCATTAAACATGCATTTTCTACGAATTTTACAACCGCTCGGCAATTGCGTTCATCAATAGAACACTCTTTTTCCAATTTCTTAGCAATTAATTCAGCAATATATCGCCCCACTTGGGATACTTCCAACGAGTGCGTTAATCTACTCCTCACTGCAGCATTCGGCTCCATTGAAAAGACTTGAGCCTTTTGCTGCAATCGCCGAAAGGCGGGGCAAAAGACGAGACGAGCACGATCACTCTCAGCCTCGGTAATCAAATCACGTCCAGAATACGTTGAGCTTCTAATTCGTTGCGTTGAAAGTAAAAGTTTATATTGATCATTTAATGACATTTCGATTCCTATTCGAATAATGGCTGTACAGCAAGTTATTAGCATAGAGCAATTAAACTGCTAGAGATAGAATTGCACGACTGGACTTAATATGGACTTAAATTGCAGGCACAAAAAAACCCGCTCGGGAGCGGGTTCTTTAAGTCGTTGATTTACAACGTATTTTTGGTGGAGCTTAGCGGGATCGAACCGCTGACCTCAACACTGCCAGTGTTGCGCTCTCCCAGCTGAGCTAAAGCCCCAGATTCTTCGACATCCTGTCTCTGAGTGGCGCGCATTTTATGCAGCTGCCTCCGGAGTGTCAAGCAAAAGTTTTGGGCTTGTACTCCGGATTTTTATCGATAAATCAAGCGGTTAACTATTGGCGGCTGGCTCTTCTGTGGCTGCGCCCAACTTATCAAACACCTTTTCCAGATCCTTTTGTTTGTTTTTACCGAAGCCACCCAAGGCATTGATTGCGTGGCGGATGCGGGCGCGACTCATATCGGGGCCGATGATTTGCATGGAGTCCACTACCGAGAAGCTGGCGGTGGTGCCTGCAATGGCGACGAAAACCGGTGCGAGGGCGTCTTTGATTTTGATGCCCATTTGATCTGCAAGCAGTTTAAGTTCGGCAAACAGGTTGTCGCGCTCCCAGGTGCGCAGGGCTTCCAAGCGCCAGAGGGCAAATTGCAGATACTCTTTTTGTTTCTCTACATCCAGCTTATTGCCTGCGAAACTCGCTTCGTTCACCGGCATCATGCCGCTAACGAGGAAGCCGGCCAGTGGGGCGAAATCGCTCAGGGTGGTCATGCGCGATTGGGCGTGTGGCAGTGCTTGCAGCAATGTGTCTTTGTTGAGTGCCCATTCATTCAGGCGTTGGGCTAACTGTTCGACGGTGAAGTTCTCGCGAATCCACAGGCTGCTGAGCCAGTTGAGTTTTTCCACATCGAAAATCGGGCCGCCTAATGACACGCGCAGCAGATCAAAGTGTTCCTGCATTTCGGCGAGGGTGAATTTCTCGCGCTCGTCCGGCATTGACCAGCCCATGCGGCCGAGGTAGTTGAGCATGGCTTCTGGCAAATAACCCATGCGCTTGTAATACAGGATGCTGGTGGGGTTTTTGCGTTTGCTGAGTTTGGATTTATCCGGGTTGCGCAGCAGTGGCAAATGGCAAAGTACTGGTGCTTGCCAGCCGAAGTATTCGTAGAGTTTCAGGTGCTTGGGCGCGGAGTTGATCCACTCTTCGCCGCGAATCACGTGGGTGATTTGCATCAGGTGATCATCCACCACGTTGGCGAGGTGATAGGTGGGCATGCCGTCGCCTTTGAGCAACACTTGCATATCCACTTGCGACCATTCGATCTCGATCTTGCCGCGCAGCATATCGTCGATTTCACAAACGCCCTCTTCCGGGATTTTCATGCGGATTACATAGGGCTCGCCTGCATCGAGTTTCGCTTGCACTTCTGCTTGCGAGAGCAGCAAACCACGGCCGTCGTACTTGGGGGTTTCGCCCCGCGCTTGTTGTTCGCGGCGCATATCGTCCAGCTCTTCCGCAGTCGCGAAGCAATAAAAGGCATGGCCTTTTTCGACCAACTCAAACGCGTATTTGCCGTAGATATCCATCCGCTCGCTTTGGCGATAAGGGCCGTGCGGGCCGCCTACGTCCGGGCCTTCGTCCCACTCCAAACCCAACCAGCGCAGACTGTCCAGAATCGCTTGTTCGGATTCCGGCGTGCTGCGGGTTTGGTCGGTATCTTCAATGCGCAACAGGAATTTGCCGCCGTGTTGACGGGCAAAACACAGGTTGAACAGGGCGATATAGGCGGTGCCTACGTGGGGGTCGCCAGTGGGCGATGGGGCAATACGGGTGCGAACTTCAGACATGAAACGGCCTTTTGTGCGAATCGGTAAATTGGGAATAGGAAAAGGCGCGCATTATACGCTTGAATCGCCCAGCGGGAGAAACAGGGATTTAGCAATTAGAGGGCGTGCGCGCCCAGCAGAGGTAAATGTTTCAGGCGATGGTATTGCAGGGTTAAGGCGATGCAGTGCTTTAGCTGTTTAACGGGAATGAGTTCAAGGCGGGTAAAGATGATCGCCCTATTCCCTTGATAGCAAAATAAATTGCCATAGAGAGCTTCAAAGGTTTCGACGAGTGTGGTTTTGCAATTGAAATAGAGTGCGTAGTGTTCGGGGTCGAGCGGCTTCCAATCCATTCGGATAGTGCTGCCCTGTTTGGCGATGTAACTGGGTTCGCCCCACTTCAGGGTTTCTTCTATTTCGCCAATATCCAAATCTGCAGCAGTTTCAAAAATTAAAGTGCGCAGAAATAATAATTTTTTGCGCATCTCCGGCGAATATTTTTTAAAGATGTCGGCAACGGCTGGATTGTGGATCGTTTGCATAACAATACACTCCTGCTGGGAACAAAAAATATCTGCACGCGATAAATCACGCGTGCAGATATTTATAGCGGACTGCTAAAAAGTCGACCGTGAAAAAATTAATTTTCCTGGAGTTTAGCTGCAAGCTCTTCATCCCAAAACGTTGCTTCAATTTTATGCCCATCCAGATCGCGCAGGTAACATCCATAAAAAGCGTCGCTGTATTCCGGGCGTGGGCCTGGTGGACCATCGCAGGTTGCACCGGCAGCTATGGCTGCATCGTAAAATGCGTGCACCTGCTCTTTGTTGGCGGCGACAAACGCAAAGTGAGAGCCATTGCCTTGGCTAGCCGGTTTTCCGTCGATAGGTGTTTGCACCCAAAACTCGGGATACATACGACCAAAGGCAGTAGCACCGGGGAAATCCATCAGGATCTGGATATCCAGTGCGGCAAGCACTTGTTGATAAAAAGCACGCGATTTTTCAAAATCATTAGTGCCGATAGATACGTGCGAAATAATGCTGGGGTTTTCAGTGTTCATAAATTTTTCCTTTTGATTGATGAAATACAATTAAAAGCAGAATCCCCCCTGCCCCCCTGGCTACGCGCCCCGTTTCAAAGGGGGGAGAAAAGTACCGTGACATTAGCCTAGCCCCGTTGCTGACCAAATGCTGTCAGGAGAAATTTATACGTGAAAAAAATCCAAAAAAAAGCCCCGGTAATTAACCGGGGCAAAGGGATAGCCAGCTTGCGTATAAACGCACTAGCGGAGAACTTAATAATTAACTCAATTCCTTCTTAAAGCGATTCCTTTTACAGTGACTCAAGGAACCGCAATACATCTTGTTTTTGGCTGGCAGACAATGATTGGTAAGCATTTTTAGATGCTTGACCTTCGCCGCCGTGCCACAGGATTGCTTCTTCAATGCTGCGTGCGCGACCATCGTGCAAATAGCTGTGCACTGGCGTACACACTTGCGCGCCCTGACCAGCGTTAGTTACACCGCCGGTTACGCAAGCTGACAAGCCAAGGCCCCACAGAGGCGCGGTACGCCATTCAGCACCACTCGCTTGACCTTCACCTAAATTGTCCGCCATGTCTGGCCCCATATCGTGCAGCAACATATCGGTGTACGGCTTAATGGTTTGGCTACGCAATTCACCCAGTGGATGGTATTGGCTGGTCACTACTGAAGGAGTATGGCAACCAACACAACCGATACTGGCGAATTGTGTTTCACCGCGCTGCACTGCTGCATCATTTAAATTGCGCTGCGGGCGCACACCGAGAGTTGAAATATATTTCACCAAATTATTCAGGTGAGTATCTGACACCTCTGAACCACTGGTACCACAATTAGTTTGAGCGGAGCCGCAATCAGGATTAGGCATCAGGCTGGTCATCACCCCCATATCGGAATTGAATGCGGCAGCGACTTGATGTTTAACGCTGACCGTACCGGCCTTGTAGCCAAAACGGCCTAAACGGGTTTGTCCGGTAGCAGGATCAGTGATGCGGTTTGCACGACCGGAAATACCATCGCCGTTTGCATCATTGATATCTTCTTTCGCCAAAATAGTTGCTTCAGGAATTGCTTCCAACAAACCCATACCAACCAGTTGTGGTGCAACGCGTGCAGAGAAACGCGCGGGTGTTACGCCGCTGAATTGATAGTTAGGTTTACGCAAACCGTTCGCTTCAGTCCAGAAAGCGATAGACACTTGCCCTTCACTCGCCGCACCGCCGGTAGATTTTGGTTGCAACGCGCGACCTAAATTTGGATGCGGATTGCCATTGATATCCGCCACTTTAAATACCCATTTTTCCAACGGTTGACCAATCGGTGCCGGTGCAGCACGACCATTGCGCACGTGACATCCTGCGCAGCGATCATTCACGTAACGTGGGCCTGCTTTGCCAACGGTATCAGAGAAGATGCCATTATCAGCAACATGCTCATCGTGTGAGCCATCGATAAATGATGCGTGATGTACGCGACGACCTAATACAAACGGCTGGCCGTTGATTGATGAAAGATTGGTGGCCATTTGGATGAAATGATTATCCGGCTCATTGGAGTGCATGTAAGGCAGTGTTGTTTTACCACCTAACCAGGCTTTCTCTGGAATCTTGACCGAATCTTTTCTACCACCGAGCGTGCCGAACGAACCGGTCACATCCCATGGCACCAAACCTTCGCCGACGATATATAAGTAAGTCGTACCGTAGTAAGCAGAGCGACCATGCGGAACACTGTGATCAAGGAATTGGCTCATTTCAAATTCGAGTTTATCGCCAATGCGAATATTGCGACCTTCGCGCGCGTTGTAGCTGCGCTCTTTGTAGTAGCGGAAATTATCGATGGCATTCATGGTGCCGTTATCGAAGTACTCGGCTACCGTACCCACACCGCGATAGAACCAGCGATTTTCTGCTTCGGTATCATTCAGTTTAAATTGCGATACCACATTCATACGCACGGTGTTTCCACCTTTGGCAACGTAGTCGACAATTTCAATCGTTGCGGTGCGATGCTCCCAATAAAAACTCAGGAAGTGATCGTAAGCCTGGAACTGATCTTCTTTTGCGTGACGGTCGCGGCCACGGTCCGCAATACGCGTTACCAATGCATCACCGCGATCAAATTGAATCGCACCTTCAAGCACGGTGGATGAGTTATATAAAGGAACGATATTGCCGAGGCTTGTCGCAGAAGAACTCGATGGCGTAACCGGCGTTGAACTGCGTGATGAGCTTGAAAGCGCAGTGCTGGATGGTGCAACTGAACTTCTGGATGAGCTGGTTAGAATGACCGAGCTGCGCGATGAACTCAAAGGTGCGACGCTTGATGCGGTTGCGCCGAGCGAATAATTTTTCCACGGCGTATCTTGCCCTGCTCCGGAACGAATGATGGTGAAATTAATGCTCACCACACTACTCGCGTTTAAATTGGGAATGTCATAAGTCCACACACCGCCCGCCACATTCATCCGCACATTTTGTTGTGCGCCATTGTTAACACGATAGTGAATATCAACGATATCGGCCTGAGTGACAGTCGCGCGCAAGGTGGTGCTATTCAACGTGGCCACACAACCAAGATTGCAATTGCCCGCCGCCACACTGGATGCCGCAACGGATGAAGCCGCAGGCAATGTACCGAACACATCCATTTCGAAAATCGAATAGCCCCAGTTGTTGCCCGTGCTGCGCGTTAACGCATTCATGCGCACATAGCGATAAGTACCAGCCAAGGGCACAGTGTCAGTACGGTTACCAAATGCACCGCCGCTGCGCAGATTTAACCGCGTCCAGGTGGAATTGTTATTGGAGCCGAGAATTTCATAGCTCGCCGCGTTCGCGGCTTCCCACAAAATCACTACTTGATTAAGCGCATAGGGCTGGCCTAAATCGAGTGTCAGTGCGCTGGGTGAAACACCGTGATTGGATTCCCAACGCGTGCTGCCGTTGTTATCTATCGCCAAAATGGCGGGTTGTAAATTGGAACTGCCGGTGGCAGAGACAGGGTTGATATTGATAATTTGTGCACTTGCGGTTTGCGCATACACGCTGGTACTGATGAGCGTAAGTAATGCGCAAACGGCACGGCGCCCGAACTGAATGATTCGCATGTGATCTTCTCTCTGTTGATTATTGTTTCTGTTGTTTATTATTTTTAATGGTCTGAGTAAGGCTGGATTGCCCTGATGGAAATTCTAAGTACCGGAGAAAAATCTGTCGTCCCACTATGGAATCGACGTGAAGTGGTTATCGCAAATGCGAACCAGTGGGTAAATTCGGGGTTGTAGGAAACAGGTTTGGTAAGCGAAGCGCGATTTTCTTCACACTCTATTTCAGAATGAGACGGCGCCATATCGAGGTGCCACTAAGTAAAACAGCCAGGTGGGACGTAAACAGCGCGGCAGGGGCATAAAAAATCAGATGAATGTTTAGAGGAATGACCGCGTAACTCCCTGCTTAAAAAAATGCCAGAGTTTTTACTCTGGCATTTCTACGATCATCGTTCTGGAATGATTAATTCAACTCACACCATTTCCAAATCCGGCTGCTGCTGGTCCTGAGCGGATGAAAAACGAATTCGCTGTGCGGCGCGAATCAAGTTACGGCTATTAGTGCCTGACTTGGGATATTCGCTAAAACCGAAACTCCATTTACACGGCGTAAGCTTACCGCTGATCGCCACCGAATTTTCAAATGCACGGGTCATTTTCTGCACCAATGCACTGAGTACGGCTGGGTCACGATAGGGTAGAACCACCATAAAACTGTTACCGCCATAACGCGCGATCAACTCTGCTGTAGGCAAATTGCCCTGCAGTTCGGCGACAAAATATTTAATCAAGGCCTGTGTAAAAGCTTCGCCGTGGCGCTGGGTGAGATCGCGATAATCACTCAACTCAAAATAGGCGAGTGTAAATCCGGCAGGAGCACTGTTGCTCTCGCTAACCGTCAGCTTTTCCAATACCCGCGCTTCCAGAAAACTGCGATTGGCCAATCCCGTGAGCGAATCATAAAACGCTGTCTGCCGCGCAGCGGCGTTTCTATTTCTCTCCTCCTGACGCGCGCGCTCCATCGCCCGGAAATCGGTGTAGGCGGAATAAAGGGCGAGCAGTAATAAAATGCTCGCTGCTATCGCCGTGGGTATACCCATCCAATCGCCGCGCAATAAATTTTCAGGATGACTCTGCGCGCCCATCGGATAGCTGGCCGCTGCCATGCCGGTGTAATGCATACCGCAGATAGCCGCGCCCATAACCAACGCCGCCAGCACCTTGAAGGCCAGTGCGTACTGGGGCGGAACATCGCGCACTTTGCGGCAAATCACCAGCGCCGCGCCGGATGCGACTACTGCAATCACACCAGAGAGAATCACCAGCAGCGTATCGTACTCAATGCCGGGATGCATTTGCATGGCATACATACCGCCGTAATGCATCGCAAAAATCCCCGCCCCCATAATCAGCGCGCTGGAAGCAACGGTTTTTGCCGAAACTTTGGGCAAGGTGATGACATATAACGCCAGAGCAGATGCCAGTACGGCGGGAATCCACGACAACAAAGTCAGGGTGGCATTGAAGCTCATGTGCATATGCATCGGCATGGTGTAGGCGCTCATGCCCACAAAATGCATTGACCAAATACCGCTGCCAAGGCTAAGCGCTCCTGCCGCAAGCCAAAAACGGCGGGAACTGCCGTCTAAATTAAAAACCCGTGTGCCAAAGTAAATCGCGGTATAGGACGCAATCACCGCTACACAATAGGACGCGAAAACTAAAACTACGTTATAAGAACCGGCCACGATTATTACCTGCTGCAGTATGAGAGTTGTTTTACGCGCCAAACAAACTCGCAGATCAGCCTCGCCTGGCAGGCTTTACACTTCTTTAATGGCCATTGATGAGCGTGATTCAGCGGCACCGCCCGAAGCACGCGGCAAGGTGACATAAAAGCAAGTACCCTCGCCCGGCTCGCTGGTAAAACGAATGCTGCCTTGCTGCCGCTCGATCAGGTCTTTGGTAATGGCCAACCCCAACCCGGTACCACCTTTGTTACGCTTGCTGGAAGTATCGGCCTGACTGAAGGGCTCAAAAATATGGGCTTTAAATTCCTCCGGTATGCCCGCCCCCTGATCGCACACCGAAATACACAGGTGCGCGTCATCGGTCAGGCTCACTGCTAACGTGATGCTGGCACCTGCCGGTGAAAACTTTGCGGCGTTCGACATCAAATTACCCAGCGCCTGAATTAGCCGATTCTCATCCGCGAGTACCATTTCGTGTTCCGCTACCGACTGGTCAATTAGGTAATTGACACCCAATTGATTGGCATAAGACGTCAATTCATCTTTCAGTCGCCGGAGGAGCGGCATGGTTGCTACCGGTGTAATGTCAAAGGTCATATGGCCTGTCGCGATTTTCTGCATATCCAGAATATCGTTAATCAACAGCAACAAACGGTCAGTGTTAGTGCTGGCGATATTCACTACCGACTGCATTTTCTCCGACAATTCCCCCAGCGCGTTGGACTTGAGCAACCCAAGCGAACCGCGAATAGAAGTAAGCGGGGTACGCAATTCGTGACTAACTGTCGCCACAAACTCACTTTTCATGGTTTCCGTGCGGCGGCGCTCAGTAATATCTTCCAGCGTAATAAGAGCAAAACGGGTCTTGCCCCGCCAGTCCTGGCCGGGTTTACCCCAAATCTGCAAACCAATGCGACGACCATCAACGACCAAATCCACATCGTCAACCATTGCCTGCTCACCTCTGAGCGCACGGATTGGCGGCAACTCATCAAGGGGATAAAGCGTGTCAGTGCCAGCGCGATAAAAGTTACCCAGATATTGCACATCCACGTTGTTCAAGTAACCCAAAATGTCGCGTGCGCGGCTGTTGGCAAAAGACACCTGAGCATCGCTATCCAACACCAACATAGCCGTGGGCATATCCTCCACCCATTGCTGAAAACGATGTTCCGTTTCACGCACCAGTGACTGGTGATATAGGATTATCGAGCGAACTACCACCGCAATACACAGCGCCGTACCCAGCACCATGTTGGCCCAAGATGCCGGGTGAGCGTTATAGCGATTGAGGTCGGCCCGAGTCTCCAACTGCCCCGTTGCAAAGGCCAGCATAAATAACAGTAGGAGCACCAACACAGCGATACCCATCACCACTCCATGGCGAAGAGAATAAACCGCTCCCCCCACCACAGCGCCCATCATTAACCACCAGAGCCCGGCCGAGGCCAGACCAAAATTGAATACCCCCGTCAAGCCCACAATCCAGAACACCCCAATAAGTAACGAGGCTTTGTAGCGAATGGGTAAACGGTCGCGATAGAGCGCAATCAACACCACTGCCGCCGCCATCCCGAGGTGTACCCCGTACAGTGGTAGCCAGCCGGTGAATTTGATACGAAACAACGAAAGAGGGATGAGTATGAGAGTCAACCAAGCGAGGTGGCGCC
Organism: uncultured Cellvibrionaceae bacterium; assembly: GCA_964499225.1. Lineage (GTDB taxonomy): Bacteria > Pseudomonadota > Gammaproteobacteria > Pseudomonadales > Cellvibrionaceae > Cellvibrio. The sequence goes on along the minus strand of CAZCJR010000015.1, from coordinate 32,189 downwards.
AAATTTGATCAAGGAACTCATGGCGCAAATGTCCAAGCCCATTAATTTTTTCCCAACGCTCCACAGCTACCCCACTTTTAGTCAAACCCTGTTTTGTATTCTGAGCCTAGACCAGAATGACACAATTACCTTGTCGCAAAATACAACATTTTAGTGGGCGCTAAGCAATTAACTGAGTAGGCGCATTAACATCCCCGCCAGCATCAACCCTATTGCACTCCAACCGGAAAACAACCAGCGCCAGATGCGCAGCTTGGGGGTAAACCCTATGCCGTACACAAAACCACAACTCATGCCCAACATCAGCACCATGGCCGCATTGTGATTCATGTTTTCAGGTGTGCTGCCAAGAAAGTGCGGCCACGCTATGATCAACACCATTACCAACAGCGAGAGGCAAAACATAAAAACCCGCGCTCCTCCCAGCGGCGCAGGTTTTTCGAACACACTACTCATCCTCAGCTCGCTCCATGGTGTTCTCCAACCACATGGCGTTGATAATGCCGAACGAACAGGCGAGCAATACACCCAGAATCCAAGTGAAGTACCACATAGTTTTTTCTCCTCAACAATAAAATGAGTGCTGAATAAAATACTTGTTTAATAAAGTTGATGGCTGTTGGCGAGAATCGCTTTTTCATTCAAGCGCCCGCGCATCACCCAATAACTCCACAGGGTGTAAGCCAAAATGATGGGCACAAACACACAGGCCACCACAAACATAATCATCAGCGTGGTGTAGCTGGAGGTGGCATCCCACAAAGTGAGTGAAGAATTAATCTGCACATTGCTCGGCATCAGGAACGGGAACATCGAAAACCCGGCAGTGAGAATCACACCGGCAATCGCGAGGCTCGATGCCACAAACGCCCAGCCCGCTCTGCCCTTCACACTACACAATGCGCAGGCGAGTGAACCCAATAGACCTAACGCGGGTGCGATAAGCATCCAACTGTACTGGCTGTAATTTTTTACCCAACCACCCGCAACCAACTCCACCGATTTAATAAGCGGATTGGATGGTCCATTGGTGTCGATACTACCCAGTAATTGATAGCCATTTAATTGCGCTACCCAAATTCCCGCCAGACCAAACAATACGGCCGTTGCTATGCCTAATATCAAACCAACACGCTGCGCCCGCGCCCGGATAAATCCATCGGTTTTTAATTGCAGCCAAGTGGCGCCGTGCATCAGCAACATACTCACACTCACTAAACCGGCGAGCAGCGCAAAGGGGCGCAACAACCCGAACAAGCCACCGTCATAACTCGGCCGTAACATTTCGTCGTAAGAGAAAGGCACGCCTAAAAATAAATTGCCAAAGGCGACGCCGAATAACAGTGCTGGAACCAATCCGCCGACAAACAATGCCCAGTCCCAGGCATTACGCCAGCGTGGATCTTCCAACTTGCTGCGATAATCAAAACCCACCGGACGCAACCAGAGCGCAGCGAGCACAATTAACATCGCAAAATAAGAACCGGAGAAAGAGGCTGCATAAATTAATGGCCAAGCCGCAAATAAGGCGCCGCCCGCTGTAATAAACCACACTTGATTGCCGTCCCAGTGAGGGCCGATGGTATTGATCATTACGCGCCGTTCATCATCGGTTTTACCGATAATACGTAGCAGCGCCCCCACACCCAAATCAAAACCATCGGTCACTGCAAAACCAATCAGCAATACACCGATTAGCACCCACCAAATTACCCGCAACGTTTCGTAATCCATCATGCTACCTCGATTTTTACAGTGTTTTCCAAATCATAACGGCCGGTGTGCAGCGAGCTTGGCCCCTGTTTGGAAAAGCGAATCATCAAATACATTTCGATAACCAGTAACAGCGTATAAAACAAAATAATGCCGATAAGTGATGTCCACACCTGATCCGTTGTTAAATTGGAGGCAGCCATGCGCGTTGGCAAAATTTCGGCAATCGCCCAGGGTTGGCGGCCGTATTCCGCTACAAACCAACCCGTTTCGCAGGCGATCCAGGGCAGCGGTAACGAAAAAAGTGCGAGCTTTAAAAACCAGCGCGGTTTTTCTTGCTGATGTTTAGTGCTCAACCAAAAGGCGTAGATAAAAATAAACAGCATCGCGAAACCACAAGCGACCATCACGCGGAAGGACCAAAACATAGGCGCAACTTTCGGCACAGTGTCACGTGCTGCCTGATCGATTTGTGCGGGCGTCGCATCGACTACTTTGTCGGTGTAGCGTTTGAGTAGCAAACCGTAACCCAAATCGCTTTTTACTTTTTCAAATGCGGCGCGATTTTCCCGCGTATCGTTACCACCTTTTAATTGGGTGAGCAACGCATAAGCTTGCATACCATTCACGATGCGTGCACGTGCATGTTCACGCAATTCCTGAATGCCGTGCACAGGTTCAGAAATAGAGCGAGTCGCAATCAAGCCCAACACATAGGGGATTTTTAACGCCGCAGCGGTTTCCTCTCTTTCCTGATCAGGAAAACCAACCAGCGTAAACGCAGCGGGTGCAGGATGAGTTTTCCATTCTGCTTCAATAGTGGCGAGTTTCATTTTTTGCACGTCACCCACTTCGTAACCGCTTTCGTCACCGAGAATGATGACCGAAATAATCGAAGCCAAACCAAATGCGGATGCAATCGCAAACGAGCGTTTGGCAAATGCGACATCCTGTTTTTTCAGCAGATAATACGAAGAAATCGCCAACACAAATACCGCGCCGGTGACATAACCCGCCGATACGGTATGAACAAACTTCACTTGCGCTACCGGGTTAAAAATCACCTCGGCAAAATTGGTCACTTCCATGCGCATGGTTTCGTAATTAAATGCGGAGCCCACCGGATTTTGCATCCAACCATTGGCAATTAAAATCCACAGCGCCGACAAACTACTGCCCAGTGCTACCAGCCAGGTCACCATTAAGTGCTGCACCTTGGTGAGACGATCCCAACCAAAGAAAAATAGACCGACAAAAGTGGATTCCAGAAAAAATGCCATCAGCCCTTCAATCGCCAGCGGTGCGCCAAAAATATCGCCCACATAATGCGAGTAGTACGACCAGTTAGTGCCGAACTGGAATTCCATGGTCAACCCGGTGGTGACACCCAACGCGAAATTAATACCGAATAATTTCCCCCAAAATTTGGTCATATCTTTGTAGATGGTTTTTCCGGTCATGACATACACGGATTCCATAATCGCGAGAATAAAACTCAAGCCCAGCGTGAGCGGCACAAAAATAAAGTGGTACATCGCCGTGAGTGCAAATTGCAACCGCGACAGATCCACAGCAAGTTCGTTCATAGTTAGACGTCCTTTGGCGGGTTAGCAGGCAAGCTTATTTGAGAGGCAGGCAAGCCCATTTTGAGATGTATATCGGGAGTTACAGCGGGTTTTAGCGGTTTAAAGGCGAGATGCCATAAAACTGTGATGAGTACGAGTTTGATGACCAGCACAAAAGAAATATCGAACACCAATGGTTTGCGAAAAATGGAATCACTCGGTAGGCGTTCACGCAAACGTTTTAACATTTAATTCCATCTCCGCTGTTACAGCTGTGCCCGCTCAGATTGATACAACAGGACTTTCTGCTAATTGACATATATCAACTGGTAATAAAAAACCTGTGCGGCAAATTGCCGCACAGGTTTTATTTAAAGTGATGCATTTTTTTATCGAGCCGGCGCAAACCAATCGCATCCAACAACCATTTTTCATAAAAAGGCTCGGACACACCGGTTTTCATTTTGGCGAGAAAATATTTTTCGAACGCGATTTTTCCGAGGTGCGCCCACTTACCCTGCTTGTACCACATGATATTGCGCGGCGGCATTTGCGGTACGGCGATAAACGCCGCGCCGGTATCACCCATATCCGCCAAACAAAATGCGCTCCAGCTGCCTTCGTAATCGGCCACTTCGCCATTAATTTCGGCCGCTATGTTATGCACCAGCGCGGTCATCATGGATTCGATCATATAGCCGGTTTTAGGCGCGCCTGTCGGCACCGGTGTTTGTTCAATCGGCGGAATTGCCACGCACACACCGGCCGAAAAAATACTGGGGTATTTAGTGCTGCGCTGGTGTTTATCGATCAATACAAATCCACGCGGATTACACAAGCCTTCTACTTTTGCGACGGCATCCACGCCTTTAAAGGCGGGCAACATCATCGAATGCACAAAGGGCAATTCGTGTTGTTTGATCACCTGCCCTTGCGCATCGACTTCATCGACAAACATTTTTCCCGCTTCGATGCGTGTGGTTTTGGCGTTGGTAATCCAATTGATGGAACGTTTACGCAATTCAGATTCCATCATGCCTTTGGAATCGCCCACTCCGCCCAAACCCAAATGGCCTATGTAGGGTTCACTGGTAACGAAGGTGATAGGAACGCGATGGCGCACACTGGCGCGACTGAGTGCGGTATCCAAAATAAAGGCATATTCATAAGCCGGACCAAAACAACTAGCACCGGGCATAGCACCAATAATCACCGGACCGGGTTTATCAACCAGCTTTTTATAGTCTTCATAGGAATGCTCGGCGTGGGGTAAGGTGCAGACCGATTGGGTAAAACCGCCATGAGGGCCAGCACCGGGAACTTCATCGAAGGCTAGCTTGGGGCCGGTGGCGATAACGAGATAGTCGTAATCCACACGTTTACCATCATTCAGGGTGAGGTATTTATCGACCGGGTTTATCTCATCCACCCGCTGGGCGATAAAGGCGATGTTTTTCTTCTCCAGATAAGGGCGAATCGGAAAGCTGATCTGTTCCGCTTCGCGCCACCCCACTGCCAACCAGGGGTTCGACGGGACAAACTGAAAGTCTTCCCGCTCATTGATCATGGTTACCTGATGGTTTTTACCCAAGGCATCATGCATTTCGTATGCACCCGCCATTCCCCCCAAACCTGCTCCAACAAACACGACATGAGCCATAGCACACCTCTTTAGCGTCATTGATTGCGACAGAAACTGCGACCTGGGGGCAACTGCGGGAAACCTGTCCCCTTTGATTACATGATAGATCACTAAATTAGATATTGCTAAATTATATTTATCTAATATACTGAAAACATCTTCTCCAGAGGTATATGACAATGAACCACCCGGCTATGAATGGCGGCGACTTGCAGGATATGCAGCAACACGCGCAGTCAGCCGCTGCACTGCTCAAGGTGCTGGCAAACGAAAACCGCTTGATGATTATGTGCACATTGATCGGCGGTGAAATGTCTGTCGGCGAATTAAACGAAAGAGTGCCCTTGAGCCAATCTGCCCTCTCGCAACATTTGGCCAGTCTGCGCGAAGCCGGATTGGTCAGCACACGCAAGGAAGCGCAGACCGTTTACTACACATTGCAGGGTGATGAAGCACAAAAAATCATCGCAGTGTTGCAATCCATTTACTGTCCACCGAGCTAGGACAGGCCTGAATTTCCAGAGCATTTCCTGATTTCTATTCACGAGGTAACACCATGAGCCACAAACGTATTCACCCGGTTGATTTAATGGCCAACCAAACCGCCGATATGTGCATTCTGGATGTGCGCACTGCTGCAGAAGTGAAAGCAGCAGGCCTGCCGGATTGTTTGCATATTCCACTGCATGACTTAACGCCTGAACGCTTGCAATCCGAGATCGCTAAAAGTGGTAAGAACGGCAATGTGGTCTATCTACTGTGCCAGGGCGGCAAGCGCGCGGAAATGGCAGCGGACCAGCTTAAAGGCAATATGAATGCTGAATTGGTGATCATTGAGGGCGGCATGAATGCCGTAAAACAATCCAATATCCCGCTCGCGGCGCAAGGGAAAAAAGTCATTCCGCTGGAACGTCAGGTGCGTATCGCAGCAGGTTTATTGGTGATTACTGGTGCGATATTGGGCACCTGGTTTAATCCGGCATTTTATGGATTGTCGGCCTTCGTCGGCGCGGGGCTGGTCTTTGCTGGTGTGACCGATATTTGTCCGATGGGTATGTTGATCGCCAAAGCACCCTGGAACAAATAGATGCTGCTATCCATCGGGCTATTAATTGGCTTAATTCTTGGTCTCACCGGCGCAGGTGGTTCGGTGTTCGCCGTGCCACTTCTGTTGTTACTCGGCGATATGTCCATGGCCGATGCCACAGGTATTTCGTTGGGTGCAGTAGCCGTCACGACTATTTATGCCAGTTTGCGCAATAAATTTTCGCGTAGCACACCGAGTGTACTGTGGAGGCCAGGTTTGATTTTGGCCATTAGTGGCGCGCTAACCGCACCAGTAGGTAAATGGCTGGGCATGCAGATAAGTGAGCTATGGTTAGTTAGCGGCTTCAGTTTGCTCGCCGCAATTATTGCGCTGCGCATGTGGGTGAGTGCGCAAAAAAATCCAGCTTCGGCACTCGTTGTTCGCGCCGGCAATTTTGCTGATACACCCAGCCCCGATCATTTGTGCAATCTTAATCCTACCGGCCAGTTTGAATTACGCCCGCGCTGTGTGAGCGGATTATTAATCGGCGGTTTAATCGTTGGGGTGTTGTCGGGTTTATTCGGTGTTGGCGGTGGATTTTTAATTGTGCCCCTACTACTCGCACTTAGCGCAGTCACTATGGCGCAAGCAGTGAGTACATCGCTATTAATTATTGCATTGATCAGTAGCTCCGGATTTGTCAGCCATTTATTACTGAGCGAAACACAACATTGGCAATGGTTGATACTCGTCGCCGCAGGCGGTGTGATTGGTATGATCATCGGCCAAGCCGTCAGCCATAAAATTGCGAATGTGTTACTGCAAAAGCTATTTGCGGTGAGTTTGTTGATTGTTGCAGCTATTACTCTTGTGAGGCAATTATGATTTTCCGTCAGCTCTTTGAACAAGAATCCTCCACTTACACTTACTTGATCGCCTGCGAAAAAACACGCAACGCAGCGTTGATTGATACAGTGAAAGCAGAAGTTCCACAATATTTGCAATTGCTGCGCGAATTGAATCTCACCTTGGTTTATGCGCTTGATACGCACACTCACGCCGACCATATTACCGGTGCAGGCGAACTGCGCGATTTAACCGGCTGCACCACACTACTCGGTGAACAGGCAAACTCTGGTTGTGTATCCCACGCATTGCGCGATAGCGAAAAAATTCCTGTCGGTGAATTGACCTTAACCGCGCTTCACACCCCCGGTCATACCGACGACTCCTACACATTTCATCTCATCGACGGTGATGAACAGTATTTATTTACTGGCGACACATTGTTAATTCGCGGCACCGGTCGCACGGATTTTCAAAATGGTAGCGCACGCGATCAATACCAAAGTCTGTTTGGAAAATTATTGCTATTGCCGGAAACTACTTGGGTTTACCCCGCCCACGATTACAAAGGTTGGATGCGCACTACCATCGGCGAAGAAAAAGCGCACAACCCACGCTTGCAAGTAAAAGACATAACCGCTTACGTGGAATTAATGAACAACCTGAACTTACCCAACCCAAAAATGATGGATGTAGCCGTACCGGCGAATCGCGCCTGCGGTAAAAACTAATACGGATTTTTAAGGAGTCGCTATGAATAGCACGCGTGTGAATTTCACATTAATACTTGCACTAACTGGTGTTATCTTTTTATCCGCCTGCAGCAAAGATTCGCCCCCCCCAGCAGCGCCGAAAAAAATACCTGAACTGGCCAATATCCAACTCAGCCTACAAACCACTGCGCAAGAAGTGAAGTACGATGGTGTGATTGAGGCGATCAATCAAGCCACTGTGTCGGCACAAACCTCCGGTCGAATTGTCGAAATTCCCGTGGATGTGGGCGACTATGTGACCAAAGGCGATCTGATTATTCGCTTTACCGACACCGAACAAAAAGCCCGCGCTGCCAGCGCCAAAGCGCAATTTACCGAAGCTCAAGCGCAATACACGCGCATGCAAGAAATGCTCACCAAAAAATTAATCGCGAAAGCCGATTTTGATAAAAGCGAAGCCGCGTTTAAATCCGCTGAAGCCAATCTAGGCGAAGCTGAGCAGAACCTCGCCTATACCGCCATCTACGCACCCTACGCTGGCATTGTCGTAAGCCGTGCGGTCAATGTGGGCGAAACTGTTGCTCCGGGTAAAGCACTTATGACCGGTTTATCGCTAGAGCAATTGCGCGCGCAGGTGGATATTCCACAACAACACATTGGCCCGGTACGCAAATATAAAAAGGCACTTATTTATTTGGCTGACGGCAAGCTGTTGGAAACTAGCGATCTGCGCATTCCCCCCAGTGCCGATCCGCAAACCCACTCATTTAAAGTGTTAGTGAATTTACCTGAAGGTGATCATCAACTATTCCCCGGCACCTTTGTGAAAATTGGATTTGTCACTGGCGAGCAAGAGCAGTTGTTAATTCCGGCGAGCGCCATTAGCAAACGCGGCGAAGTGAGCGGCGTTTATGCAATAAAAGAAAATGCACTGGAATTTCGCCAACTCAATCTCGGATCGCTTACCCGCAATAAAGACTATCCCATCCTCGCTGGTGCCAGCGCTGGTGAAAAAATTGCTGCTGATCCAATCGCCGCTGCAAATGCTTATAAAAATTTGCACGATGCGGAGCAGTAACTTATGGAAGCAAAAAATACCTCACCACTCAAACTCGGTATTTCCGGTCGCATCGCACGGGCATTTTTAACCACGGAAATTACCCCGCTGCTGGCCCTAACCGGATTACTGCTCGGTATTTTTGCAGTACTGGTAACGCCGCGCGAAGAGGAGCCGCAAATTAATGTAACCTTTGCCAATGTGTTTATCCCCTTCCCCGGCGCCACACCGGAAGAAGTGGAGGCGCTGGTGACGAATCCTGCCGAGCAAATCGTTTCCGAGATTGAAGGTGTCGAACATATTTATTCCACCTCGTCGCTCGGCATGGCGAGCCTCACCGTGCGTTTTGAAGTGGGCCAGCCGCGCACGGATGCAATCGTGCGTTTATACAATGCGTTTTATGCCAATAGTGATTGGCTGCCACGCAATCTGGGTGTAGGCCAACCGCTGATTAAACCCAAAGGGATTGATGATGTACCCATAGTCGCGTTGACATTGTGGAGCAAAAATGGTGCAACAACTAATAGCGATTTACTGAGTGTTGCACGCGAATTACAAACCCAATTGCAACGTGTGCCAGGCACGCGCGATATCGATGTTCTCGGCGGCCCCGATAAAGTAGTACGCGTATTATTTGACCCCGAACGCATGGCCGCGTTTGGTTTAGCGCTGGATGATTTACGCCATGCACTCGGCGCCGCTAACACCTCCCAAGCAGCCGGTTCATTGGTGAGCGACAACCGCGAAATGTTGGTGCAAGCGGGGGATTTTTTATTAACACCGGAAGAAGTGGCAGATCTGGTGGTGGGTGTGCACCAGGGCGCGCCGGTATTTTTGCGTGATGTTGCACAGGTGAGCTTAGGTGCAGATCAACCCACGCAATATGTCACCCATGGATTTGGTTCTGCATCGACAACTGCAAACGAAATAAATAGCGGTCGTTATCCCGCCATCACCTTATCCATCGCTAAAAAACCGGGCGAAAATGCCGTGGATGTGGCCGAACAAGTCATTGAACGTGTTGAACAATTACGCGGTGTGAGTGTGCCAGATGCCATCAAGGTGAATGTAACACGCAACTATGGCGCAACGGCGGAAGACAAAGCGCAAACGCTGATTAAAAAATTAATTTTCGCCACACTCTCAGTCATTATTCTTGTGCTGATTGCTTTGGGTAAACGCGAGGCTGTTGTTGTAGGTGCAGCAGTTATAGTTACACTCGCGATCACACTATTTGCTTCTTGGGCCTGGGGATTTACGCTTAACCGCGTATCACTGTTTGCCTTAATTTTTTCCATCGGCATTTTGGTGGATGATGCAATTGTGGTGGTGGAAAATATTCATCGTCACATGAGCCTGGGGAAATTATCGCTGAATGAAGCTATCCCAATCGCCGTAGACGAAGTGGGCGGCCCGACTATTTTGGCAACCTTCACCGTTATCGCCGCACTGCTACCCATGGCATTTGTGACAGGATTGATGGGACCTTACATGCTGCCCATTCCGATTAACGCTTCCACCGGGATGCTGATTTCACTTGCCGTTGCGTTTATGTTTACGCCCTGGTTATATCGCCGTTTATTTGCGCATGTTGATCACGGCAGTGTTAACACCAGTGCGAATGCACACGCATCCCACGGCAATAAATTCCTGCCATTTTTTACACGCATTATGACGCCGCTGTTAAATCGTGAAGAAGGAAAAAAAGCACGGCTTTGGTTACTCGGTGGCATTCTCGGTTTAATTGCTGCGTCGATTGGTTTGGTGGTTGTGCAAGCGGTAATGTTAAAAATGCTGCCCTTTGACAACAAAAGTGAATTCCAGATTGTGGTGGATATGCCTGAAGGCACGCCGCTGGAAAATACCCAAAAGGTGTTGCAAGCACTCGCCGATAAATTGGAAACTATTCCTGAAGTTACGGACTATCAATTGTACGCAGGCACTTCGGCACCGATTAATTTTAATGGTTTGGTACGGCAAAATTATTTGCGCCGTGCGCCACATATGGGGGAGATTCAAGTCAACCTAGCGGACAAACATTTGCGCACACGCAAAAGCCACGACATTGCCCTCGCTGCTCGTGAATTAATTGCGGATGTCGGCAAGACAATGAACGCGAATGTCAAAGTCGTTGAAGTCCCACCTGGCCCACCGGTGTTATCGCCACTGGTAGCGGAAGTGTACGGCATGAATTATCAACGTCAGCTCGATGTCGCCAAACAGGTGCGCGCTGCATTTGAAGCAACGCCCGATGTTGTCGATGTGGATGATACGGTTGAGGCACCACAAACCCGTTGGTTAATCGCGGTGGATCGCGCTCGCGCTGCCCGTTTGGGTGTAGATCAAACCGGTATCGCCAATGCCATCAGCACCGCACTCGCGGGTGAAGATACCTCTTATTTACATAGTACCAATGCAAAAGTTGCCCTGCCCATTCGGCTCGAACTACACGCTGGAGAAAAAGACAATCTGGACCGCGTTTTAGCCATAAAAATCCGAGCTCGCAATGGCGAGTTGATCGCGCTCGCTGACGTCACTCAAGTAATTGAAAGCCAGCGCCAGCAAACGATTCATCACAAAGATTTGCTGCCAGTGGTTTATGTATTGGGCGATGTTGCAGGTGAAACCGACAGCCCACTTTATGGTTTAGCCAATATCTACAACCGCCTTGCTAATACACCAATTGGTGGCCAGACAAATAACGGACAAGTCATCGACCAATTTTTAAATTCACAACCGGAAAATCCGGTCAACTGGAGCCTGAAATGGGACGGCGAGTTGCAAGTCACGCTCGACACCTTCCGCGATATGGGCATCGCCTACGCAGTAGGATTAGTGATGATTTATTTGCTGGTGGTAGGCATGTTCAAAAGTTACTCGGTGCCGCTGATTATTATGGCGCCCATTCCGCTCACGCTAATCGGCATCATGCCCGGTCACGCCTTACTCGGGCAGCAATTCACCGCACCCAGCATGATCGGCATGATCGCGCTCGCGGGGATTATTGTGCGCAACTCTATTTTGCTGGTGGACTTTATCCAGCAGGAAGTGCGCAGCGGTAAATCTCTGGAGGATGCGACTATCAGCGCTGCTGCTGTCCGTGCCCTGCCAATTGGTTTAACAGCACTGGCCGCGATGATGGGCGGTTTTTTTATCGTCGACGACCCGATATTTGGTGGGTTGGCGGTGTCGCTGATTTTCGGCTTGCTGGTATCGACAGTGCTAACACTAGTGGTGATTCCGGTGGTGTATTACGCGTATCACTACCAAAAGAACTAATCCCCTCACGACCTCCCGGCTCCGCGCCCCGCCTCAAAGGGGAGGAGCTATCCCTTCCTTTGACAAAGGAGGGATTTGCTTATTCGCCACAGCCGCCTTGATTTGTTAGAATCCCCACCACAAAAAATAACCCCCAGAGCGCACAACCATGCTTATCGAAGCCCCTATTTCACTTGGCGAACTTATCGACAAAATCACCATTTTGGAAATCAAAGCCGTCAATATTGGCGATGCTGCCAAACTGAAAAACGTCACTCACGAACTGACGATTCTCAACGACAAAGTCGGCAGCTTGTTAGATACCGGTGGCCAAGCCAAATTGGCACCACTTAAACAAGCGCTGAAAGATATCAATCAGGCGCTGTGGATTATTGAAGACGACATTCGCGATTGCGAATTAGCCAAAGACTTTAGCGATAAATTTATTCAACTCGCACGCGCCGTTTATGTCACCAATGACCAACGCGCCGCCGTGAAAAAGGATATCAACATCGCCTTTGGCTCTGAGTTAATTGAAGAAAAGTCGTACAAGAAATACCAGTAATCCGCGTTAATATCGCCCCAACTGAAGAATTCGCCCATGCGCATACTGCTTGTCAAAATGTCCTCCATGGGCGACATCTTCCACACCTTTCCTGCGATAAGCGATATCAAGCAACACTTTCCAGATGCGGAAATTGATTGGGTGGTGGAGGATAGTTTTAGTGAAATTGTGGATTGGCACCCGGGCGTGCACAAAGTTATTCCAGTTCACTTGCGCCGCTGGGTAAAGGCGCGCAATAAAAAACACTGGCAAGAATTTAAAGACTGGCGCAACGCATTGCGCCAGACTACTTACGATTACATCATTGATGCACAGGGCCTGTTAAAAAGCGCGCTAGTTGCAAAGTGTGCAAAAGGGCATGGCATTGATGGTTATGCGAAGAACTCTGCGCGTGAACCCATCACTCGCTGGTTTTACAAACGCCACCACGTTGTCGATAAAGACCAGCATGCGGTGGAGCGTACACGCCAATTAGTGGGTAAAGCACTTGGCTATACGCCAATGCCTAAATTGAATTTTGGTATCAACCAAAATTTTGCCCAAGTCATGAAGAACCCGCGTAAATTAATTTTTATTATTGGCACCAGTTGGGTGACTAAACTCTGGGCAACCAGTGAGTGGCAAGCGCTGACTAAAATCGCGGTCGATGCTGGCTTTGGTGTAGAAATTATTTGGGGCAGTGCCGAAGAGCAGGCTATTGCCGACCAGATTATTGGGTTTTGCCCGCAAGCCACGCGCCCGGAGCATCGTTTGTCCATCACCACTATTGCTGAAAAGTTGGTGGAAGCAGCGGGAGTTATCGGTTTGGACACTGGCTTTTCCCATCTTGCAGGTGCACTGGAAACGCCGACGATTGCACTTTATGGCGCGACATCACCGGTAAAAGTGGGTTTGATTGGCGAGCACACGCGGAATTTGCAATTAGTTGAAACACTGGAGTGCATGCCCTGCCACAAACGGCACTGCAAGTGGCTGCCGGAAAACAGCACCGATACACCCGCGTGCATGAGCGGCATTAAGGCTGAGGCGGTATGGCAAGCCCTACAACAAAAATTGTCGGCGCATACATTTAACGACGGCTCCCACAACGATGCCACACAAAATTAATTCAGGAATATTTATGACCCCGCAAAAAATGGGCGTAGTCATTACCACTTACAATCAACCCAAGTGGCTCAAGAACGTGTTGTTTGGTTATGAAACGCAACGCCACAATAATTTTACGGTGATCATTGCCGACGATGGCTCAGGCCAACCCACGCGCGATGTCATTGACTTTTTTCAGGCGCGCGGCAAATTAACTATCCAACATATTTGGCATGAAGATAAAGGCTTTCAGAAATGCCAGATCCTGAATAAAGCCATTGCGCAAACGGATTGCGATTATTTAATTTTTACCGATGGCGACTGTGTACCCGAACCCGATTTTATTAATATTCACCAAGCTCTGGCCGAACCCGGTTACTTTTTATCCGGCGGTTATGTGAAACTCACTACCCCCGTATCGGAAGCCATTACTGAAGTCGATATCGCCAGCGGCGTTATTTTTGATATCGGTTGGCTTAAAAAAACCGGGCAACCTTCAAATCATAAACTGTGGAAATTAATTAAAAATAAAACCCTAAAAGCATTGCTGAATGCGATCACTCCCACAAAAGCTACCTGGAACGGAATGAACAGCTCCACATGGACCGCTGATATCAAAGCCTGCAACGGTTTTAATGAAGATATGCAATACGGCGGATTGGATCGCGAGTTGGGCGAACGTTTGCAGAATCACGGCCTAAAAGGGAAGCAGGTGCGCTACAGCGTAAATTGTTTACACCTGGATCACCCCCGCGCTTACGACAACCCGGAAACCTGGAAAAAGAATTACGCTATTCGCAATGACGTAAAACGCACCGGAAGATTTTGGGCAGAGAATGGGATTGTGAAAAACCTGCCTGCGGAGGCCACGGTAAAATGAAACTCAAAGAACTCCCGGGATCGCTCTGGATGGCATGGAAACTCAAACGACTGCCGCGGGACCAATTAATAAACGAGCAACACGCTACGATTCCGGTGATTATTTCGCTGACATCTATTCCTTCGCGCCTCGACACCCTCCACCTTGTTATTCGCAGCCTGTTAACACAAACATCCCGTGCAGAAAAAATTCTGCTGTGGTTGCACACGGATTTGAAATCAACAATTCCCGAAAGCCTGCACAAGCTCGTCGGCAATATTTTTGAAATTCACTATGTGGATATGACCTGCTCACATCGAAAGCTGGTTCACAGCCTGGAGCTATACCCCAATAACGTTATTGTCACCTGCGATGACGACCTTATGTACAACCCCAGTTGGTTGCAACGACTTTATCAAGATCACTTGATCTTCCCTGATCGAATTATTACTCATGAATGTAGAGAGATCGCCTATGACCCGCAGGGTAAGCTCTTAAATTACAGTGAATGGAAAACCCAAACCGAGCCGGGTGTAAGCTCGCCATGGATGATGCCTATTGGTTATGGTGGAGTGCTTTACCCGCCTGCAGTATTACACCCAGATGTCACACGTGCCGATCTCTACCTTGCTTTAGCACCCCGTGCCGATGATTTGTGGTTTAAAGCTATGTCTTATTTAAAAGGAACCACTACGCAGCGATCACAACACCCTGGGCAAAAACCTACTCCCATTTTGGGCTCACAAAAAGTATCGCTCAAACACACCAATGTGCGGGAAAATGGCAACTATCAACAATGGCAAGCCATTTGCGATCACTATAAAATTCAAGGCCGATAATTTCAGCCAATAGCCACTAGCGAAATTTATGACAGACAATATCGGCATTTACCAAAGCCAAGTGGCAGACGCATTTCAGTTACCCCAGGTAATTGCACAGCTCACCCGTATTTCTGCACTGTTAAATAATTCACCAACGCAACGGCTCTCCAATGGGCCCGATTATGTTGTAAAAACACGATTGCTAATTGACGAGCGGCCGACTGACATCACCATCAAAGTATTCAAACGCCAGAACTGGCTGAAGGATCGGCATGATTGGCGCATCGGTTCCAAGGCCAAACGCTCTTACGATGCTGCGTGTTTCTTGATAAACAAAGGCATCAGTACACCTGCACCCATCGCTTGGCTTGACCGCTGGGAAGGTAAGCGTTTAATTGAAAGTTACTATGTATGCCTGTTTGAGCCCGGCATCAGCTTCCGCGATGCGCTTGCCGATATTTACTACAACAAAAAAGACAATGCACCATTGATGGACCTGCTTCATGTAGTTGCTCCGGCGATTAGGGCCATGCACGACGCAGGTTTTATGCACGGTGATATGGGCAACCAAAATATTCTACTGCCGCGCAGTGAGGATGGTACTTGGCTTCAACCACAGTTTATTGATTTAAATAGAGCCAGCTATTCAAACGAACCGCTTACGTTCAAGCAGTGTGCGTTTGATTTAGCGCGCATCGCGCTCCCCGGTGCCTACCTAAAAATATTTAAAACGATTTACAACAATCATCAGGATTTCCCTGTTGCTTTTGACAAGCTGGAACAGCAGGCCCGCAAACGTTTTTGGAATCACCGTCGCAGCGGAAAATGGCGGCACCCTATTCGCCACTGGAAAAGCAAAAAGCTACCCAAAACCAAACCGATTTATCCGCCCGTGCAAGACATCTGGCTATGGGATGAAAAATCTGCACAACCCATGATTGTGCCCGGACGTCAGGAAAAACACGCCTATCGCAATTGGCGCTATATATTCTCCATGGTCTGGCAAGGCTTGTGCGCCGCGCCGGGTATATACAAACGCTATCAACAATTATTAACACAAAGCTATCACACACCCGTCGAGATGAGCGGGCGTATTGGTGTGGCATTACATCCTCACCCCGACTACATAGAGACCGAGCTAGCGCTGCTCGAGCAACTCGGCAACCCGCCAGTGCTTATTCGCTTTTGCCATCATGAAACGCCGATTGAATGGAATAGAACTATTGCGTTGGTGAAACAACTACGCAGTAAAAACGTTGAGGTTATGCTCGCGGTATTACAAGACCGACAAGCACTCTTGCAACCCGATTCCTGGAAAGATTTTTTAACCTTGATTATTGAAAGTGTTGGCGATCAAGTTGCGCACATCGAAGTCACGCATGCGAGTAATCGCTTGAAGTGGGGTATTTGGAGTAGTGATGAATATCGGCAATTAATGACGCCTGCACTGGAACTACAAAAACGATTTCCCCACATTCGCCTTGTAGGGCCAGCGTGCATTGATTTTGAATATTTACCGGTTATAGCTGCACTGGGCACCCATCCCAAAGAGCAACCACTGGCAGCCCTCTCACACCTACTTTATGTGGATAGACGTGGCGCACCGGAAAGCACTCAAGGACGCACGTTTTCAACGCTGGAAAAATCGGCACTGCTCAAAGCATTGGCACAATGGTCAGATCGCTGCGCGGATAAGATAATCGTTTCTGAAGTGAATTGGCCGGTAAAACACACAGGAATTTGGTCGCCCATAGGCTGCCCTTACGAAACACCAAAATGGCGGCGTGAGGAGCCTGGCGAAACTGATGACGACTACACGAATTACATGCTGCGGTATTTAGCCATTACACTCTGCTCCGGCCATGTGGAACAGGTATTTTGGTGGCGACTATCGGCGCATGGCTATGGCTTGGTAGACGACCGAGATAATTTCCGTATCCGCCCGGCATTTACCGCTCTCGCCTTTTTTCTGAAAACAGTAGGCAAGGCTAAATTTATACGCAAGTGTGAATCGCCAGAGAATATTTATGTGTTTGAATTCCAATCAGACACACAGAGCATTTGGATGGCATGGGCACTGCAAGACTCGGATTATGAGCCCCGCGTCAACTATTCGCAGATTGTGGATCGGGAAGGCAAGGTGACCAGGGGAGCCACTCTCTCCGGCTCACCAATTTATTTATTCTCGTGAGTAAGTCTATTTGCGTTGTCATAGGTGCAAAACTGTCGTTGGAGCATTAGATCAAGCTGATTCCAAAGCTGATCAACTTTAATTAAATTAAATCGCTCCTTGTAATCCAATCCTTTCTGTTGCGCGAGAGGCACTATATCATCCGGACTGATACCCTGGTAATGATTACCTTCAGCGGGCAACCACATGGCTTTGGGGATGCCCGGCGGAAAAATCGCGAATGTCGGAATATTTAATGCTTGACTGAGGTGGCGCGGCCCACCTTCGTTACCGAAAAACAAATTGCAGTTTACCGCCAATGCGCAGAGTTCACGCAACGAATCGGCTTTGATAGAGGTAAAGATATTGGGGTTATCTCCCATCTCACGCTGCAGACTTAGGGCGTAGTCTTTTTCGTCGCCTGCATAATTGAAAATAATTTGCGCATCGTATTTTTCGATAATCCGGCGCAGAATTTCTTTCATATTTTCTTTATCCCACACCTTGTGTGCCAAGCGAGCCGCCACAGCCGCTAAAATAATCGGACGGGAAAAGTCTATCCCCTCACGTTCCATGTAGACCTGAAACGCCTGCTTTTCTGCATCGGAAACATAGAGTTTGAACTCCGGGCAATAAATTATGCTTCCCTCGGCCTCCAACGGCTTCAGTAACATCAATAAATGACTGACCACATCAGTGGTTTTATTACTGCGATTATTAATGCGGAAATTGTGAAGAAAATGGTTGTAGCTTTTTTTGGTGCCGATGCGATACGGAGTAGACAAGCCAAAGAGCGCAAAAAGAAGTGTCTTGAAAGTACTGCGGACATCGATAATGGCATCGTAACGGTTTTGCCGCATAACCTGCCGAACCTTGGCAATATAGCGGAAAATATTGGCGTTATCCTTGTTGCTAAAGCTGATGACCTGGTCGACATCGGGGTGATCGACATACAGTGGCGCTATGCCAGCATTCAGAACGTAATGGATCTCTGCCTCGGGGAAAGACTTCTTTAAACTGGTGCAAAGTGCCGTGGTTAGAACTGCATCACCAACGCGGCGAAAACGAACAACCAGTATTTTTTTTAATGCCATAAATCACTGACCTTACTGGGTTTGCCCCGATAAACGAGAATATTTTTGCATCACCAGCAAGGCGATAATGAGCTCTTGTTGATGATTGCGAAATTGATCCACATAACGATTGGCATTAGTGACAATCTGTTTGGCCAATTCAGGATTATTATTATAGAAATCGATTTTTTCTTCCAAATCAGCATAGTCATCCTGTAATTGCACATAGTGCACACCGGCAATCAACGCACCTTCCATAAACCAGGTTTCAAAACGTGGCTTCCGCATAAAACAAACTGAATTGGAAGCCATAATCCATTTTGTGTTAGTAGCCACGTCAAAACCTTCAATGCTTAGCACATATTTGTAACGCAGCTGCTCAGGTATGGACATAAAAGGTTTGGCGTAGGCGGTGCCCTGATTTTTTTTGTAGGTATCACCCACATCACATACGGGGCTGCTATGGAACCGCCGCAAAAATTCCGTACGCTCAGGCTGATTGGTTTTACCCCGCCAGACCAGCGAGGATATTTTTTCATCGAATCCTATGCGATCTTTAACAAAGTAGTAATGCCGAATCTGATTCAATTTGAGCAAAACTGAATTTGCATTTTCATCGCCATCACAAACCGGGCGGCTTTTCAGGAAAGTGGGTTCATCGGGAACATGAGTGATGTCACCCAGCAAATAAGATGCTCGCCATTGTTTCGAAAACCAGCTCAAATATCGCGAATAATCTATGTAGTAAGCTGCACTTTTGCCGCTAGGCGAAAACGCTTGGCCCGAGGGTGTTGAATCACTCAATCTAAAAGGCCCGGCAAGTTTGTTGTAGTAATTGACGCGAGACAAGATTTCGGCACGGTTTGCCTCGCCCATATGCGCAAATTCAGCCATTAATTGCCTTGCTTCAGACCTGCCATATAGACCTGGCATCAACGCCCGCGCATAGCCTCTAATGTAATAGCTAACTTTGTGCATATTTTTATGAAACTGATCGAGCGCTTCCATCCATCACCCTCTACAAACTGTTTTATCAACTGATTCAAACTCGCCCAAGCCAAGCCTCAATATCGGCGGGCATATTACATGATTCATCGTTGTTGTAGGCAGTACACGATTCAGGATGCAACATTCAAGGCGACCTAGGCCGTGCCCGCCATAAAGGCTATAATCTCCGCCCCTAAATTAAATGATCAGCCGCGCTGCGGCATCCGCAAGAGTCTGCTATTGCCATGGAAAAAACCTACGAACCTCACGCTATTGAACGCCAGTGGTATCAAACCTGGGAAGAAAAAGGCTATTTCAAGCCGGCCGGTAGCGGCACCCCCTACTGCATGATGATCCCACCACCCAATGTCACCGGCAGTTTACACATGGGGCACGGATTTAATAACGCGGTAATGGATACCATGATTCGCTATCGCCGCATGAAAGGCGACGATACATTGTGGCAAGTGGGTACCGACCACGCGGGCATCGCCACGCAAATGGTGGTTGAACGCCAGCTGGCAGCGCAAGGCGTAAGTCGTCACGATCTTGGCCGCGAAAAATTCCTTGAAAAAGTCTGGGAATGGAAAGAGCAATCCGGTGGCACTATCACTCGCCAGATTCGTCGTTTGGGCTCATCCGTAGATTGGAGCCGCGAGCGTTTTACCATGGACGATGGTTTATCGACTGCAGTACAAGAAGCCTTCGTACGCTTGTTTGATGACGGCCTGATTTATCGCGGCAAACGCTTGGTGAATTGGGACCCGAAACTGCATACCGCCATTTCTGATCTGGAAGTGGAAAATCACGATGAAAAAGGTTTCTTGTGGAATATGCGCTATCCATTAGCCGATGGCGCAACTACAGCAGATGGCAAAAACTATTTGGTTGTCGCCACCACTCGCCCGGAAACCATGTTGGGTGATAGTGCCGTAGCTGTGCATCCGGAAGATGAGCGCTACCAATCGTTAATCGGTAAATTTATTTTATTGCCTCTGGTGAATCGCTTAATTCCGATTGTTGCCGACGATTATGTTGATCGCGAATTTGGGACCGGCTGCGTAAAAATTACTCCCGCCCATGATTTTAATGACTATGAAGTGGGTAAACGCCACAACTTGCCACTGATTAATGTGCTCGATAAAAATGCAGCAATCTTAAGTGTTGCACAAATTTTTAATTTGGATGGCAGCCTCAACACTCAACTCGATGGCACCCTGCCCGCTCAATACGCAGGACTTGATCGCTATGAAGCACGCAAACAAATTGTTGCCGCTTTTGAAGCTGCAGGGCTGCTGGAAAATATCGATGACCACGGATTAAAAGTACCGCGCGGTGATCGCTCAGGTGTAGTAATCGAGCCTTGGTTGACTGACCAATGGTATGTAAGCACCAAACCTTTGGCGGAGCCTGCAATTGCAGCAGTTGAAGATGGCCGCATCCAATTCGTGCCCAAACAATACGAAAATATGTATTTCTCCTGGATGCGCGATATTCAGGATTGGTGTATCAGCCGTCAATTGTGGTGGGGGCATCGTATTCCCGCTTGGTATGACGCGAGCGGCAAAGTCTATGTTGGTCGCAATGAAGCGGAAGTGCGCAGCAAATATAATCTCGGCGCCGATGTCAGCTTGAATCAAGACGAAGATGTATTGGACACCTGGTTCAGTTCAGGCCTGTGGACATTCTCAACACTTGGCTGGCCAGAGCAAACGGAATTTTTGAAAAAATTCCACCCAACGGATTTGCTGGTGACCGGTTTCGATATTATTTTCTTCTGGGTTGCGCGCATGATTATGCTCACCATGCATTTGGTGAAGCACGAAGACGGCACAGCGCAGATCCCATTTAAAACTGTTTATGTACACGGTTTAGTGCGCGATGGCCAAGGCCAGAAAATGTCGAAGTCCAAAGGCAATGTTCTCGACCCACTCGATATTATCGACGGCATTGATTTGGAAACTCTGGTGCAAAAGCGCACTACGGGTTTAATGAATCCAAAAGATGCCGGCAAAATCGAAAAACAAACCCGCAAAGAATTCCCGGAAGGCATTCAAGCTTACGGCACTGACGCGCTGCGTTTTACTTTTTGCTCGCTTGCTTCAACTGGTCGCGATATCAAATTTGATATGGGCCGCGTAGAAGGCTATCGCAACTTCTGTAATAAAATCTGGAACGCTATGCGTTTCACATTAATGCAATGTGAAAATCAGGATTGCGGGCAAGACGATGTGCAGGGAAGCACAAGTGTCGAGGGAGACAGGATGTCGGGAGCGACCGGCGCGACTGATTACGAGTTGTCATTGGGCGATCGCTGGATTATTAGTAAATTACAAATTGCAGAAAAAACAGTAGCGGAAAATCTGGATAACTATCGTTTAGATTTAGCATCACAAGCAATTTATTCCTTTGTGTGGGACGAATACTGCAGCTGGTATCTGGAAGCAACCAAAGCGGTTTTGTTTAACGCAGAAGCAACGGCGGCGCAAAAGAAAGGTACGCGTCGCACATTGGTGCGTGTACTCGAAACTATTTTGCGCTTGGTGCATCCATTAATGCCATTTATCACCGAAGAAATTTGGCAAATAATTAAGCCACTGTCAGGGGCAACCGGCGAAACTATTATGCATGCGCATTATCCGCAAGCAGATGAAAGCAAAATCGATCAGCAAGCGTTAAGCGATGTGGAATGGCTGCAATCTGTAGTTGCAGGCGTGCGCAATATTCGCGGCGAGATGAACATATCGCCCGCAAAAGACTTACCCGTATTGTTTAAAAATGGTACCAGTGACGACCAACAACGTTTGCACAACAACCAGCAGTTCCTGAAAAAATTGGCCTCCCTGGAAAGCGTCACCTGGTTGAATGCAGGTGATGCAGAACCTATGTCGGCTACTGCATTAGTCGGCCAGATGGAAATTCTGGTACCTATGGCAGGGCTGATTGATAAAGACGCTGAAATCGCGCGACTGAACAAAGAAAGCAATAAGCTGATTCAGGATATCGAGCGCACCGAAGCAAAACTGGGCAATGCGGCGTTTGTAGAAAAGGCCCCTGCGGAAGTGGTTGCGAATGAGCGCAATCGTGTTGCAGAAAATAAAATTGCAGTGGAAAAATTGCGCGAGCAGATTCAAAAGATCAGCGCACTATAATCATTAATAATCTGCGATTAATAAAAAAGCCGGTGCAAAAACATCGGCTTTTTTATTAGGAAATTTTTGCGTTATCGTAAATCGAGTTGGGCATCGCTACGCTCAGCCTACGCGGCCCGACCCAACCTACACGATTAAATAAATTTTACCGCATAAAAAAAGCCCAATCTTTCGATTGAGCTTTTTTGAATTCAATGGCGGAGAAGGGGGGAGTCGAACCCCCGATACCCTTTTGAGGTATGCTCCCTTAGCAGGGGAGTGCCTTCGGCCACTCGGCCACTTCTCCACGTCTGCTGAAGCAAAGCAAGCTCCGTTTCAGCAGGTGCGGCATAATACCATAATTCTCTAAAAATCAAAGTCTTGAAGACAAATTTACAGAACAAAATAGCGAATATTTTGAGGTTGCGTAATTTACATTCAACTAGAGAAGTATTCAAAAAATTAACGTCCAAAAACGCCTACGCGGCGGATGATCTCTCATGCCGCCGCGCAGTTGAAAAGCGCCGAACAACAAAAACAGTTAAAAAACTTAGCTGTCTTGCTCTTCCTGATTTTGCTTTTCGCGTTGGATACGCTGATAAATTTCTTCGCGATGCACTGCAATATCTTTAGGTGCATTGACACCAATACGAACTTGGTTGCCTTTAACGCCTAATACGGTAACGGTAACTTCGTCACCTACCATCAAGGTTTCGCCAATACGGCGAGTTAAAATTAACATCTTTAATCTCCTTCACTCATCCTGTAAGAGTACGACTTAGACACCCCTTGCCACCGTCGACCCCCGAATACCCCCTATCGCATCCCGACAACTGAATGTCCGGAATTAAGTATCGTCTACTTTTTGCGAAAGGGAAGAAACCCCCAACATTTTTCTGTTTATTTTTTAGATAAACAGCAATGCGACTCAAACACCTTAACTAAACCGCCTTTTATTAAAGGCCTAGCCCCTCACACGGCCTTCCGACGGTTCGGCATCCAAACCAAAAGCGGTGTGCAGACTACGCACAGCCAACTCCAAGTAACGCTCATCGATGATCACCGAAATTTTAATTTCCGACGTGGTGATCATTTGGATGTTGATACGATCTTCTGCAAGAGCAGTAAACATGCGCGATGCAACCCCCGCATGAGAGCGCATACCAACACCCACGATAGATACTTTAGCTACCTTATCATCACTACGCACTTCGCGCGCACCAATTTCTTTGGCGACAGCTTCCAGCACAGCAACAGCTTTGCCCATATCATTTTTGTGCACGGTAAACGTCAGGTCAGTGGTGCCATCTGCAGACACGTTCTGAACGATAACATCAACTTCAATATTGGCTGCGCCTATAGGTGCAAGAATCTTTGCCGCTACGCCCGGAGTATCAGGTACACCGGCAACGGTCACTTTGGCTTCATCGCGATTAAATGCAATACCGGAAACAATAGGTTGTTCCATAGTCGAGTCTTCCTCATCGAGGGTAATAAGTGTTCCAGGGCCTTCTTTGAAACTGTGGAGAACACGCAGAGGAACCTTGTATTTGCCAGCAAATTCTACCGAGCGAATTTGCAAGACTTTGGAACCTTGGCTGGCCATTTCCAGCATTTCTTCAAAGGTAATTTTTTCCAGGCGACGCGCGCGCTCGCAAATGCGCGGATCAGTGGTGTATACGCCATCTACATCGGTGTAGATCTGGCATTCATCGGCTTTGAGTGCTGCGGCAAGCGCAACCCCGGTAGTATCTGAACCGCCACGGCCAAGAGTGGTGATATTGCCCTGCTCATCCACACCTTGGAAACCGGCAACCACTACCACACGACCGGCTTTGAGATCGCCACGCATATTTTCTTCATCAATAGATTGAATACGCGCTTTAGTATGGGCGTTATCGGTAAGGATACGCACTTGGCCGCCAGTGTATGAACGAGCATCGACGCCGCGTTTTTTCAGTGCCATGCACAAGAGTGCAATAGTCACCTGTTCGCCCGTCGATACCAGCACGTCCAGTTCACGTGGATCTGGAGTGTCCTGAATTTGCTGCGCCAGACCAATCAGACGGTTGGTTTCTCCGCTCATAGCCGAAAGCACTACTACCATTTCATGACCTTGTGCATGAAAGCCGGCCACTTTATCAGCAACTTGTTCGATGCGCTCAATGGAGCCTACTGAGGTACCACCGTATTTCTGAACCAATAAGCTCATTACAGCCTATCCTTATTAAATTGACGATTGCTAATACTTACTAACCAGATCACAAAAAGGCGCCAATTAAACACCAGATTGCGACAAAAGTTAACCCAAATGGACGATTAAAAGCGGATTAATCACACTTCCCTCATCTTTCTGTACGGCTATTGACCGAGTTGCGTTTTTACCCAGGGCACAACAGATGCCAAAGCTGCATCGAGCCCCGCCACATTTATGCCACCGCCCTGTGCCATATCCGGGCGACCACCACCTTTGCCGCCAAGTTGCGCAGCAACAAAACCCATCAAATCACCTGCTTTCACTTTGCTGGTTATATCTTGGGTGACACCGGCAATCAGCGCTACCTTGTCGTTTTCAACAGTAGCCAAGAGAACCACCGCTGAGCCGAGTTTGTTTTTGAACTGGTCCGCCGTCTCTCGCAATGACTTGGCGTCTGCACCGTCAAGATTCAAGGCCAGCACCTTAATACCTGCAATATCGACTGCCTGCGAGAGTACATCGCCGCTGCCCGCAGTAGCCAATTTAGTCTTTAACGCGGCAAGGTCTTTTTCGAGCTTGCGGTTTTGTGCAACCAGCGCATCGAGCTTTTCTATTAATGAATCGCGGTTAGCTTTAAGGCTGCGGCTCGCGTCATCTACCAGCGCTTCGACCTGATCAAACAGCGCCAGTGCTTTAGTGCCGGTGATAGCCTCGATACGACGCACTCCGGCCGCAACCCCAGACTCAGTCGTAATCCGGAATAAGCCTATATCACCGGTGCGATTAACATGGGTACCACCGCAGAGCTCTACAGAGAAGCCGTCGCCCATGGTCAGCACCCGCACGGTATCACCGTATTTCTCACCAAAGAGCGCCATTGCGCCTTTAGCCTTGGCTGCATCCATGTTGCACAGCTCAGTAGCAACTGTTGAGTTGGCGCGAATCTGGTCGTTAACCAACTGCTCGATAGCTTTCAACTGCTCGGCACTTACTGCTTCAAAATGCGAAAAATCAAAACGCAGCCGCTCGGAGTCAACCAGCGAGCCCTTTTGGCTCACATGCTCACCCAGCACTTTGCGCAATGCCGCATGCATTAAATGGGTAGCTGAGTGGTTTAAAACGGTTGCCTGACGGACATTGGCGTCGACCTTGGCGGTAACGCTGTCCCCGACAGACAATGCACCTTGCAGCACACGAACGATATGCAGATGCGAGGCACCTTGCTTGTGGCAATCGCGCACTTCAAGGCGAGTACCGCCCAACTCGATATAACCGCAGTCACCCGCCTGACCACCAGACTCGGCGTAGAAAGGGGTGCGATCAAGCACTGCCGCACCATCATCACCTTCAACTAACCGGTCTACTTTTTTGCCATCTTTAACTAGCGCGAGCACTTTGCCCTGCTCTGACAAGGAGCTGTAACCGAGAAATTCGCTTGCAGGTAAATCGAGACCGGCAGCGTTGTAATCCACTTTAAAACTACCGGCGGCGCGGGCGCGGGCACGCTGTTCAGCCATGGCGGCATCATAGCCAGCCTCATCAATTGTCAGGCCGCGTTCGCGGGCGATGTCAGCCGTCAAATCGACCGGGAAGCCGTAGGTGTCATAGAGGGTAAAAACCACTTTGCCAGGCACTTCAGTACCGGAGAGTTTGCCCAACGCATCTTCAAGAACGGCGATACCTTTATCGAGAGTCTTTTCAAACTGCTCTTCTTCTTGCAGCAAAACACGCTCGATTTGCGCCTGATTTTTATGCAGCTCGGGGTAGGCTTCGCCCATCACTTCCGCCAAGGCTTTAGCCAGCTTGTGAAAGAAGGGTTGTTTTTGTCCAAGTTGATTGCCATGGCGAATCGCGCGGCGAATGATGCGGCGCAGCACATAACCGCGGCCTTCGTTGGATGGAACTACACCATCGCTGATCAGGAAAGAGCACGAACGAATATGGTCGGCAATTACCCGCAGGGATTTATTTTCCATGTCGTGATTGCCGGTGGCATCAGCGGCGGCTTGCAACAAATGCTGAAACAGGTCGATTTCATAGTTCGAATGCACGTGCTGCATCACTGCTGAAATACGTTCCAAGCCCATGCCCGTATCGACCGACGGCGCTGGTAGCGGATGCAAAACACCGTCTGCAGTGCGATTAAACTGCATGAACACGTTATTCCAGATTTCAATGTACCGATCACCATCTTCTTCGGGTGAACCCGGTGGGCCACCCCAGATATCGGCGCCGTGGTCGTAGAAAATTTCGGTGCAAGGGCCACACGGGCCGGTATCGCCCATTGCCCAGAAGTTATCGGATGCGTAGGGAGCGCCTTTGTTATCGCCAATACGAATGATGCGTTCGGCAGGCACACCCATTTCTTTTTGCCAAATATCGTAGGCTTCATCGTCTGATGCGTAGACGGTCACCCAGAGTTTTTCGGTGGGAATATTGAGCCACTCTTTTGCCGTTAAAAATTCCCAAGCAAAGGTAATAGCTTCGCGCTTGAAATAATCGCCAAAACTGAAGTTACCCAACATTTCGAAAAAGGTATGGTGACGTGCGGTATAGCCGACGTTTTCCAGATCGTTGTGTTTACCACCAGCGCGCACGCAGCGCTGGGAACTGGTGGCGCGATTGTAAGAGCGCTTATCACCGCCGAGGAAAACATCTTTGAATTGATTCATACCCGCATTGGTAAACAGCAGGGTCGGGTCATTTTCTGGAACCAGCGAGCTGCTGGCGACAATGGTGTGACCTTTACTTTCAAAGTATTTCAAAAAGGCGTTGCGAATTTCAGCGCTCTTCATAATGCATCCACTAAGTGTTCGAATTTATGCGATTTGACTAATACGACAAGAGTTCGCCTGATCAGGCGCGATGCTCTTCTATTTCTTCGGCGCTTAATTTGCGCGCTTCATGCTCCAGCATGACCGGAATACCATCGCGGATGGGGTAGGCAAGTCCACTTGACCAACACACCAGCTCCTGCTGCTCAGGGCGATATTCAAGTTCGCCCTTGCTCACCGGGCACACCAAAATGCTGAGTAATTTTTTATCTATCATGGTCTTAGATCACGCTTAGGCCAGTTGGGGGCGGTATCTTACACTGCATTTTGCAGCCCTGTCTCTAAGGCCAAAGGGCTGAAGCGGTAATTAGGGATCTAAATTACTGATGGATGGCGGGGTAAGCTCGCTTTGCCAGCGCTTTACCTGTTCCACAACCTGTGCATTCGGATGGATTTGAGGATTGGATTTGGTAATTTTTTGCTCTTTTTCCCAAGTGGATACTAATTTTTTTGCCTCGAAAAAGGCCTGTTCAAAATCCACTCCCGGTTTGAGTGACTCCTGGAAATAGGCTCGGCCAAAATAGGTAAAGAGGCTGTCATCGGCGCAGCCGAATGAGGTTTTGTCGGCAGCAGCGGAGGTCATGATCAAACTCTGCGCATCCTTAAGCTCATCGATAAATCCACCGGAATAACAGGCCGACAACACAATCACCCGGTGTTTGATGCCGGTACCCTTTAGCAAATTCCCCAGCCATTTTGCCTCTATGTCTACTAATTCAAGGCCGTTGTGGTTGAGTGAGAGTTGCTTGTCTTTGGAGCCATGGCTGGTGATATAGAAGAAAAAAATATCCTGCTCTTTATCCATACGCTCGGCAATTCGGGTAATAGCTGCACTAATACTTGTTCGCGTCGCTAGCGGATGCTCCCCAAGCGAGCGCTGACTGTTTGCCAAATAAATCGCCGTAGTGCGGTTACCGTATTGGGAGTTAAATAAATTTTCAATAAATTTACTTTCACGGCGAAACACCTCTTCGGTGCCATAACCCGCCACCACTAAACTGTACAACTCAATTTTTTGCGGATCTGATGCCTGCAGGGAATCCAGCGCGAACTGCAACTCGCCAGATTCTTTGTAAAGCGCGTGCTCTGCAACTTCTTCAGGAGTAAAAATTTTAACTGAGTCACCGCCATCCACCAGACGCCCATATTCCCAGCGCCCATCTATTTTGCTCACACCATCAATAGCATCTCTATAGCTCAGTACGCCTCTGCCATGTTTCTTACCAAAAGAAAATTCCCCTTCGTAAATATCGCCATTAGGTGCAATTAACTTTCCTGCACCATCATATTGGCCAAACTGAAATTCACCTGTGTATTGCTCGCCATCTTTTGCGATATAACTGCCCTTACCTTCTAATCGACCATCCTGATATTCACCTTCCCAATGAGTGCCTTCCGAATCAGTTTGCATTCCTTTACCGTTGAGCCGCCAATTTTTAAATTCACCGACATAAGTGAATCCATCCACGCTGACAAAAGTACCTGAGCCACTAAAATTATCAGTATTAAATTCGCCACTGTACTGATTGCCTTGAGCATCAACAAAAACGCCTTGCCCATGCATTTTCCCGGCGACAAAATCGCCGGTATATTTTTCACCAGTTACGCGTTGCAATTCACCATTGCCTTGAATTAACCCATTAGAGACCTGGCCGATGTAAATAGATTTATCCGCATAACGCCATTTGCCAACACCGTTCATTTCGCTTTTGGAAAAATCGCCTTCGTAAATATCACCACTTGTATAAACCAATCGCCCTTTACCTTCGAACTGGTTGGCGACAAATTCCCCCTCATAGCGACTACCATCCGGATAGGTGAGTACACCGCGACCATCCATATAACCCCGCGCATAATCACCTTCATAGGTACCGGAATCCCCTGACACAAACTTTCCTTTGCCATGAAATAATCCCGCTAAAAACTCGCCGTCATATTTATCACCGTTAGACCAACTCATACGCCCCTGCCCCTCAATCTGACCTTCAGCGTTTAGATCACCAACATAAGTGGCGCCATCTGCAAAACTCAGCGAGGGAGAAAAAGCGAAACGCAAATCGCGGAATGTTCCTTGTACGGCCATCAAGGTAAATATAACGCCAGCGCAAAAAGCAAAAGCAGTTAGGAAAATACGTTTCATACTAGATCCGTTATGAGCAGTGACAAAAAGTAAATGGGAATAGTACCACTGGATTTTTATTCCGCTGGCATAGGTTCAACTAACAATTGCGGATCAATTCGCTCTTCAAACCAGTTCATCCGCCAATCCAGATGCGGGCCCGTCGCGCGGCCGGTTTTGCCGACGTGAGCAATCGCCTGGCCCTGCGCAATTTCATCGCCCTTTTTGACCAGGATTTTGTTGAGGTGAATAAAGGTCGATGAGAGGCCGTGACCATGATCGATAATCAGTGTTCCGCCCGAAAAAAACATATCGGGATGCACCAAGGTAACTACACCACCGGCAGGCGCTTTTACCAAAGTGCCTACCGGCTTGGCGATATCCACACCATAGTGTGGCGAACCGGCAACCCCGTTGTAAAAGCGCTGACTACCGTAAACACCGGTTATTGGCCCGATAAGCGGCCATTCGAATTTTTGCGCGAAGAATGCCAGCGGCAAATTACCTTTGCGCGCATCCGCAGCCATTTTCGCCTCGCGTTTGGCACGCTCAACTTGCGCGGGGTCCGGTTCAACCGTTCGCTGCGGCACGCCCGTCACCTTCTGGATTCTGTAAGTACGTGCTTTGACATCAAACCGATGCTCTTTGCGAACACCATCGCTGTCAATGGTAACCAGCGTTGCCTGTTTGTCAGCATCGCGCCCCAAGCCGATCACAAACTCACCAGCGGACGAGAGTCGTAATTTTTTAGCGCGATATTCCACTTGGGCTCCCACCGGCACTTTACCGATGATCACCCCGCCTTGCTGCCACTCACCTCTCAGCTCAAGCGCAGCTGACACCATACTGGCCAACGTAAATAAAACAAAAACGACGCACTGCTGTAACTTCACACCAGACTCCTGTTGCGATAGGTAAATTTTGGACAAAAAAAACGGCAGACTAGCTGCCGTTTTTTAAAATTATCTGCATTTAGATAATTTTGTCGTCAACACGCAAAATTTTCATAGTGTTAGTTCCACCTAAAAGCGTGGTATCACCACTGGAAACAATAACGAAATCGCCATTCACGAGAGAGCCCTGCGCCTTCAGCATTTCGATAGCGCGCACAAAATCTTCTGCGCAAGGAACGCTATCGGTATCAAAGGCGATGGGTTGCACACCGCGGTACAAGGCTACTTTGCGCTGGGTGCTCACATGACGCGAGAACGCAAAAATAGGCAACTGCGAGCCTACACGCGACATCAAACGCGGCGTACTACCTGACTCGGTAAAGCAAATAATCGCTTTTACGCCTTGTAAGTGGTTGGCCGTAAACATAGAAGCCAATGCAATCGATTCATCGACGCTGATGAATGCCTGATCCATACGGTAGTTATCAAAACTGGCCGTAGGATGTGTTTCAGCGCCGAGAATAATGCGCACCATCGCTTCAACTGTTTCCACCGGAAAATTACCGGCGGCAGTTTCTGCCGAGAGCATTACAGCATCGGTACCATCGAGCACAGCATTAGCAACGTCGAATACTTCAGCGCGCGTTGGCAGCGGGCTATTGATCATCGACTCCATCATTTGCGTTGCGGTGATAACCGTTTTGTTCAGTGCACGCGAACGGGCGATGATCCGCTTTTGTACGCCGATCAGCGCTGCATCACCAATTTCAACACCCAAATCACCACGCGCAACCATTACCGCGTCGCTGGCCATGATAATACCATCAAGTGTTTCATCATCAGCTACCGCTTCTGCACGCTCAACTTTGGATACCAAACCGGCGCGACCGCCAGCCGCTTCCATCAATTTGCGTGCAAAATTCATGTCGTCCGCTGAGCGAGGGAACGAAACTGCAAGATAATCTACGTCGATTTCCGCAGCGGTTTTGATATCTGCAATATCTTTTTCGGTTAGCGCCGGCGCCGTCAGGCCGCCACCTTGTCGGTTGATACCTTTGTTGTTCGACAAAGGCCCAGCCACTTTAGTGGTGGTATAAATACGAGTGCCTTCGATTTTATCAACTACCAACACCACACGACCGTCATCTAACAACAGGACGTCACCTGCTTTACAGTCATTGGGCAATTCTTTGTAGTCGATACCCACTTGTTGCTGATTGCCTGCATCGCGCTCAAGTGAGGCATCCAGAACAAATTTATCACCGACTTTCAGATAAATTTTACCTTCGGCAAAACGTGCAACACGAATTTTTGGACCTTGAAGGTCACCCAGCACCGCCACAAAACGATTGTGCTTGGCGGCCAATTCACGAACCATTTCAGCGCGACGCTTGTGATCTTCCGGCGAGCCGTGCGAGAAGTTCAAGCGAACCACATCCACACCAGCAAGAATTAATTTTTCCAATACTTCTGCCGATTCGGAAGCAGGTCCCAAAGTACTGACGATTTTTGTACGTCTTAACATGATGGGCTCTCTTATTTAGCAGACATAAGTGCAAGAGTGTTATCCAACATACGGTTGGAGAAACCCCACTCGTTGTCATACCAAGCCAACACTTTTACCCATTTTCCA
>CAZCJR010000014.1:0-68732 GCA_964499225.1 uncultured Cellvibrionaceae bacterium | reverse complement strand
GATTGGCACCAAGATCAAACGCGAAAAAATCAAAGATTTTGAAGTGACCGAACAGGTCGTCAAAGTGGTAAGCAAACCCAAAAGTGGGCTGCTGAAACTGGCGAGCAAACCGGCCGGTAGATCCCGAGCTGGCGACCCTAAAAAATCGGGCTTTGCAAAAACTGGGGCCTCTAAATCTAGTTCGTCCAAATCAGGCACCTCGAAGGCAGGTGCAAGTAAGTCTGGAAGAGACACTGGCGGCGCTAAACTTGGCAGCAAACCGGCGAGCAAACCCAAGCGCTCTGGCGCTAAAGATGCCCGCCCTGCCAGCACATTGGGTAGATCAACACGCCCGAAGAAGAAATAAGCGAGCAGAATTGATGGCAATAAAAAAGCCGCCTCCGGTAATCCGGAGGCGGCTTTTTAGCATCTGGCTTGAACGATTAATCGTTTAAGTCTTCGTCATCATCAATACGGTCATCGCCTTCTTCACGCGGTTTGCGAATACCATGAGCGGCTAAAATCTCAACGAAAAAGCTATCGCCACCGGCGACGGCAACTTCATCCATCTTCTTGGTGAGTTCGCCCAAACGCACGACTTCAGCAACATCCGCCGTTACGCCGAATTTGCAATCAAATGCCCAGTAATCAACGCCTTTTGGCAGGGTTTTGCGGCGCTCGCGTTTTACGTATTTGCGCACTTCGTGCTTGATGGCCTCCAATACGCGGTCATTATTTTTGCCTTCGACATGGAGTTTGAACGTCTTTTTCATGGTTTACCTGATTGACTCGTAAGGGGGATTAATTCGGGAACAGCTTTGTACTGGCTGGAACGCAGGTGCGCATGGTAACACGGGCGCCGTCCCTCGCGCTGCATGCATCGATCACCGGCATGGCCTTTTCTATAGGCTTTAGCGCATAAGATGGCTATAATGCGCGCCTTCTTTTTCTGCGCGTTTTTCGATCAACAGCTAGTCAAACCGTTAATCGGCACGCGCATCAGTCAGCGTAATTCCAAGCAGGTAGTCGTTCGATGTCCACCACTGAAGTGCCCAGCAAAAAGCTCTATATCAAAACCCACGGCTGCCAGATGAATGAGTACGATTCCTCGCGCATGAAGGATTTGTTAGGCGAGTCGCACAATATGGTGCCCACCGAGGACCCGGAAGATGCCGATGTCATCCTCATTAACACCTGTTCCATCCGCGAAAAGGCGCAAGAGCGCTTATTTCATGAACTAGGCCGCTGGAAAAAGCTCAAGAAAAAGAATCCCAACCTGGTGATTGGGGTCGGCGGTTGTGTGGCAAGCCAGGAAGGTGCGGCTATCGCCAAACGCGCACCTTACGTGGATTTAATTTTTGGCCCGCAAACCCTGCATCGCCTGCCGGAAATGATGGAAACCAAACGCGCCAACGGCGTAGTCGTGGTGGATATCAGCTTCCCTGAAATCGAAAAATTTGACCGTTTGCCGCAACCCGATGCAGATGGCGTCAGTGCCTTTGTATCGATCATGGAAGGCTGCTCCAAATACTGCACTTTCTGCGTAGTGCCTTACACACGCGGTGAAGAAGTTAGCCGCCCTGTGGCCGATGTGATGGCGGAAATTCTGCACTTGGCCAAACAAGGTGTGCGCGAAGTTAACTTGCTCGGCCAAAACGTCAACGCCTATCGCGGCGATACCGCTGACGGCACCACAATTGATTTGGCAGAATTGATTACTTACGTCGCCGCTATTGATGGCATCGACCGCATTCGTTTCACCACATCGCACCCGGTGGAATTCACCGATGCGTTGATTGAAGTGTACAACCAGGTTCCCGAGCTCGTAAGCCACTTGCACCTGCCAGTACAGAGCGGATCTGATCGCATTTTGATGGCGATGAAACGCGGCCATACCGCGCTGGAATACAAATCCAAACTGCGCCAAATTAAAAAGAATCGTCCGAATATCAGCTTCTCTTCCGATTTTATTATCGGTTTCCCCGGCGAAACCGATGCCGATTTTGAAGCGACTATGAAGCTGATTCAGGATATGGATTTCGATACGTCTTACAGCTTTATCTACAGCGCGCGCCCAGGTACTCCCGCTGCAGATTTCCCCGATGACACACCAGAAGAAGTGAAGAAACATCGCCTCGCGATTTTGCAAGATCGCTTGATTCAACAAGCACTCGCCATCAGCCGCCGCATGGTGGGTAATACCGAGCGCATTTTAGTTACTGGCTATTCCAAAAAAGATCCCGGCCAACTTTGTGGCCGCACCGAGAACAACCGTGTAGCGAATTTCCGCAGCGACAACGCGGATTTGATTGGTAAGTTTGCCGATATTCTTATCGAGGAAGCGCTGACCAATTCACTGCGCGGCACGCTGGTAAGCTCTGAATTGGATGCGGACTGGGTTAAATAATTTCCGGAAATAAAATTCCGAAAAATAGAGGCGCGAAAAAAATCCCCGTGTTGGCTGACCAACACGGGGATTTTTATTTACCAAGAATGCTATTTAAAAACTAGCAGTTCTTGTCGGACACATCCTCACATGCATCCTCAACACCATCCTTGACTTCATCCGCAGCGTCATCCATTGCATCGCGGGTTTCATCAAGCGCGTTATCAACATTTTCACCTAACTTTTCTGCTGGCCCCTTATTGGAGTCACAGGCTGCCAAAGGTGTGGCTAACAAGGCGATGATAAATACTCGTTGTAGTAAATTCATAAAAACTCCTTATACATTTGTTGATTCGACATCAAGTATAAAGCGTATTGCGTGCCAATGTTGCGGAACGCAGCGTTGACGGGAGCTCGAGGCGATTCGAGATTTATAACTGGCGGGAACTAGTCGAACATTTTGCAAAATTTACAAAAACCGGGGCGAGCTACAAAACCTCATGGAGATTTTTCACGCTAAAATAGCTTCAAGCTGTGCAAGTAATACCGGCTTCAACAAGCTCGCGCAAATACCGGCATTTGCAGCTCGCTCGGGATTAATAGCTTCGCCGCTCGCCACAATAATACGTATTTGCGGATGGGCTGAATGAATGAGCGCAGCGCAGTCATAACCATTCATATCGGGCAAATTCAAATCGATCAGCACTGTATGTGGATTATGTTGTTCGACTGCACGCAACGCGGCAGTCGCATATTGAGTACTGAATACTTGCCACCCCATTAATGTCAATAATCCCTCCAACGCCGCTAACGCGTCTGGATCATCCTCCACAACTAAAATGGATTTTTGTTGCGGTACAATTACCGGTTGCTTCTTTGCAGGCCCACTCTTCGCAGGAGACAGAAAGCGCGATAAACAATTATAAAGCCGGGTCTGATCCACCGGCTTACTTAAATAAGCGGTAAAACCGGATTCAAAACAACGATCCATATCGCCCTTCATATGCGCTGCAGTAATGGCAACCAGCGGACGATTAAACCCCTGGTACCGCAACTGCTGCGCGGCCTGATGCCCATCCATAACCGGCATATGAATATCCATCAATATTAGATCAAATGATTTCTCTGCAAGACTATCGGAGTTCACTATACGAATAACATCGGCGCCATCTGTGGCATAAACGACTTCCACACCGGTAAGTTGAACAAATTGGCCGATAAGCATACGGATATCGCGCAGATCATCAGCTACTAGAACACGGCCGGTAAAACTCGGTATCTCTACATTCAGTTCGGCAGGCTTATCAAAATTTAACGATAGAATCTCGGTCTCTACACACTCAAGGTGGTCTAACTCAAGTGTAAAAGTAAATTGACTACCCACCCCGACTTCACTGCTGACGTGAATACTGCCGCCTAATCGCTCAACCAATTGCTTGCTAATGGTCAAGCCTAAACCGGTACCTGCGCGCGGGTGAACCTGCGCATTTTTTGATTGGACAAAAGGCTCAAAAATAACGCTGAGGGTATCTGCACAAATACCTATACCCGAGTCTATAACAGCAAAGCAGATTTTGTTTTCTCCGCCCTCTTCAACCCAATCGATCTTGAGTACAACCTCGCCTTCACGAGTGAATTTAATTGCATTACCCATTAAATTTAACAGAATTTGACGCAGTCTCATCTGATCGCTGTAAATGATGATGGGTAAAGGTCGAGGAGCTTCAATGCGCAACTGCAAGTTCTTATCGGCTGCTGCACCTTGCATTAAAAAATAAATATCCGTGAGAAATGCCGAGAGGGAAATCGGCTGCTTTTCAAGCTCCAGTTTTCCCGCTTCAATCTTAGATAGATCTAAAATATCGTTGAGCAACCCTAGCAGATGCTTTCCGTTACGATGGACTATTTGTAAATGTGCGGAATTCTCTGAATCATTACTTTTATTTAACAGCAATTCAGTAAAGCCTAAAATAGCGGAAAGTGGGGTGCGCAGTTCGTGGCTAAGATGGGCAAGAAATTCGCTCTTTGAGCGGTTCTCCGCCTCAGCTTTTAACCGCTCCACACGTTCACGCTCAACCTCGCGTCGCGCCAACGCATAGCGAATCGCACGCGCAAGCTGCTCTGCAGTGAGTTTTGATTTTACTAAATAATCAACTGCACCCGCCTGTAACGCCTGACGGTCCACCTCAGCCTGATGCACACCGGTAAGTAAAATGATAGGGCCAGAAAATCTAACTTCGTTCGCAAACTTTAACAACTCGATACCATCGCGTGCACCGAGCTGGTAATCCATTAAGCACAAATCGTGTTTATCTTCTGCTAATAATCTCTGGCCTTCCTCATAGTTGGAGGCCCAATCCAGGATGCAGGTTTGGCTAATATCTTCTAATAAATCCTTAACGAGCAAGAAGTCGTCTTCGTCATCGTCAATGATTAATAACCTTACATGCTGCATACGAATATCTGCTCTTATAATGGTTATGGCAATTCGACAAACTCGACCCAGTATTTACCCAAGGTGCGCATTAACTCAACTAGTGCATCAAAAGTAACGGGTTTGGTAATATAGGAAGCTGCACCCAAATCGTAGCCCTTCACCATATCCTCTTCTGCTTTTGATGTTGTTAAAATCACTACCGGAATACGGCGCAACCTCGGGTCAGCTTTAATTTCCCCTAAGGCTTCGCGACCGTCCTTTTTCGGCATATTCAAATCTAATAAAATTAATCCTGGCATTGGGTATAAAGTGCGATCACTAAATTCATCATCACCACGCAAATAACTTAATAGTTCCACGCCATCTTCAACAAAATGCAATTCATTGAGTACGCGGCTTTCCTGCATTGCATCTTGCGCCAACAATCGATCATCGGCATCGTCATCGGCCATTAGGATGATTAAGGTCTTTTTGGGAACATTCATAGGTACATCCTTCATTTGCCTGAACAGCGACATCACCCTGCTACGGAGCATTATCCGCAAGTATTTCGGTCAAGGGTTCTATCACCGTCTGGGTCATAGGTAGATAGATGGTAAATACTGCACCCTCCCCCGGCTCACTTTGTGCGGCAATTGTACCGCCATGGCGTTCCACAATTTTACGGCACAAGGCTAACCCTATTCCAGTGCCCGAATACTCGCCACGACCATGTAAGCGCTGGAAAAGGCTGAATACGCGCTCCGCATACTGGGCTTCGAATCCAATACCTTGATCAGCGAAGCGTAAACAACACCAGTTCCGACTATCACCCGCTATAGGCGATGGCACATTAATTTCACTGGTCACGGCAATTATAGGACGACCATCAAGCGGATAAAACTTCAAACTATTGGCAATCAGATTCATAAACACTTGTGTGATTTGCGAGGCATCGGCATCAATTGTTGGTAAGGGATCTATATGCACTTGAGCGTTAGTTTCTTCAATAGCATAGTCGAGGTCGTCCATCACCCTATGCATTACAGCATTTAAATCTATGTTAACAAAGGGTCGCTGTTTGGTAGTTACGCGCGAAAAACTTAATAGATCATCAATTAACGCTGACATACGTTCGGATGCAGCCTGCATGCGCACCACGTAATCCGAGCCCGTCTCACCCAATTCAGAGGAAAATTTTTGTTGTAGCCGATCACCGAAAGCGCGAATCTTACGTAATGGTTCCTGTAAATCATGAGAGGCGACGAAAGCGAACTCTTCCAACTCCCTATTACTCCGCTGCAACTCCTCCGAATATTGCAGCAATGCATGAGTCCGCACCCCAACCTTCTCCTCCAGTTCTGCATTCGCAGCTGCAAGCGCAAAATTGAGTTCTGCCACTTTATTTGAGTTGCGATAAACAGCATAAAAAGCACTTAGGGACAGAAGCAAGCCGATACCATTGGCTAGCATTAGCGCCATCAAAATAAATTCACGATTCTCAGCCGCAAACGCTTTATTCTTTTCAAGCAAGGTAAATTCTTCATGCTCCATCTCTGCAAGCAACTGCGAGATGGCTCGCATTAACTCAATACCCTCATCCGTTTTGACCTGACGTATCGCCGCGCGAATTTTGTCTCTGTCCGTTAAGGTCACAATTCGTTGCAGTTCACTAATTTTCTTGCGGACATAACTGTACACTGATTCAAAACGGATTTGTTGTTGCGGCAAATGCGTCGTAGAGTCACCCAACCGCTTCAACAAGTCGTCAATAACCGCGAGTGTTTGATGGTAAGGCTGTAAGTAATTCGGATCTTCAGTAAGCAAGTAACCCCTTTGGCTGGATTCGGCTGCCGCAAGCTCTCTGTTCAAATCCTTAATCAAATTGATCGTCTGCAAGGTGTTATTAATACTAATGTTATTGTTGGTGATTACATCGATTGAGCGATAAGTCAGGACAGCGCTGACAGTAAAAAAGGTGATGGCTGCACACAGCACCAGCACCCACACAGAACTTGGCAATTTATTAATAATGTATTTGTCGAGCGGATTGGTAGCGATTAATGAGTTGCTGCTCACTGCCCGTCGCCCTCGCTGCTAACACCGTCGACATCGATGAAGCGAGTATCCTGCAGCGTCTCAAGCACATGGCTACACTGCCGGCACTCCGCCAAAATCGTCTCAAATATACTAATCGCTTTCCGAACATCACCAGTGCGTTCAAGTGTTAGCTTACCTAACTCAGCATTGATGGAAATGGTATTTAATGGATTGCGCAAATCATGCACAAATCGATTTTTTTTGCCGTCCATATTCAACTCCTACAACTCAACATTGCCATAACTGTTTAACCGGTTATAGAGCGTTTTTAAACTGATACCAAGAATATCGGCGGCCTGTTTTTTATCACCATCAAAATGCTCCAGGGTAGACTCGATAAGCTCGCGCTCAACTTCTTCAACGGTTTTCCCCACGCGGATTCCAGCTTGCGGTTGATGCGCAACTTTGGAAAAAGGGGAGGTGAGATTTTCTGGTAGAACCAATAGCTTCTGTTGTTGGTCGGCCATAATGTAAGCCCGATGTATAGCATGACGAAGTTCACGCACATTGCCCGGCCAGTCATAATCCATCAACCGCTTCAGCGAGGCATCACTAATACCTATATCTCCATCATATTCTTGATTAAATGCAGTCAAAAAATGTTGGACTAATAACGGGATATCTTCTTTGCGTGCGCGCAACGGTGGAATGTGAATGGGGAATACGGCAAGGCGAAAATATAAATCTTCACGCAGGCATCCCTGAACTGCAATATCCTGCTCGGTACGATTGGTTGCTGAAACTACCCTTCCCTCGATATCGACACTTGTTGTAGATCCCAAACGAGTTACCTTTTGGGTTTCTAAAACTCGCAATAAGTTAGGTTGCAGATCGATGGGCATTTCCGTAATTTCATCCAGAAATAATGTCCCCCCATTTGCCTGTTCGAATACGCCGATCTTTCGATGAGTCGCCCCGGTAAAAGCGCCCTTTTCATGTCCGAATAATTCACTGTTAATCAGTTCGCGCGAAAATGCTCCGCAGTTGGCAGCGACATACTCGCCTTCGGTTCGGCTGGCACAATGAATTGCTGCCGCTACCATTTCTTTTCCCACGCCACTTTCACCCAGCAACATAACGTTGGCTTTGGTGGCCGCCACGCGTTCGATCATTTCGTATAAATGCTGCATGGGTGCCGATTCACCAACGAGATAATTAAAATGCAATTTAACGGAAGAGTCTGACTTGGCAGCGGCGAGTTTTTTCTCTTCAAACAGAGATTCTAACTGTTGTAAATCGATCGGCTTTATAAGGTAACTTATATTGGATCCGTATAAATTTTTTACAATCGACTTAATCGAGGGATGGCCCGTGATTAGCGTAATCCTTGTCTTGCTCGGCGAGGGTAAAGCCTCCAATAAATGCAAGCCACTGCCATCGGGCAGGATCAAATCCAGAATCAGGTGGGTATAACTATTGCTGCCGATCAGCTCCCGCGCTTGGGCCACAGAATCAGCGGCGGTCACATTGTGTCCAAGTAAACTCAACAGCTGCACTGTTGCATCCAAAAATCGTTTGTCATCGTCAACCAGTAAAACGTCAGCCACGATCAATACCCTCAAGTTAGCTAGCTAGCATCGAGGTCATTCTAGCACCAGACAGGTAGAAGAAAGCAGCGGCTATAAATAACTTAGCGATGCAATTCACTTTTTACGCGTCAACTCAGACCAATGGCCAAAACGTCAGACCAGGCAAAACCGCGCGGAACAGATGACGGGACACAGAAGGCTTGGACCCCAGTGCGAACTGGGCAACAGCGCCAACAATAAATGGCGCGACTATAAATGTAGTCAGAAAAGAACGAAACTGAGGGGTATTAACTCTCGTGCGTAAATGTTGTTGCAGCAGGATATTTTGCACCAATAGCTGATCATTCTTTTGTTTCACTGCTGCTATTAAATCCATGTTGTGTACTCCGCAGAAACTCATCAATTTGCGCACGCGTGTAAGGCATGCTTATACGTTCGCGATATTTCACAAATAACCATCGGCAGACCAGTAACAAAAAAACCTGCTGCAAAAAAAAAGTCAACATTCCAAGACCTACCTGCCCACTCGCAGCAAATACCGTCCACGCCATTAGTGCAGAAAACGCACACCAGGTTAAAAGCATAATAGGCATCATTAGCAACCAGAGCATCATGATTTTGGGCAAGGTGCGAACCGCAAGTAGTGCCTCAACACGAGCCAGATCTACAATGCCACCAATGACACTAACGAACTGCTGCCCAAGCTGCAAGGTTTGCTCAATGTCAGTATTCCATCTGTCGGTTTTTTGCGAGCCTACAGCTTGCGCAGCAGCCTCTTCATCAGCCGACCCTTCAGCACGAAAATTCCCCTGAGACGTTTGCGCCCCAGAGAAATTTTCGTTCTGGTCATGAGCATTCATGATCAATTCACTTACTGACGACGCTGCAACAAATAGGACACCAACCAACCAGCGGCAAAAGCAATGCCCACGGTGACCAGCGGTTTCGCCCGAACAACTTCCTCAGCCTTCTCTTCCAATTCCATCGCGCGCACCTTGCCTTCACTCAAACGAACTTTGGCATTGGCTGCGGTGGCGCTCCCTATTGAACCAACAGCATCATAAATACTCGACGTTGCCTCTTTAAATTGTGCGATAGCTTCAGCCATGGAGATATCATCCAATTTACTATTCTCATTACTTTTTACAGAAGTTTGGGTAGCCATGGTATTACCTCTCGAATAGTTGATTAGAACCTATTAAATATAGGTGCAAATTATCAAAAAACTGCTCTGCAGAAATAGTATTTTCGAATACTAAAGTCGGCGTCTACCAAAGATAAGGGATAAGACAAACAACACCAGAAATACAAAAAATAGAATTTGTGCTATTCCGGATGCTGCACCGGCAATACCACCAAAGCCTAGAAGACCGGCGATAATCGCAACGACAAAAAATACCAATGAGTAATAAAGCATGGGATTCTCCTTTTTTAAGATTCACGTTATTACTTTCAATGAACGTGCCAATTCCATTTTTCTTGTCGAAAACAAACAAATTGTTATTTGGGAAAATTGTTTGATATAAAAAAGAGATATTAACTATAGGTTTCGTGAGATCGGCGATCTGACGGGCACTGTAAGCTTTCCGATTCCCCATTTGCATCATCAAGAATTTGGTAGATCAGGAAATATTGAGCAACAACCCTTGCAAAGGTTACAAAAAATAGAAAACCTTACATGGTAAAAATGGTGCTTGCGCTATTGATCTTTAGCGCCACTGCTATCTCCATCGAGGATATTAATCCAGCAACCAAGTAAGTCGAGATGCGATGACAATATTTTAAAACACACCAATAAGGGAATCGCAATTAGCAACCCTATGACACCCCACACCCATCCCCACGCGAACATCCACAGCACCACTAATAACGGATTCATGTTAAAGCGCTGCCCCAATACTGTTGGCGTGACTAACTGTGACTCGATAAAATTCAGCAGCAAAAAGCTACCGGGGACAGTGAGCGCCATCACCCAGGACTCATATTCAATAAAACCAACGCTGACCAGGATGATGGATAACACCAATGGGCCTATGTAAGGCGCAAAATTCAGAATGGTCGCTAAGGTGCCCCACAACAGTGGATCTTCAACACCTAGTAGGGCCATTACACAAGCAGTTGCCAAACCCAGGCCGATGTTAATTATGGAAATGAGGAGTGCGTAACGGGAAATATCATCACGCACTGTTTGAAAAATAATAACTGCCTTCTTTTTTTCTGCGAAAGATGATTGAGCACGCACGAAAT
Source organism: uncultured Cellvibrionaceae bacterium (assembly GCA_964499225.1). Lineage (GTDB taxonomy): Bacteria > Pseudomonadota > Gammaproteobacteria > Pseudomonadales > Cellvibrionaceae > Cellvibrio. The sequence continues at coordinate 58,075 of CAZCJR010000014.1, read as the reverse complement.
TACGCATTAAATTATCGCCATACACCAGAAAAAAATAGGTGATCACAAATACCGCTGCGATCTGCACTAAAAACATAGCCGTGGTACCGGCGACCACAGAAAATGCAGACAAGAAAACGGCTTCCAAAGCACTACTGATCGCGCTGCTCTGCCCCTCGGCTTCAGGTATTACCTGGGCTCTCAACACGTTAAACCGATCGGATAAACCATTCATTTGTACCGCGATCTTTTCGCCCAACACCGGCAAACTATCAAACCAGTGACCCGCAGGCTCGACAAGAATTACAAAAGCAGCACTTACGCCGACAACCAGAAGCATTACTACCAATGCGGCAGCAAGGGCATGAGGTACCTTAAAATCCGCTATAAAACGCACCAAAGGGCTGGAAAACAATGCGATGAACCCTGCCACAAAAACGGGAAGAAATAATGTTCGGCAGAAATACAATGTGTAGAGAACAGCGATTACAACCAATATGTTGAGTGCTAGTGCCATCACACTTTCTTTTCTACTTTCTAGTTTATGGACGAGTAACGGTCTGTTCATAAAACATATCCTTCAATATAGACCCAGTCCGGCACCTCCTGCCATTTTCATACCATGTCTTAGACCGCAGTGGGCTATCACCACCGCGCGCACTTTTTCACATCACTATTAAAATTTACAATTCTTGTATTTTTTGCAAAAAAACAGCATTACTTTTGCTACTCACAAAACGCAGAAGCCACCGCATTTTTGGTAACCCCTAAAAGAGTAGCTTGCACTCGCCACGTCCATATCAGCAGTTGCCTCCAGTACAGAACTCAACTTAACCGGCGCGTACCTCGAGAAAAAAATGGCTTCCGAATTTCGGTTTGAATTTATTAAACAAGACAGCGAGCAGACGTGGCATGACAGTAAATCTGCGTTTAAAGACGGCTGCATTAAGGGAAAGCTGGCGACAGCACTTTCCCTTAATAAACACCTCGACATTGGGGTAGACACGCTCAACGATAAAGTGACTTTATCGGGGAACGTGAAATCGTTAGCAGAGAAAGCATTGGCGCAAGCTATAGCGGCTAAACATAACGAAGTAAAAGGTCTGGTGAATAACTTGCAGGTGAGATCCTAGACTTTAAAAAACCCAAAGCATTCTCAGGGGCGCTTACCGCCCATTCACCAAAACAATTCGAAAGCCAAAAAGAATAACAAATACAAAGAGTTACTTAAGCATTCTCAAAACAAATTCAGCTTTTAGCCCTATTCAGCGCAGGTCCAGCTGAAATTTAGGCTTTATCCATCTCGCTGAATGGTTTAGTCTTGGTTTTCATTGAGTCACAAGAGCTTACCGAACACTTTGAATACTCAGGTTATAACTCCTTCAGAAATCGTCACCCAGCCCTTAACGCTGGAACCCAGTGACAGTCGTCGCCTAGCCAATCTCTGCGGTCTTCTTGGCCAGCACCTGCGCCAGATTGAAGAGCGCCTTGAGATTGAAATCCGTAATCGCGGCACCGAGTTCGAGCTAATCGGCCCCCAAGCTAAAATCCGCGCTGGCGCTGAATTGCTGCGCAATCTTTACATGACGACTGAACAAAACGAACTTACTCCCGATGAAGTGCATCTTGCGCTGCAGACTTCTGGTATCGAACAACTTATGGAACAACTGGATAATGCTGAAGCCCAGGCCCTCAGCAGCGAAGCCCCCACAAACGTGTCCGGCGCAGGCGGTGATGAGGGTAGCATTACCCTGATCCGCACCAAAAAATGCACGATTAAACCACGCGGTTTAAACCAGCAGCGTTATGTGCGCGCCGTACAAAAACACGATATCAACTTTGGTATCGGCCCCGCTGGTACCGGTAAAACCTACCTTGCCGTTGCCTGTGCAGTTGAAGCTCTGTTGAAAAATGAGATTGAACGCATCTTGCTGGTACGACCAGCGGTAGAAGCCGGTGAGAAACTCGGCTTCCTACCTGGCGATCTCGCTCAAAAAGTTGACCCCTATTTGCGCCCGCTATATGACGCTCTATTCGAGATGCTGGGTTTTGATACGGTCGGCAAACTTATGGAGCGCGGCGTTATTGAGGTTGCCCCCCTCGCCTTTATGCGCGGCCGCACACTGAACAACTCTTTTGTTATTCTTGATGAAAGCCAGAACACCACGCGCGAGCAGATGAAAATGTTCCTGACTCGTATTGGTTTTGGTACGACTGCGGTAATTACCGGCGACCCAACCCAAATCGACTTACCGCGCGGTATGGCCTCTGGCCTGCGCCATGCGATTGAGGTGTTGGATAATGTCAACGGCATAAGCTTCACCCACTTCACTTCCAAAGATGTGGTGCGGCACCCTATTGTTCAACGCATCGTAGAAGCTTACGAAGCCTTTGAACAACAGCAGCCGAAGCAAGACTAATCGCATGACCTACCAAATTGATATTGAAAGCAATAGTCAAAGCCAACATATTCCTGCGCTGCCTGAACTCGAATGCTGGATCAGCGCGGCATTGCAAAGCCAGAACCTTGAGACCGCCGAGGTCAGCGTCTATATCGTTGACGAAGACGAAAGCCAGGAATTGAACGCGCAATATCGTGGCAAAGATTATCCGACCAATGTGCTCTCATTTCCTGCAGATATCGCCGAGGAAGTTGGGGTACCTTTGCTGGGTGACCTGGTCGTTTGCGCCCCCGTTGTAGAGCGCGAGGCACAAGCGCAAGGTAAAACCCTGCAGGCACATTGGGCGCATATGCTAATACATGGCACCCTGCATTTAGTGGGTTTCGATCATATTGATGATGATGAAGCTGAGACTATGGAAACCTTGGAAACCCAAATCGTCACCGGTTTAGGGTATCCTGCCCCCTATCAAGATATCACTGAAGAATAAAAGACCTTGGGAAACTACATCATGTCGGACGACCATCCGAGTAGCACAACTACTGAAAAACACGAACGATCCTGGCTGGACAAAGTGCTCCATGCCTTCAGCGCGGAACCTAAATCCCGCGATGAATTAATGGAAATCATCAAAGATGCTGCCGACAATCATTTGCTCGACCAGGAAGCCCTGAGCATTATTGAAGGTGCACTGGATGTATCTTCGTTGCAAGCGCGTGAAATTATGGTGCCGCGCTCTCACATTGTCGCCATCCGACTAGAGGATTCACCGCAAGAGTATTTGCCGCAACTGATTGAATCTGGCCATTCGCGATTCCCGGTAATTGGCGAAAATATCGATGATATAAAAGGCATTCTGCTCGCAAAAGATTTATTGCCACTCGCACTAAAAGGTACCGAGAATTTTAACCTCGAAACCATTTTGCGCCCGGCGACCATTGTCCCCGAGAGTAAACGCGTCAATATTTTATTGCGCGAGTTCCGCGAGAACCGCTATCACATGGCCCTGGTGATGGATGAATATGGTGGCATTACCGGCCTACTCACTATTGAGGATATTCTCGAAGAAATTGTCGGTGAAATTGAAGATGAAACTGACGAACAGGAAGACGCAACCGATTTTATCAAACGTGTCAGCGAAAATGATTACATCATTAAAGCCCTAACCCCCATCGAAGACTTCAACGATTTCTTTAACAAAGAATTCAGCGATGAAGATTTCGACACCCTCGGTGGCATACTCATGCAAGAATTCGGGCATCTGCCCAAGCGCAATGAGGTCGTGCAAATGGACAATATGCAATTCCGCGTGCTCTACGCCGATAATCGCCAGATCCATTTACTGCGTCTGACGATATTAAGTGATTAAAGTATTGCGAGTTTAATCGATAACAATCCCGCCAACCGGCGGGATTTTTTTAACCGGATCAACAACAGACAATATTCATGCGCGACAAAATCCTAAACCTGTCACAACCCATCGCATTGCTAATTGCACTAGTCAGTGGTGCATTAATCACCTTGAGCTTTGCACCCTTTAATATTTGGCCGATTGCTATCACCAGTTTAATTGCCTTTGCTCTGCTGCTCAAAGAGCAGTCACTCAACACTATTCTGTGGCGCAGTTTTGCATTTGGAGTTGGCTTTTATGGCGCAGGTATACACTGGATTTATGTGAGCATCCACAACTTTGGCGGCGCATCACCACTATTCGCCGGCTTTCTTGTTTTTATATTTGCGTGTTTTATGGCGGCTATTTTTATCCTGCCCTTTTATATTTTCGGACGTTGGTTCAGTCGTCACTCACTGGGATTAATGATTGCCCTACCCGCCGTCTGGTTGTTGGGCGAATGGATGCGCACCTGGTTTTTAACCGGGTTCCCTTGGTTATTTTTAGGCTATGCACATATAGATACGCCACTGGCAGGATGGGCATCGATAACCAGTGTCATGGGCATTGGTTTTATTCTCGTGATGACCGCAGCAGTTATCGCCGAATGGATATGGAGAATAAAAAACGAGCCAACAAAAAAAACTACATTAATTATTGCGAGCCTGTGTTGCGCAACATTTTGGATTGCAGGCGCACTTTTAAAAAATATTACCTGGGCAGAACCTGAGGCAACGCCAATAAAAATTGGCATGGTGCAACCCAATGTCGACCAAGATACCAAACTCAGTTTTAATCAGGACACCACTAACGCCGCGCTCGACCAATTGCGCGATCTCAGTACAGATTTGTGGACTAATGATTGGGTGATTTGGCCAGAAGCCGCTATTCCGACATCACTCACCTATCACAATGCACTGCCCTTTTTGGAGGAGATGAATACCAAAGCAGCCGAACATGATACTGCACTATTTACCGGTGTAATTTATGAAGATCGCGACAAACAAAAATACTACAACTCGATTGCAGGACTCGGCCAAGGCTATGGGTTTTATCATAAACGTCGCCTCGTGCCTTTCGGGGAATATGTGCCATTAGAAGAACAGTTGCGCGGTCTGATTGAATTTTTTAATTTACCCACGTCGTTTATTCATTTAGGACCGCAAGACCAGCATGGCTTAATTGCCAAAGGCGTGCGCATCACTCCCGCAATTTGTTATGAAATTGTGTATCCGGATTTAATCGCGCAAGCTGCCAAAGAAACCCAGGTGTTATTAAGCGTTAACAACCTCGGCTGGTTTCTCGACTCCATCCAATCGAAGCAGTTTATGCAAATGGCACAAATGCGCGCACTCGAAACCGGCCGCTATCTGGTTTACAGCACCAACAATGGCCCCAGCGCGATTATCGAAAACCACGGCAAGATCATCAATCAAAGCGATTCATTCAAGGCACAAACCTTTACTGGTGTAATTCATGCTGTGAAAGATTGGACGCCATTTATGGTTTACGGCAGCGGGCCGCTGGTAGTATTAGCAATGCTATTATTGTTATGCATGAGCTTGCCGCAGCTGCTCAAGCGCGAAGCTGTGCCAGAAGGAGGACAATAATTATTTCGAATGTAATAGCAATATTTAGGGTGTAGTACGGCGCTTTTCTCGCTAGAGTAAACCCAACGCCATCACCTAAATATGCTATGACCGCAACCACCACTACCACAATTGTTGATCCACGCTGGCTGCTTTTGGGCGACCCCAAGGCTGACGGTCAATTCGTGTATGCAGTAATCACCACTGGAATTTACTGTCGGCCCGGTTGCCCTTCGCGTCGGCCCAATCTTGATAATGTGAGATTTCTTCCTAATCACGAGCAAGCTGAAATAGCGGGGTTTCGCCCCTGTAAACGTTGCCATCCCCAACATCTTAGTAGTGATGCATTACGCACACAGCGCATCACTAACCTATGCCGCTTTATTGAAAACGGCGGGCAAGAACCCAGCCTTGCCGAGCTTGCAGAATATTCAGGCATTAGCCGCTATCATTTACAACGATTGTTTAAAGCGGCTACGGGATTGACACCCAAAGCCTATGCCAAAACATATCGTAATCAGCAAGAAACGCGTCACAACCCCCCTAGCTCCAGGAAAGAACCTGCGATGAAGATTTCTTTTGCACTGGATAAATGCTCGCTCGGTTTTATTCTGATTGCACAAAGCCAAAAAGGTATCTGTGCAATCTTATTGGGTGATGAGCGGACGCATTTACATGAGGATCTGCAACGACGCTTTCCCACCGCAGAACTTGTCGTTGGCGACACGAATTTTCGAAAAATAGTTGCGCAGGTTATTCGCGCTGTCGAACAACCAAAGTTGACATTGGATCTGCCTTTGGATATCCGCGGGACCTTATTTCAACAGCGAGTCTGGCAAGCACTACAACAAATCCCCGCAGGTGAAACCCGCAGCTACAGCGACATCGCGGAAGCTATTGGCTTACCCACCGCAGTGCGCGCCGTAGCTGGCGCTTGTGCGGCCAATGCGATAGCCGTAATCATTCCATGCCACCGAGTGGTTCGCAGCGATGGAAGCTTGTCAGGATATCGCTGGGGTATTGAGCGCAAACACAAATTGTTACAACAAGAAGCAGTCCATGAGAAACCATAAACCAGGAGAAAGTATCGATTAACCCCCGAAATCCGGCTGCTGAATTTTATGAACGACACAAAATGGAGGGATCTTGACACAAATAAAAAACCCCCGAGCTTCTTAGCTCGAGGGTTTTAGGGAAAGCCGGTAAGGGTTAGATCATTCAGACACTAAACAATGCGGCGCTATCCAAACCTTGTTTTTCCATAATGTCGCGCAAACGTTTTAACGCTTCTACTTGGATTTGACGGACCCGTTCGCGAGTCAAGCCTATTTCAAGTCCAACCTCTTCAAGTGTACTCACTTCGTAACCACGTAAACCAAATCGACGAGCAAGCACCTCACGTTGCTTTTCCGTCAACTCGTCTAACCAATGATCGAGACTGGTGGTCAAGTCCGCATCCTGTAAAAGCGCCGCAGGGTCAGACACATGGGGATCAGCGATAGTATCTACAACAGCGCGATCGGACGAATTACCAATAGGCGCATCAATTGAAGTAACACGCTCATTCAGGCTAAGCATATGCTCGACATCAGCTACGGGTCGCTCAAGAAGGTTGGCGATTTCCTCCGCGGTTGGCTCATGATCCAGCTTTTGTGACAACTCACGCGCTGCACGCAGATAGATATTCAGCTCTTTAACAACATGGATCGGCAAACGAATCGTGCGAGTCTGATTCATAATCGCACGCTCAATGGTTTGACGTATCCACCAGGTAGCATAGGTCGAAAAGCGAAAGCCACGCTCCGGATCAAACTTTTCAACTGCACGAATCAACCCCAAATTGCCTTCTTCGATCAAGTCGAGAAGTGCTAAACCACGGTTGACATAACGACGGGAAATTTTTACTACAAGACGGAGGTTACTTTCTATCATGCGCTTGCGCGCCGCTTCATCGCCTTTGAGTGCTTTGCGGGCGAAAAATACTTCTTCTTCAGCGCTCAGCAGGGGGGAAAATCCGATTTCATTGAGATAGATCTGGGTAGCATCCAGTGTTTTGTTGTACTTGTCGTCAACAATGCGCTCGCTTACTCTGGATGATGAAGACTTTGGCAATTCATCATCTTCTTCTGCCAACATCAACTCTGCTTCATCCAACTCAACATCTGGAGCAATAAATACGTCATCGCGATCAAATGTAGCTGTGTCCCTATTTTGTAAAGTCATTTTTCAGCCCCTTATATCAATTTTTTATTTAACCGGCTGGCTTTTTTATAAGTCATCCAGCTCGTTCAAGCTGTATCTCTAAACATAGATGCCATATGTTTGGAGATGCTACCCACAAGTTCCCGTTCTAACTTATGAATGTGACACTCTAGCGTCGCGGTAGAAACTTTAATGGGTCTACTGGGGTACCATCGCGACGAATTTCAAAGTGAAGCTTTACCCTGTCAGTACCACTTGAACCCATATCGGCAATTCTTTGCCCAACTTTAACAAAATCACCTTCTTTTGCTAACAACCTATCATTATGGGCATAGGCGCTAAGGAAGGTTTCATTGTGCTTGACGATCAGTAATTTGCCGTATCCACGCAGACCGCTTCCTGAATAAACAACTTGTCCACTAGCAGCTGCCAGCACAGGCTCTCCCAATTTGCCGCCAAGATCAATACCCTTATTTAACGCATTACTGCCCTGAAATGATGAAAGTAATGGCCCCATTGCAGGCCAGCGCCATTGTGGTGCGGCCCAAACCTGTGGTTTATTGATCGTATTAGCACTTTTTACTGTTTTATTTTCTTGACGATTTTTGTTACTTTGTATTGTTAAATTAGGTTTTCCACCGCTAACTTCGGAGGGCGTATTCACAACGGCAGCAGGTTTGCCCACCTGCTGCTTGCCTGCCTCAGACACATTGGCTCCACCAATATCCAAACGAATAACCTGAGCGGGACGAATCACATAGGGAGGTACAATCCGATTGTGTTTAGCGAGAACTTCATATTTCAGACCATAGCGCCAGGCAATTGAAAACAAGGTGTCCCCGGGGATAACAACGTGTGCTTTAGGTCGGTTGATACCACCTTGGGATCTATCAAACACAGGGGCAGGAGAATGAGAGGCGCACGAAACCATAAGTAATAGCGCGATCAGTATTACGAACAGTTTTAGCGATCTAACCGGGTAATTAGATGACACTTTCGACATGAAATCACTCAAGAGTCATGGTTGTTTTTTGATCTCGCTTATGCGATTTAGTACTTAATAATCAAAATTTATTTGAAAATTATCTAATATTTTTATAAAAACGTGCACAAAAAAGGGATTTAAACAGCAAAAACAATGGGTAGATGGGTAAATCCGCACACTTCTAATCCATTAGTAATGCGTCTTCTAAAGTGAAACATGTAAGCTGTGGCAAAGCTTAGACTTTAAATTAACTATTAGCGTGAAGTACCTGAAAGAAAAGGAACAAATTTAACTGGCTCCAGTATCTGGGTTATATAATTTTCAGTATCACCATCACGCAGAATTAAGTGCAACTGTTGCTCTCTGCCCCCAATAGGAATCACCAGTACGCCACCGGGCGCCAGTTGCTTCAACAACTCATCTGGGACAGCTTGGGGTGCTGCAGTGCTGAGAATAGCATCATAAGGACCAGCCTCTGGCCAACCAAAACCACCATCAGCATGCCGCAATTGCACATTCCGCAACCCCAATTGCCGCAAGCGCTCTCGCGCCTTATCCTGTAGAGGCTTGATCCGCTCCACGCTATAAACATTGTGGACCAATTGCGCAAGGACGCTTGTTTGGTAACCCGAACCAGTCCCAACCTCCAATACTTTATTAAGCTTGCCACCCGCAGCACCCAACAATATTTCCGTCATTCGCGCAACGATATACGGCTGGGATATAGTCTGCCCGTGACCGATAGGAAGCGCCGTGTCTTCATAGGCACGATGAGCGAGGGCTTCATCAAGGAATATATGGCGTGGAGTATTAAGCAACACATCCAACACCCGCATATTAGTAACTCCCTGTTCACGCAATCGCTGAATAAGACGCTCACGGGTGCGTAGCGAGGTCATACCTACACCTTGCATCAATAAGTTAGTCATCTTCAGATTCTCTCCTATTTAAACCGCAGCAACGCAATAACAGGTACCAGTAATTAAACAGCTGGCGCTGAAACAATCAAAGCGGCAACTATAACATGGGTTACTGTATTTCCCGCTAGGCGCCATCAGACGCTCCAGTCGATTGGTTCTGGAGTTTGGCAAGTTCGTGCAAGATGGCGGTGGCAAACTCGCCGGCATCGAGCGAAAAATGCAAAATCAGATCATTATCAACCCAAGAGCAGCTCGCATTACGGGGAATTAATTGCAAAGCGCGACGTTCCTGCGAAAGACCAGCATGTTCAAGACCGTCACACCATGCAGCCCAATTCGCTAGCGCATTTTGCTCCAACTCAAGCAATGCACCCGCCACCAGTGGTCGCCCCCTACCCCACAGAGGGCCGGAAGGCTGGGTGTTGATCTCACCTTCAACCTGGTCGACCCAGTTATTTGCCAATACCCGTGCGGCTAACACCTGATTAAATAAATAGGAACGCGCTGCCGACAACATCAAGCCGCGCTTTTGTTTATCGCGATAACGCTTGCCACCAACAAGGATAGCTTCAGCCTCATGCAAATTATTTCCGCCGAGACCAAAGCGCTGCTCACCGAAATAATTCGGCACTCCATTCAAAAAAACAGTGTCGATTTTTTTTTGCAGCAGATTGCGATCTTCCGTCTGCACATCACGCAAACGAATCACAAAATTATTCTGCTGATGTTCACCACGACGTAACTTGGTCTGATGCCTGGACGCAGACAATAGTTGAATAGATTCCGTATTCAACAATGTCCAATCAGGTTCGGGAGCCTTGGGGAGATAGACGCTAAACCACTGGGCAGTCACTGCATGGCGATCTTTGCGCCCACAATAACCTATGTCAGTTACATTGACATCGGCGAGTTCGGCAATCTTCCCAGCAACCCAGGCAGTATTTTCACCGCGTTTACAAATATGCAAAAACACATGTTCACCTGCACCGGAGGGAACATACCCTAATTCCTCATCAACCTGAAAATCTTCAGGCTGCGCACGAAAAATTGCAGTTGCTGTTAACGCACCATAAGCGCGGGGAAATTCCAGTGAAAATTCTGTCAAAACATTACCTGTATTATGAAAGTGATTTGAAGAAACCTAAAAATCGCGCATCCAACCACCACTCCAGTCGATTATTTAAAAAACCAACGTGGCCACCTGAGCGCGCAATCTCCAAGGTTAATAAAGGGTGGTCCTGAGCGAGCGCACGCGGAATGCAATCCGCATTTAAAAATGGATCATTCAACGCTGCCACCATTAAACAGGGTACTGCAATTTTTTCGAGCAATGGTTTTGAGCTGACCACAGCATGGAGCTCTGCTGCATTTGCAAAACCATTCAACGGTGCAGAAAAAATCTCATCGTAATCGTAAAAATTTTTAACTTCCCAATAACGGGATAAATCTACTTTCCCAGCGAATTTGAAGGCTTTTCGCTTGAGACGCCATTTCATACTGGTAATGAAATAAAACCGATACATCAGATTGCGCCAGCTATCCAAAGTGGCCACACATGCACCAAGGTCAATAGGTACTGATGCTGTACATACCGCCATAATTCCGCGTGCCTGTGCGTTGTACCCCTGTTCACCAAGCCATTTGAGTACTACATTTCCTCCAAGTGAGTAGGCGGCGAGATAAATTTCCGTATAATCATTATCTTCAGCCCAACTCACTACCGCGTCAAAATCCTGTGTCGAGCCTGCAAAATATAATTTTTCAGTTGTATTATCTGGCTTGCCACATCCGCGCAAATTCCAGGCAAGCACATCAACGGCAGCTCCAGCAACTCCCAACTCAAGCGCTGCCCTCGCCATACCAAGCACATAATTTTGCTCATTACTTCCCTCAAGCCCATGAGTGAGAATTAATAATCTTTTCTGCGGCAGCGCTCCAGATAAATACCTATTTGCGCTGAGGTTATCGCTGTCAAATGTGGAAATAATAACCGTTTGTGCGGTTAGGCTGATATGACGTATCAACACCGGCAATTGCGTTTGCAGATCCCCATTGAACATCCACCAAGGCGAGCGAAAGCTAGAATCAATTAATGGCATGAAATTTCCCTATTCAACAATGTGGATTACGATTTTTCCAGCAACACAACAGCGTAGCACACAATACCTTCCTCACGGCCGGTAAAACCCAAGCGCTCAGTCGTCGTTGCTTTAACATTTATTTGATTTAATTCGCTTTGCAAATCAGTTGCGATTGTTTCGACCATATGTGGAATATAGTTAGCCATACGTGGAGCCTGTGCAACTATCGTCATATCTGCATTAGCAATTTTCCAACCCAGCTGCCCTACTTTTGCATAGACCATACGCAACAACGAACGACTGTCCGCATTGCGATACTGCATATCGGTATCGGGAAAATGTTTACCTATATCACCTAGTGCTGCGGCACCCAGCAATGCATCGCATAATGCATGCAAGAGTACATCACCATCAGAGTGCGCAACCAAACCATGATGATGTGGAATAACTACGCCACCAATAACAATTTTTTCACCAGGACCAAAGGCATGAACATCATAGCCATGACCAATACGCATAGACATATTTAAATTCCGTAACTATGTGAAGAATAAACGGGTTAGGCTTGCTGTAAAAGCATAGCAGCGATTGCTAAATCTTCGGGGCGCGTAATTTTTATATTATCGCTACGCCCCTGCACCATTAGTGGTTGATATCCATATGACTCAAGTGCAGATGATTCATCAGTGATTACTTTTCCTTCGGCCAACCCACGTTGTAGGCAATCGCGCAATAGCCCCAAGCGAAACATTTGTGGTGTCTGTGCCTGCCATAACGAACGGCGATCAACTGTTGAATCGATCACAGAATCATTTACTTGCTTCAAGGTATCGCTCACCGGCACACCTAAAATACCACCGACCGGATGAGTTTTTACCTGCTCGATTAAATGCAAAATACTTTGCGTCTTAATACAAGGGCGAGCCGCGTCATGTACCAATACCCAATCGTCGATCGATGCCACTTCATGTATCCGTTCAAGCGCATTTAATACCGAATCGCAACGCTCAGCACCGCCCGCAACGCAATGAATACGATTGTTTTGTGCGAGAGGCAAGTCATTCCAGTAGGTATCACCCGCGCCCAACACCAGATAAATGCCAGCAATGTCCGGCAGCATCAATAATCGCTCCAGCGTATGTTCGATAACTGTTTTCCCAACAAGTGGTAAATATTGTTTGGGGCAAACAGCTCCCATGCGGGCACCTACACCTGCAGCAGGAACAACAATCCAATAGGCAGAAACTTGGGATGATTGTGAGAGATTCATGAGGGAATATCGAAATTGGATAGTTAATAAAATGTAGTTACTAACAACTACTGCTCTTCATCCAAAATCAGGAAAAAAGTTTCGTCTTTTTTGATCAGGCCTATATCGTTACGCGCGCGCTCTTCAATAGTATCGAGACCGGTTTTTAATTCCTCTACTTCAACATCCAGAATTCGGTTACGTTCGCGCATGCGGTCATTTTCGGCCTGCTGCAGTTTGATATCAGCTTCGAGACGATGCGCATGCGCCAAACTGCCATCACCGATCCACAATCGGTATTGCAGCCCGGCAAACAATATTATCAGTACGCCCAGCAACCATTTCATGACATTGTGCGATCTTGTTAAACGTTAATGACAATTAAATCGTCATTAAAAAAACAAAGGCCGATTAGTCGGCCTTTGTTTTTTTAAATCAATTTATGACTTGAATTCTGCGCGGCCTCTGTAAGGAGCAGCAGCACCTAATTCAGCTTCAATACGCAACAGACGGTTGTACTTGGACACCCGATCTGAACGGCACAGAGAGCCAGTTTTAATCTGGCCAGCAGCAGTTGCTACAGCCAAATCAGCGATGGTGGTATCTTCAGTTTCACCTGAACGGTGAGAAATTACTGCAGTATAACCTGCATCTTGCGCCATCTTGATTGCATCGAGAGTCTCTGACAAAGAACCAATTTGGTTAAATTTAATCAGAATCGAGTTAGCGATTTTCTTATCGATACCCTCTTTCAAAATTTTAGTGTTGGTAACAAACAAGTCATCACCCACCAATTGGATTTTGTGACCAATTTTTTGCGTCAGATCTGCCCAGCCAGCCCAGTCGCTTTCATCTTTACCGTCTTCGATAGAAATGATTGGGTAACGTGCAGCCAAATCCGCAAGATAATCCGAGAATTCATTAGTGGTAAATACGCGACCTTCGCCAGCCAAATCGTACTTGCCATCTTTGTAGAATTCAGTTGAAGCGCAGTCCAAAGCCAGGGTTACGTTGTCACCCAGTTTGTAGCCAGCCTTCTCAACAGCTTCAGCAATGATTTTTAGCGCGTCTTCATTAGATGGCAGGTTTGGTGCGAATCCACCTTCATCACCTACTGAAGTGCTCAAGCCTTTGTCATGCAGGATTTTTTTCAGAGTGTGGAAAATCTCAGCACCAACACGCAGCGCTTCAGCAAAAGTTTTGGCGCCCACGGGCTGAACCATAAACTCCTGGATATCAACGTTGTTATCGGCATGCTCACCGCCGTTGATGATATTCATCATAGGAACAGGCATGGAGTATTTACCGGGAGTACCATTTAAGTCAGCAATGTGTGCATAGAGTGGAACTTTTTTGGAGATAGCAGCCGCTTTAGCATTTGCCAAAGATACAGCCAGAATTGCGTTTGCGCCCAACACAGTTTTGAAATCAGTACCGTCGGCTTTGATCATTGCGTTATCAAGCGCGCGTTGATCAAGGGAATCCATACCCACTACCAGATTCTTGATAGTAGTATTGATATTGTTAACCGCTTTTAAAACACCTTTGCCCAAATAACGTGATTTATCGCCATCGCGCAATTCCAATGCTTCACGCGAACCGGTTGACGCGCCTGAGGGAGCGGTTGCAGAACCGACGGAACCGTCATCCAAAATAACCTCAGCCATTACCGTTGGATTGCCGCGGCTATCCAAAATTTCAAAAGCTTTGATATCAACAATCTTAGTCATTCATTTTCTCCAGAGTGTGTGTCTACAAAATCAGTTAGTGCCTATTACTTGATGTGAAGCTACTTAATATCGAGTGGCGGAAAATTTTTCACCACATCATCAATCGTTTTCATTTGATGCAGGAAAGGCCGCAGTTTATCGAGTGGTAAAGCGCTAGGGCCATCACACTTAGCATTATCAGGATCTGGATGTGCCTCCAAAAATAAACCGGCCAATCCAACTGCTATTCCCGCACGTGCCAACTCAGCGACTTGATGACGACGACCACTAGAGGCACTGTCTTTTGATTCACGAAACTGCAGAGAATGCGTTACATCGAAAATAACCGGGGCATTACCACTAACTTCACGCATAGTTCGGAAACCCAACATATCGACAACCAGATTGTCATAGCCAAAGTTGGTGCCGCGATCACAGAGGATAATTTTATCGTTACCGCATTCGCCGAATTTTTCGACGATATTTTTCATTTGACCGGGGCTCAAAAATTGGGGCTTTTTGATATTAATCACAGCACCGGTTTTGGCCATAGCAACAATTAAATCGGTTTGGCGTGCAAGAAATGCGGGCAGCTGGATGACATCGCAGACTTCCGCGACCGGCTTACACTGATGAATTTCATGCACATCAGTAATCACCGGAATATTAAAAGTGTGTTTGATCTCCTGAAAAATTTTCAACCCCTCTTCCATGCCCGGACCGCGATAGGAGTGGATGGAGGAGCGATTTGCCTTATCAAACGAAGCTTTAAAAACGTAGGGAATTCCAAGCTTTTGGGTTACCTGAACATAGGTCTCAGCCACTTGCATAGCCATATCGCGTGATTCAAGTACATTCATGCCGCCGAACAATACAAACGGCAGTGAATTACCAACACTCAGGTTGCCCACTTTTACTATTTCTTGAGACACAAGTATTCCTTTCAGAATAGTTTTAAAATTAGTCGATAAACTTTAGTAAAAAGGGCGCAAATATATGCACCACAAAATCTATTTTTTGTTTGCCAAAGCCGCTTTTACAAACGCAGTAAATAACGGATGACCGTCACGCGGGGTAGACGTAAATTCCGGATGAAACTGGCAGGCGACAAACCAAGGATGATCAGGAATCTCTACCATTTCCACCAGCGTATCATCAGCCGACCAACCACCAATTTTTAAACCGGCTTTTTGCAGTTGATCAACATAATTGTTGTTAACTTCATAGCGATGACGATGACGCTCAATAATGACATCGGCGCCATAGACTTGACGCGCGTTTGAACCCGTAACCAATCGACATTCCTGAGCACCCAAACGCATTGTGCCGCCGAGATCGGAGGACTCATCACGTTTTTCAACTTCGCCTTCTGAGGTAATCCACTCAGTGATCAAGCCGATAACGGGGTGCGGAGAGTTGCGATCAAATTCGGTAGAGTTAGCTCCTTTCAAGCCCAATACGTTGCGCGCGAATTCGATAACGACAGATTGCATGCCCAAACAAATGCCGAGATATGGGACTTTGTTTTCGCGGGCATATTGTACGGCCATTAATTTGCCTTCCACGCCGCGCTCACCAAAACCGCCGGGAACCAAAATAGCGTCCGCATCATTTAAAATACCGACTCCTTCATTTTCAACACGCTCCGCGTCAATATAATTAATGTTGACTTTGGTATGCGTATGAATGCCTGCGTGCGTCAGTGCTTCAATGAGCGATTTGTAGGCATCGAGCAACTCCATGTATTTACCAACCATTGAAATGGTGATGGAATTTACTGGATTTAACTTGCCTTCAACAACTTTATCCCACTCACTAAGATCTGCTTCAGGGCATTGCAAACCGAGCAGTTCAACAACAATTTGATCCAAGCCGTAGCTTTGCAACAACCGGGGAATCGAATAAATAGTCTCTGCATCAGGAAGCGGCACAACGGCGCGCTCGGCAACGTTGGTGAAGAGCGAAATTTTACGGCGTGAATCTTCATCGACCAAACGCTCGGAGCGACACAACAAAATATCGGGTTGCAAACCAATTGAGCGCAATTCTTTTACAGAATGCTGGGTCGGCTTGGTTTTGGTTTCTCCAGCGGTGGCTATATAAGGCACCAAGGTCAAATGCATCAGTAATGCACGCGAACCCATTTCTACTTTCAGCTGGCGCACCGCTTCAAGAAAAGGTTGCGATTCAATATCACCAACAGTGCCGCCGATCTCAACCAAGGCAACGTCAACGTCGCGCCCACCTTCAAGGATCCGGCGTTTGATTTCATCGGTGATGTGGGGAATAACTTGTACAGTCCCGCCCAAATAATCACCGCGGCGCTCTTTGCGCAGCACAGTTTCGTACACACGTCCAGTCGTAAAGTTATTACGTCGTGTCATTTTGGTACGAATAAATCGCTCGTAGTGACCTAAGTCCAGATCTGTCTCGGCGCCATCCTCGGTAACAAACACCTCACCGTGCTGGAAAGGGCTCATGGTACCGGGATCTACGTTGATGTAGGGATCAAGCTTCATGATGGTTACTTTAAGGCCACGAGCCTCGAGGATAGCCGCCAGCGAAGCCGAGGCGATGCCTTTGCCCAATGAGGAAACAACACCACCTGTTACGAATATATAGCGCGTCATGTAAAACCTGATTAACTGTGAAAAATGCGGAGCGGAATGGAGATAAATACCAACGGCAGCACTCATTGCGAGGCATGGGGATTTATCGTTCAGGACGGGGCGCCAGAGTAACAGAAAGGCCTTTTCGGCTCAACGAAAAGCTAGTCAGAGGGCCATATAAGCTAGCCATCGGCTTTGCGGTAGCGATGTACAGGTAAATAGGAGAGCTGGATACTGCCCGATTTTCACGAATCGTCTTCGCTAGCTGCAGCAAAAGCGCCTTGGATATGACGACCGGAGAAACCACGCGAGTTTAAAAATCGCATTTGTTTGGCAAGCTCTCGCTGGTCAGAAGGCGTCACCCCCCGAAACTTTTTAAATCTAACATCGCGCGCCAACTCGACCCATGTTGGATCTGTATCATCAACAAACTGCGCAATCAATTCAGCGGCAACCCCCTTTTCACGCAACTCCATTTTTATAACGACCGCCCCCTTTCCTTGCCTTTGACGCAATGCTACAAACGCCTGAGCGAACCGCTCATCAGACTGAAGATTCTGCTCTGCTAGCCCCCTCAATGCCTCCTCGACAAGCTCGGGCTGCTCATACTTGCGCGCCAGCTTATCTTTGAGCTCTTTGACTGAATGCTCCCGCAGCGCCAGAAAGTTCATCGCGCTGAAGCGGATTTCAGCTATTTTCGGCTGTTCTTGTTGCATAGAGTAAATTTCACCCGAAAAAAATGGCCGCAAGAGCAGCCATTTTGAGTTTGCGTGTCTGATTTAGTTTACCGGAGGGAATTGGGCAATCACCTCAGTGACAGCGCGACTTAGTACTTCACGCTGCTGCGTGGGAGCCATGTCACGACTCAAACGCTTTTCCGAAACACCACGCCAAATTGGCTTCTCTGTTTTGGCTTCAACAATATCAATGATCAGACTACCTTGATTGTATACTCGCAACCCCGTACCCGCTCCATAAAAAACCGGGCGAGGATACCGGTATCCTCGCCCGTAGTAACCGAATCCGTAGAGGTCATCGTAACTACGAGGATCTATTTTTTCTTCAATCACGACGTGATAGCTCACAATAAAATCAGGCTTTGCGCCCGCAGCAGCTCTTTGATAGCGCTTGGCCAACTCACCTTCCAACGCGGAATGTATGTGGCTTAAAGTGAAAGGAGATACCAAAATACTTTCCTTACTATCTTGCTTTGTCTCCGCAACATCAAAGGTCTTCAGGGATGAGAAATCAAAATCAGCCTGATAATCTGTTTCAACTCTTGGCTGAGTGGTGCAGCCAGCAAACATTACCGCACCTAGCATCAACAGCAATACGCCTAATCGCTTCATCACCACCACCTTTTTATCGCATTAAATTACACATATATCATGTTGATTTTGCGCAAATTTTAAACAGTAGCTCGCGCAGCAAGCACAGCATAGTGAGCACTACCGAGGGATGCAAGCAGTTACCCTTTAAACACAAAAACCTCCGCAGCAACAGTGGCATGCGGAGGCTTTTTCTATCTTTAAACTCGGATTCTAAACTTCCGCATCTTCCGTTACTTCACTGCTGCCTGGACTCAATGAGAGTGCGGGCGTAGCCAAAAGTTCAGTTCTAACCTTATGCTCAAGCTCTTTGGAGATAACCGGATTTTCTTGCAAAAACTTCATCACGTTGTTTTTACCTTGACCAATTTTGTTGCCCTGATAGCTATACCAGGCACCGGCTTTATCGATTAAACCCAATTTCACGCCATAATCGACAATTTCGCCCATGCGGTTGATGCCGGTACCGTAAAGAATCTGAAATTCAGCCTGTTTGAATGGAGGAGCGACCTTGTTCTTAACTACTTTTACGCGCGTTTCCGAACCGATAACCTCTTCACCCTCTTTCACCGCACCAATGCGGCGGATGTCCAAACGCACAGATGCGTAAAACTTAAGCGCGTTACCACCCGTAGTGGTTTCAGGATTGCCAAACATCACACCAATTTTCATGCGGATTTGGTTAATGAAGATCACCAAACAGTTGGCATTTTTGATGTTCCCAGTGATTTTACGCAGGGCTTGCGACATCAAACGAGCCTGCAGGCCAACGTGATGATCCCCCATTTCTCCCTCAATTTCGGCGCGCGGCGTCAAAGCAGCAACCGAGTCAATGACCAGCACATCAACAGCACCGGAGCGTACCAACATATCGGTCACTTCCAATGCCTGCTCGCCGGTGTCAGGCTGCGAGATAATTAAGTCTTCAACGTTAACGCCAAGTTTGGATGCATAAATAGGATCGAGCGCATGCTCAGCATCGATAAACGCACAAGTACCACCAGCTCGCTGGGCCTCGGCAATTACTTGTAGTGTCAGAGTGGTTTTACCCGAAGATTCAGGACCGTAGATTTCAATAATCCGGCCTTTAGGTAGGCCGCCGATCCCCAAGGCCACATCAAGACCAAGGGATCCGGTAGAAATTGCCGGAATGGCGACTTGTTCTTTGTCGCCCATACGCATCACAGTACCCTTACCAAATTGACGTTCAATTTGGCTCAATGCGGCCTGCAGAGCCTTCTCTTTATTTGCATCCATCTGACACCTCAACATAGAAATAGTGAAACACGTTGTTATAAAACCTGAGGGCAACTCTTACGGCAACCCCGACTGAATCAATAAGTGGATTCAAGACCACACCATTAGCGATAGCATACAGCAAAAACCTGTATGCGCAAACAGTACTAGCATTTTATACAGTATTTTTGTGGCGCCAGCAAAAGAATGTCACCCAGCTTACACTTTCAGGCTTCAAGGATACGTAAAAACCGCCGAAACCATCTAGTTTGGGCGGTTTTTATTTCCGGTACAGAGGCCTCGACAGTGCTTATTTCACTTGCGGCGACACCCATTCGATTACATCTTTACTGAGATCCCTCAGGCATTTGCGCGTTGCGGAACAAACAGTCACGCCCGAGCCCAAATCCAATACGTTAGTCGATGGGGTGAATTCATTCAGCGTCATAATGGCGCAGGTGTGTTTCGCGGTGACCATATCGCCCGCGCCTTTTATCAAGGCAACGGTGACTTGCACTTTAGGTAAAGTGCTGCTTTGTTTGGTGCCGAATTGCCGCTCTTCGTTGCCCAATACCAGCTGTTCAATATCGATAGCCACTACCGGTATAACGCCGTTGAGAATTTTGTCGGCAGTGGCAATGGGCTCAAGCCGTATACCATCCTTTTTAGCTTGATCCACAAGATTGCTTACCAATACCTTATCTATATCGCAAGGGAATTCTGATTGGGTGTATTTGTAGCCCTTAACGTTAAAGCCGAGATTTTGGTTAATGTAGACCAGCGGCGCCTTAGCATCCGGCGGGGCAGACTTAGAATCAGCGACTGCGAGCCCTGGGCACAGGAGAACAGGAATCAGCAGTGACAGCTTTAGTAGTGAGCAGTTAATTAATGACTTATTGTTTAATGGCCTGTTATTTAATGGAAGTTTCATAACCTTACCTTTTGGGGTTGTGATGTAAGAGGACACTCATCGATACACGAGAGGATGTGCGTGAATTGACTATATTGCAAACGGGGATGAAAACACTGACCATGCAAAAACTTCGTCCTTACTTTTTGCTTACCAAATATTTCTAATTAAAAATCAATAACATAGAATCTATCCAAACGCATACATTACTTGTGTTCACCAACCCATATCTTGCAAACTTACACCCATAGTCGCAGCTTACCGAATGCGCTGCGCCTTAAGCAGACTAATAAGAAAAACTTACCGAAAAGGTATAACCATGCTGAACGCTACAGGGTTCAATCTGTTATGAACGCCCATCAAGAAACCAGCTTTATGCTGGGTGAAGTAAAAGTATCGCCTTCACACAACACACTTTGGGCACGCGACCAAAGCCTTAAACTGCAACCTAAAGCGATGGCAGTGTTGAACTACCTCGCTCGTAACCAACGCCGCGTGATCAGCAATGAAGAGCTAATTGAGCGGTTGTGGGAAGGCCGCATCGTCACCCACGGCTCAGTGCAAAAAAGTATCAACTCGCTGCGCAGTGCATTAACTGAACTAGTTGGCGATCAGGAATTTATCGCACATTACTCCAAACGCGGCTATCAACTAATAATAGAGCCACAGTTTCTTGCGCCGCCATCACCTGACACGGCAAATGAATCTCACGCAGTTGACACTCCCGTCAGTATCGCGAACAACCTGCGCAAATGGCGTATCGCGAGCCTGGCAATTGTCGCATCGGTAGTAATTGCTACGCTCTATAAAACAGTTAACTGGGATACCTTATATTTACCCAACAATCACCAAACCGTTTTTCACACAACCCAGGGCTACACCAATGAAACCGGGCATGAACGCAGTGCAACGCCGCATCCGGACAATCAGCATCTCGCCTATATCCGCGAAAAACTCATTACCGATCAGTATGGCGCCGTTACAAGCGAAACGAAAAACGAAACAGATAGCGAAATTGTTATACGCAATGCGGCGGGCAAGGACTGGCGCATCGCTAACAGCAATGGCAACTGGTTCAAATTGGCCTGGTCGTCTGCAGGTAATAATTTGGTGGCGATTGAAATAAAACGCCGCGACGGATTACCGCTGGGTACACAATTTTATCAACCATCCAATTACCTTTATTCCTTTCATATTTTCACCTTGGATCTTGCGCGGGAACGCTTATTGGAAAAGCAGCAACTTAGCCAATGGCAGGGACAGATTTTTAGTGTGACCTGGTGGGATGAAAACACACTGGAGATTGTTGCCAAGCAAGGGCCTAACTCCGGCAATGGTCGCTACCGCTATTCCATTCTCGATCAGCAATTAACACTGCTGGATGAATTTGAAGGCGCAACTAATCCGGTTGCCAGTACTGTGCTCGACCAAAAGACGGCTATCGCCAGCTTGCATAAAAACAAAATCCAAATTGATTTTTTGAATGCGCAACAAGAACGTATTAGCCGTGTGAAGTTAGATGTTTCAGCAGCAGATATCAGTTGGATTCCCGATGGCAGCGGCGTTTTGGTCTACGCCGAGGAGGGGCGCAAGTTGATCGCAGTTTATTTGGATGGGAAACAAGTTCCCATTCCACTCGCCGATAGTAAAGACAAAATTTTCTCACGTCCACACTACAGTGCAGATGGTAACGGCATTTTTTATACAGAGGAAAAACGCAGTTCCAATATCCAGCTGGCCGCACTCGACGGCACAAAAACCCGTCTCACTGAAAATACCGATTTTAATTATGCGGCTAGCTTTTCGCCCACTGGCAAAATAATCGTCTACGCCTCGGTGCGCAACAATCAAATTCATTTGTGGTTAGTTGAGAATGGGCAAGAACGTCAACTCACCACTCAGCCCGTTCCGAAAAAAATCGATAGCATTATTTGGTCTGACGATGGCGACCATCTCGTCTTTAATTCCGACAACCAGGTTTTTCATCATGACTTGCTCGCCAATAACACGGCATTGTTATTGAGCGGCACCGATAAAATCGAGCCTATCGCCTACTTCCCCACAGGTAACGGTTTGTTCGCACTTAAATACGACGGCGAAATCAGAAACCTATGGCGTATTGAAGGTGAACAACAAAAGCAACTTACCTTTGGCGCGGTGGGTTCTGCGGTCGAATATGGTGGCGACGTTTATTTTCAATACGTCAGCGAAAATGGCCTTTGGGCGCTACGCAGCAAAAATGACACACTCGAACGCGTAACCCCAAGCCTCGACGAATACAGCAAATTGCTTAAGGCCGATAAAAATGGCGTTTATTTTATGAATGGCGGCGTTTGCCGGGAATCAGATATCTACTATCAGGAATACGCGACGGCGAGTAAATCGACGTTCTTGACGCAGGAAAACAGCGCCGTCTCAACAACATCGTTCAATGCCGATAAAGGTCTGTTGCAGACAGAGTGTTATTTGCCTGAAGCGAACATCGTTTTATTGAAGTAAAAAATGGTGTGGAAGCAATAGGTATTGTGAAAATCACTAACGAGCAGACATAAAACGCCCGCCAAAATTGGATTATTTGGCGGGATTTTATTTAGGTTTCAGTCTTTAATTAGCAAGCAGCTTTCAGTTAGAGAACGGTCTCAAATTAAGGAGTTACTTCACGCACGATAGTCATTTTTTCAATTTCTACACGACGATTGGGGCTTAAGCAGCTAATCAACGCCGCTTTGTTTTGTTCATCACACATAACTACCGGATCAGCTTCACCACGGCCTTCAGCGCGCAGACGGTTCGATTCGATGCCCTTGTTCATCAGATAATTTTTTACGGCGATTGCACGGCGCTCAGACAGTTTCTGATTGTAGTCATCAGAACCCAAACGATCGGTGTAACCGACGATAACAATCTCATCAGGTGATCCATCACCTTTTAACGCCGTAGCAATTTCATCGAGTTTTGCTTGCGGTTGCCGCAGAGCAGAACTATCGAAGGTAAATAATTCATTTGCCGATAAGGTATATTTTTCTGTGCGTGGAGCCGGTGGTGGTGGCGCTACCGGCGTACGAACAGGCTCCGGTTTTTGCACTGCAGCTACTGGCGCTGATTTAGCACCAAAGCGATAGACCAAACCAACCGACACCAAATCAATATCACCTTTGTTGCCTACCGCATCATTAATGCGATAGCGTTCAGCTTCCACGCGCATGGTGAGCGCTTCAGTAAATGCGTATTGCACACCAGCGCCCAATTTCAAATTCGTATCGCGTTCATCCGCACGCGGGGTGAGTACATTCACCGCACCTGTTCCACTAAAGCGGTCTTTGGCTTCAGCGTAATTAACGCCCACGCGGCCAAATGCAGAAAACTTTTCGCTGAATGGAATAACGCCCAGCAAATCCAGATTAATACCGCGGAGTTTCATCTGGCCGTCCAGTGTGCCCACTGGCACGGTGGTGGCGCTATAACCGAATTCACCCAAATCGAAATAGCCACCTTCCAACGCGAAATTCCGATTGAATTGATAACCACCAAACAGCTTATAGCCGGTATCGCGATCATCATTCTCAATTACGCTTTGTGAAAAGCCCCCGTCTAGCAAGTTTTCAGTGATTCGATCATTGTCGATATCAGCAGTGGACTGACCAATATTACCGCCCAGATACCAACCGGCATCCTCAGCTTTAACAACGGAAGTGGCGGCGGCCGCGAGTGCCATCAGACCAAACATCCCTGACGCTTTGATAAATTTCATAAGTTTTTCCTCAAGAATTTTGTAACGCTAATGGCGTCGGCAGTGCAAGCACTTGCCGACGTCAAGTTCTGGTCGATTATGGATTGGGCACGTTGATGATCGTATTGACCATGGTCACTGACGCATTTAACGAAATTACCCGGCCATTAATGGTGACTACCGCAACATTGCCGTCAGTAGAAATCGCTGCACCTGCTTGGGAAATAATGGTTCCCACCATGGTTCCGCCACCGGCAGCATTAATGGTCGCTGCGGTTCCCACTTGCCAAAACACGTTCTTAGCTTGCGCGCCATTCACTAACAGGATGCTTTGCGGTGCAGCAGCGCCAGGGCCACCAACTCTGAGCGTGCTCGCCATTTGGAATACCCAGGTCGCATTGGCATCGCCTTGGGCGTCAAGTGTTAAGTCACCCCCTTCAACCATAAACGAACCAGCTGCGGCGGTATAAACACCCGGAACCAGTACAAGATTGGCGAGGTTACCGGCACCTTGATCAGGACCGCCCGGCTGGGCAACGAGGGCGTTATAAGCAATCAAAGCATCAGCGCGCGCAGCTTCTGCTACAGCGGCAGTGACGGCAGTACCTTCAGTAGGACAAGCAACAGTGGGTGATGGTGGAGCGGTGTAGATTTTGCCGTTAACAGTACCGATGTTCAGTGGCGTTTCGGTGTAAATGCAACCAACGCCGCTATCATGAAAACCCGTTACCGCAGTAGACACGGCAGTAGTGCCGATATCGCCGTTAATAATGGTCAGGATTCCCTGATTGGTAGTGCCCGCCGAGCCACCAAAAGTGCCGAAGGTAGCTGCTGTACCGAGCGGAATGAATACCGGCGGAGTGACTGAACAATCCACGGCGGTAAAGTCCCAGCTGTAATCAGTGGTCATGGTATTGGCCGGAACTGCTAAATCTTTCACACCGTTAGCACCACCCTTGAGGGTCGCGGTGTAGGTAACGCCGGGAACGAGATCATTCAACGGAT
This sequence comes from uncultured Cellvibrionaceae bacterium, assembly GCA_964499225.1. Taxonomy (GTDB): domain Bacteria; phylum Pseudomonadota; class Gammaproteobacteria; order Pseudomonadales; family Cellvibrionaceae; genus Cellvibrio. The sequence goes on along the minus strand of CAZCJR010000014.1, from coordinate 32,751 downwards.
TAAAACTCGCAATACGACCGGTTGCCACATCAAGCACTACTGAACTAGCTACTACCGGCGTCTGGGCAACAGTTGCTTCGGTAACTGTGAAAGTAGAAGAGTTGACATCAATCGGATTCATGCGCACGCCCGACGGCACCATAAACGTAGCGTTGAGAGCTGCGTCCGGGCACACGTTCCCTGCATTGTCTGCAGGGTTAGTGTTGGTGACGGATACATCGGCAACGACGATTACATCGGCGCTGGTGGTAAACATCCACACATAATTGCTCGCCGCAGGCAAGGCAGCCTGATTACCCGCCAAGCCATTGCCAGCAATATCGGTCGCGGCACTGGTGATTTGCGCGGTGTAAGTAGTATTCGCCATAAGTGCCATGGTTGGTGTAAACACCATCGTTTTAGTACCCACTGCATAACTCACGTTGCCTGCCGGATTAACACAAGGAGCTTCACAAGTAAGGCTAAAACTTGTTGAGGAAATACTTGCCGGCGCCATGTTTTCTGAAAACACGGCATTGATGGTCATATTAGTCGGCACACCGATGGTAGGGCCTGGCGATGTAGTAGCTGGCACAGTCAAGGTCACGCTCGGACGAGTGGTATCGGCTGTGCTGCCCGTGGTGAAAGTCCATACAAAAGGTGATGCCAAAAGCACGCCCGTTACAAGGCTACTAACGCCGCTCACATTGGCGGTATAAACCGTCATAGGTTCAAGCTGCGTTCCCGGTGTTAGCGTGTAAGTGGCAACGCGATTAGTGGGATCGCGGCTAATTGAACCGGTTGGGCTAGTGCACGGCGCAGCGCAGGTCAGCGTAAAATTTGCACCGGTAACAGCTGCAATGGCTTCATTAAAATCAGCACTGATAACCGTATTGTTAATCGATACACCCGCGCTATTCGCAGCAGGAGCAACAGCAGTTACTGTTACCGCAGTCGATGCAGCAGCAGTAGTGAAATTCCAGCTGTAAGGGCTTTTCATCGTCAGACCAGTAGCAAGGCTTGTCGCCCCGGTAACAGTCACTGTGTATTGGGTCATGCCCATTAAATCTGCATCGGGAGTGAATGTCGCAACACGATTAGCATTATCAACACTCACAGCTCCCATCGGGTTAGTACAGGGCGACGCACAGGTCACAATCAGACTCGCACCACCTCCGACTACTGCAACTGCTTCATTAAAAGTAGCGGTAATCATCGCGTCGTATACGAGCACATCGTTAGCGTTCGCGGCCGGAGTTACTGTAGTAACTGAAGGAGCAAGTGCCGCGTTGGCGCTGGATCCCAAAACATCATCTTTACCGCCACAAGCGGTCATCAAGGTAATGGCGCATAGCGGGATCATCCATTTAAGTCGCATGGAGTAGTTCTGTAGTTTATTCATTGTGTGCCGTCCTGGTTATGATTTTTAGTGCTGAGCCGATTAACGACAGCTTGTTCAAAACTGTCGCTGAATAAGTGATTGGTGGGGAAATAGTCGTGGAAAATAAATTGGAGGGATCGCATTCTTGAATGCCAATAACGCGATGGTTGTGGATATGTTACGGGGGGAAGCTTTTAAAGTCTGTTCGCAGGCGCACCGAGCCGATGGTACGCCTCCAACTAATGGCGACGGAAAAAAACATATTATTCAGGACAGGACTCACCAATAAAAGATGCTGATTAATTAAGAAAGAACAAGCGATTCAGTCAAAGAAATAACATCATCATAGGGCATTAACTTCACCGAGCTTATCACGGTATCCTCGTCCAGAAGCGTAACTTTATACCTATAAATGGGGTTAACATACTTCGTGGTTTCTAGCACCATCGCGCGTGACGGCAACTCCACCTCACAAAATTTTTTTCCCGACTTTTCAATTCTAATTTTATTATTATTTATGCTGACCGACTCAGATCTCCACAAAAATTGCTCGTTCATTTTACTGTAACCTTTTAGTAACAAGGGCAGCAACCATGCACCGCCCACTTCAACTGCTCCAAAATTTTCCTTTAACAGCTCTGTGTCTTTAACTCCAAACTCTTTCGAAGGAACCTCCAAAAATATTTGCACACTAAGATTCGTATCTCTCTGGTAAAACTTGTCTAGGGTTAGTTCATCTTTCAATAAAGAATCACCCCACATATCAACTACAGAGGCAATAATACGATGCGATGTTTTATCAGTTGTGAGATCAGTTAAGAATTCAACCAACCGATAAACAAAAGGCTTTATGCTACGCTCTACATCTTTTCTATATTGAACCCAGTTAACATCTTGAAGTGGCTCTGGCTGACTAGCAAAATCGCCAAGCAACTTGGCATCCTTCATAAACCAGAAAGCAGAATCCCAAGCCACACGAAACTCATATGTATCAGGCTCTCTCGAGAAAAAACCTGAGAACCCAAACAAAAATCGCCCAGGTAGACTAACAGGAATTTTTTTACCTGCCTCCCGTTTAACCGGGGTAACGGCAATAAATACTGCACTCTCATCCTTTGTACTGAGTGACATCATCGAATCAAATGAAATAATAGTTAATAATCGCCACCAGGAGGCTGGAAACAGTGATTTACGAATAATAGCTTCCAAAACCACATCTGCATTTCCATTTTCACTTTGATAAAATTCATCAATTTCATGGCGTATATTCTGGTCAATTAACCCCTCACTAATCTCCTCCACAAAAACACGCTTTAGTTCACCAACCAGAGAAACCTGGCGAGAGGGTGAATGCGAACTATTGCGTGCAGAATCCAGACTTTTTTTCAAATACGCAGCCAGCCCAACAATAGCATCACGCCCCCCGGAATATGGCGGTATGAGCCTGGCCTTAAATTCTCTCCGCCTATCGAACACATGCTCCACTTCTTTAATTTTGTTTTCTTCAATAGAACGAGCCTGATTTAATATTGCCCCAATTAAATCACCAATAGCAGGCAACACCTTGTCGATACTTTTATTAGGCACAATTTGGTTTTTAAGGAGCGGTGATTGAGGTACAGCATATTGATGCAGATGCCTCAAATTAAAATTCACCTGATCCGAAGCAGCGCTCGGGTCGATTAAAATAACCCGCCGGTCGATAATATCGTCCGGGTGCTGATAACGATCCTGAGCGTCTAAAAATGCTGAAAGCCGATAAGCCTCCCTTACTGGTTCATTGTTAAACACCCCTCCATCAACATAATGCAAAACTGCAGACGTTTGCTGATCTTTAAAAATCTGGGGCAATAACCCTTTTGCGTACTCGAAGCGATAACGCTCCAATCCGACAGGAGCAAATGCCACCGGAAATGCTCCACAAGCAATTGCAGTTGAAAAGAGATGCCGCCAAGCTTCTTCATTTGCCAATGCAAAACCAGGTAATTTGTTAGCATCGGTATTATCCAGTCGCATTCCCAAGTGCATTCTCAGCCACATATCTGGCGCTTCTATTTTCGGTATGTTCTGCAAACTCAAGTCCGACATATGCAAATCAAACACACGTGTCTCCTTATGTGAAAAGGACGTTACTCCGCCTACCGCAACATTAATATTTTCAACTGCATCGCTGCGGCAAACAATTGGACTCAAACACGTGAGCGACATAGCTACCAGCACTCGATCACCAAGCAACGACGGCTTTTCATTAACATAGGAGCAACCAGGTCTTTGATAGACCTCGTGAGCAACTCTCTCGATATGTTCACGATCCAGCAATGAGGCTTTATATGTTAGTGCGCGTCGCTTTTTCTTATCGTTCAATGACAGCAACTCTTCAACATTGACTCGTTCACTCCATATATGCTCTTGCTCGATCTGTAACAATTGTGCCTGTATCGCAAGACGTTGATTCTCATCTGATAAAATTTGCAGGGCGCCAGGAAATTCTGACTCGATACGAGCTCTAGCATCCTGCAACTGCTTCAGATCAGTACAAGGTGCCATAAGCCTACGCAACATGGCGACCAAGGTAAGTGCTCCAGCACTAGCGCCACTGAGGACGTCAATTTCAATAGCGTCGTAGCGGTGCATTGTTCCATTTTTTTCATAGCTGCCAAATAAAACTGCTAATTTTATAGACTGGGTAATAGCTGCGCCGGAAAAAGTTCCTAAAGAAACACCGCCCCCCATGGCAAATGCCAATTTTAGTTTTCTAGACATGCAAATTCCTTTAGCCACTGGCATATGTGGACGTTAGTGCAGAATTTTTTGGTTCTTTCGCTTTGAAAGAACCAAACCCCACTTAACCTTATTATCTTTTTTTAAACTTATCTCCCCTCAAATGGGGGGTAATATCCAATGACAGATCTAGAGTCCTCCCTACACAAAATAAATAGAAACAATCCAGGGTTATTGTTGGATTGTCTATTAGGCTGCGCCCACGAAGAACGCTTCACCAGGTCATGCGGGAGGGATAAGATCGGGAGTAGATGGGAACTGCTTGAGAAAAAATGAGGTTGGTCTACCCAGTAAGGCTGGCATCCAGATGTTCAGAAGGACATCGTTAATCATAAATTATCGTAACGCTTAATGAATCAAATTCCGTGTTTCCTCTAACGCCGATAAAGTCGCCAACCTCTGCACATCTGCCCTATCCCCATCAAAATTTTTCAACTCAGTTTTAATTTTCCCTGTTGCAGTAGCCCAGGCAAACCACACAGTACCAACCGGTTTTTCAGGTGATCCGCCACTCGGCCCTGCAACTCCGCTGATCGCAACAGCAATATCTGCACCCGATAATGCAAGTACACCGCGCGCCATTTCGACCACTACGGCTTCGCTGACCGCACCTTCGCGCGCGAGTGTTTCGCTGGATACACCGAGCAGTTTTTCTTTTGCGGCATTAGCGTAACTGACGATGCCGTATTCAAACCAGGCGGAACTGCCGGGAATCGCAGTGATGGCAGCAGCAACTCCGCCGCCGGTGCAGGATTCGGCAGTGGCGATGCGCCAATTGCGCTGGAGTAATTGTTCGCCGAGGCGTTGGCTTAGTTGATGTAGATGATCATCCATTTTGTTGACCCAAATTACACGTGGATAGGATGGCGATAGTGTGCCGCCATTTGGGCATTGATGCCAGCGCGGGAAACTTTTAAACGCTTGCGATAGGGAGATCTATACTTCAAAGCATATGACTTGCGAGAGATTGAGCGTGCAGACAATTCCGGGATATCACATCAAAACGCTGATTGGCGAAGGCGGTATGGCCAAAGTGTATTTGGCGGCACAAAAATCCCTCGACCGGCCGGTGGCGATTAAAGTATTGGATGCGAGCTTGAATCAAGATCCGATCATCCAACAACAGTTTGAACAGGAATCCACATTAGTGGCGCGCTTGAGCCACCCCAATATTATTCAAATTATCGACAAAGGTATTAGCGAGCAACAACTGCCCTACTTTGTTATGCCTTACGTTAAAAGTGTTTCACTCGAAACCGTGTTGCCGCGCAACGATATTAGCCTCACGCGCAAACTAAATATTCTAATCCAGCTCTGCAGCGCGCTCGGTTATGCGCATCGCAACGGTGTTGTGCATCGCGATATTAAGCCGGCCAATATTTTGGTGGATTACGATGGCCACGCCTACTTGGTAGATTTTGGAATCGCTGGTTACTTTACTGCAAATAAAGGGGCCGCAAACAAAGAGGCTGCAAATAAGGGGGCTGCGAACAACGAAGTGACTAATCCCGATCAGGAACGGATCATGGGCACGGGCGCTTACATGGCTCCAGAGCAGCACAATGGCACATCGCACACTAATCAGCTAAGTGATATTTATTCGCTCGGTGCACTCATACACGAATTAGTTTTTGGCGTAGTGCCCATGCTCGCCAATGAACAAACATATGCACAACAGGCAACAGATAAATACCAGATAGCCAACGCGCTAAGGCCATTGATTAATCATTGTATTGAACCCAACCCGAACCAACGCCCAGCCAGTGTCGATGAAATTCGTCAGCAGCTGTTATTAATTTCACAGGGGCGACATTTGCAAGGTAATCGTTGGGGCAATGAATCCACGCGCGATAATATTCCGCCCAATTACACCTTGCTCGATGTATTAAAAGAAAATCCCTTTGGTGCAACCTATTTAGTTAATGATCCTAAACACCAACGTTTTTTAGTGATTAAAAAACAAAACCTGGATCACCTCGGCAATGCTCCTCAATACGCGGCTAAATTAACGCAAGTACAACATCCGCACATTGCACGCATTTTCGGTACAGGAAAAAATCCGCGGGTGTTTATCAGTGCGATGGAATATTTACCCGGCGGCAGTTTACAGGAGCGACTCACCCAATCACTGAGCCTCGGGCAATGTTTGCTAATTGCACAGCAACTGTGTAACGCTCTCGCCTGTGCCCATTCCTACGGAATCGTGCACGGAAATTTGCGCCCGAGTAATGTGTTGTTTGCCGAACAAAATCATTTGAAACTGAGCGACTTTGGTTTTCCTGCACACAGCTATGGCGATGGCACTCACTGGTACCAACCTGCGAATGAACCTGCGTCTACCGGTGCAGATGTCTACGCCTTGGGTGCAATGCTGTTCCAATTATTCACCGGAAAATTACCCACACCCGATTTATGGGGCTGGAAAAATTATTGGCGCTTGCGCAAAACTCCGGCCAAACTGCGCCGGTTGATTTTGCAAATTATCCATACTAATCCGCACAAACGTATTGCCAGCGCAGAGCTGGCAGGCGCGGCATTTAATCAGGCACAGGGCGAACAAAAAACCCAGGTGTTAGAAAAAGTGATTGGCAGTTAATCCGGCCTTTCAGTAACGGGGTCGAGCGGCAACAGTTCTAATGTGAGCCCACTCAGTGTCGTTCCCGCTGGTGGAGCTTTGCGTACGGCTTTTACGCCGGTAGGTTTAGGTTGTATTTGCGCATCTGCCTCACGTCTTTGCTCTAGCTGCTGTGCCAGCGCTGCTTGCCGCTCATCTACCTTGCGTTTTAACTGCCCGGCCATCTGCTTACACTTATCTGACTGGACTTGCATGTTCGGCATTTCTGCAAGCGTATCTGCTAATAAATGGTAAGCATCGGGTAAACCTGCAAATTCGGGATACAGTTTGTGCATACCATTGAGTAACTTTACCGCCAATTTTAAATCGCCCTGCTGCTTCAACAAGGTCGCCAACTGCACACGCATGGCAGGTGAATTCGGCAGAAAGTCAGGCGCGACAAATAATATTTGTTTCAATGTTGGTGTCAGTTTATCGAAACGTTTGCGGCGATTAAGAAACTCCAAATAAGTCAGTCCGTAATCCGCCATCAATGCGGTTTTTTTACAGACATAAAGCAAATCAAAAAACTTTTCAAAAAAAAACGGCTCACCGGGATATTGCTTGAACGCCTGGTAATAAAGTTTAACTACCTGCTCGTAATCGCCCTCTTTAAGCAAGACGTCAATTTTTGCGGCGAGTCGTTCCTGTTCACTGCGATGCGCTGTGTCATCGTCTTCGTCGGAACGGGCGCTGTACCCCAACTGTTCCTGATATTGAAAGAGCATATAGCCCATCAAGTGGAACATAACAACCGTGTAGTAATTGGAAACAATGGATTGCGCCAAATAAGAAACTGCCGGAAATAATGCTCCTATCCATTCATGCAACACGCCAACTGAGGTCATCATGATCAGCATAAATACAATCAGCAGACCGTAAGGCAAACCGATTGCCGCTATAAGTGCAATTGCCGCGATGGGATTCATCGCCTCCAGCATATTGTCTGTCTGTGCAAAACGAATCAATATTGCCGGATAAGAAAAAATGGCAATAAAACCTAATAATCCGCCTATGGCAGAACCAAGATAGTAAAAAGCAAACCCAACCACTACACCTAACACAATCGTCATTACCACCAATTGCAATATGAGTTTTATTCCACCGTGATAAGCATCCATTACATCTGGTGCTTTCATTTCACCCATTGCCGTACGCTCAAGGCAAGTAAAGCTGTATTTCATGATCGCGCCAGCGGCAAACAAATACATCACCAGTGACAGAATCCATAAAAACGGCATAAGCGTCGCAAGCACTGAAATAATCGAGGTGATTACAATCAGGCTCATAGAGTTGCCATTGACCGGATATTTAAACGCTTCTTTTAACCTGCGCCAAAAAGGCTCTACCGTATTCGCCGAGCCAAGGCTTTCCAGCACTGCGCCGCACACAAAACAGTGCGCCGCATGGTGTTCGTCATCCACGCATTTATCGCACTGGCGAATATTGCACGCGCGGCACGCGTAGGTAGCGCCATCCAATGGGTGATATTTACAGTAATCCACGTTCAGCTCCTTGTGCGAGTTGTTTGGCCAATCCATCGTAGTAGGATTTTTTCCCGGTATCGCGCAAGCGCAAGAACGCCGCCGCTAATTTGCTGGCATAGACTGAAAGCGCGGGATTTTTGCAGCCGCGCTCCAGCAGTTGCACAAATACTTGTTCTGCCGATTGAGGATTTTCCAATGCCGTAAATTGCATTCCCAACTTTAATGCTGACTGCTCGGATAACTGGGTATGAACTTCGGGATTATCCTTCCAAACCTTGTCCAATTTTTTCACTTCGTCCGGTGCCAGCAGCGGTACTGTCAACACATTCAGTGTTGCTGGCAGATAGGCATCACCCCGTGAAATTTTTAAGATGTTGTAGCGAATCATCGCCACATCAAACGTCAGCCCTTTTTCTTTAATCAGTGTATCCACCAACGCGAGCGCTTGGTCAAAACGATGCTTTTCGATTGCGCTATAAATATCGGCCAATTGTTGTTGGCGTGGATCAATCGTTTGGTCCGTTTCAATGTATTGGGTATTGAGCATGTTCCGGTTGAGCAACCAGGCGATGCCAATAAAGAGCGCCCCCGCAACAAAACCACCGGCATGCGCCATAAAAGCCACATTAGACTCAGTATCACTGTGATAACTGTAAACTTCTTTGCCGATATAAAACGGCAAAATCAATAGCGCAGGCGCGCGGAAATAACCGACGAAAAAGAAAAACCAATAAAAGAATTCAATTTTCTTTAACCGGAATACAGCGAGGTACATAGCCATCACACCCGAGATTGCACCGGATGCCCCCACCAGCGGTGTAGTGCTATTCCAATCAGAGGCAACTTGCGCAAAACCGGCGGCCAACCCCGAGAGCAGATAAAACACTAAAAACCGCCAATGCCCTATCGCCGCTTCTACTGCAAACCCGCAGATAATTAAAAAGAACATGTTGCCCAGCAAATGCATAATATCGCCGTGCAAAAACTGATGACTGAAAAAGGTCCACACCCGCAAATCGCTTGCGCGCAACCCGTTGGCGATGTAACTGAGCGATTGCATTTGCTTGTGGATACGCGCCCGGTCTGGCGCCCATTCTGCGTAATAATCGGGGGTAAAGTAATCGCGGTAATTTTTTTGCAGATAGGTGTAGAACTCTTCATCCATCACCATATTGCTGATGATCAGATCAATTTCATCATCTTGATGATATTGACGATACTCTTTGAGTCGAACTGCCTCTCGTTTCTCTTCGAGATACTTTTCAAACACTGGCCACTCATGCGTAAAAAAATCTTTCGCCTGATAAGTGGTCATAGCCTCGATAATTTTTTTGGTATCGCCGCTCTGGTAGAAAAAAAACACCATCACATTGAGCAATACCAGCGCGCACAACACTATAGGCGCGTTGCGCCAATCCAATTGTTTTTCGGTAGGGACTATGATCATTTTTTATTCTCTATTCCTTTGAGGAGTTGCCTTGATGCTCAAAAAGCAGCCACACATACAACCGCTCAGATTCACATCACACGAATTCTAGCCAAATTTTGGCGCCACACCTAATACTGAGTTAATTTTCGGCGGTTCAACGGGAAATGTTCAGTGCGGACAGCCAGCTGGTAACGAGTGTGATGGACTCGCGCACAGCTGATAAATACAGAATAAACTGATGTGGGGCGGGATAGGGAGTTCGAATTAACGTAATAAAATCAGAGAGTTTCCAGCCGATATCGAAATTTAAAGCCAAAAAAACCGCGCTCAGCGCGGCTTTTTAGACCAACTACATCGTCAAGCAGCACGTTTGCGCGCGAAGCTTAATGCGGCAAGACCCAAACCAAACAAAGCAAGACTAAAAGGCTCAGGCACTGTTGAGCTTCGAACATTTGAGAAGACGAATTGATGGTCGTTGTAATCCAAGTCGCCTAAACCGGGTAAGTCCTCAAAAGACACGTAGGTACCAGCAGGAACTGCACCGAAGCCGTCGAAATCTGTTGAATAGGTATGGTTATTACCATCTGAATTCAAAGCAGCTACTGAATACCATGAGCTTCCGGTCGGTAACACTTTCAATTCAAAAATTAACTCGTCACCCGCAGATACGTCACCCAAAAAGAAGGTATCGCCATAAGCAGACATGTGATTCATCAAACCATAGAGACCAGTAGAAACTCCATTGACCCATAGCCCGATCATGCTCGCGTAGCTAGCATCAGAACCGTAAAAATAAGCAGTGACCTCCCCATCTGCGGCAGCCACAAATGAGTTGGCAGGTGCTGGATTACCTACATCGGGATAAGGAATGGGACCAGCGTGAACAGACATTGCGAGAGAGGCACTTAGGGCAATTGCGGTAACACTTGCTTGTTTAAACATAATCTTTCTCCATGAAATAAAAGTTAGCGAACTGGGTGCAGCATATCGCTGCTGACCGAAAAGCAATCAGCAAGAGCTATGCCACATAGCCCGCTCCCTAGCAATCATCGAGATATACATCGAATGAAATTAAAACCGTAAAACAGCAAGACTTTTTTGACGCAATTTTTTGAAAAAACATTCGAAAAACAACAAACAAGAAACAACTGTTCTAAACAATGATTTTAAAAGAATTTTTAGCGGCGCCTCGCTCTCGAACTTTGCTTTCTTACACTGGCGGAAATCGAATGACTTGGTAAAAAGCCACTTAGGAGCTTGTACAATTTACATTAGGAAGGTGCCGTTTTGAACGCGGCGTATAGCAGAGGGAAAAGTGTGGGCCTCTCACTCAACCTGCACCCAAATCACGGCCAAAAAATTTTAGGAAAAGAACGTGAAAACTTAACGGCAAGGTCAACCACCAATAAACACCACCTTCACCAAACCAGACCATGTAAAAAGCTAAGGGGTGCGTTGCTATTAATAGAAACCAGACCAGGGTACCTACTACTCCCCACAAACCCCCATGCAATTTCTTAAAGTTATGCAGCCCAAATGCGCAGGGAATCACCGCCCAAAAGAGTCCCATAACGAGAAAAAATGAAATGACGAGATTGAATAAAATTAGCATGTTCAGAGAACCGTTAAAGGCAGATTGTTATGTGAGAATAAATTCTTCTTTTGATGCTGAACGAGAACCCGGTTTCGGTAAATTGTCGCCAGAGCGATAGGTGAACACCATAGAGAATTTGGTGCGCTCAGTTGTATTGCGGCCTGCGGCATGAAACAAATTGCTGTGGAATAATAATAAATCCCCCTGCTGCAAGGGCACTGCTGTGCTTTGGTCGAGCAAAGATTTATTTTCAGCAAGATCAGTACGCAGAAATTGTCGGGCGTCCAGCTGCTCGGCATCAACGGCCCAACGGTGCGATTCTGGCAACACCAAAAGACAACCATTTTCCACTTGCTCATCGCCTAATGCCAGCCAAGCCGACACCAAATCAGGACGTGCAAAATTCCAGTAGCGGCTGTCGCGGTGCCAACCGGTCACGCTCGAAAACGCGGGCTGTTTTGTCATGATGCAATTATGATGCGCCTGGCATAACAAAACATCCGCGCCCAACAACTGATGCAAAATACCATTTAAAGCACCGGTCGTAGCCCAATTACGCAACATGGGATGACGGGCAGACGCCATAAGCAAGCGCCGGGCTGTTGCCCCGCCCTCTGCAGAACGCGAGAGCGGTGCACCGGGATATTGGGTGTCTACCTCAAATTCAATCGGCATGACCTGCTGCGCCAATTCATTTTTTGCGAAAGCCACAACACTTTCGCAAAAGTGTGCACCGGAAAAACCCGGCAGCACCAGATAACCGTTGTTATTGAAATCAAGTATGTCTTCAGGGGTGAGCATGGGAGTAACTAACTCTGCGGGGAAACGTGCTTTATAAAGTTCGCGGAGCAGTATATATCAAGCGCGTTAATTAGTTACTTGCCAGCGGTGCGCAATTTCGCGGTGGATACCGCTGTTTCTGCCGTAGAGACAGCAAAGTCAACAGGTTTAATTTTATCGCCGCGCCTATCTGCATAAATCCGCGTGAACTCAGCACCGAACAATAAAATTAGCCCCGCATATGACACCCATAACATCAGCAAAATGATCGTTCCTGCCGCGCCGTACGCCGATGCGGGATTGCTGTGCCCAAAGTAGAGTCCCAACGCAAATTTGGCGATCACAAATAACAATGCGGTTACTAAAGCCCCCACCCATACATCCCTCCAGGGGATTTTTGCATCGGGGAGAAACTTAAATATGGCGGCAAACAGGAACGTTACTACGCCGAGCGATAAGGAAAGATCCAGAATACGGAACACGATATTGAAGGTTTCAGAAAAATAATACTCTACCCAACCACTGACTATGGACAGCATCGCCGATAACACTAACGAAACGAGGAGTAGAAAACCTACGGCCAGAATCAAACCGAATGAAAAGATACGATCCACCACCATTTTGACTATTTTACGTTTGGGTTCGGCTTTCACCTCCCAAATCATATTGAGCGTTTGCTGCAGCTGATAAAAGACACCGGTAGCACCAAAAATTAGCGTAGCAATACCGACCAAAGACGCAAAGGTAAAGTCTTGATGCACGCTGGCATTGGCGATAATCGCTTCAATGTCCTTAGCGGTACCGCGCCCAATCATGTTCCCTATTTCGCCGCTAATGCGGCGGGTGACCGCCTCTTCACCATAAAAATAACCGGCCAGATTGATAATAATTACCAACAAGCCAGGCAATGAAAAAATAGTATAAAACGAAATCACCGCACTACTTCTAAAAGGCTCACGCTCCAGCCATTGAAAAAAGGTATCGCGAAAAATATACGCTAGTTCTTTGGGTTTTTCACGTAGCATCGATTTCATATTCCCATTGAATCCGCTAGGTAAAAAATAATGACCTGCGGGCGAGCAATTGGATGAGGAGCAAACTAATCACGAAAACTATCACTACACGGCGCTCGATGTATGTGCGGTTTCCCACTAACCAGCCGCGCGACTCTCCTCACAGGCAAATTGAGAGTGTCACGCGACCACAGATACACCGTCTATTTGCACAACAGTTTTCGCCTCAGAGCGCTCGATCATTTTTACCAGTGCCGATTGAATGACTTCATCTTCGCGCGCATCGACTTTGCTGGAAAATCTTTCGACCTGAGTTGCAGCGCCCTCCTCTAAAACAAATTCAACTACCACTTCGTCAGCATGGCTTGCGGTCTTCCCATAGTAAGTCACTGAAATTTTAGGGTAACCCTGAAAACCCATTTTGGATCTTTTTGCGATACGTTTTTTTGATTTATCCAGATTCATAGTAAGGTCTCAGCGATGAATTGCGGCAGCGCAGTATTCATTAGGTGATGTTGAATAGCATAGGGAGTACAAGTAGAGGCAGCGCCTAGCTTAGCGGATTTGGTGAGAAACTTGGGAAGTTTTGCGTTCGGTCGCTGAGGCCACCAATCGCATAAATCCACAATGAACTTTCCTGCACCCGTAGAGCCAAAATCTCATACCATCGCAGCTAATCTATACTCGATGGATCCCGGTTAAGCAGTTTTCGAAGATTGCGGAGAAATTGAACATGGCCAGCGGCTGGGCACCTGATGGTGCTGTGCAAGATCAAATAGATGCGAGCATAGAAGAGGCTGTAGAACTGGCTCGTAGTCGTATCCCTGAGGGCGAGAGTCTGACGCACTGCGAGGAATGCAACAGCGTAATTCCTGAGGCCCGCCGCAAGATCATTTCTGGCGTGCGGCTATGTGTGAAATGTCAGGAAGAACATGACAAAGAGGAAACGGTTTACTCGCCAATCAATCGACGTGGCAGTAAAGACAGCCAGCTGCGATAACTAACTAACGCGCCGATTATTCTGGCTTTTTATAACGCATTTCCGCGATTGGTTTAACTACTTCCTTTTTACGTTTTTTCTTTAGTGGACTATCCGGGTCATTAATGTCTATATCGTCTGTTAATTCACCACCCTCCATCCGGTTCTTGGGACCATTGCCGCGCTCGTTTGCACGTTTATAATCTTGTTCAGTAATTGATGTCATCGGGCTACCTCTAGTTGTGAGAAGGATCGCTAGTGTACGGAATTGCGTAATTTACGTAAGTTAGATACCGAACAAAAAGGCGGCAGCCCTAATTAGCAGCTAAAGCCCTTTTAATCGAGTTGCATAACGCACTTACTTCATTAGGGTTTTGTGGTATATACCGTCAGAAACCCTGTATATAAAATTTCCCAAATACGTATCACATCTACTATTTACAAATTCATCATGGAGAGAATAATCAATGAAAACAGCAATTGTCGTTTTATTATGCTTATGCGTTATGCCCTACGTTTTTGCCGTAATATCCCATTACTATCGCCAAAAACAATTGGGCAAAGTAGACAACCAAAACCCGCGCGAACAATACACTCAATTACAAGGCCCAGGCGCTCGCGCAGTTGCAGCACAACAGAACTCATGGGAAGCACTGGCCATATACGCTGCCGCATTACTAGCGGTAGTTGCATCCGGGCTGGATGTAAAGTATCTGGCTGAAGCTGCCATTATTGTGCTGATCGGGCGATTGCTTCATGGGATTTTCTATGTGACTAATTTGGATAAGTTACGCTCACTGGCATTTATCCTTGCTATCGCGCCCTGTTTTTATTTGTTTTACGTTGTTATCGCCGTTTTTTAGTTTCCTGAAAGACTACCGCCACCGTTATCTTTTAGATAATACGCGTCGGAACCGATTTTTTAGTGATAACCAACGGCTTGCAAGGAAGACACTCGAGTTGACTATCTTTTCTGCTGTGCAAGCAACCATTCGTAGAGATCTTTACTGGCATAAATCCGCTTCCATGCATCGTGACCGAGATCTTCATGCACGGTAAAACGCACTTCGGAATCACCCAACGCTTCCAGCCTATTAATGCCAGCGTAGAAGAATTTTTTCTGCACGGCAGTATCGCGCCCACCGGCAAATGCCCACACGGGTAAATTTGCTTTGGCAATCGGTGCCATTAAATCCGGATGCCCCCAGCCGACAACCGGTACAGCAGCGGCAAATAAATTGGAATGTTTGCTCGCCATAAACCAGGCTCCAAAACCACCATAACTTAAACCGGTGATGTAGAGCCGTTGCGTATCAGTGCGATAAGTTTTTTGCACATTGCTAATCAGCCCCAACAAATCCTGTTCTACTTGTTCCCACCCCATCGGTAATAGCGGTGCGACGGCTGACATATCTTTTATGTCCTCTCCGGTTTCCATGAGCGTGGGAGTTGCAAAAAAGGGAGCATAAGGTGGAACACCCTCAGTCAGCCGCAATGGAATTTGTGCCCGGGTGCGATTGGCGATGTAGGGCACTTTACCCATAGTGAACATATGCAGCTGCGGTGAAATGATGATGAAAGGCAAATCTTTCTTTTGAATCCATGCTTCGTAAAGCGGGCCATGACTGATAACGTAATCCAGCTCATCCAGGCCATTACCGCGCTCGCCATTGCCGTGTAAAAATAAAATAACCGGCCATTTTTTATCCGCTTGTGTTTCATAACCGCGCGGTAAATACACAAAATAGTCGCGGTTAAGCTGATCAACGCTACTGACATAGGGTAGCCGCAAAAGTTGTTCTGTGGATGGATTCTTTACCGTATGAAGGTGACTGCACCCCGCCAGCCAACCAACAATTAGCATCGCCAAGAACACGGACTTTTTCATGATAGATCCTGTTGTTATTACTATTAAAAAGATCTGCGCAGCATGAATTAGGCTCTTTAAACAACAAGGGTTTTTGCGTTTCTTAACTCGCCCAACTCCTCGCGATGCAGTTATGCCGCAATAGCATATGCGCTACCGTCTGACATTTGTCACAAGACACTGGTGACTATCGCGGCTGGCGCCTCTTCCGCTGAAGAACCAAACTGGCAGAGAAGATAAACAGGCTGAGTTCAACTCTGGATTCAACTACAGTCGCAACAGGTTCATAATAAGCCCGTATCGCAACCACCATGTAGACATATCGCTATGAATCACCAAGAACAATGTGCAGGCCCTATCCACTCTGCCAAATCCTGGGTTTGGCTGGTATTTAGCCTTTACTATTTTGTCCCCGTCTACTACATGCCCTTCAGCACATCCGCGCAAGTGTTGTTAGTGGGTGTTTATTGTGTATTTGTAGCCCTGTATTTATGGGGGATCACGGCCAAACCTCAGCACGTATGGAAACCGGTGCTGGCCATTGTTCTGCTCGCATTTGCGATTACCCCTTACACACCTGGCTCCAGCACTTTTTTTTCCTACTTAGGGTTTTTGGTTGGGTTTACCTACCGTACCAAAACCTGGCTGCTAATAACCGGGCTGTTAGTGGCTACTATTATCGCGATGCACTACCAATTTAATTACCCCTTTCCCTTTTTTGCATTTCCTGCACTTTCGGGTTTGGCCACTATTGGCATTATTGGTTATGTTGAAAAACTGCGCATGGAGGCGCGTATTAGCCAGCAAAAAAGTCATCAGGAAATTGAACAACTGGCCGTCATTGCTGAACGTGAACGTATCGCGCGCGATCTACACGATATTCTCGGGCACACGCTATCGAGCATCGCACTCAAAGCAGAATTGGCTGAAAAATTATTGACGCAAGAAAAAACTGAACAGGCCAAACAACATCTATCTGAGTTGCATCAAATTGCGCGTAATAGTTTGAGTCTGGTGCGCCAAACGGTATCGGGTTATAAACATCGAGGGCTGTCAGGTGAAGTGATGGAACTCTGCGAAAAACTGCGGCAAAACGGTTTTGTAGTGGATCTCAATGGCGATATTCCCCAGCTCTCGCCACGCGCCGAAACGGCCATTATTCTAGCGCTAACAGAATTGACCACTAATGTGTTGCGCCACAGTAATGGCAATCATTGCCAGATTGAATTCCAACAAAATTGCGACAAAATTGTCGTGCGTATGCATGATAACGGCGAGGTAAAAGCGCTGATTCCGGGCAATGGCCTACAAGGTATTCAGGAGCGACTCAATGCCCTCACCGGTGATTTACAATCATCAATCCACAAAGGCTGTGAATTTGTGATTTCCTTGCCGCGCCGCGAATTGCATCAGCAAAGCTAGCTATCAAACAAGAGTAGATCTGACTATGAAAATTTTGTTGGCAGAAGATCAGTCCATGGTGCGCGGTGCACTAGCTGCATTGTTAAGCATGGAAAACGGTTTTGACATCACTCAAGCAGAAGATGGCGACCGGGCCTGGTTGCTAATGAAACAAAATAGCTACGATATTTTGCTCACCGATATTGAAATGCCCGGCCGCTCCGGTCTTGAATTGGCGCAGTGGGTATTGCAGCAAAAATTACCGACCAAAACCATTATCATCACCACCTTCGGCCGCTCCGGTTATATTCGTCGGGCGATCGATATGGGTGTCTCTGGTTTCCTTCTGAAAGATGCACCCTCGGAACAACTTATTCAGGCCATTTATAAAGTCATGGATGGCAAACGTGTCATTGACGGTGAACTAGCCATGATGGCACTGGGCGAAAGCGATCCGCTCAATGATAAAGAGCGCCGTGCCCTGCGTTTGGCGGCTGAGGGGAAAACGACTGCTGAAATCGCCACCGTACTTTGCTTATCAGAGGGTACTGTGCGGAATTACCTCTCTGAAGCTATCGCCAAGTTGCACGCTGCCAATCGTGTCGATGCCGCTCGTATCGCCCGCCAAAAAGGCTGGATCTGATAATTTACTGACTTGTATGCAAGTTTTTGAATTATCCCCGCCGCCGGCTATTCCTGTTGTCTTTGGATGACTGCTAGAATCTGACCCAGCTACTGCCTTGAGTGGTAGTCGCCAACAGCGATAACAATTAAAACAACACGACCCAAATACACAGATGGTAAATCCGAAGCAATCAAAACGCATCGACCAGTGCGCGCTTCAGTTGCCTCATATTCACCCCATAATCTACAAAAAATAGGGAACCCAACATGCATATTGACACTATCCGGCAGCTGCCGGAGTACGCGGCCCTGACCCGCGCGCGCAAAAGAATTATGTGGCCTTTGTCGCTAGCCACTATCATCGCCTACTTCGCTCTGATTCTTACTATCGCATTCGATCCCGCATCACTCGGCAATCCGATCGGCAACGGCGTCACTTCAATCGGCATGGTGCTCGGCTTAGGCGTAATCCTTTTTTGTATGGTGATAACTGGTATTTATGTTTACTACGCCAACCGCGTACTTGAGCCATTGACGCGCGCTATCGTGCAAAAAGCGGGAGCGCAATCATGAAATTTCATGCTCCACTTGCCATTTTACTTTCTGCTATGGCGACCTTTGCCTGGGCGCAAGCGACCAGCGACTCCGCAATAAATGTTACCGCGGTCGCGATGTTTCTAGCCTTTGTCGTAGTCACCCTCGGCATTACTTACTGGGCTGCCGGCCGCACCAAAACAACAAGCGACTTTTATGCTGCTGGCGGCGGCATTACCGGTTTTCAGAATGGTTTAGCCATTGCGGGCGATTACATGTCCGCCGCGTCTTTCCTCGGTATCGCCGGTTTGGTATATACATCCGGTTTCGATGGATTGATTTATGCCATTGGATTTTTAGTCGGCTGGCCCATCGTACTGGTATTGATTGCTGAACCACTGCGAAACTTGGGGAAATACACCTTTGCGGACGTGGCCTCGTTTCGCTTACAACAAAAACCGATTCGTATACTTGCTGCCAGCGGCTCTTTGGTTACCGTCATCTTTTATTTGATCGCCCAGATGGTTGGCGCGGGAAAATTAATTGAATTGCTGTTCGGTTTACCCTACGAATTTGCCGTGATCATCGTCGGTGTATTGATGACGCTCTACGTGACCTTCGGCGGCATGATTGCCACCACTTGGGTGCAATTAATTAAAGCGATTTTATTACTGTCAGGCGCATCCCTCATGGCGTTTTTGGTGATGATGCAATTTGGTTTCAGCTTTGAAAACTTGTTTGCTGAAGCTGTAAAAGTGCATTCAAAAGCCAATGCCATCATGGCGCCCGGCACGCTGGTAAGCGATCCTATTTCGGCGATTTCTCTCGGTATCGCCCTGATGTTTGGTACCGCAGGTCTGCCGCATATTTTGATGCGTTTCTTTACCGTAAAAGATGCTGTGCAAGCGCGTCGCTCAGTTTTTTATGCAACAGGCTTTATCGGCTACTTTTACATTCTCACCTTCATTATTGGTTTTGGCGCGATCATCCTGCTGCTAAAAAATCCCGCCTACTTCACTGACGGTGCCTTGATAGGTGGTGCCAATATGGCTGCGATCCATTTATCGCAAGCATTGGGTGGCGATCTTTTATTAGGGTTTATTTCCGCTGTAGCCTTCGCCACCATTCTTGCGGTGGTGTCGGGTTTAACGTTAGCGGGCTCAAGCGCAATATCGCACGACCTCTACGCAACACTGGTACTAAAAGGTGAACGCGACGAGAAAAAAGAAATTCGCGCTTCGCGTATCGCCACTGTGTGTTTGGGGGTAATTGCGGTGTTGCTTGGCATCGTCTTTGAAAAACAAAACGTGGCATTCATGGTTGGCCTCGCGTTTTGCGTTGCTGCCAGCGCCAACTTCCCGATTCTGTTATTGAGTATGTACTGGCGCAAACTTACTACGCGCGGTGCAGTTATGGGGGGTGGTTTGGGGTTATTTACTGCGGTGATATTGGTAGTAATTGGTCCGACCGTTTGGGTCGATGCCTTTGGTTTTGAACAGGCGATATTTCCTTACAAGTATCCCGCCATCTTTTCGGTGAGCGCTGCGTTTATCGGCATTTGGTTTTTTTCAATCACCGATAAGTCTGCCTCTGCCGCAACAGAACAGGCCGCGTTTGATGCGCAGTTTGTGCGCTCACAAACAGGGATTGGAGCATCTGAAGCTTCGCAACATTAAGACGTATTCGTGAGTGCTTCCTACGTGGAGCACTCACAACTTGGCGTTAACATGTGCATCAACCACGCACAATCTGATCTCGCCCCTTCAACTTCGCTTCGTACAGCGCCTTGTCTGCCCGCGTAATTAAACTTTCCAAAGTGTCATCATCTCTACGTGAAGTTGCACCACCCGATGCCGTCAACTTGCCTCCAGGATTAAACACATCACTATTAATGGCAGTGCGCAATCGCTTCGCTACCCGAAATGCATCCTGCTCTGCAATGCCCACAATCAACACTAAAAACTCTTCACCTCCCCAGCGAATTAAATGACCATCGCTGCGTAGCGCACCGCCTACGCGCACTGCAAATTCTTGCAATACACTATCACCTACCAAATGACCGTGGGTATCGTTGATCCGTTTGAAATGATCTATGTCCAGCATGATGATGCTGCCATGGGTTCCGCTCCGCATAAAATCATCGAGCAATTGCTGTCCACCCCAACGATTATATTGCCCCGTTAACGCATCGCGCTCAGCCAAATTATGCATATGGGAATTGTCATTTTGTAAGCGTTCAAGTTGTAAGCGTGCCCTATGCTGAAATGGCAATAACACCAGCAGGAGCAAAATGGCAAAACCATAACTCATAAACATTTCCTGGCCGCGTGGTGCCCACAGTTCTTCTTTGTGAGTCAACAGATAGCTCAATATTGGCACTGCATTTAAAACCCAGGCTGCGGTCATGATCGGAAATGCGCGCCGCGGCGGAAGCATGACCATTACCAGTACAATAAAAATGATGAGGAAAGATGAAATCGGCGGGAAAATATCAATGAGTAATACATCGGGAGCTTGAGCAGCGCGCAGGCTGTAATACCAAGCCGGCAATGAAAGCGCGGCAATACCGACGCCAAAGGCAGAATAAACTACGCGTAAAATATTTTTTGGTTGACGCCTAAGCCAAAGCGCAAGAACGAGATTCGCCAAGGCCACTGAGGGTGGAATCACCAAATCCATCAACTCTGGTTCTGGTTCCAGATAATGCAAAACGCTAGCTGCGATGCCAATTAATGCAGTGAGCGCAAGCAGTGCGAGCACTCCGCGATAGAAAGTACGTTCATCAATAGATTGGTTCTGCATTCTTTACCTGTTAAACCATCGCCCGGGGAGCATACCCATTGCGTAGCGCTCGACACTCATAGACTGGAGCCGAGCATCTTAAAGCCTAAAGGTAAAATGACAAGTGATGATGAAAGAATAATCGGACAATTCCCTGCCCGATTCGACATTCAATTTCTTCAGCGGAAAATTAGCTGCATAATTACAGTCCGCAAGGCGATGGCAGTACAGGGTTTTGCTCTGGCACATTATCGACATAAGTAACTTTCTTCCCACGCAACTCTACAATCTGCGCTTCCACCTCGGCAGGCGTTATGGCCACGCCTTCCTGAAAAAACACCCAATCAATATCCTCCTGATACTCGCGCATTTCCGGCAAATCCACCGGGCCTAGAGAACCATCTGCACCCTTCGGCATAAACCACAAATTAAAATTGATCGACATAAAATCTTCCGGATACACCGCGCTGGTGTGTTCGGAAAACAATTCGCCATCCACATAATAAGTCACCTTGTTATCGGCAACCGTTAGCACCAGTGTGCGCCAGCCAGCGTAGCTCCCCTCTTTGCGCGAAAATTCATTCACTTTCGTCCAGGGCTCCAACTGGAAAGTATCCCAGCTGGTTGTCCACATCGCTGGCTTGGCATTTTCGCCCCAGCCACCATTGGGCAGGTATTCAAAATCGGTCTCGCTGTAATTTTTATCCATGGGCGCTTTCAGCGGACTAATGGCATAAAACGTTTGGATTACTTCGTCGCCATCTGGTCCGTAACTCGGCTCATCGCGGAAAAATACCCGCGCTGCATAAGTGCCTTCGCGATATTTACGCGCATGGCAAAATTGCGTGTGACGAGTGCTTTCACCGGTGCCATTGGTAACAGAACTCATGCGCACCGCACCCGCTTCAGTGTCAGGAATATCGGCATGAAAAGACAACCCATCCCCTGACCAAGTTGCGCCCTTGATCCCTGGATGACCAGTTTCCGTTCTGACCTTCCAGCCGTTGTTATTAAATGCAGCCATATCTGAATAATTAAAATCATCAAAAAATACGGCTGCCGTTTCAGGAGCAGCTGATGTCGATGATTGCGCTAATGATGAAGTTTGGGCTGCCGAAGAAGTTTGTTGCACTGTCGAATCCGTTTTGGAACCGCAGCCTACAACTGCAATTGAGGCAGAGAGAATACTGGCGAAGAAATTACATTGATGACCCATGTTGTTATCCTTGGTGGTTGATTAGCGATACAAATCTCTCGCACAATGGACAACGTTGTCAAACGAATTGATATTTACAGAGGTCAATTTAACGAGGTTTTACATAAGTTGATTTAAAGTGAAAATGTCATTTTAACTTTAAGCGAAAGAAAAGCAGTTCAATTTTGTTTCTGTTTTTATTGGGTAACTTGCGGAGGTGATTGTTCATTCTCTTTGCCCCAACTGTCCAACCAAGTATGTACTGCCTCACTTGAGACCACTCGACCTTTGGCTACGGAATCAATCGCCCTTTGGGTTTCTTGCCAGCGGGCGTTTCCCCGAGCTTGTCGCTCTATATATTCCTTGATCGCCTGATTGATCAGCCAACTTTTACTGCATTTTAGACTAGCGACAATAACTTCTAGCTCCTGCTCTATTTCCGGTAATAAAACAATCGGTGTAACACTCATATCTGACCTCTGTAGCGGCAGTGATTAGGTTGTAGCCAAGAAAATCGTTACCTTTTTATTTGTACCCCAACGGTCACCTAAAAGCTTGGCGCCGACTCAACAAAAACCTCTTCCCCCGATACTGGATGAACAAACTGCAAATCCGTCGCATGCAGCAACAACCGATCAGCTGCTTTGGCAAATTCTCCACCGTAGAACTCACAACCCAAAATCGGATGCCCGCTCGCCTGCAAGTGCAGACGCAGTTGATGAGAGCGGCCGGTGATCGGATGCAGGAAAAGCCGCGAGGTGCGCGCCTTTTCATCGCGCCCAATTACCTTGTACTCCGTCACCGAAGGCTTGCCGTTTTCCGGGCAGATCTTGTATCTGGGCCCCTCAGCCGACGCGATAGGTAAATCGATAACACCTTCATCTTGCGCCATCAATCCCGCAACAACTGCTGTGTAATGCTTGCTGACTGTACGCGCCTGGAATTGTTTACTGATATGAGAGAGCACCGGTTTATTGCGCGGGATGACCATTACGCCGGAGGTATCAAAATCCAGGCGATGAACAATACTGCATCCTGGGTAATCCGCTTCCAGCCGATTAATGACTGAATCGCGATTCTGCGGGTGGCGTCCGGGTACGCTGAGCAAGCGCGTGGGTTTGTTGATCAGGAGAAAATCCTGCTCCTCCCGCAGTATTTCTATCTCCCCATCACAGGGTGGAAGGATAAATAATTGGTCAATATCCGCTTGCATAAGTGAAACCGATAATAGATAGGCAAAAAATCAATAACGCCATGATACCAGCGCCAGCCCAATAAACTTGCGGGTCATAACTGACAGGAACAAACTTAGTCGCAAAGGGTTGTTCACATAGGTACGACCTGCTGGTATCTTGCCGCCCAACTCGCCGGAACAGGGCTTTTCCTGTATCCTACGCGCCTCTATTTTAGCCTGCAGCGCCATTCCGTGATGGCCTTTACACATGCCATCAAGAGATGGCTCTTAGATAGGTATCTAGCTCCATGTATATCTACGACGACTACGACCACAGTATCCTGCGCCAGCGCATCGCCCAATTCCGCGGCCAGACCGAACGCTTCCTTGCAGGGGAGCTTCCGCCTGAGCAGTTCCTGCCGCTGCGCTTGCAAAACGGCCTCTATGTACAACGTTTGGCGCCCATGCTGCGCATTAACGTTCCCTACGGCATGGTCAACTCCGCGCAGTTGCGCAAGCTTGCCCATATTGCCCGCCATTACGACAAAGGCTACTGCCACGTCAGTACTCGTCAGAATATCCAATACAACTGGCCAGACCTGACCGAAGTACCGGATATTCTCGCCGAGTTGGCGGAAGTCGGTATGCACGGTACCCAGTCGAGCGGTAACTGTATCCGCAATACCACGTCTGACCAGTTTGCCGGCGTTGCACCGGACGAAGTTATCGATCCGCGCCCCTACTGCGAAATTATTCGCCAGTGGTCCAGCTTCCACCCCGAATTCGCCTTCTTGCCACGCAAGTTCAAAATCTCTGTCACCGGCTCGACGCAAGACCGCGCCGCTGTGCAAGTGCACGATATAGGTTTGGAAGTGGTATTCAACGATAAAGGCGATGTGGGCTTTAAAGTCTATGTGGGCGGTGGTTTGGGTCGCACCCCGGTTATCGGCGTGGCGATTCGCGACTTCCTGCCGGAAGAAGATTTACTCTCTTACCTGGAAGCAATTCTGCGCGTGTACAACCTGTTCGGTCGCCGTGACAACAAATACAAAGCCCGTATCAAAATTTTGGTTCGTGCATTAACGCCCGAAGTCTTCGCACAGAAAGTGGAAGACGAATGGCAGCATTTGAAAGATGGTTACAGCAAATTAACGCAAGAAGAAATCCAACGCGCTAAAGGTTTCTTTACCGCGCCTGCTTACGAGACAATCGATAATGCTGGTGCGCAAGCTGCTGTGGATGCACAAGCTGCCGATAGCGTCGCATTTGGCAAATGGCTGCAACGCAATGTGCGCGAACACAAAATCGCAGGCTACGCGTCCGTCACTCTTTCGCTGAAACCGACGGGCGTTGCGCCTGGCGATATCACCGATGCACAGTTAGAAGTTATCGCTAACCTTGCTGATAAATTCAGCTTCGGCGAAGCGCGCACCACGCACGAACAAAATATCGTATTAGCTGATGTGAAAAAGACCGAGTTGTTTGCGCTCTGGCAAGAATGTAAAACTGCTGGCTTTGCAACGCCTAACATCGGCACTATTACCGATATTATCTGCTGCCCCGGCGGTGACTTCTGCTCACTCGCCAACGCCAAATCCATTCCAATTGCTGAAGCTATCCAACGTCAATTTGACGATTTGGATTATGTGTATGACCTTGGCGATATCGACCTGAATATTTCCGGTTGTATGAATGCCTGCGGCCATCACCATGTAGGCCACATTGGTATTCTCGGCGTGGATAAATCCGGCAAAGAATTTTATCAAGTGCAATTGGGTGGCAACGCCAGCAACGACGCGTCCCTCGGCGATGTGCTTGGCCCATCGTTCGGTGCGAATGATATGCCTGCAGTCATCCAAAAAATTGTGGATGTGTATGTGGCCAACCGCACTGCCGAAGAATTATTTATCGATACCTATCGCCGTATAGGTGCAGCTCCATTCAAGGAGAAAGTCTATGCAAAAGCTAATTAAAGACGGCGCTATCGTTGAAAATACCTGGGCGTTAATCGCCAAGGCCGAAGGCGATGCCGCTGCAGTTGAAGTGCCTGGCGGTCAGGTAATTATTCCTGTAGCTGTGTGGCTTGCGCAAAAAGATCAATTGCAAAATCGCACCGACATCGGCGTGTGGCTCGATAGCGACGAAGGTGCAGAGGTGATTGGTGCAGATGCCAATCGTTTTGCGGTGATCGGAGTGAACTTCCCACTCTTTATGGATGGCCGCGCTTTTTCAACAGCGCGCCTGCTGCGTGAGCGCTATGGTTTTACTGGCGAATTGCGCGCAGTAGGCAATTTTATGCGTGATCAGCTCTGCTATTTACGTCGCTGCGGCGTAAACGCATTTGCTTTTGCCAACCCTGAAGCCAATCTGGAAGAAGCGGTAAAATCACTCACTGATCTGCAAGAGTATTATCAGGCATCAGTTGATCAACCACTGCCGCTGTTCCGCCGTCGCGCTTAAACAATTTACCGTTAACTTGCACAATATAAAAACGCCGCTATTGCGATAATAGCGGCGTTTTTTATCGCGTAAGATAAATTTATTATTTCGCAAAAAAAGCACGGATATTTTCTGCTTCTGCCAAAGTATCTTCCCGCCCTAGAGCAATTAACTCCATAATAAACTCGTTGGAAAACAATAAATAACTCGCTGCGGTAGCACCGCCACCTTTTGCAGTCGCACCTATAGCACGGAGGAAGAAGCGCAAACTTTTTGGTAAGTAACGCACATTACGGCCTGCAATACCGTCGATAGGATAACTTGGCGAGATGACCATATTATCAACCGGACGTAACAGAATCCCCTCACTCTTGCGCACATGGTCAGGAATTAATGTCAGCAGCTCGTTCATGCGTTGCATATGCTCCAGATCACCTTCAAGTGCATCTACAAACGCGCTGTTAAACAAATGACCAATGATTTGCCCCATAGACGGTGAATGACGGTGAGGCACGCGGCGATTCGCTTTAACAGCGCTGCGATTGCCGCTCACACCCACTACAAATAACGCCTCCGCGCCCAAATGTAACGCTGGACTAATCGGTGCTAATTGACGTAGTGCACCATCACCAAAATATTCACGATTAATGCGCACGGCCGGAAAAATCGTGGGAATCGCCGATGATGCAAGTAAGTGCTCCAAACGAAGCTGTGTTGCCACACCGCTGCGACGGTAACGCGACCACCCCTCAAATGCTGGATTGCCTTGAAAAAAACTGACCGAGTGACCGGAGGTATAACCCATCGCTGAAACGCTCACAGCAAGTAATTTTCCGCTGTCGATAGAATGGTTAATATTTTCAAAATTAATTTTGGAACCCAACAAATTCCAGAGCGGCGCATTATCAAGTAAGGATAACGGACGCCGCCGCCCTATACCCTCATTAAATAGTGACAGGCCTACGTATCCGAGCCCTTTAAAAATATCGCTCCAGCCGTGTAAATAAACCTGCCCAATATCGAGGTTTTGCCACATGTGGGCGAGCGTATTGACAGCAGATTTAAAATTGCCTTTGTGCGCCGCAATCGCCAGTGCGTTGATCGCCCCTGCTGACGTGCCACAAATTATAGGGAAAGGATTTTCACAATCATCCGGCAGGATCTCAGCCAGTGCTTGCAGTACACCTACTTGATAAGCAGCACGAGCACCGCCACCGGATAAGATCAATGCTGTTTTCATAAACTATTCTAATAGAATGATACTTTTGATTGATCAGCACTTCATTTTGATCAACATTTATTTTTGCGCTGAACTTTTATTACTCGATGCTTCTTTTAGATTAGCAGCTCTACAAGAATGTGGCACAGATAATTTCTTTTGCGAAATATTGAAAACAAAAAAGCATCCCGATTACTGATGCTTTTGGATGTTATTTGAATAGCATTATTCAGACTATGCAATTAGCAAAGCACATTGGAATACCACAACATATGTTCGACGGACGACAGCAGATGGGCTGAACGGGATAGAGTCACCCTATACAAACCTTCTAATCGGAACAAAGGGTCATGCGATAGTTTCGAATTATTGTTGTTTTGCTTTTGCCAATTCCTGATCACGCAGTTCACGCCGTAAAATTTTACCCACATTGGTTTTAGGTAATTCTTTGCGGAATTCAATTAGGTGCGGCACCTTGTAAGCAGTAAGTGTTTCTTTGGCAAATTTACGAACTTGCTCAATAGTGAGCTGCTCATTCGCGGTGACGATAAATGCTTTTACTGTTTCACTACCATCACCATCGGGCACGCCTACAACCGCAACCTCAACAATATCCGGGTGACCGCTTAACGCATCTTCCACTTCATTCGGGAAAACTTTAAAACCGCTTACGTTAATCATGTCTTTTTTACGATCAACAATTTTGATATAGCCATCAGCTTGGATGATTGCTATATCACCGGTTTTAAACCAGCCATCGGCATCCACCACCTCTGCCGTTGCATCAGACCGCTGCCAGTAACCTTTCATTACTTGGGGCCCTTGCACACAGAGCTCCCCTGCCTCACCGGCTGGCAAACTGTTCCCAGCATCGTCAATAACTTTGCAGTTAGTATCAATTAAGGGAACCCCAACAGTGCCGTACTGCACATTAGCCAGTGGATTATTCGAAACAACGGGTGAAGTTTCTGTCAGACCATAGCCTTCGCTAATGGGGGTTTTGGTCAACTCGATCCAATTTTTGGTCGTTTCTGCGGTGAGTGCCATACCACCAGAACAGGTGAGGCGCAGATGACTAAAGTCCAAATGTTTGAAGTCAGGGTTGCGCAGTAATGCGTTGAATAAGGTATTGAGGCCAACAAAAAATGTGAAGGGTTTTCCCTGCAGGGTTTTAACAAAACCGGGAATATCACGCGGATTGGGAATTAATAAACTGTGATTACCCAGCGCCAAGGCCGAGGTGCAATGAATAGTAAACGAGTAGATGTGGTAGAGCGGCAGTGGAGCAACATACAGCTCCTGGCCTGGGCGAAAAACATCTTTCATGCGCTCGTTAAGTTGCGCCATATTCGCCACCAAATTTCGATGAGTGAGCAT
The DNA here is from genome assembly GCA_964499225.1 of uncultured Cellvibrionaceae bacterium. Classification (GTDB taxonomy): domain Bacteria; phylum Pseudomonadota; class Gammaproteobacteria; order Pseudomonadales; family Cellvibrionaceae; genus Cellvibrio. The sequence continues at coordinate 4,103 of CAZCJR010000014.1, read as the reverse complement.
GGCTCCTTTTGCGACACCGGTAGTACCACCGGTATATTGCAACACGGCAACATCATCAGGGGTTTGCATTACCGGTTGCCAAGGTTTAGTGGCTAGCGACAGCGCTTTGTTGAATTCAATTTGCTGTGGAAACTCGAAAGGCGGCACCATTTTTTTCAGATGCTTCACCGCGAAATTTAACAAGATGCGTTTGAGCGGTGAATGCAAATCGGCAAGCTCGGTGACGATAACCTGCTCCACACCCGTTTCTTTAATAATCGCCGCTGCGTTTTTTGCGATATTCGCCAGAACAACCAACGCTTTTGCACCCGAATCATTGAGCTGATGTTTTATTTCGTGCGCGGTGTAAAGTGGATTGGTATTAACGACAACCATACCAGCACGTAAAGCGCCAAAAATCACGACGGGATACTGCAAAATATTCGGCAATTGCACAGCAATCCTATCGCCAGGTTTTAAGCCGGTATGCTGCTGCAAATAGGCCGCAAAAAGACCTGAGAGCCGATCCAAATCGGCATAGGTCAAGGTGCGATCCATACACGTGAACGCATTCTTGTCAGCGAATGATTTACAGGATTCAGAAAAAACCTCAGCAAGGGTTCTGTTGTAATTCAGCGACATTCGACATTCTCCACTTTTGTTATTTTTTCAAGATTAAAAATCAACGCTGGCCAGGCTCATTAAATTATCTGCGCCTGACTCCATCGATTTAACCAAACTGATGGTGCGCGGCAATATGCGTGCAAAGTAAAAATCTGCAGCTGCCAGCTTGGCGCGATAAAAACCGGGATCAGCCACCGGCGATGCTAATTGTTGCAGCGCCGTTTTTTGGGCTTTGAGCCATAGAAAAGCCAACACAAGATAGCCCGAATACATTAGATAATCTACCGCAGCAGCACCGATTTCGTCCGGGTTATGTTGCGCCTGACGCGCTATATTCATGCTCAATTGCTGCCACTCCTGACTGAGTGTAGCCAATTGTGCCGCATGCGCTGCCAGTTGCTCATTGTCATCACACATACGACACAATTGTGCTATTTCATCCAGCAGTGGCTCCAGTGTTTTACCACCCGAACCCAGCACCTTGCGCCCCAACAAATCCAGCGACTGGATACCCGTCGTACCCTCATATAAAGTAGCGATTCGGCAGTCGCGCAAATTTTGCTCCAATCCCCAGTCGCGGATATAGCCGTGCCCGCCGAGGCACTGAAGAGCAAGATTCGCCGATTCAAAGCCCGCCTCAGTACTAAAGGCCTTAACGATGGGTGTAAGTAAACTGAGCAGATCGGTCGCCTGTTGGCACTCATCAGAGTTAGTCGAGTGTTGGCTCAAGTCCATTTTGATAGTGGCGTAATAGCTCAGCATCCGAATCCCTTCCACCAACGCCTTTTGCGTGAGCAACATGCGGCGGATATCAGGATGAACGATAATCGGATCCGCCAAGCCGGGAGCATTTTTTACTCCGGTCAAGGAGCGCATTTGCAAGCGCTCGCGAGCGTACAAACGCGACTGCTGATAACCCAACTCGGCGTGCGCAAGCCCCTGCAAGCCGGAGCCAATGCGAGCGAGGTTCATAAAGGTGAACATATGATTCAATCCTTTATTTACCTCACCCAACAACCACCCTTTTGCGCCCTCGAACTGTAAAACACAGGTCGCATTGCCATGAATGCCCATCTTGGCCTCCAGAGCTGTGCAGGCAACCCCGTTGGCTGCAGCGAGTGTACCGTCGTCGGTTACCAATACTTTGGGGACAACAAAAAGAGAGATGCCTTTGGTCCCGACGGGTGCGCCCGGCAGGCGCGCGAGCACTATATGAACGATGTTTTCAGCGAGATCGTGATCGCCCGAAGAGATAAAAATCTTGGTGCCGGTGATATTGTAACTACCGTCGGGTTGCGGTTCGGCGCGGGCGCAAAGCAGACCCAAGTCACTACCCGCTTGCGCTTCGGTTAGACACATAGTGCCGGTCCAACGGCCGGAAATTAACGCGGGCAAATACTGCTGTTTTTGCTGCTCGGTGCCGTGAGTTTCGATGGTGTGCATGGCCCCTTGGGATAACCCTGCATACATTCCCCAAGCCCAATTGGGTGTACCGAGAATCTCGCTCAGGATAACGCCAAGCGACTGGGGCAAGCCCTGCCCTCCATAAGCCGCCGAGCGAGACAGGGTCGGCCAACCCGCATCACAGTAATGTTGATACGCCTCTTTGAAACCAATCGGTGTAATCACTTTGCCATCAACTAATTTACACCCTTGTTGATCGCCAACCGGACCGAGTGGTGCCAGCACGTCTTCTGCAAAACGAGCCGCTTCAACAAAAAAAGCGCTGGTCAATTCGCGATCCAAAGCGGTATGACCTATCGCACGACAGTGGCTGGTGTAATCAAATAATTCGAAGAGGGTAAAATCTATATCGCGCAAGGGCGTTTGATAATTGTTCATCCTTAAGCACCCGGGCAGAAGCCCGCTAAAAAATAGGAGGCGGCAGACACAAGGGGTTAGCCACCGGTGGTTGATATTCTAATTATGGTTTTACATATTGGCAGATATGACTTTTATGTCAAATAGATGCGCTTTTTTACTATTTCCAGAACTGAAAGTTATTGCCTCTGCGACTCACCATGTGATTCGTACTAGCAAGCGCAATAATTGCTCGGTTACGGCAGCGGTGAAGCCCCAGATCTCATAACCTTCATAATGATATACGGGCACACTAAATACACGGCCACCGCGCTCAAATTTATCTTCACGCACCTGAATGCCTTCACTAAAAGCCTTCAGAGGAACACTGAAAACACTATCGAGTTCATGTGGAGAAGGGAGTAGTGAAGCGCTCGAATTAAAGCTGGCAACAAAGGGAGTAACGGGGGTTCCCGCACGAGTATGGGATTGGGGCAAGCGCCCTAGCAGCTGTATTTCTGCTGCTGGCAGACCTATTTCTTCATGGGTTTCGCGTTGGGCGGTAGTAAATAAATCTGCATCGCCAAACTCCCACATGCCACCAGGAAAACACACCTCGCCCGGATGTTGGCGCAAATGCGCAGCGCGCTTGGTGTAAAGGATCGCGGGATTATCGCTGCGACTAATCAGCACCAACACAGCAGCCTGCGGTTGCACAATAAGATCTACAGGATCATGAATAAGCTGTTGGGACAGCGCGGCAAATAGCATGTGGCTCAAACTATCGCACCTCCAAATCCGTCAGGTGCCATACATCAAACGCAGGCTCTTCATAGGGATGCGATGCGCGCAGCGCAGAAACGGCAGCAACAATCAACTCGTCCGCACAAACCATTTCAACGCGGTATTCAGGCAGGATTTCTAAATGATTTAGGACACCGACAAAAGGGGCAGAACCAGCGAGCGGGCGAAACTGGCCCTGCCCCAATACTTGCCAGCAACATTGTTCGTACTGACCAATGCGACCGGCACCCGCATTAAAAACGGCAGTTTTTACAAGATCGAGATGTGACTCGGGGACAAAGAAGACCAACTTGTACATCTACCCTGCCCCCGTCATTTTAATCAAATGATTTAAATTACGCGCACTGCAATCACATGCTCAACTTTGATAAGCGCATCCACAACAGCCTCTGAAGGTGCATGCTCAACATCGATAATGTTGTACGCCACATCGCCACGACTTTTGTTGACCATATCCACCACATTGACCTTGTGATCGGCCAGTACTGACAACACATGCCCTAACACACCGGACACGTTTTCGTTGGAAAAAGTGATGCGTGAGCCAATTGCGGGGGAACGATCCATTGATACAGCGGGAAAATTAACGGAATTTTTAATATTGCCGTTTTCCAGATAATCTACCAATTGATCCGCCGCCATAATCGCGCAATTTTCTTCAGCTTCTTCAGTGCTAGCGCCTATGTGCGGCATAGCGTAAACATCTTTGCGGTTGAGCAGGATTGGCTCGGGGAAATCACAAATGTATTTACCCAAATGACCTACATCCAAACTTTCAACCACAGCGTGCGCATCAACAATGGCTTCGCGTGCAAAGTTCAGCAAGGTCGCGCCCTTTTTAGTAATTTTCAGGGTGTCCGCGTTGATCAAATTTTTGGTAGCGGGAATCGCAGGCA